>CAYNZH010000006.1:3203-68673 GCA_964401685.1 uncultured Sphingobacteriaceae bacterium
GCGCCAATGATTCGCTGTGTGTCCATGACGTTTTCGGGCGTAAACAAATGTTTCGATCCATCAATATGCGACCGGAAAGTCACACCTTCCTCTTTGATTTTCCGCACTTCTGTCAGGGAATAAACTTGGTATCCTCCGCTATCTGTCAGCAAGGGCCGATCCCAGCCCATAAATTTATGCAAGCCCCCGGCCAGGTGCAGCACTTCCAAACCCGGCCGCAGATATAAGTGGTAGGTGTTGCCCAAGATGATCTGGGCTTCTATATCCCGGACCAATTCATGCTGATGAATGGCTTTAACTGTACCTGCGGTACCTACAGGCATAAAAATAGGCGTTTCGATCAATCCATGTGCCGTCGCAATTTTTCCAGCTCTCGCTTTCGACATAGGATCGCTAGCCTGAAGGGTAAATTCCATCAAATTCTATTAGTGCGTATGCTTCCTTTCGCAAACTTAGGGAAAGTAAATTTCCTATGCAAATCTTTTCCTCCCGATCGGGACTTTCACGAATTGTGCCTTGTATTTTCGCCTTTTTTACCTAAGTTTGCTCTTGAAAATATGGATGAGATCATTGGTTTTTTAAATAGCATAAATAATGAAAATTCACTGTATGTGATTGGTGGGCTCGGTGTTTTGATGCTCGTTATACAGTTATATTTCATCCTTTTTATCCATGGGAAACTTGCACTGCTCAAGGTCACAAATGAAATTGTCCAACAGGATTTGCCTCCTGTATCGGTCATAATCTGGACGAGGAATGAGGAGGATCTATTGAAGCAAAACCTGGAATCCATCCTGAACCAGGATTATCCTGATTTTGAGGTCGTGGTGGTTAACGATCGCTCTGAAGATGACTCAAAATGGTACCTGCAGGAATTGTCGGCCAAATATAAACGGTTGCACGTAACCGAAATCGCTGATCATGTCCTCTCCCGGCAAGGGAAAAAATTTGGCGTAGCGATCGGGATAAAAGCGGCTAAACACCAACACCTTGTGTTCACCAACGCCGATTGCAGGCCTGCGTCTGACCAGTGGCTGAGGCATTTTGGGGGTGGTTTCTTGGATCAAAGCACGGAAATCATTCTTGGTTATGCGCCCATTACGAAGAAAAAAGGGCTAGGAAATGCCTTCAGCAGGCTCCTTCACTATTTTAGAAGCATCAATTATCTTGCCTTTGCTGTTGCGGGGAAACCCTTTTCCGGTGCGGGACAAAATCTCGCTTTCAATAAGGACTTGTTTTTTAAAGGCAAGGGTTTTGCTTCCCATATCCATGTGACATCTGGCTACGACGAGTTGTTTGTAAACCAGCACGCGACTTCGCACAATACCCGCGTGGTGGTTTCTCCGGAAGCCCACGTCTGGCAGCCCTCTCCAAAAGATGCCAAAGACAGAAAAACTCGCAGAAATCAAGATAGCGCGGTTTTTCACCAGTATAAGTCAGTTCACAAGTTTATGTTGAATATGCAAGCCCTCACCTGGCTCCTCTGGTATGTGCTTTTAATCGTTTTCATACTGCTTTTCCCTCAACTCTGGGAATGGGCCGTCGGAGTGTATGTTTTTAGAATGCTTATGGCATACTTGGTTTATTTCCCTATTGCCAGAAAGTTGAGAATCACCAAAATGCTTTGGTTCTTTCCCATACTCGATCTATGGTTGAGTCTGAAGCTATCCGGACAACTTATCTTTGCAAAAAACAGAAAATATGGAAGCACCTAACTTGCTCGATCCATCGGTTCAATTGATCTATGATTATTTCCCTGATCTGAGTGATAGGCAAAGGGAACAGTTCAAAGAGCTGGGTCAGTGGTACCCACATTGGAATGAACAGATCAATGTAATTTCCCGCAAGGACATTTCCAAGCTTTATCTGCATCATGTGCTACACTCTCTGGCAATCGGAAAATTCACGAAGTTCGTTGATGGAAGTAAGATTCTTGACGTGGGAACTGGTGGTGGATTCCCGGGGATTCCGCTGGCGATACTCTTCCCGGAAGTTCAGTTTCACATGGTAGACTCAATTGGAAAAAAAATTAAAGTCGTGCGGGAAATTGCAAAGCAAATCGGGTTGGACAATGTTGAAGCCTACCACTCCCGAGCCGAGGACATGGATGAAAAGTACGATTTCGTCGTCTCCAGAGCGGTGACCCGTCTTGCAGAGTTTTACCCGTGGGTGCAGGGAAAATTTGAGAAAAAAGACAAAAATGCGCTTCAAAATGGGATAATTTACTTGAAAGGCGGGGATTTGCAGGCTGAAATCAAAGAAGGGAAGAGACCAGCACAGTACTTTCCAATCAAGGATTATTTTTCCGAGGAATTTTTCACGACCAAAGCAATAGTCTACATTCCTTTTTGATACTTTCTTTTGCGAAGGAAATGCTGCGTAAACCCTAAAAGAAGAAGCAGGCTGAGTGGAATGCCCAGGTTTACCAAGATCCAGAAGTTTTCTCTCCCCCTAATCTTTGCCGGGTCCAGCGGCTGAAAACTGACTTCCTTGTTGCGCAAGCCGATCAGCGCCTCATCGTCGGTCATATAGTCCATCAAATTCAGGAGTAGCGTATTGTTTGCATAGTGAATATTCTGATAGGGGTCCCAACCCAAGGGATAACTAGAGCCATCGGCACGATGAATGGCATTGGCGAAAATGTCTCCGTCAGCAATCGCGAAAATCTTCGTTTCTTCGCTGGATTCGGGATGCCCCTGCGGGCTTCTGTATTTGAATCCTGAGGGGAACCGCCCCTCAAGCAATGCAGCAACAGGAATCGGCTGGGAGAGCATTTCTTCCGGTGACGGAAGATTCTGCAACCATCCCAGCGAGACACTGCTCAAGGGCTCCAACACCCGTACATAGGGAGATGTGAATAAAACAAACTCGCTCCTGACTCCAGGCGTTTGGATGGTATCTATACTACCGAGATAACGAGTCTGGATCCCGCCCAATTCTTTCATTACCGCATGCGCGCTCTGAGGAATAAGTATCGGATGAAGTGGCCAGGGTGCCAGCTCTATTCCGGCCGACGAACTCGCGGAAGTTGCGACAGGAATCTGCCCGCAGTTCATATCGACGAGGACATTGTGATTGAATCTGAGGCCATAACTGAAGAGAAGGTCGTCCAGATTGAGTTCCCGGGAGAGTAACTGCTGGCTACCTCCTGATCTCAAGCTATCTAACTCCCCATTCAACTGATCCAGTGCCAGGACCAGCCTCCCTCCTTTCATCAGAAAATAGTCCAATTTTATTTTTGCATCGCTGCTAAATGCTTGTGAAGGTTTGGCAACAATCAATACATCTATTTGCTCCAGACCCTCCTGATTGATGGCTTCCAGATCAATAAATCCGACATGAAAGTGATCCACCAGACTCTGAATAGCGCCTTGCAATGCTTTCTGGTCTAATTCCCCCTGGCCCTCGGTAAAACCCACGACCGGGCGACGCTGCTGCGTCAGCTTTCTCAAAGATGAAACAAAAGTATACTCCAGATTGGCAATGGCTCGAGACAGGTCAGCGGATTGTTGAGGTGTGCCCTGGGGCAAAAAATTGACCATCATCTCCCTCCCCGCGGATTTAATCAACGCGGACGGAATAATAATCTGCTGACTTTGTTGGTATTCAGACTGACTGACGTTGATCTGTATGGCATGAGCTCCTTTTCGTCTCAATTCCTCGACCATGCCCGGGTCATCGTGCGCGAGAGGGTTTACCTGATAAATTCTCATCCCTATGGATGCATGTTTTTGAAAATCCCTCAACAAATCCACCACACTCTGACGTAGTAGATCGTATTCGGGAGGCAGGTCACCTTCCAGGAAAAGCTGGATTTCTAGGTCATCTGCCAGTTCGACAAGGGTACTTTCCGTAAATTCAGAAAGGGTGAATCGTTTATCTTTAGTAAAATCAAAGCGAAATGGGATCAAAAATCCTGCTGCCAACAATACGGCAATAAGGACGAGGGTAAAAGAATGCTTCGCAAAACCGCGGGCGGTGCCTCCTGCTCCTCCCGAAGCCTCCAAATAAAAGATAGCGCCGAAAATTCCAATAAAAACAAGCGCCAATAAAAGGGAGAGATCCCGCAGGTAGATGACCCCACGGCTGATAGACTCCAATTGAAAGGCAAGAGTCCATGACGGGAGATTCAACGCAGAAAACCCATAGAAAAATGCAAAATTAAGTAATATTCCTACCAGGAAAGCGGCGATCGGATGGGTCGTTAGGGCAGAGCAAAGCATTCCCAAGGCAACAAATCCAGACAGAATAAAGAACAGCCCCAGGTATGCGGCGAAAATCGCCCCGAGGTCCAGAGAACCCGCCGGATAGGCTAGTTCGTTTAGCACATACACAAAAACAAGTGTCGGAACCAGGGATAGCATGCAGACGAACAAGGCGGCAAAAAACTTGCCCCACACAATAGCAGAAACAGATATAGGCTTGCTTAATAGCCATTCCCACGTACCGGAAGTCTTTTCGCTTGCGATGGATCGCATCGTGATTGCAGGCACCATGACCATATATAAAATGGGCGCAAACTCAAAAAAAACGCGCAGGGAGGCGTGGGGTTGATTAAAAATCGAAGTCTGAGGGAAAACCCACAGGAGCAAGGCGGTAAGCACCAAAAAAACCCCAATCAACAGGTATCCGACTAACGAATGGAAGTACGAAGAAATTTCCTTTTTACAAATGGCCCACATGACAAGTGCTTGAATGGCCGAAATTAAGGAAATATCCCCGCACACGCAAGGGTCATTCTCAAAGGGGATTATCAAAATATTACAAAATTTTGGCTGAAATATTTGAGAATTGGCGAAAAATCCCTTATCTTAGTGAAAAAAAGCAAAAAATGAGAATATTAGTAGCAGGAGTATTTAGCTTGATTTTCACGGTAAGCCAGGCACTTGGCATGGCGCAAGCGGCGCAGGTAGGTGAGGAAAATTTCGAAAAGCTGTCCGCACTGGCAGGCGAAATCAAAGCGACCTATGCCCCAGACAAGCGCACGGCTTGGTTTGAATTTACAAAAAATGAAGACAAGCCAAGTACTTATCATGTTGAAACCACCGTGCCGGAAGCAAAGGCAGCTTTTGAACAGCTATTGAGGGACAACGGTCTCTCACCCACTATCGATTATGATGTTCTTCCTAACCAAACTGTAGGTTCTACGAAAAAGGGAGTGATACGCATGTCGGTCGTAGATATTAGATATACGCCTGCCAACCAAGCAGAAATGGTTACTCAAGCTATTTTGGGTACTCCAGTGGATTTGCTGAAAAGACAGAGAGATTATTATTTGATACGGACTCCTGAAGGCTACATTGCCTGGCTGAAAGCATCCTTACTGACCCCCATGGATGATGAACGTTTTGATTCATGGCAACAGTCAGATAAGCTTATGTTTACCGGTGATTTCGGGCATTCCTATTCCGAACCAAACCTCAATTCCCTGAGGGTGTCGGACTTGGTTATGGGAAACATTTTACGTCTTACGGGCAGTTCGGGAGACTTCTATAAGGTTGCCTATCCGGACGGAAGGGAGGCATTTATCGGGAAAGATCAGGCTGTTCCCTACGCGAGTTGGTTGGCAAATACAGCATTGACAGCTGAAAATGTCCTTTCCGCGGCAAAAACCATGATGGGGGTGCCCTACTTGTGGGGTGGCACGTCCGTTAAAGGTGTTGATTGCAGTGGCTTTACCAAAACAGCCTTCTATATGAGTGGTCTGGTAATCCCCAGGGATGCCTCTCAACAGGTGAGAGATGGTCTGGATATCGATATTCTGAGCGATAATGAGGTGGACAGGGAAAAGGTGTTGGCTAATCTACAACCTGCGGATCTAATTTTCTTCGCATCCAGCAAAGGTCGCGTTGAGAATCCCAGGGTAACCCATGTGGCTATTTACTTGGGCGATGGCGAATTTATCCATGCCTCAGGAGATGTACGGATCAATAGCCTACTGGAGGATGCAGACAATTATGACGGAAGCTATGTTCGCACCATTGTTTCCGCGAAGCGCTACATTGGTCATGAAACAGAAGGTCTGAGTAAATTATCTGAGCACCAAGCTTATGCAATCAAATAGTATGGCAGTGACCAAAAAGATGGGTAAATTCACCCTTTCATTCCGGCCATTTACCCTCGAACTAAAACATGTTTTTACCATCGCGTCCGGATCGAGAAGCACGACGCCAGTGGTCCTTACTGAACTGAGTTATGAGGGTGTTACGGGCTATGGGGAAGCGTCCATGCCTCCCTATTTGGGCGAATCCCAGGAGTCAGTTATGAATTTTCTCAATAAGGTGGATCTATCTGGATTTGATTCGCCTTTTTTGACTGATGATATTCTAGCTTACGTGGACAGGATTGAGGTGAAGAATACCGCTGCCAAGGCATCGGTGGACATTGCATTGCATGACTTGTTGGGCAAATTAATGGGGCAACCCTGGCACAGAATCTGGGGTTACAACCCAAAAAACACCCCGGATACCACGATGACTATCGGTATCGATACGCCCGAGGTGGTCCGGGAGAAAGTTCGGGAAGCTTCAGCGTTTAAGATTATCAAGGTGAAACTTGGCCTTGATACCGACAAGATGATGATCGAAACCATCAGGGAAGTGACTGACGTGCCCTTATGTGCAGATGTCAACCAGGGTTGGAAAACCAGGGAAGAGGCATTGGAAATGGCGCATTGGCTTGCCGATCGCGGGGTCGTCTTCCTCGAGCAGCCCATGCCCAAGGAGCAGATAGATGACAATGCTTGGCTTACTGAACACAGTCCTATTCCGACTGTTGGGGACGAGGCCGTCCAGCGTCTGGTGGACGTGAGGCCTGCGCTGGGTGTCTACTCCGGGATAAACATCAAACTCATGAAGTGCACGGGCATGCGAGAAGCACATCAAATGGCCGAACTGGCCCGCGCCTTGGACATGAAGGTCATGCTCGGCTGTATGACGGAAACCTCGTGCGCAATCTCCGCTGCGGCACAATTATCGCCCGTGGTCGATTGGGCCGATCTCGATGGTGCACTACTCATTTCCAACGATATCTACCAAGGAATGACAGTGAGCCAGGGCAAGGTGATTTTACCTGAGGCTCCGGGAATTGGTATTGTACCGCGTTAGAAAATTCGGGCAGGGCCAGCTACGGAAACGCCTTTATCTTGCTGAAGCGGTATTAATGTGCCATTCACCACAGCGTAATGTAGTTCACCGTCTTTTTCCAGGAAAAAATGAGCTTCACGACCCAAGTGGGCCTGGGCCTCACTGGGCTTTCGCTGATTGAAGATGACCAGCGGAAAATCGTGCATCACTTGTGATGGCATGCGGCTGACCTGTACCGCGATGTAACCGTCTCTAAGCATCTCCATCGCTGATTCATGGCTGAGTTGATCGATTTGACTAAATACCTTGGGGTAAATCTTGCCCGGGACGAACCGAAATCCAGCCTCGTCTACCTCTTCGTAGCCGAAATTTTCCAGCAAATCACCCAGATCATCTATCCTGGATCTTAGGTAAAAATCCCTTCCGACTGTCACTTCATCCCGACGTATCGAGATATCGGTCACGTACTGGGCGCTGTCTGAGCCTACGGTCACCCCTCTGAGCAACACATCGGTAAGCTTAGCGTCATTGGGGGGAAGGGACTCATAATCAGCAATCTCATGCTTATCATAGGAACCGTCGGCAATCTCGAGCAAAGCATTGAGGATGATCATAAAGTTGAGTTTCCGGATGTACTGCTTTTCTGGATCGCCTTTGTACCCACCCGACTCTATCAAAACTGTGCTTGCGCCCCATTTTTGAAAGTTGTCCCCGAATCCGCGAGGCGTATGGGCATCGTCGTAGCGCGCGACTGCCCCAGGAATTTCGTGTTGCAGTACGGCGTTCATTCCGGCTGCCAATCGCATTGCCCTGCCCCGGACATCGTTAATGTCACGCTCATAATTATAAGCAGGAGCCAATAAGGAGATGGTCACCGGCGTGCCGGTCTCGGGAATACTGTGGTAGATATTCTGATCGTGAAGGTTAAATCCAAAATCTGGCTTTATTTCAGCAGCAAAATCGATGAGCAGGCGCCCTTCAACCGTAGAACCAGCGCGCGCGTCTCGATTCATATCGATCTCCTGAGCGGTTCGCCTGGTGTACATATCGGCACCGTCTGGGTTGAGCATTGGCACGAAGTAAAGGGTTGTATTGGCTTTTATTATTTGCCGTAAACTGTCCAAACCATCGTGCTCGCCTTCTAAAAAATTGAAGATATCGAGCAGTGCCATCGTCGCGGTAGGCTCATTTCCATGCATTTGAGACCAAAGCATTACCTTGTTCTCGCCTTCACCATACTTTAGTTGGTAAATTGCCTTGCCCAAATAAGACTTACCTAAGGTGTCAATTTTAAGAATTCCCTTTTGCTTATGCAATTGGATCAACGAATCTATGTCAGCATGTTTAAATCTTCGGTGCGTGATGGAAGGTTCCTTATAAAGGTCATAAGCTTGGTGCAACATAGCAGTATCCAATTGATAACTTGACGCGCTTCGGTTGAAAATCCCGTCGGACTGACAACCAATGATCATCGATAAAACAAAAAGTGCCGGGACACTATTGAGGATTTTTTTCATAAAATAAGATTGGCCTATCTAGGCAATATACGCAAAAATTGCGACATTACAAAATTAACGTTTAAACTTCAGTCTTTCACCTGATTTTTTAGTTAAAAATTGCCCCTGTTGATAAGCGAGTACACCCGAAACGATGGTGTGGGTCACCGAGGATTTGAATTCAAGGCCCTCAAAGGGCGACCATCCACATTTGGATAACAAATCAGCCTTTTCCACGCGTTGGGGCTTTTCAAGGTCTACCAATACCAAGTCCGCCCAGTAGCCTTCTCGTATAAACCCTCGTTCTTCTACGGAAAAGCAGATTGCAGGGTGATGGGCGGCTTTTTCGACCAACTGCGTAAGAGACCATTTGCCCTGATGGTAAAATTCCAAAAGTGCCTGCAGGGTGTGTTGTATGAGAGGTCCGCCCGAAGGCGCGCTCAGATAGGGTTGTTTTTTCTCCTCGAGCGTGTGGGGCGCATGGTCAGTGGCAACCACGTCGATCCGTCCATCCAGCAGTCCCTTCCAGATTCCTTCACGGTCCGCTGCGCTTTTGACAGCGGGATTCCATTTGATCATATTGCCCTTTTGCCTATAATCCTCATCGGAAAACCAAAGATGATGAACGCAGGCCTCAGCCGTAATTCGCTTCTGTTCCAGAGGGATATCCGTATCGAACAATTCAATTTCGGCTGCAGTTGAAATGTGAAGCACGTGCAAGCGAGTTTGATGCTTGCGAGCCAGAGCGACGGCTTTGGAAGAGGAAAGGAAGCAGGCTTCCGCTGAGCGGATCAGTGGATGGTGCTCCGCATGAATCTCATCGCCCAGTTTTGCTTTCATCAGCGCAAGATTTCGCTGAATCGTCTGCTCGTCTTCACAGTGAGTGGCAATCAACATCGGGGTCGATGAGAAGATCCTTTCCAAGGTACTCTCGTTGTCGACCAGCATATTACCCGTAGAGGAGCCCATGAATACTTTAATTCCACAAACGTTCGAGGGATCGGTCCTCAGAACTTCGTCCAGGTTGTCATTTGAGGCCCCCATGTAGAATGAGTAATTGGCGAGGGAATTCTCGGCAGCCAAAGCGTACTTGTCAGCCAAAAGTTTTTGGCTCAGCGTATTGGGAACTGTGTTTGGCATTTCCATGAATGTGGTCGTCCCTCCGGCTACCGCCGCCCTGCTCTCGTGCCAGATATCGCCTTTATAGGTCAGGCCAGGCTCTCGGAAATGGACCTGATCATCGATCAAACCCGGCAGTAGAAAAAGTCCTTCCGCGTTAATTTCACGGTCGGCGGGCTTATTGATGCTCGGTGCAATGAGCTCGATTCTTCCGTTCCGCACAAAAACATCGGCTACAAACTGCTCGTTCTCATTGACTATCGTTGGGGATTTGATTAAAATCGTGGACATATTTTTTAATTTTTTAATACGCGTTGGATCTCGTCCAGTTTCATAAGGGCTTCCACTGGAGTCAAGGTGTTCACATCCAGATTCTGCAGCATGTCGCGTATTTTGGACAGCACAGGATCGTCTATGGAAAACATCTGAAGTTGATAGGCTTGTTTTTGAACCTTCTTCAGACTATCCTTGATCTGCTCGCCCCCGGTACGCTCCTGTTCCAGTCGCTTTAGGATTTCTGAAGCCCGCTGTAGAAGCTTGGGCGGCATTCCCGCGAGCCTTGCCACGTGTATACCAAAACTGTGTTCACTACCTCCAGGCACGAGTTTTCTGAGAAATATCACCCGATTACCCGATTCCTTGACGGAAACATTGTAGTTTTTGATTCTGGGAAAGGAATTGGTCAACTCATTCAGCTCATGATAATGTGTCGCAAATAGTGTCTTGGCCGCCGCACCTGGGTGGTTGTGCAGGTATTCGGCTATGGCCCAAGCAATGGAAATGCCGTCATAGGTACTGGTTCCTCGTCCGATTTCGTCCAATAAGATCAAACTCCGCGGTGAAATATTATTCATGATGTTGGCCGTCTCGTTCATTTCAACCATAAAAGTGGATTCACCCGTAGACAAATTGTCGGAGGCCCCTACTCGCGTGAAAATCTTGTCAACCAAGCCCATATGAACATCCGTTGCCGGAACGAAACAACCCATCTGGGCCATCAGCACGATCAGAGCAGTCTGGCGCAGTATCGCCGATTTTCCGGACATATTTGGACCTGTAATAATGATGATTTGCTGGGTTTCGCTATCCAGAAATACATCGTTGGTGATATAGTCCTCCCCCGGAGGGAGATGCTGTTCGATGACCGGATGCCGTCCCCCTTTGATTTGTAAGACGAGGCTTTGATCTACCTTGGGCCGGGTATATCTATTTTTCTCTGAAATACAAGCGAAGTTGAGGAGCACATCCAATTGGGCTAATAATCGCGCATTTTGTTGAATGGTTTTGATATAGGGCGACACTTTTTGTACGAGTTCTGCATAAAGGCGAATTTCTAGCGCCTGGATTTTCTCTTCAGCCCCTAGAATTTGCTCCTCGTATTCCTTCAGTTCTTCGGTGATATAGCGCTCTGCATTGACCAGGGTTTGCTTTCTCATCCACGCGGACGGTACTTTGTCTTTATGCGCGTTGGTAACTTCGAGGTAATAGCCAAATACATTGTTAAAGGCAATCTTCAGGGAAGGAATTCCCGTAGCTTCTGCTTCTCGCTTTTGAATTTCCAATAAAAAATCCTTACCCCCGAAAGCGATGGCACGCAGTCTGTCCAATTCCGCATCAACACCCGGGGCAATGACCTGGCCTTTTTGGGGATTGACCGGAGGGTCCTCGTGCAGATCCCTGGCGATAAGCTCCTGCAGGTCCGCGCAGGGATCCAAGTGTTTGGAAAGCTTGTACATAGCCGGATCACTTAACTTTTCCAACAACTCCTTGATTCTAGAACTCGCAAACAACGCTTTTTGAAGCTGACCCAATTCCCTGGGATTTACCTTTTGCAGGCCGACCTTGCTGATTAGCCGCTCCAGGTCACCGAGATTCTGTAACTCTGCGCTGAGATCCTGTCGCAATTCCGGGTGTTTCAGGAGGTATTCGACAATATCGAAACGCTCTTTAATCGGCTTTAAACGTTTAAGGGGCATCATAATCCATCTCCGCAGGAGTCTGGCGCCCATTGGGGTGAGTGTCTGATCCAGCACGTGTACCAATGGAATTGCCTGATCGCCCTCACCGCGTAGCAATTCCAGATTTCGGGTGGTAAATCGATCCATCCACACATGCTGATCGTCGTCAATCGGTTTCAGGCTACTGATATGCGTCAGAGATCGGTGTTCCGTTTCATTTAGATAATGAAGGGCGACACCTGCAGCGCGGCTGCCGAGAGGAGATTTTTCCATCCCGAATCCCTTAAGCGAATGCACTCCAAAATGCTTTAGCAGCATGTCGTTAGCGAAATCTCCAGAATAGGGCCATTCGTCCAAGGCATACGTATAGTACTGTGAGCCAAAAATACCCTGAAACTGACCCATTTGATGCTTAGGCAGTATAATTTCCCGGGGAGAATGACTCTGAAGAATTTTATCTATCTGGGCAGCGCTGCCCTGAGTTGCTAGAAATTCGCCAGTAGAAATATCTATAAAAGAAAGGCCGATCTGGTCCTTCTCAAAGAAGAGAGAGGCGAGATAGTTATTGGATTTTTGCTGGACGATATGGTCGTTATAAGACACGCCGGGAGTGACAAGCTCAGTTACGCCCCGTTTGACAAGTGTTTTGGTGGTTTTTGGGTCCTCCAGCTGGTCACACACTGCTACTCTCTGCCCCGCCCTCACCAGTTTCGGCAGGTAGGTTTCCAAGGAGTGGTGGGGAAATCCAGCCAAAGCAGTTTCAGATTCCGAACCGTTCCCTCTCTTAGTCAGGACAATTCCCAGAATTCCGGCGGCCTTCACAGCGTCCTCGCCGAATGTCTCATAAAAATCCCCCACCCGGAAAAGCAGTAGTGCCCCTGGGTATTTGGCTTTTATACTGTTAAATTGCCGCATCAACGGCGTTTCTTTCTTCTCTGATTTCTCTTTCTTGGCCAATTTTCTACTTGCTAACGCGTAAAAATACAAAAAAAGCCTGTGAAACAGGGTCTCACAGGCAATTTTATGATTGAACCGGAAAAATTATCCTTGCGGAATAGAATCCAACACAACAGTGGTATCGGTTACAGTCGTGTCTACGTGCATGTCGTGGTCGTGAAGTTCATGATCATGGTCGTGATCGTGGTCATGCTCTTCGTTGGTTGTGTTTCCAGCGTTACATCCAACAAAAGCGAATGCTCCGGCGAAAAGTGTCATTAGTGCTAATTTTTTCATTGTCAAAAATTTATATGTTAATAAAAGGATTAATTAATACGCTTTTGTTCTGTCATTTTGGATAAATTGTCCCCTTCGCCGCTTCTAATGTATTTTTAAGGAGTCCGACGATTGTCATCAGGCCAACTCCCCCGGGAACCGGGGTTATCCACGCGGCTTTAGGGGCAATACGATCAAAGTCCACATCACCAAACAACTGAAATCCTGATTTTGTTTTAGTCGAAATTTCGCGATTGATGCCTACGTCGATGACAATTGCTCCTTCCTTGACCATATCCGCGGTCACAAAGTGCTTCTTCCCTATCGCGGCGATGATGATATCAGCGCGAAGCACCTCGGTTTTGAGGTCCTGGGTGCGGCTATGCGTCAGGGTGACCGTGCAATTGCCTGGCTGAGCATTGCGGGCGAGCAAAATGCTCATGGGACTCCCCACAATATTGCTCCTTCCTATGACCACGGCATGCTTGCCGCTGGTTTCTATGCCATAGTAATCCAGCATGAGCAAAATCCCGTAAGGAGTTGCCGGCAGAAAACAGGGTAGATTCCTTTGCATGCGACCCAGATTGATGGGGTGAAATCCGTCCACATCTTTACGATGGTCGATGGCTTCTGTGATGCGGTCTGCATCTATATGTGCGGGCAGTGGGAGCTGGACAATCAGCCCATCGACAGTGTCGTCCGCGTTGAGCTCTTGAATTTTTTCTATCAACTCGGCCTCGCTCAGATCATCCTCATAACGTATGTCGGTCGAATCGAAACCCACGAGCTCACAATTTCGCATTTTACTAGCAACATAGGTCTCGCTTCCGCCATCGTGTCCGACCAAAATCGCCACTAAATGGGGCTTTCTGCCCTTCAGACTGGTAAACGCGGCGGCTTCAGCCTTGATCTTTTCCTTGAGTTTTTCCGAGACTAGTTTGCCGTCTAGTAAATTCATAGGTTGAACTTTAAATTGGTATTAGTCTAGTTTGAGTACGGCCATAAAAGCGGATTGCGGAATTTCCACATTACCAACCTGGCGCATACGTTTTTTACCTTTCTTTTGTTTTTCCAAAAGCTTTCGTTTACGGGAAATATCTCCACCGTAACACTTGGCCGTCACATCCTTGCGGAGTGCACGGACCGTTTCCCTAGCGATAATCTTCGCCCCAATCGAAGCCTGTATCGCGATCTCGAATTGCTGGCGTGGTAACAGTTCCTTCAGTTTTTCGCAGATCTTTTTTCCAAAATCGTAGGAGTTGGATCTGTGTATCAGCGACGAAAGTGCGTCGACCGGTTCGCCATTGAGCCGGATGTCCATTTTGACCAAATCTGACTGCCTATATCCTAGCTGAGTATAGTCGAAAGAGGCATATCCCCTGGAAAGCGTTTTTAATTTATCGTAAAAATCAAATACAATCTCGCCCATGGGCATTTCAAACACCAGTTCGACCCGATCCGCAGTAAGATAGGACTGATTGACCAACATTCCTCGCTTTTGTATGCAAAGCGACATGACCGGACCTACAAACTCTGCTTTAGTAATGATATTTGCCTTGATATAAGGCTCCTCGACAAAGCTCAATTTGGAAGGGTCGGGTAGGTCAGAAGGATTGTGCACAATAATTTCCTCCAAATCCTTTGTGAGGTAGGCTCTGTAGGAGACGTTCGGCACGGTGGTGATCACGGTCATGTCAAACTCCCGTTCCAGTCTCTCCTGAATGATTTCCATGTGCAACATGCCCAGAAAACCGCAGCGGAAACCAAAGCCCAGTGCGGCCGAAGACTCCGGCTCGAAAACCAGAGAAGCGTCATTCAGCTGCAATCTGTGCATGCTTTCGCGAAGCTCTTCGTAATCTTCTGTATCTACAGGATAAATTCCTGCAAAAACCATGGGTTTAACCTCTTCAAATCCCTGGATAGCCATAGGGCTGGGGCGGTTGACGTGGGTGATCGTATCTCCTACCTTGACTTCGCGGGCTTCTTTGATGCCGGAAATAATGTAGCCCACGTCCCCTGTTTTGATTACCGGCTTGGGGACCTGATTCAACTTGAGCGTTCCAATTTCGTCGGCTTCGTACTCCTTACCCGTCGCAACAAATTTTACCTTGTCGCCCTTGCGGATTTCGCCGTTGACGACCTTGAAGTAGGCCATAATTCCGCGGAAGGAATTGTATACAGAGTCGAATATCAAAGCCTGAAGTGGTGCTTCCGGATCACCTACCGGCGCCGGGACGCGTTCGACGATGGCTGCCAGAATTTCCGGTATCCCCAGGCCGGTTTTCCCGGAGGCCGGGATAATGTCCTCGGGTTTACCGCCTATAAGGTCGATGATTTGGTCGGACACTTCGTCGGGCATAGCCCCCGGGAGATCCATCTTATTGAGTATAGGGATGATCTCCAGATCGTTTTCCAAAGCCAGGTACAAGTTTGAAATGGTTTGCGCCTGGATACCCTGAGATGCATCGACGATAAGTAAAGCGCCCTCACAGGCAGCAATGGACCGGGAGACTTCGTAGGAGAAATCTACGTGCCCAGGTGTATCGATAAGGTTGAAAACATATTCCTGCCCGTCCTTGACATAGTTCATCTGGATCGCATGACTCTTGATCGTGATCCCTCTTTCCCTCTCCAAATCCATGCTGTCCAGCAACTGGGCCTGTGACTCCCGCTGGGTAACCGTTTGGGTATACTCCAGAAGACGATCGGCCAGTGTACTTTTTCCGTGGTCAATGTGGGCAATAATACAAAAATTGCGAATATGCTTCATATGAAGTTGTAAAATTCCGTTTAAAGGGCAAAGATAATTTATTTTTTACGATATTCGCCAAAGGTACAAAAATTCACTCTTGCATACCTGACAGATAGTTACGTTTAAAAGAAAGATCCGATGAAAATATTTCAAAATCCGTGGGTGATCTGCGGCCTCCTGTTGATAAATTTAGCTCCTCACTATGCCCTGGGCCAAACGAAAAGGCTGAGGGATTATGGTATTGTGATCGGTGTCATGCAACCCGGTAAAGAAAATGCAATCACCGATGTACAAGGGGTAAAAGTCGGACAAGTCACGCTGAATGAAGGCGAAAGTATTCGCACCGGGGTCACGGCGATCCTGCCTTACGAGGGGAATATTTTTCAATCTAAGGTACCAGCGGCCGTATTCGTTGGGAATGGATTTGGAAAGCTGGCGGGAAGTACGCAGATCATGGAGCTCGGAAATCTGGAGTCGCCTATAGTTCTCACCAATACGTTGAATGTCGCTGCCGCCATGGAAGGCATTATTGACCATACGCTGGCTCAACCTGGAAATGAGAAGATCATGTCGGTGAATGCCGTGGTGGGAGAAACCAATGATGGTAATCTCAATGATATCAGGGGACGCCATGTGAAACCTAGCCATGTCCTGGAGGCTATTCGGTCGGCAACATCTGGCCCGGTCCAGGAAGGTAACGTGGGTGCAGGAACGGGAACTGTCGCTTTTGGCTTTAAGGGCGGCATCGGCACTGCATCGAGAAAACTCCCTGAAAGTCTGGGTGGATACACCGTTGGCGTTCTGGTCCAGTCCAATTTTGGTGGGGTTTTGCAGATAGACGGAGTCAACGTGGGCCGGGAACTAATGAAATTCTCCTTTAGCAACCACTTGCTCAACAATGTAGATGGGTCCATCATGATCATCGTCGCCACCGACGCCCCTATGGACGCTAGAAATCTTGAAAGGCTGGCTAAAAGGGCTTTTTTAGGTATGGGTAAAACCGGAGGGATCGCATCGAACGGTAGTGGTGACTATGTGATTGCGTTCAGTACGGACTCTTCCCTGAGGATTCCACACAGCAGTCCGCACCGTACCTTGGCTGGAGAAGTTCTCCTGAATGATGAAACTTCGGCTGTTTTTATGGCGGCAATAGAAGCGACGGAAGAAGCAATTATCAATTCTTTAGTAGCGGCCCAAACAATGTCTGGTCATGGGGGCAGGAAAATTCAAGCGCTGCCCATGGACAAGGTAACGGAACTGCTTACAGCGCCTTCAACTTTGTCGGATCGTAATATTCGATAAGCTTTCGGGCTAAAATCCGATTGGGATCAATGATAGTTTTGTCTTTATATCTTTTCCGGTCGATGGCAAGCGGGATTTCAGTGCAACCCAAAAGGAGGATTTCGGCCCCTTGCTGGATGAGGTAGTCCATGGCCCTCTCCATTTCCTGCACCGCTTGAGGATGCACAGGCGAGGATTGCGCTTTGATCCCTGTTTGAGGATCGTAAATGGCCTGCTGAACCCGCTGTTGCCACTCGTCATTCGGCTCGATTGTGCGATATCCCTTGGCTTCAAAACCCTTTTTGTAGAGACCAAGGTTGCGCGTTCCGGTTGTAGAAAGGACGCCGACTGAGGTGCCCGGCGGGTAACTCCTCGTAATCTCACCGATCGTTTCTTCGATAATGTGTATCACTTTCAACTTGCTGCGACGCTCTCTGAGCATTTCCCGTGAAAGATCGAAAATCGGGGTGGCATGCGCCGAATTGCAAGCAATGGCGGCTACTGTTGCCCCCGCCCCTTCCAGACTCAGGAATAAACTTCCAATGGCTTTGCCCGGATTTTCCTGGGTTTGGCCCAGTAAAAAGGAACTCCGATCCGGAATTTCTGCAGGTACAGAAAATGTAATAACCGGCAGGTGATCCTGATCCCTTTCAGCGATCGTTTCTTCAATGATTTTCTTTGCGACATCTACGCCGGCCAGTGGCCCTGCACCGCTCACGATTCCTATCATTTTTCATTCGTTTTAGTGGATAATTCGACCATTTTGGCCACGTCAGCGACCGAACTCTTATGGGGGTCGACGACAAAGGTGGCATTATTGTAAAATGGAGCTCTTTCCTTGGATTTTTCTTCTATATAATGCAGCAACTGGCTCTCGTCAAATTTGCTGATCAGTGGCCTTTTAGCTGGATCCGAGTGTCGGAGCCTGTCCCACAGTGCGCGAGGCGACAAATTTAGGTATACCGTGACGCCATGTTCATTCATCCAGGACATGTTTTGGTGAAAACAGGGAGTCCCGCCTCCCGTTGCAACAATGGTCGGTTTACTGTCTGAATAATTGCCTGATTTGCTGGGTAAGGCACGTAAAATTTCTGCTTCTCTCTCACGAAAACCGGACTCGCCATAAGCCGCGAACATTTCGGGGATGCTCTGACCACTCTCAAGCTCGATCAACCTATCCAGATCCACAAAGTTTGCATCCAACCGCGTGGCAATCTTACGGCCCCAGGTTGATTTTCCGCTTCCCATAAATCCTACCAAAAAAACCCATTGCCTAGCCATAATCCAAAACCTGTTTTTTTAGTCCGCGAAATACTTTTCTTCCAATTTCTCGAAAGCTGGAAGGGTATTGTAATGCCATTTCTCCAAAATAGTACCCTGCCTGAGCAGCAGAACCCCTGGATTAGCCCTCACCATACTTTTCAGCGGCACCGCGTCTGCATAGAGAATTTCTGCGAGCAAACCAACCTCATCACTAACGGCTTCCGCATCCCGACTCGAGCTAGCGGTCAGGAGCACCGCGCGGACATTGTAGTTCAGTGCAGCCTGAGTGACGACTTCGTTGATCTTTTCCAACGCGGCTTTGGACGTATTCTCTATATCCCAGGCCACAATTATGAAGTTAATATAGGGATTTTCTATCACTTGGAAGGTTTGGTCTTGCCCATCGGCATTGGAAATGAGCAGATCCGGAATGGGAATACTGTATCCTTTCTTGACCAACCGACTTTTGGGTTCGCCCACTATTTCCCAGGATTCGTCCTTCCACCATTCTTTTTCCATATATTCCTTGTCGGTGACCTCTTGGGTCTCGCCGGAAGCGTGATTTTTAAGGGTGTAAGTCAGCTCGTAAATATCGCCTTGCTCACCCTCAGGCATAACCATGAGCGAGGGTATGTGATTTCCTTTTTTATAGGGTAAAAAATCGATAAAAGGCAGAAAACTCACCGTGTAAACGCCAATTCCTACGGAGATAATCGTAATGGCGACGGTAGTAATATTGATGGTATATTTGTCGGAAACGACGGGCTGAATCTTTTCTTTTTCTCTGAAAATAAAGAGTATAAATACCAGAAGCACTACATCCTTGATGAAGGATTGCCACGGTGTTAGCGGGATTGCATCGCCGAAGCAACCACAAGACGTGACAACTTCAAAAAATGCGGAGTAAAACGTCAGAAAAGTAAAAAATACGATCATAACGAGCAGACCCCACGCCACTTGCCGGCGCCAGAACCCGAGAAGGAGCAACGCACCGAAAACGATTTCTAAACTACATAGAATAACCGCAATACCCACGGCAAAATCATTCAGAAATGACAAGTTCAGTACGTGGAAATACTCTTGCAGTTTGTATGCGAATCCTGTGGGGTCATTGGCTTTGATTAAGCCCGAAAAGACAAAGAGGATCCCTACGATAAGCCGGGAAGTCCAAAGGAGTATGTTCTTTATCATCTGTCAGCGATTCCTAATTTTATCAATGCAAAAATAGCATAATTCATCATGTCCTGATAATTGGCCTGAACCCCTTCAGAAACTAAGGTCTTGCCCTGATTGTCCTCAATCTGCTTGGTTCTGTGCAATTTCATTAAGATCAAATCGGTCATCGACGCTACTCTCATGGATCGCCAGGCTTCTCCATAATCGTGATTCTTGGCTTCCATAAGCGCGTAGGTTTCACGGACAACCGCATCGTAAAGTTCGGCAACCTCGCCAAGGCTGAGTTCTGTAGGAAGGTCCGCATCCTGGGATTTAAGTCTGGACAATTGAATCTGAGCGATGACACAATAGTTGACAATCCCTATAAATTCGTCCTCTACTCCTTCCGGAACTTTGGCCTCCCCTTTTTCCTCGAGCGTGCGTATGCGCTGGGCCTTGATGAAAAGCTGATCGGTAATGGACGGCAGGCGCAGTACTTGCCAAGCGGTGCCATAATCCCGGGTTTTATTGATAAATAGTTCCCGGCAGATGGCTATAATCCGGGGATATTGAGATTTAGTGTCCATGATACAAATCTAACTAAAATAAGGTGAAATTGCGGAATATATCTTAACTTCGCTTTCGTAGACTTATGAGAGGAAACCTCGACACATGGACAAGACAACGGCGACCAATATAAGACGTGTACAAGCGATTCGATACGTTACTCCGCTGCGGGAGGGAGGTTCACTCCCTGCGATTGTCGAAGCAGATGACGGCTTTCTGTACGTCATGAAATTTCGTGGCGCAGGGCAGGGAATCAAGGCCCTGGTGGCCGAACTTGTGGGCGGGGAAATAGCACGAGGACTGGGCTTTAAAATTCCAGAGATTGTTTTCATGGAATTGGACGAAGCTTTTGGACGGACAGAACCAGATGAGGAAATTCAGGATCTGCTCAAGGCAAGTACCGGCATGAATCTCGGATTACATTATCTGACCGGCGCCTACACCTTCGATCCAGCTGTCACAACTTTAGACGGCGAATTGGCTTCTCAGATCGTTTGGCTGGACGCATTCCTCACCAACGTCGACCGTACAGCGAGAAATACCAACATGTTGGTCTGGAACAAGGAATTGTGGCTGATTGATCATGGGGCGTCACTTTATTTTCACCATAACTGGGAAAATTGGGCCGAACAAGCCGTCAAACCATTTACCCAGATAAAGGATCATGTCCTGCTGAAGTACGCCGACCGTCTGGAGGAGGTCTCTGCTCGGTTCTCAGCACTCCTAATTGAAAAATCTCTGATAGCGGAGGTCGTCTCCCTGATTCCGGATCTTTGGTTGGAGCAGGTGCAGATGTCTAGAAACGTCTACGTGGACTTCCTGAATAAGAGATTAGATCACGTGCAAACCTTTGTAAACGAGGCCCAAGATGCGAGGAAAAGACTTATTTGAGTATGCGGTTCTCAGGGTTGTTCCACGCGTGGAGCGGGAGGAATTTCTGAATGTTGGTGTGATTTTATATTGCAGGGATCAAAAGTTTTTAGACGTTAAGTGCTTGCTGAACCGGGATAAACTGCTTGCCATGTACGGTGGCTTTGACGTGGACGATTGTCAGGAGTTTTTGGATGCCTTTGTCAACATTTGTCGTGGAAAGGAGGCGCGGTCTCCGATTTCAGCCTACGAACCTGCGGAACGATTTCGCTGGCTGACAGCCAACCGAAGTTCGGTCCTTCAGGTTTCGCCTGTACATCCCGGCCTGTGCGACGACGCTTCTGAAACTTTAGAACGTCTGTTCGATCACTTGGTGGTTTGAGTATGCTAATTAAACCCTATTCCCATACCTAGGTAATAATTCCGACCCGGAGCGGGATTGTAGAAACGGTCTCCGAATGCGTTGATATCGTTTCCCAGGCTGTAATTTTGGTTCAGCATATTATCAATTCCACCGAAAATCCTCCAGGAAAAGGTTTTCCTCCGGAGAGGTCTCTCAAAGGTTATCTTTGATTGAACCAAATGGTAGTCATCGGCAAAAACGCTATTCGCGTCCGTTAGAGGGATTTCAGAGGTATATTGATGGCTGAGAAAAAAAGCCCAGGAATCTAGAGGCGAATACTGCACACCATTGAAAAGTTGATGGCGGGGAACGCCTGTCAAAAAATTCCCCGAAAAATCACGACCCTGAACGTGGTAATCGGCAAACTTAAAGTGGCTCCAAGCCCAACTGCTGGTCCAGTGCCAGCCCTGCGAGCTGGATTTGACCAAACTCATTTCCAAGCCGTTTTGCCGCACGCCACCGGCATTTGTGAAGTATTCTGCGCCGCTTTCCCGCAAATTCCTGACGATCGCATCGCGCATGCTATAGTGGAAAAGCGACGCGTCAAGCTGAATGCCGAGTGCACTACTAAACCACCTGAGTCCGCTTTCATAGTTCCACCCCTGCTCGGGTCTGAGTGTTCGGTTGATCTGATTGTCCGAGGGGCGGATTTCCGCAGCAGAAGGCGGAGAAAAACCCTTCGACAGGGTAGCCCTCCAGTTGAGCCGAGGCGTGATCGCATAGGAAAGGGCAAACTTAGGCATCCAGACTGGCTCAAATCTATGGGCGTCAAAATGTTGAAAATTGAGACTCAATCCTGTGTGGATATGCCATTTTTCACCGAAATTAAGTTGGGCGTGCAAAAAATAATAGTGGTAGGACAGATCGAGTTGGTCCTGCGCCTGTATTTCTCCTTTTTTCCCCAAATGGTTGTCGAAATTCGAGATGTCATAGCGACCTTGCTGCCATTCAGTTCCCGCCTGCAAGCGGTAGTTGGTACGCATAAACCGGCGCGAATAGGCCAAGTAAGTCCGTATACCGTAATTTTTCTCCATTCTTTCCTCAAAATTTGTAATAAAAGGATTGGAAAAGTCTGTGGAACTTCCGAACACCGAAAATTTGTGGGACAAGTATCGGTTCAGGTTCCAGGTATGTGTTAGTCCGCCTAGAAAGGTTCGATTGCGAATTCCTGCGTTTTGCATCTCCGCTCCGGGAGTTGGTCCGCTAGGAGGACGTGCTGCCTGCGGATTTTCCAGAAATTGGGCCTGAGTCAACCCTCCCGGCGTCCTATAGTCCAAATCGGAATAAAGCGCCAGAATCTTGATATCATTTTCGCGTGTTGGATCTGCGTTTGACCAGGGATATGCGAGGACATGTCTGGTTTGAAACACTTTTTTGTTTAAATGCGAATGATCTCTATATCCGTTTGCGCGCTGAAATGATTGGTTGAATGAAAAACCATAGCGGGATTCTTTGGGATAAAACGCGGTCCTTAGTTGCTGATTGAACAAGCCGTACGAGCCGGTCTGGACTTCTAATTCGCCTGCGCTGGGCTGCCCCGACTGCGCTGCAAAGGGATTCAGTAGGACAACGCCTCCTGAATTTGCACCGAAAACGCTGCCGTCAGGTCCCTTCAAAAGCTCCATCCCCGAGACTCCCCAGGGGTCTAAGAGGTTCAGATAGGTGTTCCCGCCTGCGTCGGTGAGTGGAAAGTCCTCGAGGTAAACTTTGATATTTCTCACGCCGAAGGGCGATCTCAACAAACTACCCCGAATGGACATTCGGTAGCTTCCTGGCGAGCGTTCCTCCATACGGACTCCAGGAATCGAATTGGATACACTCACAAAATTAAGCCCCTGATGTCTTTTTAGGCTATTTTCACCAATGGTGGCCATGGATACTGGCAAACTCAAAAGCGCGCCCGCATTAAAGTAGGATACGATGCGCACAGGCTCTAAGTCGGTGTGCCTAAGCACGCTATCCTGTGCAAAAATTACTTTCGCACTTACTGTAAACAAGAATAACAAGCCAAACGCCTTAAAATGCATCATTTTTGACTAAATTTGACTTGCAATTTAGCAAAATTATACGTATATTGCTTTATGGGACCTACTTTTATCAACGACCTGAAAGTCATCGATCCGGCAGAACGGTTTCTGCGTTATGTCCGCATTGACACGACTTCTGACCCCCTTTCTGACAGCGTACCATCCACCGAAAAGCAAAAAAATCTGGGGAAATTGTTGGTGGAAGAATTGAAGTCTTTTGGGATAGAAGATGCCCACTTGGATGAGCTCGGCTACGTGTACGCAAGCGTTCCATCCAACTCCGAGAAGAATGGCGTTCCCGTGATTTGCTTTTGTTCCCACATGGACACTTCTCCAGATTGCAGTGGAACTGGAGTTAAACCTCTGATTCATCGGGGATATCGGGGGCAAGATTTGGTTTTGCCGGATGACACGTCGGTTGTCATTACTGAGAAAGAGCATCCAGATTTGAAGAAACAGCATGGCAATGACCTTATTACTGCCTCTGGGAATACATTGTTGGGGGCAGACGACAAGGCCGGCATCGCTGAGATCATGGAGGCTGTTCGGATTTGGCAGGCCTATCCGGAAATAAAACATGGGGAAATCAAGATTCTTTTCACCCCAGACGAAGAAATCGGTCGGGGTGCTGACCACGTGAACCTCGACAAACTAGGCGCTGATTTTGCCTACACCGTTGATGGAGAAACGGCGGGTTCGATCGAAGACGAGACTTTTTCAGCCGACGAAGTCCGGATCCTGGTTCAGGGTATTGGCGTTCACCCCGGATTTGCAAAAGACAAATTGGTCAATGCACTCAAAATCGCCGCAGAAATCGTCGGAAAACTGCCGAAGGACCGCTTGTCTCCGGAAACAACTTCAGGCCGGGAAGGCTTCGTACATTTGGTCAGCATGAGTGGATCCGTCGAAAAAGCCGAACTCAATTTTATAGTCAGGGACTTTGACAACGATCTGCTCAAAACCCATGAGGATGAGCTATCCTCTTTAGTCAGGGAAGTGATGGGAAATTATCCTTCCTGCGGATATCACATTGAGGTGAAAGAGCAGTATAGAAATATGCGCCAAATCCTCGACCAGCATCCTCAAATTATGGAAATAGGGCTCGAGGGCATACGACGAGCGGGGTTGACGCCCATTCGACGTAGTATACGCGGCGGGACGGACGGCTCCCGGCTTTCATTTATGGGTTTGCCCTGTCCAAATATATTCGCTGGTGGACATGCATTTCATGGGAAAGAGGAATGGATTTCCGTTCAGGACATGCAGGCGGCTGTCCGAACGATTTTGCATATCGGAAGCTTATGGGAGGAAAAACACGACGAATAATCAGCAAGATAAATAATTTATATGTTACAGGAAGAAATGACAAACACATCAATAGTGACCGCGATCTTGAATCGCCGCAGTACTTTTCACCGGGATTTCCTAAAGCAGGATATTCCACGAGAAAAACTGGAGACCTTGGTAGAATGCGCGAACGCAGCACCCAATCACAAACGAACCCAACCATGGCGTTTCGTGGTTTACCGCGCTGGAGGTCTTGAGAAACTCGCAACGCTACTAGGGAACGCGTATGTTGAGCACACACCTGCCGAGAGATTTCTGGAAAAGTCCAAAGATGCTCTGCAATCGAAGGCGCGAGAAGCGGGCGCAGTCATCGCGATCAATGTCGCTTATTCTGGCGCGGTCCCCGCCTGGGAGGAAGTTGCCGCCACAGCGGCAGCCGTGCAAAACATGTGGTTGGCCACCGCAGAATTGGGTCTAAGCGGGTATTGGGGCAGCCCCGGAATTATTCAGCATCTAAAACCTGCGCTGAATCTCGCCGAAAACGAAGAATGTTTGGGATTTCTCTACTTGGGTGTTCCCCAGCCTGAGATGGAGGCGCCTAGACCAAAATTACCTCTGGAGCACAGGGTCCTTTGGGAAGAACAAGCCTAAGAAAGGCAGTACGTTACCGAAAACTACAGATCTGCTGAGTTCTTTTCAAAGACGATGCGGATCTGTCCTTTTTGCCCCGTCCAGCGCACGTTCTGGAATTGCAATAAACGGATGGCTTCCCCTGCCAGGAGAGGATCAGCTTCCCCGAGCACCTCGATTTCTTCAGGGTTACCCGCCGATCCTATATGGAATTGGAGGTCGACTGCGCCAGTCACACCGGTAAAGTCTGCATGATCTCTCAGAAAACGATCAAAATTCTCCCAACCTCCTACGGGCACAGCATCCGCAGGCACGCCTTCAGTCGAAGCCAGCACCTGGGCACTGATCTGCATGCTGGCCTGATCGAGATTGTGACCAGGTAATTCGACTTCCACAACCCTTTGTTCGGGAGCACTGCCGACTATTTGCGAGCGCATATAGTAAAGAACGATCACTAAAATGAACAATACTGCTGCAGTCGCGGCAATAGAAATCCTGTGACTGCCAAAGTAAAACCGATCACGCTCTTTTTGTGTGCCTGCTATGCGGGCAGCCAACCGTTGCTGAAGAAGACTGAGTCGCCCATGATCCACATCCTTTTGAAGACGATATCCCTCAATCGCTTCGTCCAAAAGTGGATCATTCAGCGCTTCCCTTTCCAGGTTGTGCATATCTTCGGGAGACAATTGACCATTGAGGTATTTTTGTATCCTGATTATATTGTAATTATTGTCCATGCGCGGCACTCCTTTCCATGCATATTTTCAAATTTCTTTTTCCGTTTTGAATATAACTCTTCACTTTACTCATCTCAAAACCAGTGAGCTCTGCTATTTCTTTATAGTATTTCTTTTGGAGGTAAAAAAGTCGAACACAGGTAGCCTGTTCTTCGGAAAGTTGGTTCAGACAGGCATCAAGACGATTTAACTGATCTTCTTTGAAATACACATCGCTGTCGTCGTATTGATGAGCCATCTCAACCGCTTCGTCGATTTCGACAGTGGTGATATGTTTTGTCTGGCGAATCGACATCAAACAGTGATTACGCGCCAATGTATAGAGCCAAGGCTTGAAGTTTAGGACTTCATGCTGCCTGAGTTTTGTCACCAAAGATTCAAAAATTTGCATAACCGCATCTTCACTTTTGGCTTGATCCCTAAAATACTTAAAGCACAAGCCATAGACAAGTGGCATATAGGGTTCGTACAATTTACCCAAAAGCTGCAAATTGCCGGATTTCTTATATTCTTGTAAAAGAAATTGTTCGTCCCTCACGCCTTTTGCTTATGTGCAACCACCTGTTATTTATAAGATGCAAATTGAAGGATATTTCCATAAAAATCGGTCAATCTTATGGAAATATCCTTCAATTAGGATGCGTCAGCACAACGATCATCCCTTATTGTTCCTAAGCGATCGAATCGACCAAGCCATTCAAGGTCGCACTCGGACGCATCACAGCACTTGCCAAGCTATCGTCCAACCTATAATATCCCCCGATATCTTGCCTTTTCCCTTGTGCTGCGATCAATTCCTCGTTGATCTTGGCTTCGTTCTGTGCGAGCGCATCAGCCACTCGAGAAAAAATTGCTTTCAATGCCGAATCTGTTTCCTGCGTTGCAAGCGCTTGTGCCCAGTAAAGAGCAAGGTAAAAATGTGATCCGCGGTTGTCGATGCCTCCCAGTTTACGTGCCGGTGAGCGGTCATTTTCGAGAAACTTTTCAGTCGCCGCGTCCAGAGCTTCAGCTAAAACGAGTGCCTTCTCATTATTTTGGCTTTGCCCCAAATGCTCCAGTGACACGGCTAAAGCTAAAAATTCTCCCAAAGAATCCCAGCGAAGATAGCCTTCGTTGACAAGCTGCTCCACGTGCTTCGGTGCGGATCCACCAGCACCAGTCTCAAACAGACCTCCACCGTTCATCAGAGGAACGATAGAAAGCATCTTTGCGGAGGTGCCCAATTCGAGAATAGGAAACAGATCAGTGAGATAGTCTCTCAACACATTTCCCGTCACGGAAATAGTGTCCAATCCCTGCCTGATGCGTGAAAGCGTAAATTTTGTAGCCTCCACGGGTGCAAGAATCCGAATATCAAGTCCCTGCGTATCATGATCCTTCAGATAATCCTTGACTTTGAGAATGAGTTCCTTGTCGTGTGCTCTCTGCTCATCCAACCAAAATACAGCCGGAGTCTCGGAAAGACGCGCCCTGGTAACCGCGAGTTTGACCCAGTCCTGAATCGGTGCATCTTTGGTTTGGCACATTCTGAAAATATCGCCCTGCTGTACTGTTTGCTTTAAAATCACCTGACCGTCGCCATCGATCACCTGGATTTCCCCAGCCTGATCGGCTTGGAACGTCTTGTCGTGAGATCCGTATTCTTCGGCCTTTTGAGCCATAAGACCAACATTAGGCACTGAACCCATAGTTTTGGGATCAAAAGCGCCGTTTTTCTTGCAATCCTCAATCGTTGCTACGAAAACACCGGCATAATTACGATCTGGAATCAACGCGACAGTATCCTGTAATTCGCCCTCTTTGTTCCACATCTGTCCTGAACTGCGTATCATTGCAGGCATGGACGCATCCACAATCACATCAGACGGTACGTGCAGATTGGTGATTCCCTTATCGGAATTGACCATGGCGAGGTCGGGACCTTCCTCCATGGCCTGGCCTAACGCCTCTTTGATTTCATCCTCCAGTTCATGCCCTTTGATTTTGGCATAAACGTCGCCTAGCCCATTACTGGATTCTACACCTAGCTGGCGGAAGACACTGGCATATTTTTTAAATACCTCTTCAAAGTATACTTCAACTATTGCGCCGAATATCAAGGGGTCGGAAACCTTCATCATTGTCGCTTTCAAATGGGCTGAAAGCAGCAAACCGTCGTTTTTTGCGGCTTTAACTTCCTTTGCGACGAAAGATTTAAGCTTGGACAAACTCATGACGGAGGAGTCGACAACCTCACCTTTCTGTAGGGTCGCAGCCGATTTCAATAGGGTGCTGCCACCGTGCTGATCCTTAAAATAAATTTCGAAAGTAGTTGCCTCAGGGACCGTATAAGAGGATTCACTACCATAAAAATCGCCCTCGCTCATGGACGCAACCCTGGTTTTGCTTTCGGGCGACCAGGTTCCCATGCGATGAGGATTGGCTTTAGCATAATTTTTTACAGCTTTGGGCGCTCTTCGATCAGAGTTACCTTCTCGCAGCACTGGATTCACAGCGGAACCCAAAACTTTCGCGTATTTTGCGCGGATATCCTTTTCCTCATCAGTCTGCGGATCTTCTGGAAATTCAGGAAGTGCATATCCCTTTTCCTGGAGTTCTCGGATTGCCGCTTTTAGCTGTGGAATGGACGCCGAAATATTGGGAAGTTTGATAATATTCGCTTCCGGAGTGGTGGCCAGTTCCCCCAATTCGGCGAGTACATCTGCCTCGCGCTTATCCTCGGGAAGAAAGGCTGATAAGTTGGCAATAATTCTGGCAGCCAAAGAAATATCCTTTTCAACAACGTCAATGCCAGCTGGTTTCAGAAAGGATTGAACAATAGGGAGAAAGGAATATGTGGCAAGCGCAGGAGCTTCGTCGGTCCTTGTGTATAAAATCGTGTGTTTATCGGCCATATTTTATTTTTAATAATTTTTATCGTTAGCTGCAAATTTAACAAAAAAACAGGAGAAAAGCCAATTGGTTTTGGGTTATATTTGGCGCGTGAAGCAGTCTATAGTATATTCCCGCAAAGAGTATCTGCGTATAGTTCGGTTGGCCTTCCCGATTATACTTGCAAATGCTTCTGTACCCTTACTAGGTCTGGCGGATACGGCCGCAATCGGCCAGACCGGAGCTGCCGCAGAGCTCGGAGCTATCGCGCTCGCTACCCTGGTTTTCAACTTTGTCTATTGGGGATTTGGCTTCCTGCGAATGGGTACTACCGGCTTTATAGCCCAGGCCTGGGGTGCCCGGGATCAAAAGGAGGTCCATGCGACGTTGTTTCGTTCGATTTTGTTAGGCTTTACAATTGGCGTCCTGCTGATTGTATTCCAAAAAGTAATCGGTAACGCCGCTTTGGCACTACTCAATAGCAGCGACCAGGTCAAGGACCTCGTTAGGGACTATTTCTTCATTCGGATTTGGAGCGCTCCTGCGACATTGATCACCTTTGCTTTGCTTGGAGCTCTTATTGGCCTGGGTTGGACCAAAAGATTGCTATGGGTACAATTGTTCCTCAACGGACTGAATATCGTGCTCAATCTGCTTTTTGTTTTGGGACTGGGATGGGGAGTCAAGGGGATTGCTGCAGGGACACTTGTTGCAGAATGGGCCAGCGTTCTGGTGGCGCTGTGGATGGTTTTCTCAAATTTAGGGATTCGCAAGCCTTTTGCGCGGATGAGAGAACTCAGTATTGAAATCTTCAACAAAGTCCGTTTAACTGGGTTGATGAGTGCCAATGCAGACATTATGATTCGAACCTTTGCTTTGCTTGCAGCATTCTATTGGTTTGCAAATCAAGGTGCATCGTTCGGGGATGCCACACTGGCGGCGAACCACATCCTATTGCAATTCGTTTCATTTTCGGCTTTCTTCCTGGATGGCTTTGCGCATGTTTCTGAAATGCTGTCCGGGCAAGCTTACGGAGCACGAGACAGACGACTAATGCTGAGAAACATTGCCCAATCCACTCATCTAGCGGCTCTTTCTGCGATTTGCCTCGCTGGAATATGCTTTTTTGCAGGATCGTTCCTCATCGCCCTTCTGGCGAAAGATCCGCAGGTACAGGAAATAGCGGCGATGTACGTACCTTTCGCCGCTATCTACATTTTGGTATCCTTTATGGCCTTCCAATTGGATGGCATTTTCATCGGGATGACCAAAACCAAAGAGATGCGCAATTCAACGCTGATTTCGCTCGTAGGATTTGTAGGGATTTCTATTATTCTGCAAAGCTATTGGGACAATCAAGGCCTTTGGATTGCATTCATCACCTACGTTCTTCTCCGCGCGCTCAGTTTGGGCGCTTATTTTATAAAAATCGTCCGTGGCTAGTCTAAATGCCATTTGATTTTTCGAGAGAAATACATGAGTACAGAAACAATGAAAAATAGCCCAATGCTTCCCACGAGCAAGGCCGTGTCGGTGAGCTGTATGAGCAAGAATATCAGTCCGTAAAACACTGTAAGTATGATAATGAAATACATTGCAACCCGTCTTTGCTTCAATAATCCGTAGATAAAACTGCCTATTAGCAGAACTGTCGCGAGCGCCGCGATACCGTATGCCAAGTCAAATCCTACAAATTCAGAAAGTGAGAGTAGAAGGCTGTAAAATACGACCATTGCTCCGCCAATCAAGAGGTATTGAATAATATGGACGCGTTGCTTGGTGATCATTTCAGCAAAAAACAAGGAAACGAAAGTCAATGCAATGATCAATAACGCATATTTTGCGGCCCGTTCTGACTTGTGGTAGTGGTCGACCGGTTGCAGAAATTGTACGCCGAAAGACTCGATCATCGTGACCGTATTGATTGGGACTTTCGTTGCTGCTATGTCGTCGGAAACAAGGGTGGTGGTTTCTGCTGTCCACTCTTGAGGGAGAGGCCGGGAGAAATGAACAACTTCCCAGGAGGCTGAGAAACTGTCCTTGCCCAAGTTCCTATCTGTAGGCAGAAAATCACCCACAAAACTCGGGGAGTTCCAGTTGCCCTCAACAGAGACTCGCGTTTCCCGTGCTAATTGCTGGAATTTAAGATAGTCGTTTCCCTGAAGATCTAAAGCAAAATGGAAGGAAATCTCCTCTTGGCCAAGGGGCCAGATCATAGGGACAACCATGCTTTTCTCAAAGGCCCCCGAGGCAGAGAACCCACCTTCGGCTTCGTAGCGTTCTCCGTTGATTTCAATGGTCGGCTGGGAGCGCAATCCCTTCAAATCGCCCAATCCGACGACCATCCGGGCTTGTTCCAATTGCAATTGCGCAGGTGTCACGCCAAGTTTGGTAAGATCAGGCTGCCGAAAATGGCCCAGAAGATTTATTTCCGCCTGATAAACCGCAGCCGTATAAATTCCCCGCTTGAGGTTCTCGGCCTGTGCATTCGCCTTTATCTCAATCCGCTCTGGAAGCAAATACACATATTTGATCACATCATCCGTCTCGAAAGGAATCATTAGGAGTGGACCGCCTATGGTCTGCGGATTGGACCAGCTCTGCCCGATCTCCTGCACGACGCTTTCTTGTCTGTACGCTCTTTCGGTAATCAGCGATCGAATCATGCTCGTCGGGATCAAAAGTAGCAAAGCCACTATCCCGATGACAAATAATTTGAGGGTAACGGATTCTCCCACCCACCTTAAAAATCCCTTGGTTTCTTGATTGCCTGTTTCCATGATGCGAATTGATATTAATTAAACCTTCTGATCTATAATCAGACTTTCCAACGCGTCCAAATGTTTAGCGAACGCTTTTTTTCCTTTGGCTGTAGCGCTGTATCGGGTATTGGATTTCCTCCCAATAAATGTCTTGGCAACATCAATGTAAGCCACTTTTTCCAAAGCTCTCAGATGAGTCGCCAAATTTCCATCCGTTGCATCCAGCAATTCCTTGAACGCCTTGAAATCATAGCTTTCGTTTGTTGTCAACACGGCCATTATCTGTAGGCGAATGCGATTTTCAAAGGCTTTATCAAAGTCCTTCAGCATCTATCTGGCCCTCCCCCTATCGTACTTAAGATACATGACTATTCCGTAAATTATATGTAGTAAACCAAAACCCGTAGCCCATAATATCAGACCTATTTCTACCGAAGGGAATGCGAAAGCTCCCAAACCTAAAATGATCTCCAAAACTCCCAAAATCCGGACATCACTGAAAGTAAACTGACCTCCCGTGACCAGCGCCAGTCCATAAAAGATCAGACTCGTAGGTATGATCAGATCGTAGTATCCACGCGTGATGCAGATCAGCAATATCAGACCACCGGTTATCAGCGGAAAGGCCATTGCATATAGCAAAGCGCGGCTGGCGGGATTCCATGCCGACTGATTTACCTTACGAGCTTTAATCGACGTGAGTAGAATACACGCACCCACGGAGAGTAGGAGGACTAAAGCTCCCAAAGCAATGAGCCACAGCTCCTTTTGTGCCGGTTGTAATGCCCCTTCAAGCAAGGTATATCCGAGCCACGCCCCCAGAATGGCGAAAATCCCCATTAGCACACCTGACAACCCGCTCAAAGACAAGAATTTTGCGGATCTCTCCATAAGCTGGCGTATGGACTGAAGTTCATTATGTATTTGCTGACCGTTCATCTTACCTAATATTAAAAGTGCTTTGAAATACAAAGTAAAGCATAAACTTGTTTAGTTGCAAATTCTTTTTTCAAAAAAAAAGACCACCTCCGGGGAAGTAGCCTTTTTTCCATAGGTAGATGGGTGCTATTTAATTCAAGCTTCGTCTGAAGGTGTATTTCAACTCAGTTTGCCCAGTAGCGCCAAGGGTCGCGGACATTGTGTTACCTTGCACTGTGAAGGGAACCTGAAGATCTTGCTCGCCCTCAATGTCCAAAATCAGGTTTGAACCACTCACTCTGTACGTACCGGTCTTGGTATCACTGATCTCAATCGGCGTTTCAATAGCAACTTCTATGCGAAAGGAGCCGTCACTGTTGAGTACTGTTTCTGCGAAATTGGGCTCATTCAAGCTGATGGTCAAATTCTGGACGGTGTCCGCACCATTTTCAGAAAATACCAAAAACTGTACTTCTTCACCTTGCCAGGTCCCAACCCATGGGTCTGGCTGTGGATCGGAGTCTTTGTCGCAAGATGTGAAAGCAAATAGTCCTACCGCGAGTAAAAGCATCAAATTTTTCATAACATTATTTTAGTTAAATTTTTAATTTAACCTTAGAATTGCAATAAAAAGGCCATTATTCGTAATGATCTAATAATCACATATTCATAAATCTGAAAAATTTTCCGCGTCGGAAAAGTGTAGAACTGAAACCTCGCATTCTGTGGATAATCTACACTTTTTGGGTTTAAACCTCCAGGTCACCCTGCACGCCATCGTGATCTTGACTACCTGTGAGCATCGATTTTAATTGTTTAAAAACGGAAATTGCCGCGTGATTTTTTGTGTCCCAGTAATGGCCTTCCAACACCTCAACCCGGAGCAACACGATGCTGGGATCATCCGGCCCTTCGAACCAGATTTCCAGGGCTGGGCTCCAAAGATCCTGCACTTTTTGGCGATCTTCGATTTCTTCCGCGACTCCGTACAAATTTAGGAAAGCAGACCGCTTCCCGCTCTGCAGGAGCAGGTGGACGAACGGATTGCTTTCAATCTCCTCGTCCTTGTGTGTCTCCTCGGCCGTCATGAACCACAAAAACCCCCGGTCATCAACTTCCAGCACTGTCATCGGACGTATGGACAAAGGAACGCCCGAACGAATGTCGGTGCAAAAGAAACAGGTCTTTGCGTCGTCAACGATTTCCCGAATCTTATCCAGAGCCTCCTGCCCGTTTAAATTGACTTCATTTTTCTTGTTGTTTTCCATAATGCATGTATTTTTTGCTTATGTATACAACAATGCAGGGTGAAAAGGGTTTGTCTTAAATCCTATTCTTCCTTTCCTGGTCTATAGCTGCGAATCGTATTTTGTATAATATCTTCCAAGCTGAAAGACACGGTTTTCATCTGGTTTTCGGAGAACATTCTCAATTGATCTGCATAATAGGGCGAGTCTTCCTTAATGCTCTGTCCGTAGGATAAGACGGAATACGCTCGTGGAGTCGGACCGAATTCCACCGCAAATACCCAGCAGTCGCCGCCAGTCACCTGAACTTTTTGAGCGTCTTCCTTATGTTTTCCGAACCATAGTACTCTGAAAGCCCCCATATCTCCGGATGCGCCGCCTATGGGATAGTCTTGCTCCCCTATCACTGCCCTATGCACCTCTCCCCAGGATAAATCCCAGCCGCCGTAACGCTTCTCACATTCTTGGATTGCCCACGTGAAGGCGTCGACTGCCAAATTTTTGCTTGCCAAACCGGAAGGTGTGGTCGTCGGAGCCTGCGGGGACCAGGGATGCACAAAAAGCGCTTCAGCCGGCGCCGAATATCCTGCAGACTCCGGAGTGGATTCGACTCTTTTTCCATCTGCAGCAAGATGCACATAGCGATCCCACCAGGTTTTAAACAGTACACTTCCACGACTATCTGCAGAGACCGTGTTGTCCCATTTTTCGACAAGATGAATTGCTTGGCGCATTTTTCCGTCAGGTTTTTCCCCACGGACAGCCTGAATCAAGTCACTTTTCACCCGGCTCGCTAAAAGCGCGGTCATGTCGTGTTTGCGCTCCACCACTTCCTCTAGGGATAATTTATCCTCACCCCCTATAAGCTGTAAAGACAACTGGCTTCTCAATCTCAGTGCCGCTTTCGGGAAATTGTCCGGGAAGTCCTTTTCATCGAACACGTGATTTAGATTGGTAAAATGAAAGGGATCGTTTTCGTTGCGCACATAGCCTCCTTGAGGGTTTAATACCTGTGGAAGATTATCCCAGGGGATGAGATTGCTCCAAATCTGAGCGCGGCTGTCCACATGTATTGCGGCCGTATCCATACCTGATGGATGGGAGATATCTGGAATAGATCCATTCCATACATACAAGATATTTCCGTCAGCGTCGGCATAGGTAAAATTGGAGGTAACTCTTGCTTGCATGCGCATCGCGTCCTTCCATTCTTCTAGATTTTCAGCAGCCATCATGCGAAGAAATTGCTCATTGGTCCTGTATTCGCCGTCATTTGCTGCTTTAATAATGTACAGGAAGTCATCTGTCTGGTGAATAACGGGGCCGAATTCGGTAAATAATTTTGTTCGTAGGGCTTTTTCGACGGACTGCCCCTTTTTATAGCTTACCTCAATCACTTTCTCTTCTATAGGCAGGGATTTTCCGTCTAGAATGTAATGATTTGCGTTGCTTTTATCGCGTTTAAACGCGTAGATTTCTTCATTATCTGTATAATTATTGGTGGTAGACCAGCCCAGGTTATGGTTGAAGCCTCCGACTATACCCAAGGGCTCTCCTACACGGAAATCCCCGTAAAAATTCAGCTGCCCGGGAACGATCATTTGGGCCTCATAATACCCGGCGTTCCAGTTAAGGTGAGGATTTCTCATCAGAATCGCATGGCCAGATTTGGTCCGCGAAGGAGCCAGAGCCCAAACATTTGAACCGGTCTCCGGGTGTGTCTCTTCCAGGGGATAGAGCGCTGAAAGCAATTCGCCGCGCGTGTCCCGACTCTCTTTCAATGCGTCTAGAAATTTTCGGACAGATTCGTTTTTGAAAGTACCAATGCTTCTGGCATGCACGTCGATAGCGGTGAAATTGGGCTCGATCCATTTGGGAAATTCCTCCGGATGCTTTTCTATGTAGGTATTGATGCCTTTAGCAAAACCGCTCAACAGATCTTGGGTTTGTGGATTCAAGCGGGAAAAAGTCTCCCTCGCCCGCTTATGACGCAGTTTTTCAGAGGCGTCTGCTTCCAGTTGATTGTTGAGTGCACGACCTTTGAGCTCGTTAAATTTGGCCCACTCGCCTCTGACCCGGACCAATCCGTTGACCACCCTAATCCCGTAGTCTTCAAGCTGAAGATAACCCATGGCATAGCCCGCTGCCTCCATATTGTCAGCAAGAATATGGGGAACGCCAAACTCCGTTCGCCTTATCAACACCTGATCGGCCAAGGCCTGACTTTGTGATGCGTTCAAACGGAGTGCTTTCCCGTGCAAGCCTTCCTGTAATTGTCCGGCATCGATAGCGAGATTCCCATTTACCAACACATACTGCACGCCTGTCGCCAACTGCTCGCCATCCAGATAGTTGCTTTCGGCTTTAATTTTTTGCGGATCAAAAAGAACAATATCTGCGAAGTAACCTTCGGCAATGAGCCCCCTGTTTTTTACCTGCAGGGTTTGTGCGGTCAGATATGTGGCCTTGTGTATGGCTTCGGCCATAGTCATCACGTTTCGATTGTGGACATATTCCTCGATCACGCGCGCAAAAGAACCGAATGCTCTCGGGTGTCCGCCACCGCCATCGGAGCCGGTCATTACCCAGGGTTGTTTCATAAAGTTTTCAATATCCTCTTCTATCATCATAAACGAATGCACTGCGGGAGAGGATGTCAAGCAAATCTTGATCACGGCTTCCTCAGCAGTAATGCCCCATGCATGGGCCAGGTCAGCCAGCGATTTGCCGTTGAGCTCCTCGTCATTGCTAGATAAAACCAGTTTTGACGGATCGGCCGTGCGGGCCTGAATGCTTTGGTGAATGCCTTTTAAAATAGAATCCCTGAGCTCCGGTTGTCGGAAACGGCGTCGCATGTGTGCGACACCCCCGTCTAGCGCCCACGCCGGCACAAGTGCCGAGCTCAGTCCTGTTCGTGACGCAACATAAGGATATTGATTGGCAGTTACTCTTAACCCTTTGAGATGGGCGTCTTCAACCATTTTTATCAACTCGGTGCTTTTTCCCCAAGCTTGAGGGCCGGCAACTTTGAGGTGAGAAAAATGCACATGTATATTTGCCTTTTCTGCAATTTCCAATACTTCGCGAGACGAATTCAGAACGCCAATGTTTTGTGAGCCTTCGTCGCGCTGGTGCGTATCATATATGCCACCATACTTGGCGGCGACTTTTGCGAGCTCGATGACTTCTTCGGTTTTGGCAAAATTCCCGGGATTATAGAAAAGTCCTGTCGACAAACCAAACGCGCCTTCCTCCATTGCTTGCTCAACCAGAGATTTCATCTCCTCAAGTTCAGCGGCAGAAGGTTGCACGTTTCCAGAACCTAAAACCTTTCTGCGAATGGTGTTGTGCCCTACAAACAAGGCCGCGTTTGGACCGATACCCTTCGATTCCCACTGTGCGAGTGTTTCTCCGATGGGAATGCTGCCCCCTCCGTCGTTACCTTCGAAAACCGTAGTTACCCCTTGAGCCAACGCTCTGTGTACCGCACGGTTGTATGTGCTTTCACTACTTAGTTGAGGAGAATAATGCGTATGTGGATCAATAAAGCCGGGTGCCAAATATAGTCCTTGCGCATCAATAGTGCGTTTAGCTTCCGCTTTTCCAGTGGCTTTCCCTACAAATACAATGTGCTCCCCCCTGACTCCGACATCGGTCAATAGGGAATCGCCCCCTTTCCCGTCAAAAACGATGGCGTTGCGGATAAGTATATCATAAGATTGGGTCTGTCCGTGAGCAATCAGGGGGAAAGCAAAAATTCCTAAGAAATAAATAAGGGATCGTAACAGTGGGGTATATTTATTCATAATTAGTGGTTTGCTTTAAATAATTCATGATCACTTTGGCAAAAGCTTTTGCAAAAGCTTCACGATTGGCTTCTGAGTCCCGAACACCCCGATTATGCGCTTCAATTTGCCATCCAAACACATTCGGATAATCGCGTGACGTATAATACCGGGTATTGTATCCCCCGTTGAAGAATGACTCGCCGGACTTTGGATAAGGGTCCTCACGACTGGGTACCGTCCGAAACCCCTCGTCCTCCATCATCGTCCCAAAGGCTTCATCGCCGAGGATCAGGTCCTGGAATGCAAGTTGAGGATCGCGTGTGGTGAGGTTGTTCAGCGAGGATTTACGACTCATCGCGGGTAATTCCAGGCCGCTATGAACTTTAACGAGGTCACTGGCACTCAAAGAGTACCCTATTTCCAAGCGTTGATTGGCATGGCCGTGTCCATGTAGATCGATAAATATAGCCTGACCGTGCCTGGCAGCGGCGGTACTCACGGCAGTATCCAAGAACTGATGATAATCATGCCAAACGCCGACCATATTCGCATTTCCGCAAGTCGCTTCATTGACTGCGCGATTTAAATCCACCTTGACCCTGGCGATATGACTCATGACCAGATAGGGCCGAACCTGGTAATTATCGACCAATTCCTTCTCGATTGCCTTCGCCAATTCCAAGGTGTTCATATCCCGGACTGTCGTGATATTGGGGCAGTCGCGATCAGGAATGCCATCAGGACGCAAGGTCCCACCGTGCGGTACGCTAATGATCAAAGGCATGGAACCGGCCACACATTCTGTCCATTTATTTTCACCAAAAAAAACGTTTCCATCTTCCCAGTGCTCGGCTACCGCATCGGTTTCAGGCGGCGTCACCCCCGGCGGCTCTGGATCGGGCTGTCCAGAATCTGCGGGATCCTGGGTGCAGGCAATAAAAAAAAGGCAGCTAATACTTAATAAAACGCAAAAAAAACTTCGGAATTTCGATGGGTACATTAGGGCTAATATTCGGTGTAAAAGTGTATGAGAGATGCTGCGTATTCTTGATTCCAACCTTCGACAATATCGTCGTAGGCGTCTGCGGGGATGTTGCTCTGGCGAACTTCCATCGAGGTCCCTTTGGGGTGTTCATGCAGTTTGATGGTCACAATGGAAGCCTCGTCCTGCTCTCCGAAATACCACTCTTGGGTGAGCATCTTATTCTCTAAAAAAGCGAGGTTTTTGCCAACTATTGCACCGTCCCATAGTGAAAACTCAGCTCCCTCCTCGGGAATCATCACTGCGGGTGCACCCGTCCATAATTGGATGGTAATCTCAGTAGTGAGTGCCAGGTAGACAATCTCCGGTCTTGCTGGAATTATGTAATACGCTTTAAAATCTTTCATCAAGAACAAACTTAAACATTTAATTTTGCTTTTGAATTTATCAAACCGAGGATTAGGCCGCTCAGACCCAAACAAATAACACCCGCCGCATACGCCAGCAGAAACGGAGCACTGGAAAAGAAAACACCTATGACTCCTGACAAGCCTTGCAGCATGAGAATAAATTCCGTTAATATTATGCCAATCACCAACATAGCAGTTGAAATCCGAATGACTTTGTTCTCTCGAAACACGCGAATAGTAAACAAATAGTACAGTAAAAAAAGACTAATAATCACCAAAAGGACCAAATGTAAATATGCTATGACAATGGGTCTATATCCGTATGCAAAACGACTTAACTCTGGTATGACTGAAAAAACCTGCAACAGGAATTTCAACGTAATAGCCGATCCCACAATAAACAACAAAACCCGTGAAAGCTGTGTGATTTCCTGTCTCAGCAGGGGCAACAGGGGCTTCCACAGGTGCCTTAACCATAGCACCCAAACCAATAACTGCGAGCCTGCCGCAGCAACAACCAGGAAATAGAGCCAGGAAGGCATGTCGAACCACAGAACCGATAAAAAATATCCCGGGAAGCAGGAAGCAAAAAATACCCAAAAAAATAGTTTCTGTCTCCGTATGACGAGCCTGTGCTTCTTTAAAAACTCCTGAAAAAGCCCCATGCAGGCGAAGAAAAACCAACCGTTGTATTGGAAATGCAGATAAAAGTAGGAAGCCATCAGCTGCTTTCTGCTGTCTATATTGTTGGTTGCCATCAAATAGGACATGTAAAACGTACCCAGAGACGAAATGACGAGAAACAGCAGTGAGGCGCGTAACCAGGGATGACTATTGGTTCCCTGCCAATGCATGGCTGCAAAAATGTAGGAAACCAGAATACTCAGGGTGGTCAAAGTGATGGAAAAAATGCCATAGCCCTGCATGCTAAACGCGATCAGCATCCCGTATGAAAGCAATAAATTGGCCAGAAGTAAGACCTGTTGGCGATATGGTAGCGTCTGATTAACCTGCCTGTTCAAAAGAATTGCCCCCACAGCAAACATGAGCGTATGAGTGACCCATCCAGAAAAGGCAAAATGCCAGTGGGCATTTAAGACGTACTGTTGATTGACCCAGGAGATGGGAAGTATAATCTTCAGTCTCATTAACAGACCCAATAGACCAACCATTAGAAAATTGATGACAGCGATCGCCGCCCAGTTTCTAACACTCATTTTCTCTAAAGTCTTCATGCGCAAGTTACTTTATACTGGGATCCAATTTAATCCTTTAGTATCGCTCTGCCGTTGGAAGGGCCCAAAAATACTTTCCCTTTGATGACATCGAGTTTTTTTTCTTTCTGTAGTGTTTTGATGGTTCGAATCACTGTTTCCACACGCATTCCCGTCATATTGGCCAATTGCTGACGTGTTAACATCAGTTGATTACAATCTTTACAGACGTACTGTCCTTTTTGCTTATAATACGCAATCAAATTCTCCAGAACGTGACCCGGCGAATTGTCGGTCACCGAATTGATGAGGTAGAAATGAAACCTCAGTCTTTCTACAAGGAGTTGCGTAAATTTCCACGCCATTTCTGGATGTTCGTCCAGAATTGATAAGAATGCTGACGCCCGTAAACGAAGGATTTGGCAGGCTGTGTCCGCGATGGCGGTTGCCGCGTAAGGTTGACCATCAATCAAGGGGAATTCTCCGAAACTCTCGCCAGATTCAACTATCCAATGTAATATTTCCTTTCCGTCAGCAGAGAAATTTGACCACCGAACTCGGCCGGAAACCAATTGAAAATAATAATTTCCCGTGCAACCTTCTGAAAAAATAACTTCGCCAGCGGCAATATCTTTGTAAACAGCCCCCTTTTGAAGAAGAAGTTCTGAGGATATCATTTCGTTCATATTCAAATTCCTCCATAGTGAAAAGATGATCTAGGATCGCCTATAAAACAAATCTCCCAATCACTTTGTATAATAATGGTAATGCGCCTTAGTTCCAAGTGGATATGCGTACAATCATAAAAGATCTGTTATTAAGTAATTAACTTTGCTAGCAATCAAAGATAACAATTAGAAATAAGTTTCACAAAAAACCAGTACCAATGAAAAAAGCGATTATTTGTGTAGTCATCGGTGTATTTATTTATGCTTGTGGCCAAAATGGAAACCAAAACTCCGGAACAGACGCATCGAATAATTCCGGTGACAGGACAAGTCAAGTATCTGACTATGATCCACTCAGAGGGGAAGGAGAGTTTGAGAACATGGTTCTTCCCGAAAACCTCGATCATGAAATGGCCAAAAACGGAAAGTTAATTTCAGACTTAAAATGTGCCAGTTGCCATAAGTATACCGATGAACGATTGGTAGGACCAGGCTGGGCAGGCGTAACTGAGAAGCATCGGCCGGAGTGGATTATGAATTTTATTACAAATCCTGACCCCATGATTGATAAAGACCCTGAATTGCAAGCGCAATTGGAGCTTTGTCTGGTCAGAATGCCCAATCAAAATCTATCAAATGACGATGCACGGGAGGTTCTGGAATTTATGAGACAAAATGACGGCGTACAATAATTGACATCCTTTTAATTAAACGATATGAAACTTAAATCAATGTTATGGATCATTCCAGTTTTAGTGGGATCCATGTCGATCAATGCATGTAAACCTAAGGGAGTGGGAAGCGCTCTGAGTGGCGATGCCGCTGAAAGAGTATATATTCCGCCCGGAGAGTACGATGAGTTCTACACATTTACTTCTGGAGGTTTTAGTGGGCAAATGACCGTCTACGGACTACCGAGCGGACGATTGCTCAAACTAATACCGGTATTTTCGGTAAATGCTGAAAATGCTTGGGGATTTAGCGAGGAAACCAAGCCGATGCTCAACACATCACATGGATTTGTGCCTTGGGATGATCTGCATCATATTGAATCCTCTTTTACGGATGGGATGCCGGATGGTCGGTGGATGTTTGCAAATTCAAACAACACGCCGCGTCTCGCGCGTATAGACCTGACCACTTTTACAACTGCTGAAATCATTGAAATACCGAATACCGGGGGAAATCACTGTTCGCCATTTACGACAGAAAACTCAGAATATGTGATTGCCGCGACCCGTTTTAGCGTTCCACCCGATGGCCCTGAAAGTGATGTGTCCATCGCTTCTTATAAGGAAAACTTTACGGGGCATATCAGTTTTGTAAGTGTCGATAAAGAAACAGGAGAATTTGATATTGCATTTCAACTGAAGACACCTGGTTTGAACTTTGACTTGTCCAGTGCTGGGAAAGGCATCTCAGACGGTTGGCTATTTCTTAGTACCTACAACTCTGAACAAGCCCACACGTTGCTGGAAGTCAATGCCTCGAAAAACGACAAGGATTTTATCCTGGCGATCAACTGGAAAAAAGCGGAAGAATATTTCAAGGCAGGAAGGGGCCGGAAGCAGGCAGTCAGATACGCACATAATAAATTTGACAAAGATACCCACACAGCAACTTCTGAGATGAAAACTGAAGTCGTGGTATTGGACATCGCCGATTTTGACGACTTGGCCTACCTGATTCCTTGTCCAAAGTCTCCTCATGGAGCAGACGTGAGTCCAACCGGGGAATACATTGTAGGAAGTGGTAAACTGGCCGCGTTGATCCCTGTATTCAGCTTTGAAAAATTGCAGAAAGCCATTAGCGAATCAGATTTTGAAACCGAACTATACGGCGGAATTCCGGTCATCAATTACGAGTCAGCGCTACATGGTGAAGTCCAAAAGCCGGGTTTAGGCCCATTGCACACAGAATTTGATGAGAAAGGAAATGCATATACTTCTTTCTTTGTTTCCTCTGAAGTCGTAAAATGGGACATAGAAACCTTAGAAGTACTTGACAGACAGCCGACTTATTATTCTGTCGGACACCTGATGGTCGCTGGCGGAAACGCAAAAACCCCTTACGGGAAATATTTGGTAGCCTACAACAAAATTACCAAAGACCGCTTCCTGCCAACTGGGCCGGAATTGGCTCACAGTGCGCAGCTCTTTGATATCAGTGGGGACAAAATGGAGTTGCTTCTGGATTTTCCCACCCTTGGAGAGCCTCATTATGCCCAGGCTATCCCTGCAGACCTGATCATGGATAAATCGGTAAAAATATACGACATTAATGCAAACACGCACCCTCATAAAACCAATGGAGAGGCGGAAGCCAGGGTTGTTCGCGAGTCGAGCAACCTGGTGAGGGTTTACATGACGACGATACGTTCGCACTTGACACCCGATGTCATTGAGGGGGTGCAATTGGGAGACACAGTCTATTTCCATGTGACCAATCTCGAGCAAGACTGGGATATGCCTCACGGATTTGCGATCAAGGGTAACAACAACTCTGAGTTGCTAGTTATGCCCGGTGAAACCACGACACTAAAGTGGGTGCCCGACCGCGTGGGAATATTTCCTTTCTATTGTACGGATTTCTGTTCGGCCCTACATCAGGAAATGTCCGGGTACGCCAGAGTATCCCCACGGGGAAGCAATGTTCCCATCACCTATTATACCGGTGAAAACTAATTTTACAGCAAAACACGAGTAGCGTGAAAACCAACAAGAAATTAAAACCTTTGCACAGAGCCATCCTCGCCTTCAGCGGGGTGGCTTTGCTAGCTGTGATCCTTTTGCCTATTTGGCGAATTGAATTGATAGCACCCCAATACCCCGAGGGGCTTGAGTTGCTGATTTACAGCTATAAGATCGCAGGTCAGGTGGATATTATCAATGGATTGAACCATTATATCGGTATGAAAGAGCTGAGAACCGAAGATTTTATTGAATTTACGGTGCTGCCATATATCATTGGAGTATACGGACTCGCTTTTATTCTGGTCGGACTACTGGCTCGCAGACGGGGGCTATATATTTTAATGGGTGCATTTTTGTTGTTTGGCGTGGTCGCGATGGTAGATTTTTATATTTGGCTACACAATTACGGTCACAATTTAGATCCAAACGCCGCGATCAAAGTACCGGGCATGGCTTACCAACCGCCTTTGATCGGTTACAAGCAGCTTCTGAATTTTCTTGCATTCTCTATCCCAGCGATTGGAGGATGGATTTTCATCGGGTGTGGTGTTTTGCTTGCGTACTGTACATTCTCCGAATGGAGATTAACTAAAAAAAGAACGGATGTTTAGAAAGTTATTTTGGGGCCTTATAGCGTTTAATCTAATGCTATTGAGTAACTCATGCACTGAGGAAGGTCCACAGGCTATACGTTATGGGCAGGATCAATGTGTTTATTGCAAGATGACCGTGAGCGACCCACGGTTTGGGACGCAAATTTTGACCAAAAAGGGGCGAGCATTGAACTTTGATGATTTACAGTGTATGGTCGCTCATGTCAAAGCAGACGAAGTGAATGAAGGTGATATTTCTGAATATTACCTTCCTGATTATACCAACAACAATCAACTGTTGCCAGCAAAAGAGATGGTGCTTTTGAAAAGTGAGTCTCTGAGAAGTCCCATGCGGGGAGATGTTGCGGCATTTAGCGCGTTAGCGGATCTACAGGAAGCTCAAAAAGTACACGGAGGAGAGATTATTGGTTGGGATGAACTTTGGTAAATCACTTTTATTATTTTGCATTTGTTTCATCGCGGGCTATCAGATCTGTGGAGCAGCCATCATCAAGGTAGGGCCGGGAGAAAAAGTCAAATCGATCAACGAAGGGATTGGAATGGCTCAGCCTCACGATACGGTCTTAGTCCTCGGGGGGCAGTACCGCGAGGGTAATATTGAGATACGGAAGTCTTTGGTTCTGCTAGGCCGGGATAGGCCAGTCATTGACGGTCAGAAAAAACACGAACCCTTGTCAATTTACGCTCCCCATGTGACTGTTCAAGGTTTTTTGGTTAAAAATTCTGGGAGGTCTTCCATTTCCGATGTGGGAGCAATTAAAATATATCACACCCACAATGTCACAATCGAGGATAATATTCTGGATGACAATTTCTTTGGGATTTATGCACAGCAAGCGAAAAACTGCGTTATCTCGAACAATCAGCTGACCGCCTACGGTGGAACAGAACTACTAACCGGCAATGGCATTCACGCCTGGAAATCGGACGGCTTGATTATCTCCAACAACACCATTAAAGGGCACCGTGACGGCATTTACCTAGAATTTGTCACAGCGACTCACTCAGACAATAATCAGGTTATCGGCAACCTGCGATACGGTCTGCACTTTATGTTTTCACACGATAATAGCTACACGCACAATACCTTTACGGGCAACGGTGCTGGAGTTGCTGTCATGTACACGAGAAATGTGCGCATGGAATACAATGTTTTCAATGAAAATTGGGGAGACGCTGCTTATGGCTTGCTTCTCAAAGACATTATGGATAGTCACATTGAACACAATATTTTCGTCAACAACACCACGGGAATTTACATTGAAGGTAGCAATCGGGTGCAAATACAGCACAATCGTTTTGAAGAAAATGGGTGGGCTCTCAAAATCCAGGGGAGTTCAATGGATAACACTATTTTTAAGAATAATTTTATTCACAATACCTTCGATGTTGCGACGACTGGATCATCACGCACAAATAAATTTGAACAGAACTATTGGGATAAGTACGAGGGCTACGATTTGGATAAAAACAATGAAGGCGATATACCTTACAGGCCGGTGAGTCTGTATTCAATTATCGGGGAAAAATATCCGCCGGCGATGCTGCTTTTTCGGAGCTTTATGGTGATGCTTCTCGACAGGACAGAGCGTATGATTCCAAGTCTAACCCCTGAAAATGTTAAAGACAATCGTCCGTTAATGAAACCTCTGGACCTATGATATCTATCGATAAATTGACAAAAAATTTTGGGAAGTTTCGCGCGTTGGACGAAATTGACCTATCACTGGGAGCCGGAGAATGTGTGGCCCTGATCGGACCGAATGGATGCGGAAAAACGACCTTGATCAAAACAATTTTGGGAATTGTCATTCCCAGCAGTGGCCGTGTCTTGGTTGAAGGCAAGGATATTTCAGGCCAGTGGGAATATCGTCAAAACATCGGATATATGCCGCAAATCGGCCGCTATCCCGACAATATGAGCATCGCGCAGGTTCTCTCTATGATGAAAGAAATCCGGTTCAAAGAAGAAGCAATCCTCGATGAAACGCTCATAGAACATTTTGACATCAAAAGCATACGAGACAAAAAGATGCGCACACTTTCAGGGGGGACAAGGCAAAAAGTGAGTGCCTGCCTCGCGTTCCTATTTGACCCAAAAATACTCATACTCGATGAGCCGACCGCTGGTCTAGATCCAGTATCCACCGAAATTTTAAGAGAAAAAATCCTCGAGGAAAAACAAAAAGGGAAGTTGATCATCATTACCTCTCATGTACTTAGTGAATTGGACGACCTCGCTTCACAGGTGATCTTCATGCAGGACGGGCACATTGAATTCCAGAAAAACATGAGGGAGCTACATCTGGAAACCGGAGAAATCAGAATATCCAGAGCGATTGCAAGTATCATCACAGGAAAAAATCTAAAAAAGGAGGACTTGCAATGAATAAACTGATGAAACACGTACTCACCGACATGCTCAAGAGCCGAACCATCATTGTTTACACGATCGTACTCGCCCTGCTCTCTTTCACCATCTTTAACATGGAGACCAACCACGCTAAGGGAATTGCGACTTTGCTCAATTTCATGCTGTTTATCGTTCCCTTGGTTTGTTTGATATTTTCCACCATTTACGTTTATAACAGTGTAGAATTTGTCGAGTTATTGGTAAGTCAACCGTTGAAACGGCAGTCCATCTGGAGCAGTATGTTTGCTGGACTTGCCATTTCCGTCTGTGTAGCATTTCTTTTAGGAATGGGAGTGCCGGTGCTGATCTATGCGCCCACCACAGCTGGAATGATCGTGGTTCTTTCCGGCTGTATTCTCTCGGTAATCTTTGTGGCGATCGCGCTGTGGGCTGCGGTTCGGATTCGAGACAAGGCCAAAGGCATCGGGTTAGTCATCATGCTGTGGTTGTATTTCGCATTACTTTTTGATGCCATCGTACTTTTTCTGCTGTTCCAATTTGCTGACTACCCGATAGAAAAAGCCATGATTGCTGTATCCATGCTTAATCCCATCGATATTGCCCGAATCCTCAGCTTATTGCAGATTGATTTGTCGGTTATGATGGGGTATACCGGAGCCGTGTTTAGGAACTTCTTTGGCACCAGCATTGGCATGGCTATCACTGTTCTTGTGCTAATGGCTTGGGTGCTCATTCCTGCGTGGTCGTCATTGCAGCATTTTAAGAGGAAGGATTTATGACGCCTTCGCAAAGTCGGGCTTCGCAACTAATTGACCAATTCTCCTCGTCCATTGTAGGCCCCTTGACGGATAATGGGCATGTCGAGGATGTTGTAGAGCGGGTCGAGGTTGAGAAGGCTGGCATTGGTGAGATTGGTCAAAAGCACGATGGTGATATCATTTTTCAAATCCCTGATATATAAACTTCTAAATCCGTGCCACCATCCAGTATGGTAAACGACGGTGTCATCTCCACGGTGAAAGGTTCTCCACCCGTAACCATAGCCGAATATACCTTTGTCAGGTTTACTCCGACTGAGGTATGCCGAATCCAGAATAGCGCTATCCAGCAGCCGACCAGCCCTTAACGAGCGATCGAAAAGGAACAAATCCTGAACCGTGCTGTAAATTCCCTTGTCGCCCACCGGACCGTCCTGGAAATTCTGAACCACTGATCGCCTCCACGTACGATCATGGCCAATCACATCGTTGGGGATTTTTTCATAAACTGCGGTAGAATAGACAGCAGTATTTTTCATGCCTGCGGGCTGGAAGACACGCTCCTGCATATAATCAGCAAAGCTCATCCCTGTCACCTTCTCAATGATGGATGCGAGCAAAATGTAGTTTGTATTGTTATAGAAATAACGGCCATCCGGATTACCGTACACAGCCGGCTTATGTTCAGTCATCAATCGGATGACATCATCGTTGGACATGCCCTTCTTTTTGTCCTCCCAAACATGGTCGGTAAAATAGATGTAATTGGTCAAACCGGATCGATGGGATAACAGTTGCTTTACGGTAATGCCCGGATAGGGGAAATCAGGGAAAAACTCGTCCACTGTTTGATCAAACCTCAGTTTTCCGGACTCCACCAACATAAGAATGCCTGTCGCAGTCAGCGGTTTGGAAACCGAAGCGAGCTCAAATTGTGATTTCAGATGCAGGCTGTCCCTCAGCAGATGATTTGCCCAGCCAAAGGAATTCTGATATAGAATGCTATCGCCCCTTGCAATCAGCACGTTGCCATTAAAACCAGACCGCTGGTGCAGTCTCCTCATAAAGGAATCCAAGCGATGGTCGGCTTTGTTCACGTCATAGGCCAGCCAAAGGCTGTCTTGATTACGCCTCAATTCAGCCTCTGACGGCACATTCTTTGACTTCTGACTACAGGAAGTAATGGCTCCCGCACACAGTAACAAAACAATCCAACAAAAATTCGAAAACAGTCTACGCAAATCCAGCCTCCACTAGTCTCCTATTCTCCTTTTTGTTCCTTAATCAATTCTATTTTAGCTTCAATCTCTCCTACGACTTGACTGACATCGGCATTCCCGCCTGCAGTTTGGAATCTGATAAATCCATCCCCGTCAATGAACACCTTAGTAGGAATGCCCTGAATACCGTACGCGGTAACTGTGGCCTTATCTCTTTCTTTCATCTCATCGTAAAGGACATGAAAAGTATATTGGTTTTCAGCGATAAAATCAGTGACGAGATCCACATAATTTTCTTCTGTCTGCCACGTATTGATGAATAAAAACTCTACGTTCGGATCGGCTGCATATTTGTTTACAGCAGCCTGCATTCCCGGGAAGGAAATGATGCAGGGTCCACACCAGGTAGCCCAGAAATCGAGCACGACAATCTTGCCCTTCATATCACTAAGGCTAACTGTTTCTCCTTTCATATTCTGCATAGAAAACTGAGGTGCTTCCTTTTTGACCATTGAGGACCTGTATTTTTCTTTCAGGCCAGCTTTTATCTTTCCATCCAGGGAAGCTCGGTAAGCAGCATAATCCGCATTTGCACCGTTGGCCAAAGGGTAAACTTTTTCCAGTTCATTCAGAATGTCCTGATTGGTCGAATGGTTAACCAGATAGTTTTCCAAAGTCTGGAAAGCCTCCTGATTCTTGCCTGTTTTGGCGTAACCTCTGGCAACTGTCAAAACATCGTTTGCCCGGACATTCCGCCCGGATCTTTCAATGACCTCCTCCGCCATTGCAATTCCTTTTTCTACCTGACCGCTTTGAACCAAGGCGTCGGCGTAAAGGCCGTAGACCATATCATGCAAGCGTACACGATCTTCTTCCGCAGCAATCTTGCGTGACGCCGCTTCAAAAAGAGGTAGAGACGGTTGGTACTGACCAGCTTTGTGCATTTCCTGGCCAAGGTTGATCACCAAATGATAGTATTCTGAGGCAGATTCATTGTCACGGACCAATTTGGTAACAGCGTCAAACTGATTGGCTTTTACCAGCGCGCGACCATACAGCGTGGCAGCTTGCAAGTATGCATACTGCTCACTTGGCTGAAAGGACGATGGCGGAAACTTAGCGATCCACGCCTCGTACTGAGCCTGTGCAGCAGGATATTCTGCATTTTCACCCGTGAAAAGCGTCCGCAATTCCTGATCTCTGGCTGTCACGCCTCGGGGAAATTTTTCCAGAATTCCCGCTCGAATGTTATTAGCAGCTGACTCGTCGCCGAGAAAATTGTATAGGCTCGCAGCTAACACCTGATTTCTTTCCAAGTCTGATTTTTCAAAAGCCTGGGCTTCAATCAACAACTGAGCTTTCGACGCCTCGTCATTCTTCGAAGCCAACTCATTGATCGCTTTACGAATATCTTCTTCACTCAGGTTTTCCTGGGTCGCAAGTTGGGCAAATCCCGCAGTGGTAAACGCCAGAAGCAGCGCGACTAAAAGGGAACCAAATTTTAAGTGTTTCATTTTAAATAGATTTATATGAAATATAATACATAGGCAATAAAAAATAAAGATAATTCATCGAAACGAAAAACCAAAATAAAATCGAAGTTTTTTTTACACAATCTTTGATGCCGACACCAAAAATTCGAACAGATTTTCCCGGATGGTAATATTCAGCGGGATCTCCGGAGAGAGGATCAGTTCGTCGTCAACGTGCATGTATTGACTTTGGCATTCCAGAGTCAGGGTATTTGTGATCAAGGTTTTCCACTCAAAGGGTCCTTCTCCCGTGGCAATTAGTTGCCTGATGTAGGCGGCTAGCTCGGCGCGGCGATCCTCATCGACACAGACCACATGGAACTGCCCGTCATCGGTCTTCACATCGGGAGCAAGAGGAATATTCGGTCCAATAGATTGTATATTCATGATCTCCAATAGAATGGCTTTGCCTTCCAAAACCTGATCGTCGGTCTTAATCCGATATGGCTCCGCCTCCGCCGTTAGAACTATTTGGTGCAGAATTTCCAATGCCAGGCGGAGCTCTTCCTGTGCGCTTTCTAGCTGGGATTTGTCCACCGATTCCATCTTGCGCATGAGGGCAGGGAACACGCCAAAGCCTGCTCCTTCCAGGAAAAACTCCGTATTGTCGGCGTACTGAATTACCCCGACATCAAAACGAAGCCGCTCGCTGCTGCTCCAGCTTTTTATGTGGGCTTCCTCGTCCAAATCACGATTTATTCCGAGAGTTTTAGACAGGTTGTTGGCCGTACCCATGGGCAAAATTGCGAGCGGGATGCGTTTGTCCAAAACCGGGCGCATAACGAGTTCCTTTACCACCGCGCGGATCGTTCCATCGCCTCCCGCAATCACGGCAAAGTCCGCCTGTTCGATCTGCCTCGTCCAGTCGGCATCCTCTTTCAAGGAATGATAAATACATCCGTAGCCGTATTTTTCAATTGCTTTCACCAATTGGGACTGCACATGGTCTTCGTCGCCCGCCTTGGGGTTGTGCAATAAAAGTGCCTTTTGCATAGATTCCATTTTATGCTAAACATTTGGATCGATTCAATTGTTGCTGTTTTAGAAAATATTTATTTACTGGATATGAGGATTTTGGTTACAAATGATGATGGAATATATAGTCCGGGTATAGCTGCGCTCGCCCAGGTTGCCAAGAAATTTGGTGAAGTACGTGTAGTTGCCCCGGATGTGGAGCAGTCGTCTATGGGGCATGCAGTCACTCATTCCCGGCCGCTGCGGTACAAGAGATCGCCGGTGGAGTTTAAGGACGTCGAAGCATACCGGGTGAATGGTACGCCCGCCGACTGTGTGGCGATGGGTATGCACTTGTGGTCCAATGCAGATGTCGTTCTTTCAGGTATAAATATGGGACCGAATCTCGGAAATTCCATGTGGCACTCGGGCACCTTGGCTGCAGCAAAGCAAGCGGCTCTTTACGGTGTAAAAGGCATAGCCTTCAGTACACCTGTCGGAAAAACCGAGCCGGATTTTGACGCGTTGGAGCCCTTTGTGGAAGAAGCCCTGGAAATGTTGTTAAAGGGTGAAGCAACGGGCTTATATAACGTCAATCTCCCTGCCTCCCCTACTGGCCTGGTGTGGACCCGCCAATCGGTCAGGCTATATGACGGCGTCGTAATGCCTGGTACGGATCCAATGGGCCGAAAGCATTATTGGTTCACGGTGAGAGCATTAGAACCGGCAGAAGAGGGAACCGATAGATGGGCGGTCGAAAACAATCTGGTATCAATCACGCCCTTACGTCTGGATTTGACTGATGAAGAATTGCTTAGAAAAAAGTTGGACCACTAACAATAATCCTTACTATTAAGGGCCTCTTTACCATAAGCCGCCAAATAGAAGATATACCAGCAATAATATTCCTACAAACAAAAAGCTCGGCAACAACAAATTGAGGATGGCCCGGCCTATGGAAAATTTCTGAACTTCCGAAATTCCTATGACCAGGAAGACGATGGCATAGATAACCAAAACAATCTCGATCACCGCGCAAACATAATAAAAGATGTTGTTGAATAGACTATCATTCAGCAACTGACCATCACTTTTGAATAGTTCTATGCCGTAAACGGAGATTTGAAGGGCCCATATAAAAAGACTGATACCGATGGGTATCAAGGCATACGCGACCACCCGTACAATGCCACGAATCCCGGCTTTTCCGCCAAGCCACGACCCTGTCCAACTGACGAGCGCGCAAAGCAGGTAATAATAAATCCAGCCGGAAAGTCCACCGACGATGATCGAAAATAAGAGGATTTCGAGGAGAGATTGCGTATCACCTCGACCGTCTGTAACAGCCCGGGAGAGGGCATTGGAAATACCGCCTAAGATTAAAAGAAGAGGAACCGCAGTACGGTGATTGTTTTCTACAATAAACTTGAATACCTGCCGTGGCGAACGCCAAATTTGGGCAAAAATCTCCTGGTCAGGCAAAAAACCTGAACGAGCCCCCGGATCAACGTCATTTCGCATAATAGTTGAATAATTTAGTCTATAATTGCGCAGAATCACGCCCTTTCCAACTCGACACGGGTCTTGACAATACTGTCGGGATAATGCTGCTTCACAAAGGTAATTAATTTTTCCCGAATATAACAACGTAAGTCCCAGGCTTCGCCAGAATTGCGGCAACTCATCAAGGCGCGAAGTTCCATGGTACGCTCCTTGAGATCGGTGACTTGCAAAACGTCGACCTTGCCGTCCCAAAGGGAATGCCCGTGCAGCAAACGGGTCAATTCCTGACGGAGCGGCTCGACAGGCATGGTATAATCTGTATAGATATAGACGATCCCGAGAATTTCTGCGGACGTACGCGTCCAGTTTTGGAAGGGATTTGATATAAAATACTGTATCGGAAGTACCAAACGGCGCTTATCCCAGATGTTGACCACCACGTACGTCAGGTTGATCTCCTCAACCCTTCCCCATTCGCCCTCCACAATCAACACATCATCTATACGAAAGGGTTGAGTGAACGCAATTTCGAAGCCCGCAAGCAGATTTCCAATAGATTTTTGGGCCGCAAAACCGATGATTATTCCACCGAGCCCCACTCCAGTCAGCAATCCGGTTCCAATTTTTTGCATGTTGTCAAAGCTGAGGAGAACAATGGCAATCGTAATCACTACAATGATGGCAATCAGTACTTTTCGAACAAATTGGATTTGAGTTTGGGCTTTACGCGCCCTAAGATTGTCCGGACGGTTGTAATCAAAACGAAAATTAAAATAATCCTCGGCTATACGTATGATTCGGATGAGTACAATGGCAAAACATGTAATCAGAAGGATTTCAGTAACCTTGCTGATCGCAGGGTAAATCCGAGGTGGCACGCGCAATAAGGGCATCAGCGCATTGAATAACAGCAAAGGAAAGAGCACATTCATCACTTTATTGAGGTGTTTAAGGGACGACCTGTATACAGAGAATGTGCGTTTGGGGGCACGCTTTGGCTTCAGAAGGGGAATAAGCAGGTATTTGATCAACAAAGCTGTCAGAATGGTAACACCGATCAGTATTAAATTCCACAGAAAATCCGGAATAGTAGGAAGCAAGTCCTCAAATTTAAGCATAGGCCTTTTAGGAAAACAAACTCGATTTATGCATTTTTGTTTTTTATTAGTACTTTTAGCAAATCCAATTATAAATGGACTATGCATAGCCTTAGAGATCTTTCTGAAGTTGAACTGATTGTGATGTTGAATCGCAACTCGGAGGAAGCATTTCTGGAAATCTACCGAAGGAATAAGGATAAAATTGCCGGCCACCTTTTGCGCTTGTTGAAGTCACCGGCACTGGTGGAGGAAGTTTTACAGGAAGTATTTTTAGTGCTTTGGGAAAAACGGCAGGCGCTCAACAAGGAGCAAAATCTCTCCGGATACCTGTACAGAGTCGCGGTCAATAAAAGTAAAAACATTTTCAGACGTCTTGCCTATGACAAACGCATGAGAGCGGACTTTCTGGAAAACATTTACGGTCCTGCGGAAAATCCCATCGAGGCCTGGCTCGAAGATAAGGATACGAAACGTGTTCTGGATGCCCTACTGGACACCTTGCCGCCCCAGCAACGCAAGGTCTTTATACTTTGCAAATTGGAGGGCCTTAGCTACAAGGAAGTAAGCGAGCAGCTCCAAATCTCAGAGACCACGGTGAACAGTCATATTCGAAATGCCAATAAAAGTCTCCGCCTGGAGATTCGCCGTGTTCCCGGGCTTTCCGCCCTATTGACCATTACCCTCCTCTTTTTATTTTTAATTTAATTTTTCCTTGCTTGCTTTTTTCGACTCGTGTGTATAACAAGCACAAGAGGAAAACAATTATGGACAAACTCCGGCGAATTGAGTTTTTATTTCAAAAGTACTTGGAATCCACAATTTCTGTGGACGAAATGCGCGAAATGCTCGACCATTTCGACCAATTTGGCATTCCGCCAGAGATAGACACCTTGATGCACGCTGAATTTGCAAAACCTACGCCCACTGACGAATACAGTGACATTAAGGATGCTGTGGAGCAGCGTTTGGTTGCCCACCTGGCAAAAAATTCGAGGAAAACGCGGATATTGCCACTCTGGGCAGCGGCTTCTGTTGTATTTGCCGTCCTGATCGGGGCATTTTTGCTCATCACTCCGCAAAATCCCTGGCGGCCTATGCCAGAACAGCTTGCCGCCGGAGACGCTGTCATTGCCCCCGCAAGCAATAAAGCTACCATTGAGCTACCTGACGGGCAGGTGATCGCATTGGACGAAAATCGCGGGGGGATCGCCATCGAGAGCGGGCGCATTAGCTATGAAGGCGTTCAGAACCCAATACATGAGCTTCGTGATGACCAAAGCGTTCAATTGATCACAGTCAAAACGCCCAGAGGCGGCACCTATCAGGTTCGTCTACCGGATGGGACTGAAGTCTGGCTCAACGCCGAAACTTCGCTGAAATACCCCTCGAGGTTTAACAAAGACGAGCGCGTGGTACATCTCGAAGGGGAAGCCTATTTTGCAGTAAAAAGAACCGATGCGGACCTTCCGTTTAAAGTGGTGAGCGCGGGCCAAACCGTGGAAGTTTTAGGCACGACCTTCAACATTTCGGCTTATCCAGAGGAAAAAGCAATGAAAACAACGCTGATAAATGGAAAAGTTACGGTGCATCAGACATATCGGCAGGAATTCCTCACCCTACAGCCCGGACAACAAGCTCAAGTGGACGGCATTCATATGAAGAAGGTCGAAGTCGATGTCAATGACCACATTGACTGGAAAAACGGGGAGTTTGTTTTTCGGGGCGAAACAGCAAAAGAAACACTTCGCCGAATAGCACGATGGTATGATGTCGATGTCGATTACCAGGATAATACTTCGGAAGAACGATACTCCGGAAGCATATCCAGATACGATGACATCCAAACCGTCCTTGACATCATGCGAGAAGCCGGTGAACTGGAGTTTAAAATAAAGGATCGCACGGTAGTGGTCTCGAAAAAACCAGCATCTGAAAGTATCAGATAATCGTAGTAAATATGAGCGAAAGGAGGAAAATTACAATGAATTGAAACGCGGAAAAACGACAATTTTCAACATTTATACATATCTAAGTTAATTATTTACCAAAATTATTGCAAATGCACCATAAAAAAATGTTTAGGCGCCTCCAGCTCACTGTAGCGTTGGTCCTATTGTTAATTTTTCAGGTGGGCGCCAGGAGCCTTGCGCAGCCATATCTCACACTTTCGAAGAAAAATATTACGCTCAAGGAGGTGTTCAGCGAGATTAAAAAACAAACCGATTTTACTGTGTTTTATTCGACAAATCGAGTGGATGACGAACATCTGATCAACGCAAATTTCCATGGGATAGACCTGAAACAAGCGATGAAAGAGATTTTGAGCGGCTTGCCCCTAACCTATGTCATAAAGGAAAACACGATTGTCATCAAGGAGACTCAGGCGCCAGCGACAAATCGTGTGCAAACCCAGTCGGTCGCTCCACAACAACAAACGGTGCGGGGACAGGTCCGTGATAGCCAGGGTAATGTCCTGGATGGCGTTTCCGTGACTGTCAAAGGAAGTCGTACGAGCGTGATCACTGGGACCGACGGATCTTTCAGTATCAATGCGCTGCCGTCGGACGTGCTAGTATTTACTTATGTGGGGATGGCGGCCCAGGAGACTACGGTCGGAAATAGAACCGTCATCAACATGACCCTTCAGCAAGATGTCAGCGACATCGATGAAGTCGTCGTGGTTGCCTTCGGTACGGCGCGTAAGAGCACTTACACAGGGTCTGCAGCGGTCATCGGCGAAGAAACATTTACCAACAGACCCATCACGGAGATTTCACAGGCGCTGACAGGATCGGTCCCTGGTGTTCAAGTGGGAACATCCAATGGGCAGCCAGGATCAGAGCCAACGCTGCGTATCCGCGGAATAGGCTCGTTCAATGCAGGCAATGCACCCCTTATTATCCTGGACGGAATGCCCTATGATAACGCCTTTAGCAGTATCAACCCGAACGACGTAGAAAGTGTAACTGTACTTAAGGACGCGTCTTCGGCTGCACTTTATGGTGCCCGGGGCGCCAATGGTGTTTTGTTAGTGACGACCAAAAAAGGCCGGGCAGGCAAACCCATGGTATCGGTCAAATACAACCATGGTTTGACATCCAGACAGAGTTCCGATTACGAACGTTTGAACGACAAGGACTATATGGAATTGTACTGGGAAGCACATCGCAATACCTTTGTACTTAATGGCCGTTCGGTCGAAGAAGCAAATGCCTTGGCTGGCTCTGCATTACTTGCGGGTCTGAGTTACAATCCATATTTGATGGACGCATCCGAGCTTTTCACAAGTGACGGCCGTCTCAATCCCAATGCAAGGAATATGTGGGCAGATGACACTGACTGGTATGATGCCATCACACAGGTGGGCAAAAGACACGATGCCAATTTAGCAATCAGCGGAGGTAACGACAGAACAGATTATTACACCTCACTTGGTTATATGAACGAAGAAGGGTTTATAATCGGTTCGGCATTCAACAGGCTTTCCGCCAAATCAAACATCAACTCTCAGGTGACTCCGTGGCTTAAAATGGGTGCGAACATCAATGTAGCCCAGTCCGGCGCCGAAGGCCAGCAAACAGAGACCAGTGGCGCGATTTCTAACCCCTTCAGGGCAACCAGGTTTTTGGGAAACTTATTCCCGATCCATCTGCACGACCCGGCAACAGGTGCATATATTCTGGATGAGAACGGGCAAAAAATCCCTGACTTTGGAAACGGTTGGACCTCAGAGGACGGATCGATCGTGATTTCTGGAAGGGACGCATTTGCAAATAGCAACCACCCCTACGAAGTCCACAATATCAATAACGGCTACCTAAGGCAGACGATCAACCTTAAAGGCTTTATGGATGCAACATTGGCCAAGGACTTGGTATTGACTGTCAATGGAGGCCTTGGTTCCAATATGTACAGAAGTTGGAGCGGCGGCTATGTCTACGAGCAAAAGGGCAACGCCGGAACTTCATCCAAAAACATCTCCAATACGACAACGTGGACTTTCCAGCAGCTCTTAAACTACAACAAAGATTTTGGCAAACACCACTTCAGTGCGTTGTTAGGACATGAAAGCTATCAATATGGCTACCATTATATGTCTACGTCGATGAAAACCCAGTCGATCTTTGGAAATAATTTCGAGTACGCTAACTTTACGGAAATCAATGCACTTCCTAACTCCTATACGCATAACTACCGAGTAGAGGGCTACCTTTCGCGTTTGAGCTATGACTATGACGGCAAGTATTTTGCATCTGGATCTTATAGAAGGGACGGCTCCTCCCGGTTCTATAAGGACGTGAGATGGGGAGATTTCTGGTCTGTGGGTGCTGGATGGGCATTGGAAAGAGAGAACTTCCTATCCGACGTCGCTTTTGTAAACATGCTTAAATTACGAGCCTCTTATGGCGTTGTCGGAAACGATGATCTTTCTGGGTACTACCCGTGGAGAGCGACCTATACCCCCAGTGACAACGGCGAACCAGGCTATATTCAGGCTGGACTTGGCAACCAGACGCTGACCTGGGAGACCTCGAAAAATTTCGACGTTGCTACAGAGTTTCGTTTGTTCAACAATCGTTTGGAGGGAACGGTCGAGTATTTCCACCGGGTTTCAAGCAACCTTTTATTTAGCGTGCCAAAACCCATTTCATCGGGCGTTTCCAATGTCGATGTCAATGCCGGATCCATGTACAATAAGGGAGTCGAAATTTCCCTTGATGGTGAAGTCCTGCGTGCTGGAGATTTCCGCCTAAGGCTAAATGCACATTCGACTTACCTGCAAAACCGAATCACTAACTTGCCTTTGGACCCTTACCCGACTTCGGTTTATAAAATCGAAGAAGGGCACTCACGCTACGATTTTTGGTTGAGACAGTGGTACGGCGTCAATCCTGACAACGGTTACAATCTTTTCAAAGCAGATCTCGAGCAATTTGAATTTGCAGAAGCTGAACTCAAGGAAATCGATGGCGTAATGTACACTGAAAACGTCGAAAAGAGTGCATACGACTATTCGGGCTCAGCAATTCCGCCGTTGAGTGGCGGGTTTGGAGCCAATGTCGGCTGGAAAAACTTCAACTTGAAATTTAATTTCTATTATCAGTTGGGAGGCAAATTCTATGACAATACCTATAGCTCCTTTATGACCGGGTCCCTATCTTACGGGGCTCAGCACCAGGATTTGGTCAATAGATGGAGGCAGCCGGGTGACATCACAGACATCGCCCGTGTGACAACTGGCACAGACAGAGTCAATATCGAAGCTTCCAGCTCGACCAGGTGGTTGGTTTCCTCCGATATGTTAGAATTGACCAACATCAATCTTTCCTATCAGGTACCAAAAAGATTTTTGCAAAATGCAAACATCGCTGACGCAACGATTTACTTCTCGGCGGACAACGTTTTATTGTTGACCGAGCGAAAAGGACTTTATCCGCGGAGGAGTTTTTATTCGGGTTATATCGGAAACTCTGATGTATATCCTCCCTCGGCGATTATGTCCTTTGGTTTATCATTTACCTTTTAATAAAATCAGCTATGAAAAAATATATTATAGGAATTTCCCTGTTTTCTTTATTCCTTGTGACTTCGTGTAGCAAGGAGTTTTTAGAGACAGAGTCTACGAGCAACGTGGATCAATCGGTGATGTTCAAGGATACAAAAACTGCGCTCATGGCAATCAACGGTATTCACAGGCTCATGTATGACAAAGGCAATTTCGCCCCAAAAATGGGCTATCAATACTACATGTTGTATATGGACTTCTTGGGGGAGGATTTGGTATACACCAAGTCCAACGCACAGTTCAGAACGGAAACGGATTGGACCCGCCACAGGCAGCCTACCAACCAGTATCCCCGTCACATCTATGAATATATCTACCAGATTATTGCAAATGCAAATATGGTGATACACAACATCGACGGTGCGGAAGGCCCACAGGAGGAAAGGGATTATATCAAAGGACAGGCCCTCTTTTACCGCGCCTTCTCCCACTATTCTGCCGTTCAACTGTATGGGCAACGCTATGATGCAAGCGGAAATAACAGTCAACCCGGAATTGTGCTACGTTTGGAAAACTCGACCGATCCCAAAGCACGGTCCACAGTGGAAGAAACGTATACGGCGATAAATGAAGATATGGACGAAGCGATCCGCTTGCTTACGGGTGTAAGCTTTGGGCCTTCGACAAAAATGCATATCACTGCACATGTAGCGCGTGCGATCAAAGCCCGTATTTTACTTACGCAGGGGAAATGGCTGGAAGCCGCAGCCATGGCAAAGCTTGTTGCCGACCAATCTGGCGCGCAAATGGACAACAGCGGCTATGACTATAAAAAAGGTCGTATGGCGGACGCTTCCAACCGGGAGTGGATCTGGGCGAAAATCGCTCAACCCGCTTTGGAAACGGCGACACTTTTCAACTTCTACAGCTATATTTCCAATACGAATATTTCTTACAATAGAAATACGCCGAGGGCGATCAACAATTTATTATACGAGAAAATTTCCCCAACGGATATACGTAAACAACTGTGGGCAGAAAACGTCGTCAACAACCCGACTTTGGTCTATCCTCCAGGTGGGAATACCTACAAATGGATGAGTCAAAAGTTTATTGTCGATCATCCGGATAATAGTTCAGCAAGCTATAGTGGGGCCATCGTCACCGCTGACCTGGCTTTTGTAAGATTGCCGGAAATGTACTTGATTATGGCCGAGGGCTATGCACGCGGAGGACAAGCGGATCAAGCGCGTCAAGCTCTTTATGTCGTTGCCAACGACCGGGATCCGATGTATACGCTGAGCACTAATTCGGGCGAAGCACTGATCGAAGAAATCATGGTTCAGCGCCGGGTCGAACTTTGGGGCGAGGGCTTTAGATTTTTGGATTTAAAACGTCTCAACTTGCCTTTGGATAGAGGTCCGAAACCGCGTCCTGGATACAACCAAGGTGGGGCAGTGAACGGATGGCGTTCCAATTCAAACCCAACGAACTTGGATCCTTTAGCGTCAAACTTTAACATGTACGAAGAACAGGCAGTTGGAGAAAATAGCCGGTACGTACCGGCGGGTGCCAAGGAATGGCAGTGGGTAATACCGCAGCTCGAGATAGAATACAATCCGCTGGTCACCCAGAATCCCTTGTAATTTTTGTTAATTAGTTTTGTTGGTTAATAAATGCAGACCCCTGACTGTTTTTGGTCAGGGGTTTTTTTATTCGATAATTTTCTACAGGTGAATGGATTTTATGATTATCTTTGGAAGAAAGGACATGGGAGTTAGGGGCATGGGTCGACAGGAATCAACTGCCGCTGAGATTTTCCGCTTCAAGCAATTTGGGGTGGACCAGACGGGTTGTGCCATGAAAATCAACACCGACGGAGTGCTTCTTGGTGCTGTGGCGGCTAAGGACCAGAGTCCGTCTCCGGCGAAGATTCTGGACATAGGCACGGGCACGGGGGTGATTGCCCTGATGCTGGCTCAGCGTTTTCCTCATGGGCAGATCGACGCCATTGACATTGATCCGACGGCCGCAGCGCGGGCAGGTGAGAATTTTGCTGCTTCTGCATTTGCCTCCCGATTGCAGATTTTCCATGGAGATTTTCAGTTCTTCCCTCCGCTCAATTCGACGAATCCCACAGCCAACAAATACGACTTGATCGTGTCCAATCCTCCTTTTTTTATTGATGCGCTCAAAAACCCCGATGAAAGAAAACGTCAGGCCCGGCATGCCGATAGGGAATTTTTCCGAAATTTGCTCGAAAAATGTGCGCACGGTCTTTCTGAAGGGGGTTGCCTGCAACTGATATTGCCTCCGCTCCTCGCAACCGAGATTGAGCATGATGCCAAAACTACTTATGGACTATATCTGGCCGCCAAGATGAATATCTACTCCTTTGCACAAGACCCGCGGCCGATGCGTAATATAATCAGTCTCCAAAGAGGCAATGGGGCGGCCAGTCCAGTTGAAAGCCTGGTAATCTACGCCGAAAGGGGGCTATATAGCCCCCAGTACAAATCTTTACTTTCAGATTTCTTCCTAGCGTTTTGATATCGTTCAATGCAGGGATCAAGCGGGGACTTGCCTCAGCATTTCCCTGTCCCATATTCTGTGCTTGGAAACTGCCGCTGGAAAACTCTCCAGGCCAGGCGCCGCGGATTCTAGAATTACCCCCCAATCTTCTGGCCGAATTTTGATGTAGGTTTCGCTAATAAGCGTTTCCGCATCTGCCGCAAAAGCAAGCATTTTGCAGTGTCGATATGCTTCATTAATAAACTGAAAGACGTCGGGTTCTTCACGCAATTTTTGAACAGATAATTGTCCCCCAGGGATATACAATGCATCATAAAGAACCGAAGCATCCGTCAGCAGACTATGCTGAATGGGCAGTTTATTGCCTTGTTTGGTTGTGATCGATCCCACTTGAGGAGCGACAAATACAACCTTGGCACCTCCATCTTTCAGCGGAGCAAGGAGTGTCTCAATGGAATTTTCGCATACGCCATCCGCCACTATAAATGCAACCTTACGCGACTTTAAGCTCTCTTTCTTCGTGTACTCTATACTGAGTGCCGGGGAGTTTTCTATCTCGGGCTTTTGGGGCGTAAGTGGATAATCGGGATGGTTCTGACGCACAAAATACAAGGTTTCCTCCGAAAGAGAATGGGGTACATCCAAACCGAGGTTGTTTGCCACTTGGGTCGTCAGGTCCAGATCTATTTGGCTCAATATACCCAAGTAACGTTTGCGAATATCCACCGAATTCACCTTACTCAATTCAAAAGAATAAGCCTTTACAATATGAGATTTTTCTACGGGTGACTGACTGTTGTAAAATAAGCGCGCCTGGGTAAAATGGTCGGCGAAGCTTTGGGACCTATCTCTTGTTTTTTCTTCCCGCATGGGTTCAGGAAAAGAGCGAAAGCCCTCCCCGCCGGATTTCGCATGAAAAGGGCAGCCACCGCCAAGGGTATTCGGAAAATAATTCGCTTTGCCCTTTGGTATATCATGGCGCATGATACCGTCACGCTGATAGTTTTGCACCGGAGATTTCGAGCGGTTAATGGGAAGTTCGTGGAAGTTCGTGCTCCCCAACCGGCTCAACTGCGTGTCTGTGTACGAAAAAAGTCGTCCTTGCAAAAGCGGATCACTGGAAAAATCAATACCAGGAACGACGTGGCCTGGGTGAAAAGCTGCTTGCTCGGTCTCCGCAAAAAAATTGTCAGGATTGCGATTTAATGTCAATTTTCCGACAATTTTTACCGGGATCAACTCCTCCGGAATGATCTTGGTCGGATCCAGAACATCGAAAGAGAAAGAATCCGCTTGCTCTTGGGTAAACAATTGCAAACCCAGTTCCCACTCGGGGTAGTCGCCAGCCTCAATACTTTCCCATAGATCGCGGCGGTGGAAATCCGAGTCGAAACCGGATATTTTCTGAGCTTCGTTCCAGGCAACGCTGTGGATACCTAACACCGGTTTCCAGTGAAACTTGACAAAAGTAGAGTCGCCGGCACTGTTGATCAGCCTAAAAGTATGGACGCCAAATCCTTCCATCATACGGAAGGAACGGGGAATCGCACGATCAGACATTTTCCAGATGACCATGTGGGCCGACTCGGGCATAAGGGAAACAAAATCCCAAAAAGTATCGTGAGCAGATGCGGCCTGAGGCATTTCATTGTCCGGCTCGGGTTTTACGGCATGTACCAGATCAGGGAAGTTCATTGCGTCCTGAATGAAAAATACCGGCATATTGTTGCCCACTAAATCATACACACCTTCCTCGGTATAAAACTTTACTGCAAAACCGCGCACATCTCGAGGCAAATCCGTCGATCCCTTGGAGCCGGCCACCGTGGAAAACCGTACAAAGACCGGGGTCTTCTTAGACGGGTCCTGCAAAAACGCGGCCTTGGTATAGGGGGCCAAGGATTCGTAGACCTGAAAATGACCATGCGCACCACTGCCGCGGGCGTGAACAATACGTTCTGGGATTCGCTCGTGGTCAAAATGGAAGATCTTCTCCCTTAATATAAAATCTTCCAAAAGGGTGGGCCCCCTCCGTCCAGCTTTCAAGGAATTATGGTGATCGTGTACTGGCACTCCCTGATTGGTTGTAATCTCCTGATCTTTTTTGTCTTGGCTTTTTCCGAATGCGCTCATCTTTAGTTTATTTTAAGGGTAATAAAGTAAATTCAACAATCTTTTTAGCGAAAAGGTTTGGGCTAAAAGCTATATTTGACCCGCACAGCTCAAAATCATGCTCGAGATTATTTACAAGGATGAAGATTTGGTGGCCATTAATAAGCCCCATGGATTGCTCGTCCACCGCTCGTCGATTGCGGCAGAGGCTTCAGAATTTGCCCTGCAAATGCTCAGAGATCAGCTTCAGCAGCCGGTGTTTCCCGCGCATAGATTGGATCGAAAAACGGGTGGAGTGCTCCTTTTTACCCTTAGTAAGGAAATTGATTCAGCGATGCAGAAGCTTTTTGCGGAGCAAAAAGTCAGTAAAACCTATTGGGCCATCGTCCGTGGATACACTGAGGCAGACGGCACGATTGATTATCCTCTTAAAAAAGAAAACGGGCAACTGCAGGAAGCAGTCACCCACTATAAGACACTCGCGCAAGCAGAAATCCCGCTGGCGATGGGTAAACACCGTACGTCCAGGTACTCGCTCGTGGAAGTCATTCCTGAAACGGGACGTATGCACCAGATTCGCCGGCATTTTGCACACATTTTTCATCCTATTCTCGCCGATCGACCTCATGGCTGCAACAAGCAAAACCGTCTGTGGAAAGACCGTTTTGAGATGGATACAATGATGCTCCATGCAAAAAAGCTTTCTTTCTTGCATCCTGTTACTGGACAAAACACGATGATCCAGGCGGAACCTCAAAGCGAATTTAAACGGGTCAAACGTTTATTGTTTGACCACCAAGGTTTGATTCGCCCGGACGAGCGCCTCCCGGAGACTTAAACGTCTCTTGCGGGTCTTTTCGCTGTCAACAGGACAATAAAGCCCGCGACCAGGATGATTCCACCGACGTAAGGCGGCCAGTTGACTGTTTCCTGCTTGTCAGCAGTCAATTCGAGTGCACCGATATCAACTACGGTTTCTTCTCTGGTAAATGAAAACCCTGTCCAGATTAGCATCACCGCTCCCACGATGATCATAATAATTCCAATTGTTCTTCCCATTTTACAATGTCATTTGATTTCTCAAATAACAATCACTGAGGCGATTTGTTTCCTGTGAACTTTTCAACCATTAGAAACAGGAGGAAAAACACGATGGAGGGCAATACCCACGCGAGGTCAAACTGAGCGAGAGGGATTCGAGAAATAAATTGCTCCAGAGCCGCTATGTTCACACCAAAATTGGAAAACAAACCCACTATGGAAATTAAGGTCGTACCTACAATGGCTCCCATATACGGGGTGCGCTGCTTGACAAAACGCCCAAAAACAACAACATAGAGCACCAAAGTGAGTACAATCGGATAGACAAAGGCAAGGAATGGGTAGGCATAATTGATGATATTATCCACCCCAGAAACAGCAAACACCCCAGAAATGACACAACAAATAATAACAATGGTTTTGTAGCCTACTTTATTATTGAATAATTCACTGAAAAAGGTCCCCACGGCGCTGGTCAGTGCCACTGCTGTGGTCAGGCAGGCCAATGCAATACACAAGGACATTGCGAGCGTTCCATATTGACCCAATAAAGATGTGGAGATATATAGGAGTAAAGGCGCTCTGCTGGTGTTTTCCGACCATTCGTAGCCTGATGTTGCGCCCAGGTAAACGAGTCCGCCGTAGATGAGCAATAGAAATACCGCGGCCAGTAAACCCGCTGGTATCACGACGCTGCTTTTTTGCCGCATGCTTTGGTAGCCCTTTAGCTTGGCTGCAGTAATGATAATTCCGGCGAAAATGACTGAGGCCAGTACATCCAGGGTTTGGTAACCTTCCTCAAATCCGATCACAAAAGCATCTGCACTAG
>CAYNZH010000006.1:68773-79100 GCA_964401685.1 uncultured Sphingobacteriaceae bacterium
TGTCTTGATGGGGTTTTTGGGCGATCGGGGTGGCCAGAACGATCTGCGCGCAGCAACCGATTCATATTGTGACAGGACTCGACAAGGACGTGGATCACTCCTCCCTGGATTTGCAATTTGCCCGCAACCATCAGTAATTTGGATTGCAGGATCACTTTTCGGAATTTTTCAAACATAGTATTCCAGATTACGAGATTGGCCGTGCCGGTTTCATCCTCAAGAGTCACAAAGAGCACGCCTTTGGATGTACTCGGACGTTGACGCACGGTGATCAGCCCGCTGACTTTGATCAAGTCTCCGTTTTTAAGGTCTTTCAGCGTTCCACAGGGTTTTACATGCAACAAATCGAGCTGATTTCTTGCAAAACTGACCGGATGGGCTTTCAGAGAAAGACCCGTTGAGCCATAATCCTGTAGAACATGTTCCCGCGCTGAAAGCGGCGGCAGATCCATCCTGTCTTCGTAGGTACTTTCAGAAGGCTGGCCGAGAAAAAGTCCTTTAGGATGGTCTTTAAGCGCAGATACTTCCCAGAGGGCCTGCCGTCTGTCCATTCCCAACGAACGGAAGGCATCCGCATCAGCCAGTTTTTCCAGGGTAGGCAGGGAAATGCCGAGATCCAGCAGTTTATTGATGGAGGTATAAGGAGAAGAGCGTCCTTCCACTAGCTTTTTGACGGATTCTTCGCTCAATCCCTTGACTTGGCGAAATCCAAGGCGCAGTGCAAAATATTTCCCGGCTTTTTCCTCCAGGATGTTGTCCCAGCAGGAATGATTGCTATCGACCGGCCTAACTTCTACACCGTGCTTGCGGGCATCGTTCACCAGTTGGGCGGGGCCGTAAAACCCCATGGGTTGGCTGTTGAGCAGTGCCGCGGCAAAAATGTCTGGATAGTGGCACTTGATCCAGGAGGAAATATACACCAGCAGCGCGAAACTCGCCGCATGGCTTTCGGGGAATCCGTAACTCCCAAATCCTTCCAGCTGTTTGAATACGCGCTTGGCAAATTTTTCTTCGTAACCATTGTTGACCATGCCTTCAATGAGCATTTTTTCATATTGGGAGACTTTTCCCTTGGCTTTGAAGGTGGCCATGCTCCGGCGAAGGCCATCGGCTTGGGAGGGCGTAAACCCCGCTGCAACGATGGCTATTTCCATGGCTTGTTCCTGGAAAAGGGGAACGCCCAGGGTGCGGCCCAGGATTCTTTTCAGTTCCTCGGAGGGATATTCGATGGCTTCTTCTCCATTGCGTCTTCTGAGATAAGGATGGACCATATCGCCCTGTATGGGTCCGGGACGCACAAGGGCCACTTCTATGACGAGATCATAAAAATTCCTGGGCTGCATGCGGGGGAGCATGGACATTTGGGCCCGGCTTTCTATCTGAAACACGCCTAAGGTATCTGCGTGGCTGATCATTTCGTAGACCCGAGGGTCATCCTGTGGAATATTGGCCAGGGTAAGGTCCAGTCCATAGTGCTTCTTTGCCAGATCAAAGCTCTTACGAATGCAAGTCAGCATCCCCAGGGCCAGCACATCGACTTTCATAAAACCTAGGGCCTCGATATCATCCTTGTTCCACTCAATATTGGTACGATCCTGCATGCGGGCATTCATGACGGGACACAGATCGGACAGACGATCCCGGGTGATCACAAAACCACCCGTATGTTGCCCCAATTGCCTTGGAAAACCGATGTATTCCTGGGTCAGTTCCAAAACCTTTCTCAAAAGAGGATCCTGAGCTTCGTAGTCTTCAAATTCATATTTAGCTTTGGCCATTCGGTCCACCGCATCCAAAGAAAATCCCATCGCTTTTCCCACGTCCCTTACTGCACTCTTCCAATGTACCTGAGTTACTGTTGCGACAATACCTGCTCGGTGACGACCGTATTTATGGTATATATACTGCATCACTTCTTCACGCCTGGAGTGTTCAAAATCTACATCAATATCGGGGGGTTCATTGCGCGCATCATTTATAAAACGGGCAAACAGCAGATTAAATTTAGACGGATCCACCGCAGTGATACCTAAACAATAACAAACGGCTGAATTGGCCGCAGATCCCCTGCCTTGGCAAAGAATATTTCGCTGATTGGCAAAACGCACCAGATCATAGACCGTCAAAAAATAGGCTGCATAATTTTTTCGTTCTATAAAGGAGAGTTCCATATTCAGGGTGTCGCGGATTTTTTCTGGAAGTGAGGGTCCAAAGCGTGCATAGGCCCCTTCCCAGGTCAAATAAGTCAGCTCTTCCATAGGGGTGCGGCCCTCGCTGACGATTTCTTCGGGATAAAGGTAGTGCAGTTCATCCAGGGAGAAAGTGCAGGCTGCGGCCAATTCCAATGCATTGGCTATGGCTTGTGGGTAGGTGCGAAACAATCTGTGCATTTCCTCTACAGGTTTCAGATAACGCTCTGCATTGGCATGCAGGCGAAATCCTGCGGTTTGTATGCTGCATTTTTCCCGGATACAGGTCAGTACATCCTGCAATGGTCGTCGCCCGCAATCATGGTAATGCACATCATTGAGTGCCACCAGCGGCAGCTCAAAACTTTGACTCAGCTTGTCGAGTTGGTACACTCTTTTGTGATCATTTTCTCCGTAAAGAAAAGAAATACCCAAATATAGCTGGGGTCCCAATGCGGCTTTATATTCTTGCAGAGCGGTTATAAAATCCTCATCAAACTTGAAATCCGCGTTCAATGCAGGCGGCGGGATCACGACAAACCGGGTGTCTGTGGCATATTTGTACACATCGCTTTTGTACAAAATACAGTCGCCCTTTTCAGCTCTGAGATTGCCTTCAGAAAGCAGGGCCGAAAGATTGCTGTAGGCATTTTTACTCGGGGGAAAAGCCAGCAAACCAGGTCCATCCTGCAGATCCAGGCGACAAGCTGGAATAAAGCGAATAGGTTTTCCTTTGGCAGCCACATGAGCGCGTACCACACCGGCCAACGTATTTCTATCGGTCACTGCCAGCGCCCTATAACCTAGAGCCAGAGCTGTTTCAATCATTTCCTCAGGATGCGAAGCTCCTCTTAAAAAAGAAAAGTTGGTCGTCACCTGTAATTCCACATATGCCTTCATCTTTTTCTGAAATTTCACGTTGCACTAGGCGAAAAAACCGTGGAGGAACCACTGGGGGTCTCCGTCTGAATAATGCCCTAAACGGTAAATCCAATAACGTGCACCCTTTTCATCTTCCACACGGTAATAATCTCGGGGGAGTCCTTCTTCCAGCCACCATTCGGTTTCAATACGCTCCGGCCCCTCGGACTTTATCAGTTTGTATACCTTGCCCTTGTGTGTAAACAAGGAAGGAGGATAATCCGGCAACACCACCATGACGGAAATGGGTTCCGGCCGGGCCAATAAGTGCAGAGGTCTGGGCTTGTCCGGCCAGGCCGCTTCTGGCATTTCGTCCAAGGAATTGGTCGCCCGAATGGAGCGTTCCGGCCAGTGATGTTCCAGAGGCAAGTAGCGACGGATAGCGGACATGCCTACCTTGCCTCCAATGATATCCAGGAGTTCCGCGATCTGCTTACGTCCGCCTCTTGTTTCCCAAAAAGCTTCCTGAGATTGGGACACATCATCCACCAGCGGAGCCTCCAAACTAAACACCTCTATACCCAGCGCAGGCTCTATACGAGAGATCTCCAGCGAAAACAAGCGAAACAAATGTTCGGGATTATGCGTAGCCCGGTTGGTACCTATGCTGATCTGTTGCACATTGCCATCTATTCTTAAACATTTGAATACGCTTTTTCTCACTCCGCGGCCTTCCTGGGAAAGACGCTTGCAGAGATTGTTCAGAAGCGTTTGCAAAGCAATCTCTATGCCTGAGGCGGTACGTATAGGCTCCAAGCAGGGCAAATGTACTTCATAAGGGAGCTTTGGGATTACGGGATTCAGTGACTCGGCTTCCCGGCCCAAGGCTTGCTTCAGTCGCAATTGTAAGGAATCTCCAAATCGGCGGCGCAATACAGATCCAGGCATTTCTGCGAATTGTCCGATCTGCTCAAAGCCCAGCTTTTCTAATCTGGTCAATATATCCGTCTCTAAGCGCAGTGCAGCTGGAGGTAGGACTTTCAAGGCAGACATCTCTTGCCCACTCGGTACAATAGCTCCTTGAGGGCCGAAGTGTGCCTGAGCCCAAGCCAGGCCTATGGTATCTGCAATGGCCGCCCTGGCTTCATACCCACTTCGGGCAAATCGACTGACAATATGATTCAGATAAGCGCGCTCACCTCCCCACAAATGGGCGCAACCTGTAATATCCAACAGTAGCGCATCCGGAGGGGCCACTGCCACCACAGGACTGAAACGCAGGCACCAGTCAGCCAAAGCTTCCAGCAATACGGCGAGCTCATCGGGATTATGTGGAAGGGTCAACAGTCCCGGTAACAGTGCCCGGGCATCCGCCAGCACCTGCCCAGGTCGGATTCCTTCGTTTAAAGCCAGCCTATTGGCCGCAGTAATCGTCATGCGGCCATGCTGCGGAGCAGACAGTACAAAGGGCTTTCCCTGCATTTCCACATGTCGCCGGACGGCACTTTCCGTTGGTAGCAAGGGCAGCCAGATACACATATAGCGCCTAAGCATAATGCTCCCTGATGAGCTCAGTCCTGGTAGGGGCATATCTCCGCGGCATACATTCAAATCTCTTCCGGCGCCAACTCAACTGCCATTTTCCAGGCTGCCCGTTGCGGATTTTATCCAAGTGGACTTCCCAAGCCGGATGGCCCAGACCTGGTAAAGGGTCAGCTTCGGTCAGGTGGCTTGCCATAGGTTTAATCCGCCATCGGGTAGCGCAAGCCAGACTATGCTGACGCCGGGGACGCCGGCGATGCAGAAACCCGGTCACCCTACTCTGCTCCACGGCGAGTTGAAGGCGCTGAGATTCCACAAAACCGACTTCGCCCAACTCCGCCACAACCGCGGTCAGTGCCTCACATCTCAGCCCCTGCTCCATGACCCACAACGCTTCCTTGTCCCGATGAACATCTACAAATATAATCTGATGGGGTTTTAAGGCAAAAAATGCCAATGCTGCGGGGAAAAGACTTCTCTTTGTACTGATCCACAAACAGTAAGAGTTATCCTTCATGAGCGTGGACAGCAAACCCGAAATAAAACCATTGGTCGCAGTGGCACAGGCTGCTGTAGGACTGATAAATTCATGCACAACCCCTATAGGGAAAGTTTCAAGGGGAAATGCAGACATCATCTCTCCCAATCCAAAATCCAAGCCGGACATTTGCATCTTCCCGCCTTTGTATCCTTCCATGGCCAGAATTTCTTTCCTCAATTGCTGAATCATCTCTTTTTTTACTTTATTTTCCATCAAAACATCCTCCTTCTCAAAATTATTCCTATATTTGTTATTATTAATAACAACATTCAGTTATCAATTATAACAAATGGAAATGACAAAACCAAAAATATTTTTTGCCTCCAACATCAAATTTCTGCGTGAACGCCAGAAAATCAGCCAGGAAGCCTTGTCAGAAAAATTAGGTTTGACGAGAGCCAAATTGGCCTCTATAGAAGCAGAACACACCAGATCCCCGCAACCAGAGGATTATCTCAAGTTTTCAGAATACTTTTCCGTTAGTATTGACACGCTTTTGAAGGTGGATTTGTCCAAGTTGGGAGAACTTAAAATACGGGAATTACAAGCAGGAAACGATGTGTACATTAAAGGTGGCAATCTGAGGGTGCTGGCTATCAGCGTTGATAAGGAAAACAATGAGCATGTAGAATATGTGCCGATAAAAGCCAAGGCAGGGTATGCAGCAGGGCATGCCGATCCTGCATTTATCGCTTCTTTGCCCAAGTATTCCATTCCCAACCTCTCAAAAGAAGACACTTATCGTATATTTCCCATTACGGGGGATTCTATGCTACCTATTACCGATGGCAGCGATATTATCGGAAAATATGTAGCTGATTGGACCGAAATCAAAGCGGAAACGCCCTGTATTGTTATTTTGAAAGGCGAACAGGATTTCCTATTCAAAATGCTGACAGTAAATACAGACGGTACCCTGTTACTCAGATCGCTCAACACCCTGTATCCGCCCTTCACAGTGGAGGCTGGCGAGGTATTGGAAATATGGAAATTCCATGCGTACACGACCAGGGATTTTCCTGAGGAACAGGCTGATATGGACGTTGTCCTGGGGGCAATAAAAAACCTGGAAAGCAAACTCATGACGGAAAAAATCCGCCATAAAAAAATCCCCAAAAAACCTTAGCTTTCTGGGGATTCTACCGCTTGCGCGGATTTTCTTTACCAATAAAGGCTTAGGGTCGAGATACCTTGAATTCAATCGTAAAATCGCCCAAGGCTCCAGAGACTGGAGGTGGAGTCCCTATAACTTTCATCGCCACATAAATATCTCTATCGGAAGAGTGCAACAAAATCACGTCGTCCACAGCAAGTGATGAAAGCCTGGTGGATTCGGCTGCGGCTGAATCGTTAAAGGCCGCAATCATCTGACTGCGATTTGCTTCATCCAGTCCTTCGTAAAGCGCAACGGCGCTTGCCCCGCGATTCAATTTCATACGTGCCGTATTGCGCGTAGTCCAGGAATTGATCAGCGTCTGCCAGCTCGCTGCAAAGGAGGAGAATCCGGTGCCGTCCATGGTAAACAGATTGCCTCTGGATCCGGCTCCGAGAGCGTAGGCCATGTCGATGTCCTGACCCTTGGTAGCGGGAACATTCTCTTCTAAGAACGCTCTGATATAATGAAAGTCCACATACATGGCATCTGTATAGGAGACGCTGCTAAATGTGAGCGTTTGCCGCGTCAAAGCGATCAGATCCCTATTTTCCGTAGGCGTATAGAAATACTCAAAGGCATTCTCGTGAGGACTGTAGACACTTTTGATCGTGATAGGTTTGGTAGGGTCGGCATCGTGAAGAACACCTATCTCAGCGGTCCTGGGAACAAATACCTGTTGTGTCTGGCCGTTCCTATCCGTAAATTCCACGTCATTACCCTGGAGCGTTTCAGGTAAAAGAGTCGCCGAATCCCATATCAATGCAACAGAGTCACCCAGAAGCACGCTGTGACTGAGCGTTCTCTCTCTCATCGTCGCTTCGAAAGCAGAACCAAAGGCTCTGCTGGTCAATTCCATCACCAGGGAGCGATTTCCGGACCCATCGATTGTGTATGCATCGAAAACATAGTCTTGCTCCTGAAGATTGTCGATGACGATAAAATTCCTTTCTGCTTGATGATCAATGGTCAACAAAACGGAATCCGCATCACTCCAGCGTACCACCAACTTTTGAGCTGCGGGATCCTTGGGTGTGAGCATGCCGATGCGTACCCGGAGATTTCCCGGCTGAATCCAAATCGAGTCCGGCTTCCCAATGTAGGTTCGCTCGACCACGTAGTCTTTATAGTAGTGATCCATTTTTGTACAGGAAGACAAGAATATTATCCCTGCACAAAAAACGCCACCTATAATCGAAATATATTTTTTCATAGTTTTTAAATGCTTAGCGATTAGCTTATAGATTCTTTAATCCTTTACTCTTCTGCCCCAAAATTCCAATTCGGAATAGTATACCTGTGTACGTGGTTCGAAAGTAGTTACCGCTTCTATCCGGATGTACCGCACCGGAGGCGCATCCAACGGAAAGTCAAAATCGTTTCCGTTATCCGCAGCAAGCAGATCTTCATCGGTTAGCCCTGCGTTGCCAGTTGCCGGAGGTCGTCCTGAGGGTCTCCAATCATCCCACTCGCCGAGCAGAACCCAGGTTTCGTAGTTTTCATCGAGTGTGGTCTGACCCCAGATGCGTATATGCTTGGCGTTGGCAGACTGATAGTAAAGGTTGGAGTTTTGCCAATATTTAAAACGGCTCAACTGGTAGGTATCCAATAAGTCAATGGTGATGGTTTTTGGGAATGGAGTCCCATCATTCAGGGAATAATAGCCATTCGTCCAAGGACCTTTCAATCCGTCAAAGAGCTTTCTCAAACCGTAGGATGCTTGGCCGATTGCATCTCCAGGCATGACCAGGAAGTGCGCTTGTTCGTTGTGAGACAATGGAAGTTTGATCTCCTCCCATGGCTCGAACCTAAAGACGACCGTGTCACTGAAATTCTGCCATTGGTCGCGGGTGAAAAATCCAAAATCGGTTTCGATAGGATCTAATCCCCTAAAGTTGAAATTGAAGCTCTGACCTTCGGTGAAGAACACTTCCAATTCCTCCCATTCCCCTGTGCTGGGATCTTTCATCAAGACACCAATCATCAGTTTGGCACTGGTTTCGTTGGCGCCCTGAAGCTTGCCTCCACCCCAGTCCGGAGCGACGGCAAGGTTTTCAAGTACCGTTTTATATGGAGGGGTGCCAGGATGGACCGTTACATGGATGGGCTCGGATTCTTGCTCGTCGTTTCCGACTGCATAAATGGCTACCGAGTATTCGCGTGATTCTGCGAAACCGTCCACAATCAGTTTGTTTTCATATTTTGAAGCCTTTGCTTCCCTTGTGAGCCCATCTTTCAGCGTATAAACCGCTTTCACATAAGCCGTACGCGGATCGGTCAGTTTGAAACTGATCGCAGCCGCTCCAGGGAGGTTTTCTATAGTGTACTGTGACACCGCCTCCGGAGCTTCACCCGGGAAGAGCGGTGCATGCTTCTCTTCCTGGCACGCAAAAAACAAGGTGAGGGCGAAGAAGTAACACGATAATCTTAACATTTTCATCATACTATGTATTGTCTGTAGTCAAATATAAAAGTAATTTTTTACCATCCTGGACTTTGGAGCAGATTTTCATTACGCTGCAATTCGTATTCACGGATTGGCATAAAGTAATCTCTTTTCCTAAACAAACGCTGGTGAATTACTGTTTTCTGGTAAAACTCGTTGGGTAACACACCTCTTTTGTCCCAGCCCAGCATAGGTTGGTTGAGCACATTCTCCGCCATTTTCCAGCGAAGCAGATCCCAGTAAACCTGAGATTCGCTATTGAGCTCTATACGACGTTCCTGACGGATGATTTCGCGCAAGCCTTCCTTGGTGTTATACTTGCCTGGCTGCGTAGAAAACTCATCCCATGACTGTTGTACGGTGGGTATTCCAGCCCTTTCACGGATCATGTTCAAATGGCTAAGTGCTTCTTCATTCGGACCATTAAATTCGTTCGAGGCTTCTGCATACAGTAAGTACAAGTCGGTCAGACGCAAAACCGGAAACAGATAGCTCGTCACATAGTACGTACTTCCTTCCAGGTAATTCTGGTAGTTGATAGGTTTTTTCGGGTAATAACCGGTCGGCGAGTGATAATCCGTAGCCGAAACACCCGTAAACCGTCCGCCTCGAATTTCCAAATGCCAGGAATTGATATCATCATACACCCCTTGACCATACCACATACCACCGTCGAAACCAATATTCGCGTAGAAACGTGGCTCCCTGTGGAAGTGCAGTTTCACCGTTTCATAACCGGGTTTTACGTGGCGTTTATTTTGCTCATCGCCTGTGCGAAGTTCGTATCTCTGCTCGTATTCCCAGGTTTTGTCTACCTCAATAGGCAGACCCTTGTCCGTATAGAACATTTCGACGATATTCAACGTGGGGCCATAGGAGCCGTAAGTTCCCGTTGATCGAATGTTCGGGTTCCAGGAACGAGGAGTTAACGCACTTTGCAAAGCAAATCCCGCCGTATTTGGCCAGATCACCTCGTTATTTGGATCTCTGGCTGCGAAAGCCTCCCTGATATTCAATTCGTATAGCGTGGTATCTGAAAGATTCAAGGTTTGACCCGGCTCAAAGGTGTAAAGCTCCATGCTGATGCTGGTCGCGTTGTCAATAGCCTCTTTTGCAGCGACCATTGCTCTCTGCCATTTTTCAGCAGAATAAGTTTGGTTAAACAGCGGTCCGTGAACGTCGTCCACATAATCCGCATAATCACTATTGCCATTGAAAAGTGGACTTGCCGCTGTCGCCAGTACTTTGGCTTTCAACCCCATAGCCATCATGGTGGTGACCCTTCCGTAGTTAGGCCTGTCAATCTGCTGTAGGGGTAGATTTGGTAAGTACAAAATGGCGTCATCGAGCAACTGTACAATATAGTCCACGACAACATCTACAGGCTCACGTCTGACACGTACATCCTCTATCCCTGCATCGATGGGAAGATTTTCCCTGACAAGTGGGATTGGCCCGTACAATTGCATTAGAAAGAAGTGGTAATATGCTTTCAAAAACGACACTTCCGCTGCCCACTGGTCCCGTTCTGCCTGTTGCATATCCGGAACTTTCTGTATGTTCTCCAGGAAAATATTGCAATCGCGTATGGCCTG
>CAYNZH010000006.1:79200-82670 GCA_964401685.1 uncultured Sphingobacteriaceae bacterium
GCCACATTGTCCGGCACAACATCGAGGTAGTTGCATCCGAAAAATCCCTGTAAAGTAAAGAAAACCAGCGTTACTTTTATTAATCTCTTCATAATGAGTTTTTATTAAAAATCGACTTTTAGTCCTAAGTTGAACACTTGTTGAAGTGGGTAATCCAATCCGTTACCTCCCATTTCAACATCCCATAATTTAAACCGGCTAATAGTCAGCAGATTGAGACCGTTTCCATAAATCCTTAAGGCACCGATGCCAAATCTTTGCATGGAAGAGTTATGATCACTGAAAGTATATCCTATCTCCAACTGCTTGAGGCGCAAGAACTCTCCGTTTCGCATCCACCAAGTACTCGTAACTTCGTTGTTCGGATTGCCGGATGCCCAGCTCAAACGTGGGAATGTCGCATACAGATCGCGGTTTTCTTCTGACCAATAGCTGTCTGCGTAAGCGCGAAGTACATGGTTCTGCGCCGTTCCAGGAAGTGTTTCTCCGTCATAGGTGTAGCTTCTGAACGGTCCTGTTGCCCTAGGATTGATGAAAAAGGATGTCCTGCCCAAGCCCTGGAAAAAGACTGAAAAATCAAAACCCTTGTAGCCCATAGACAAACCAAAACCATAGTTGACCTCCGGAATGGTTGGGTGTCCCAGAGGCACCATATCCAAGGAAGTAATCTGCCCATCGCCATTCACATCAACATACTTGATATCGCCGGCCATTACCGTACCACCCAGCTGCTGCTCGGGTGAATTTTGTACTTCCATATTGTCGATAAACAAGCGCTCGGCAATATAACCCCTTGAGATATTGATCGGGAAACCCGCTCTATATAACCATGGATATTCATAATGTGGCTCTTCGTAGACGACAAATTTACTGGTCGCATAGGTAAAATTGAGCATTCCTTTCAACCACAGGCTATTGTAATAGTTTTTACTGTAACTCAATGACATATCGAAACCTGAGCCCTTTGCTTCACCTATGTTCGCGTAGATTGGCGCAGACAATCCCATGGATGCTGGTACGTCCGCTCGCTGCATAAAAATATTCTTCCGTGTTTCTGTGAACCAGTCGGCCTGCAATTCTACTGAATTGTTGAATAACCCAAGTTCCATTGCCACATTGGATTTGTAGGCGGTCTCCCAGGTGATGCCCGGGTTAGGATAACGACTAACGCTCACACCGGTCAGCGTCTCGTCCAAACTAGGTCCGAAGGTCCATCCTCTGGCTGTAGAATTCATACTGACTTCTGACAGATAGTAGAAGCGCTGGCTGGGTGAACCGATCGCATCGTTTCCGACCAGACCGTAAGTTCCTCTAAACCTAAGGTTGGAGACAACAGGCTGTAGACCTTCGAAGAAATTTTCCCGCGACACATGCCAGGCCACTCCCGCAGAAGGGAAGAATCCGAAACGATGATCTGTCGAAAATCTCTCCGATCCATTGTAACCAAAGTTTGCTTCCAAAATATACTTGCGCTTATACCCATAGGTAAATTGTCCCGCAAGGTTCATATTCCGGTGTGGAAGAGACAGCTGAAGACTTCCGGCACTGCCTCGAAGCTCACTGTTCATCATTCCCGCTAGCATTCCCGTGATCGCGTGATCTCCGATATTCTTTTTATAATTCAAAATACCTTGGGCAAAAAAGACTGAAGTTACGTCCTTGTTGCCTTCGCTGTAGCTCAGGTACTCGGTTCCCTCATCCTCATTGTAGATATTATAAACATTGTTTCCGCTATCGTCTACTCCACCATAGCTATAAAAGAAGGGATTGTAAGATCTGTTGATGGTAAATAGCGCATAGCGTGTTGTCGTTGTACGCGCGGTGAAAGAGAGTCCTTCTGTCACCATGTCCAGGTTTTGGTTTAGCTCGAGCTGGGCTTGCATTCTAGACTGGGAATACTGCCTGTAGCCCTTGACCATCTCTGCATAGGGATTGAGGAAGCCTCCTGTCTCTGCATTACCAAACATAATATGCTGCAGGTATTGGTAGTTTTCACCCGCTGGAAAATAGGGCTGAAAACGAGTGGGTACCGCACGCACAATATTTCTATACGTCTGGGAACCACCTTGGAGAGGTCCGCTGTAATCATCAAAGGTACCGCTCAATCGTACATTCAATTGGGTCTTCTCGGTAAGATTGATGTTGACATTGCTACGTAGTGAATACGTTTTTAGGTTGACGTTGTTGTTGAAGTTTGAGACTTGGGGAACTCTAAGGATTCCGTTGTCCTGATTCAAAGCTCCGGCAACATAGTATTGGGCTACACTACCCCCGCCCCTGACGCTCAGGTTGGCGCGTTGGTTCATTGCGTAATCCTTTAGTAGCTCCCGCTGCCAGTCAACGGCTGGAAATTCCATCGAACTGTTATCTAGCGGGGTAAACTCGATCTGGCGTTGTGAATATGGATTTCTTGCCAAAGGATCTCTTCCTACTACGGCTTGATTCGCCATCTGCATATAAGTGATCGGGTCAACGAATTCGACCTGACGCGTGGGTGTCGAGAGGGAATTTTCCACACGGACCGAGATACTTACACTTTCCATTCTTCCCTCTTTCGTGGTGATCAAGAGAACACCGTTAGCCCCGCGTGCACCATAAACGGCTGCCGCGCTGGCATCTTTCAGGATGGAAAAACTTTCAATATCATCGACCTGAAGTCTGGCAAGATCTGTTGGCGTTGATTCGACGTTGTCGATCAAAATTAAAGGATCTACCTTGTAACCGAAGGTTGTCACCCCTCGGATGAAAAATTCGGCATTATCCGCACCGGGTTCTCCGGATCGCTGGAAACCAATGATACCAGACGCTCTTCCCGAAAGGGCTGCGGTCAGGTTACTTGCAGGAATCTTAAGATCGGATGGTGTGACAGAAGTCACCGCTCCGACCACATCGTCCCTTCGCGCTCTCTGACCCAAAGCAGTAATCACAGTTTCACCTATCATAAAAGACGAGGTGAGCATTTGGACATCGATCCTGGATTGAGATCCCACCACGACCGTTTGCTGCTCATAGCCGACCATAGTGAAGGTCAGCACAGCGTCAGCCAGCGATGCCTGAGGAATGACGAGAATATACCGGCCATTCTGATCTGACGAGGTTGCGACTGACGGATTTAACCGAATCGTGACGCCCATCATGGGATTTCCTGCACTGTCAGTCACTTGCCCTGTGACTTCATGAGGATCCTGGAGGCCCAATTCGTGTCCATTCACGCGGCTTTCGGCTCTGGCCGTCAGCATCAACATCACGAAAAACGGCAGCATAAACGAGAACACACTTAAGTGCCGACGCGGTTTGAGTTTAGGTAAATCAAACTCTAGAAGTTTAACATGTAACAATTTACGCATTTAGATTTATTTATGGTTTTCACTAATTTAACATGCAAAATGTTGCCTTTTAATTTTTAAAGCAGAATAAACCTGCAATCAACCAACTATCACAAGGATTGTCTTAGGATGAAAAATTGGTGG
>CAYNZH010000007.1:0-22096 GCA_964401685.1 uncultured Sphingobacteriaceae bacterium
CCCTACTCCTGAGGCTGGAAAATCAAAGGTTCTTCAGACACAAAAGGCCTAACAAAAAGCCTGTTAAAACTATATTGAAAGAGGTTGTTTTTCGAAACAGCCTCTTTTTTTTTTGACACGACCGATTTCCTGCATTGCCACAAAAGTTTTAGCCGCTTATGTAGCAGATATCCAATTTTAATTATACATTTGTCACCTAACTTTTTGATACTAATCAAGGACATTTTCCTAATTTTTTATGCACTAACAGTATTTTAAATGAAACTACATACCAAGATTTTTATAGGGATGGTGTTTGGCATAGTCGCAGGACTAATAGTCAAAAGCATGGGATTGCCTGAGGAAACGATTGACACCATCATCGCATGGGTTGATCCGATCGGACGGATTTTCATGAATCTGATATTTATGATGGTAATCCCGCTCATACTTTCCGCGCTGATTCTAGGAATAGCCGAAATCGGCGATTTGAAGAAACTCGGGCGAATGGGACTACGGCTGGGCGTTTACACGATTGTAGTCAGCTTTATTGCGGTGATGATCGGTATTTTTATGGTCAATGCATTCCGGCCGGGAGAGCGAATTTCGGACGAGACCCGGGAGTATCTGGTTTCCGAATTCAGTTCAAACGCGGAGCAGGCTCAGGTATACTCTGAGGCCTCTCAGGAAAGGACCGTGGGCGATATCCTCGTGCAGATTGTCCCTAAAAATCCGTTCAGCGAAATGGCATTTGCCTTTGACTCAGGTCACGCAGGAGGTGGCTTACTGTCAGTGATGTTCTTCGCCCTCATCTTCGGAATTGCGATGGCCTCGGTCGGGCCCGAAAAAACAAAAGGCGTCCGGGAATTTCTGGAGGGCCTATATGAGATCGTAATCAAAGTCATAGGATATGCGATGGCCCTGGCTCCCTATGGTGTAGCTGCGCTCCTATTCAATATGGTGGTCAATGTAGGCGCAGACTTCCTGATTTCCTTGCTATGGTACGTGGTCATCGTATTAGCTGCCCTTGCTATCCACCAATTTGTGGTGTATTCCATTATCCTGAAATACTTCGCCAACCGCAAGCCTTTCCAGTTTATGAAAGACATGAGCGAAGTGACGTTAACGGCGTTTTCCACCAGCTCCTCCAATGCAACGCTCCCGACGGCCATTCGCGTCAGCATCGAAAAATTGAAGATTCCCAAACCCATTGCGCACTTTGTCTTGACTGTCGGAAGTACCGGTAATCAAAACGGAACTGCCCTTTTTGAAGGCATCACGGTGCTTTTCCTTGCGCAAGTTTTTAACGTCGAATTATCCATTGCTTCGCAAATTACAGTTGTCTTGCTTTGTATTTTAGCCGGGGTCGGAACAGCGGGCGTACCTGGAGGATCTCTTCCAGTGATCGTGACTATCCTGGTTTCAATAGGCGTCCCGGGCGAAGCAATTGCGCTGATCTACGGAGTGGATCGTATCCTCGATATGGCCAGAACGACGCTCAATGTCAATGGTGATATCACTGCGGCCGCATACATACAGCGGACCGAAGAGCAGGCAGGACGCTTGGAAGCAGTTTCGGATGGTCCCTTGGAGGACATTCCCGAGCTGCATGAAGATTCCAGCTCCTGATTTGGTGAGTTTAGTATGAGATGAAAAGCGGCCGCTCACATATGTACTGAAGCGGCCGCTTTTTTTTATTCGTCGTACACGGAACTCATCCATTCGACGAGATTTCCTCCCTCGGTCGCAGGCTGATCTTGATTGTACAATTTTAGCAGATCATCGAATGCTCCGCCAATAACTCCATCGCTGATATTGGAAAAAAGCACATACGAATTCCGGGTTTTTAGATCATGATAAACCACCGTACGGAATCCTGAAGTTTGACCGGAATGAAATATATACCGAGTCTCCCCACTTTCTGCATCGGTAGCCATAAACAAACCGAAACCGTAGAAAATCCCATCTTTGACGGGAACCTTATGCGTTTCCATTCGCTCAAGGTAGGACTCATTGCCGATAAAATGATCAAACCAACGCAGGTATTCGCTTGGGGAAATGTACACACAGCCATCTCCCTTGGTCGCACTTGTCACACTCTGATCTGCAAACTGAGGGCCTCCCGCACCGGGCCGATATCCAAAGACCCGATCCTCAATAGGCAAGTCCGCCTGAAAGAGTTGGGCATTGGGCATCTCCAAGGGTTCAAACATTTCCTGCCTCATAAAATCCGCATAGGGCATGCCGCTCGCTTGCTCGACCACCAGTGATAGCAGACAATACCCCGTGTTGCTATATCGAAAGTCTGTCCCCGGTTCAAAATGGAGGGTATCGACTGTACGTATCAAGTCCAGTACATCTCGGTCAGAGATTTGTTCTCGCTGGTTCTCAGGAATGAGCGTTTCGTATTCCCAGATACCAGAGCTGTGGGTCAACAGCTGTGCCAGCGTCAGTTTTCTCATCGCCGGCGGCAAATCATCAAAAAACTGGGATAAAGAGTCCTCCATCGTCAACAGCTCACGCTCCGCTAACAAAAACACAGCTCGGGCGGTAAACTGCTTGCTCACCGAGGCCATTCTAAATCGTGATTCCTTGGTTATAGGCGTGTTCTCCTCCAAATTTCCTATTCCGTGAGTCCACAAAAGAGGGTCCCGACCATCCACCTTGATCAGCAGGGAAACCCCCGGTCCATTTTCCTCAGGATAATGGGATTCAACGATGCGAGCGATATCTTCATTGTTTTGCATGGGTTCAGTGCTTTGACACGATTGCTGAGCAATCAGGGCCGCTCCAGCAAACAAACTGGCCACAACCAAACGTCGATTTTTTTTCATCATCATGGTTAGTCTTTCTCAAATTGATCTTGAATTCTTTCCAAATCTTCAACCATTTGCTGAATACGGGCGTTTTCGTACTTAATATAAGCCTTCATTACCACGAAATGAGCGAGTAAAAACCACACAAGGATAAAAAGGACAAACCCGATAAACAGCGCAAAGGGTAGCGCAAAATACAATTCGAAGGAATACAGGGCAAACGCAGCCGCCAAACAGCTCTCGTAAATAGTGAAAATTCGGGTATGCGTGCGATTTCTATTAGCCTGAAAGCGTTTTAAGTGGGTAATGTATTTGCGGGGCTCGAATAACAAAGCGGAAGCATCTCGTATTTCTTTGTAGGATTTCCACTGACGAAGGAGTGCTACTACAATACAACACATGACGAGCAGCATGGCGAGATGGCTGGTCCAAGTAACAAAGGTGACACTGGTCCACACGTAGATCAACAGCGCGAACGCTACCAGAAAGGTAATGGCCTGCACCAGCATTTTGCGGGCCAGCTCCCCTTTTGCCTGGACGATTCTTTTCATAATCGCATCAAAGCCGAGTTTCGCCCCCCTTTCTTGCTTGTTCCAAAGCTGTTTCAAGTCCTCAAATTCTTTCATTTCTATTATAAATTTCCGTCAGCTTGTGTTTTATGCGATGAATTTTCACCCTTAGATTCCCTTCAGAAATCCCAGCAATTTCAGCAATTTCCGGATAAGGGAGTTCATCCAATACCATTGCTATTATAAGCCTCTCATTTTCTTCCAACTGTGCGATCGACTTGTACAGCATGGCTACCTGCTCTTGCTTGTAGGACGGTTCCTCGACGTAATTTTCGATGATCTGCTCGTTGAGCTCGTCCGTGGGCCGACGTTTCGCTGTGCGCAGATAAGAGAGGCAGGTATTGACCGCAATCCTATAAATCCAAGTCGAATAATTGGCTTGGTTGCGAAATTTGTCCAGGTTTTGCCATACCTTGATGAAGGTTTCCTGCACCAGGTCATTGGCGGTGTCCTCATCGCCCGAATAACCATAGCAAAGATTGAATATTTTCTTGGAATTGCTGTCGAACAATTCCTTAAAAATTAAGCGTTTGTTTTCCTTCATCTCTCTGTCTTTTGACGAGCGGACCGACAAATTGTTACAGAATTACGACTATTTGATTTTTTAAAAATTTTGTTTATATTTACCCTATGGAAAACATTCTCCCCTTTTTGGTTGCCGGCGCCTTATTTATTTATCAAATATACGCCAATTACCAAAAAGAACAGGAAAAAGCACGCCAAAGAAATCCATCGCAGAGACCGCCCGCCGACTTATCGGACGAGCCGTATCAACCTGTGGATGAGCCTGTCGTCGATTGGGAGTTTACAGAGCCAGCGGAGGTGATCCTGGATCGCCCCATTATACAGGATTCCCAGCAGCCTAAGAAAACAAGGGAAGAAAACAAGTACGAACGTTGGAACACGACAGACGTCCCCGAGGAAGTCCTCAGAATGAGGCAGTACCGTGCCGCTAAAAAGGAAAAAGAACTGCTGACCACGGAGCCCTTGCAGGTAGAGATCGTGGAGGAAGATGCGGATGTTGCTCATGGAGGTTTTGATCTCCGGGAGGCTGTGATCCAGTCCGCCGTCTTGGAACGTCCGTATGCTTAGTCTCTTTCTCCCTTAAATATTCTGTCCCGCTCAAAGGTATTCATATGCCTTTCCTTTTTGGATTCGTAGATATCGGAAATCTTTATAAGTATTCCTGTTTCTTCCACCGTGCCGAAATCGTCGTTGATGGCTGTGCCGAACACCTTCATGGTCAGGGAAAGATTCATATACGTATTGATCAGGGGAGGGATATTTTCGCCCAGCGCGCGAACACGGCTGTTGAGAATCTTATAGCCTTCTTTATAATCCAGTCCGTCGAAAATCCCTTCAAAAGAAGTTATTTCGCCAACATAACCATAGGGTTTGATAGGCACGACGAGCTTTTCCTCATCGGGAAAATACTGGGACATAAAGTAAATCAGAAGATCCCGCGCCTCCCGGTTGTAATGCGGGTACATCGTGACTTTCCCAAACAAGTATTTAACGTCTGGATGGATCATCACCGCCGCACCCAATCCATCCCACAGGTTGTCCAGGGAAAACAGCCCTTTGCGATTGTCCATGGAGGGCTGATATTTGGGCTGAACAAAGGAACGCCCCAACTCGATGGTATAAGGCAAGTATTCTTGCTTGAATTTCTCTGAAAAATGAAAATAATGTGCCGTTGAAAGCTCATAATTGCCCTCGGCATCAGGATGAAGGTGTCCGCAATGAATCAATCGATAGCCCGCGGTGATTTCCTCATCCTCGGGGTTCCAAACAATGAGTTGATCGTAAAGAATTTCGCCCACATCATTGTCATCCAGATCACAGGCGAGTCCTGTTCCGCCCCCTGCTGCCCTGAAAGTTAGCTCCCGCAATCTTCCGATTTCCTGGACGGTATTTGGCGCATTTTTATGATTTACGAGATAAATTTCATTGTGCAAATTATTGGTATAGCGCAAAAATCGCTCAGGCGTCAGCTCCGTTTTGATCGCCTCTCTATCCACTGGCAATATAATATCTACTTGCATATATTACATTTCTAACCCTAATCGGTACACTTGTTTTTTAATTTCTTGCGCCCATTCCTGTTCGGATTTCGAGCTATCAAAATAGCTGGGGGCGATGGGCTCACCTACTGTGATTGTCACAGTTTTATGCTTCTGACGAAACAACTCATCCGCCAGATAAAACATTTCCAGGTTGGCCTTGATTCCCACGGACTGTCTGAACCTTGCTAAATTATAAAAAAAGTCTGAATTCTGCCCCCCAATATGCACAGGAATAATCGTTGTCTGATATTTCTTGGCCTTGTTGATAAAGCTTTTCTTCCACTGTAAATCCTCTATCCTGCCATTTTGCTTGCGTGAAACCAGGCCAGCCGGAAACACCAGGAGCGCATGTTCATCGCTGTAGGCCTCTTCTATCAACTTCAGGTTTCTTCGGCCTTGGGGCCCAAGGGTATTGACCGGAACAAAGAGCGGCTGCAGATTTTTGATATTTAACAGGATGTCGTTGACCAAAAATTTCACATCCTGCCTGTATTTGCCTACTGCATGCATGAATGCGATCCCGTCCAGTCCGCCAAGCGGATGATTAGATGCAAAAATGACCGCACCGGTCGGCGGGATATGCTCCTCTCCCCTCAATTTCACGTCGATTTGGAGTTCGCGGTCAACCAAAGCGTCCACAAAATCCAAACCATGCAGATGCCCGATATTGGTCATTATCTCGTTGATATCGTCCTCATGAACAATTTTCTCAATATACTTCAGCAAAAAACCGGGCATCCACCGCAGTAATCCCGGATTCTTCTTGCGGATCACGTCCCTTACAATAATAAACTTATCCTTCTCTGATTCTGACATTTTTTATCTCAAGGTATTTTGCCAAAAATATAAAATCTTTGTTCAATTATAAGGATAAATAAAATTCAAGCCGTTTTCATTTTTTCGCAAATTTATCCTATGTTTACCGAATATAGTGGCACTTTAACCCCGACTGCGTATGAATTTTAGTCAAGCCATCGTCAACAAAGACTTGTTTGGGAGCTCAAAGGATATACTACAAAGGCTTTTGGATCACATGGATACATTTGACCTCAATGCCTTGCCGGTTGTCGAAAATGAGGTTTACAGCGGGCTGATGACCTCTGAACAATTGCTTGAATTGGACGACTTGACCATACCCCTGCGCGATGCCAAGTTGCCGCTCATTCCCGCTTATCTTTTTGGTGAACAGCACATTTTTGACGGTCTTTCCTATTTCAAGAGCTTTCAGGTCAACGTAATTCCCGTCGTGGGTTCGAAAATGCGTTACCTCGGTTTTGTAGACCTACAAGGCTTCGTCACAGCGATGGACGATGTAATTGACTCTCAGCAACCTGGAGGAGTTCTTGTCATTGAAACCGACCTCAGAAGCAATTCTCTTGCGCAGATTACCCACATTTTGGAGTCGAATAACATCCAAGTTCTCAGCGCATTTTCTAAGTACAAGCCGGAGGCTAACCAAGTGGATCTGACACTCAAGCTAAATACCACCGACTTTTCAAAGGTGACTCATTTGCTGTCGAGATACAATTTTGTTGTCAAGCAGGTCTATAACTATGATGACTCGCGAGAACAGGACGACATCACTGCACGTTATGAGCATTTGATGAACTACCTTAACATGTAATGAAAAAATTGAAAATAGCTATATACGGCCGGGAATTCCATGATTCAGTGCTCCCCTATGTGCAGGATTTTTTTGAATTTTTCAAAGCGAGGGAAGATGCTGAGCTTTATATTTTTAGGCCCTTTCATGCTTTCCTTGGGAAAAACTCGGTCCATCACGCGGTGACGCGCACTTTTGACGACAACCGTCTACCCGAAGGAACAGATATCATGCTGAGCTTGGGTGGAGACGGAACCATGCTGGCAGCCGTTTCTCTGGTCGGAGACTCGGGCATCCCGGTTGCAGGAGTCAATTTCGGGCGGCTGGGATTTTTGGCCGGAATCAACAAGGATGAGTTGGATTTTTCTCTGTCAGCACTACTCGCTGGGCAGTATTTTTTGGAAAAAAGGGAGTTGCTCTCCATTCATTCCTCCGATGCACCGCTGTTTGGTGACAAGAACTTTGCACTGAACGACATCACCATTTTCAAATACGATTCTTCCGCGATGATCACGATCAAGGTTTTCCTCGACGGGGAAATGCTCAACGATTATTGGGCAGACGGATTGATCGTAGCCACGCCGACCGGGTCGACAGCCTATTCGCTCAGCTGCGGCGGACCGATCATCATCCCGGGCAGCAACAATTTCGCTGTGACTCCGGTCTCTCCTCACAATCTAAATGTCCGTCCTGTCGTGATCTCCGGCGAATCGGTTCTGGATTTGGAAATCGAAAGTCGGACCGGGAAATTTCTACTTTCCTGTGACTCCATGACGGAAACCTGCGATACGCGTGTCCGATTGCAAATACGAAAAGCACACTTTGGGGTAAACCTGGTCCGGCTGAAAAAGAGCAACTATTTTGAAACCTTGAGAAATAAACTCTTATGGGGCTTGGATGCACGTAATTATTGACGAATTTCCACTGAATAATTATATATTTGCAAATCAGAATGCGCTTTATCACTATGTTTATCAGAATTTTCCTTGTGCTGGCTTCTGCCTTATTGCTCTGTTTCCAGACCGCCTTGGGTCAAAAATGGGAAATTGGTGCGCATGGCGGCGTCTCTGGCTACATTGGCGATTTACAGCAAAGATACATTTTTCCGACCCAGTCCCTTGGATTTTCTGGCGGTTTATCGGGCAAATACAACCTCAACCAAACCTTCGGCGTACGCGCAAATCTCAGCTACGCCCAGCTTTCTGCAAGTGACTCCATTTTCGAGGCGAACACTTCTGGGTCGGAAACAATAAGTTTCAACAACAATGTGTTCGAAGCGTCCGCGGTGCTGGATTTTAATTTTTACGAATTCAGATCCCGCCGGGGCAAAACACTCTTTACGCCCTACGTTTTCACGGGTTTCGGATACATCTATCATGAACCCCACCTCTCACCTAAAGAGATCTCGGGTGAAAGTCTGGAAGAAGTCGGCGAAAAATTCGCCCCGATAATACCGGTTGGGGCGGGATTTAAGGTAAATCTACTCGGGCCCTTTTCTGTGGGCTTGCAGTTGCAGTACCGCTTTGAGTTCTCAGATAAGCTGGATGGAGTTGCGGGTGGACAGATTTTTGAGTCACGAGATCCTGCTGACACGATATTACCTGCCATCTCTGAGCCAAATTGGCAATTTAAGGGCAGTTCCAGGCCTGGGGACACCTATTTTTCAGCGGTTGTTACCGTTTCTTATGGACTTTATAAATGGCGAGACCCGCTTTGGTAAGGGAGATGCGCATGGATGCAGTAGCAAGAGAAAATATAGATTTGACTAAACTACCAAGGCACATAGCCATTATTATGGATGGCAATGGGCGCTGGGCAAAGGAAAAAGGGCAATTGAGGATGTTTGGCCACAAATACGGGGTGGCAGCCGTAAAAGATGTCGTCGAGTCGGCAGTAGAACTAGGGTTGGAATACTTAACGCTGTATACCTTTTCCACAGAAAACTGGAACCGGCCGGATTTTGAAGTCAATGCCTTGATGGAACTATTCGTATCGACCATTAACAAGGAAATCCAGACATTGATAAAAAACAATGTCCGCCTGAATGCAATCGGCAATTTGGACAGGCTTCCGCGTAAATGCCGGGAACAACTCAATGAAGCAATGCGCCTGACCGCTCAAAATACAAGCACGACACTGACACTGGCGCTGAGTTACAGTTCCCGCTGGGAAATAACCGAGGCGGTAAAACGCATCGCCAAGCGGGTTAGCGAAGGTACGCTCAGCCCAGACCAAATCGATGAGAACCTGATCGATCAGTCGCTGATGACAGCGGGCATGCCAGATCCCGAGCTCCTCATACGCACCAGCGGAGAGCTACGCATTAGCAACTATTTGCTGTGGCAACTGGCCTATGCAGAACTATACTTTACCCCCAAACTCTGGCCGGATTTTCGACGAACAGATTTTTACGAGGCCATCATGGTTTATCAAAAAAGGGAAAGACGGTTTGGCAAGACCAGTGAGCAAGTGAAAACCTAAGTAAAAATTGAAAAATATTGTCTTTTAACATAAATTAACAACTGTTTGACGTACATTAGCGGCGTTAATTAAGATTAGATGAAGCGAGTAATAATAATTGCACTATTTACCCTATTTTCAGGCAGCCTTTTGAAGGCTCAACAAGGGATTCGGGTGTCCGACCCCAATGAATTTAGTTACTTACAACCTCAAAGTTATATCATCGGCGGGGTGACCGTCAGCGGGACCCAATACTTGGACAGTGACGTTTTGATCACCATTTCTCGTTTAGTGGTAGGTGCGCGGATTGAAGTTCCTAGCGATGCCACAGCTGATGTAGTCAAAAACCTAATGGGCCAGGGTCTGTTCGATGAAGTTGAGCTATATGCAGATGCAATCCGCGGCGACTCGATCTTCTTCAACATTCACGTAGTGGAAAGGCCTCGCTTGACGAGAATTGAAATTGAAGGTTTGAGCAAATCCCAAACCGAAGAAGTCAGAAAGAGGTTGAACGAAAACACGGGCAGAATCGTGAACGAAAATCTGATCAACACCACCCGCAATACGATTGCACGCTACCTTAGTGAGAAAAACTTTCTGTACCCGGATATAGCAATCACTGCAGTAAAAGATGAAACCCAGGTCAATAATGAAATATTGATGGTGGATGTGGACCGGAATTACAAGGTCAGGGCAGAGCGTATAAACTTTACCGGAAATGAAGAATTCTCCGATTCGCAGCTGCGCAAATTCTTCAAAGGAGTGCGTCAAAAAGCGTGGTTCCGCATTTTTGGTCCGGGCAAATTCAAAGAAGACAAATATAAGGAAGCAAAAGAAACTTTGATCGCCAAAATGCATGATCGGGGCTACAGGGATGCGGAAATTCTCCATGATACGGTATACAGAATAGACGAAAAAAATGTTGTTGTCGACCTTGAGATCTATGAGGGACCACAATATTTCTTTGGAAATATCACTTGGCAGGGTAATGCCAAATACTCTGACACCCTCTTGAACAGAGTTCTCGGAATTACGAAAGGTGACGTTTTCAGCGAAGAGAAATTGTACACCAAGCTCTTCGCAGCTCGTAACTCAGACGACGTCAACTCCCTTTATCTGAACGACGGTTACCTCACATTTACGGTCGAACCTGTGCAGTCAAGGGTCTACGGAGACACGATAGACTTGGATCTGAGAGTCTATGAGGGTGCTCAATACACCATCAACAACATCATTCTCAAAGGAAACGATGTGACCAACGATAGGGTGCTCTTGAGAGCAATCCACACGAAACCTGGGCAAAAATTCTCCAAGGAAATGGTGATGAGAAGCACCAGGCAGATTGCCCAGCTCGGTAATTTTGACGAACAAAAAACCGATCCACAACCGATAAATATCAATTACGGAGAAGGAACGGTCGATATGCAGTATACGGTGGTTGAAAAACCAGCAGATCAAGTGGAACTCTCTGGAGGATTTGGTTCCGGACAGATTATTGGGACCGTGGGCCTGTCTTTCAACAACTTTTCGACCAGAAATTTCTTTGATAAATCCTCCTGGAGACCTCTGCCTCGCGGGGACGGACAAAAACTCAGTTTGCGCGGACAGACCAGTGGAAAGCAGTATCAATCCTATAGTTTCTCCTTTTCAGAGCCTTGGCTTGGCGGGAAAAAACCGATCTATTTTGGACTGAGTGCGTACACTTCTCACTCAGCTCCGCAGCTGAATCCTTATTACAGGAGAATGTTTCCGGTGGACGAGGACAAGGCTCAGCGGATCTGGATGAACGGGGTCACGCTGACGCTGGGAAAACAACTTCAGTGGCCGGACAACTGGTTTCAGCTGAACTATTCCCTGGGTTTCCAGCAATACAAGTTGCAAAATTATGGGAATTACTTCCTCTTTGACAACGGAACGTCCTACAATATCAACTTCACACAGGAGCTGAGCAGAAATTCAGTGGATGCGCCGATTTACCCGACTTCTGGATCGCATTTGAAATTGACGATACAGGCGACTCCGCCATACTCTTTATTCAATAACATCAATTACCCGACCGCTCCAGACCACGAACGCTATAAGTGGACGGAATACCACAAGTGGAAATTTGATTCCCAGTGGTTTATCCGGGTTGCGGGCAAACTGGTCCTCAAAACGCAAGCACAATTTGGTTATCTCGGGTCTTATTCGAGCGTAACCGGAACATCGGCCTTTGAAAGATTTAAACTAGGTGGTGACGGTATGATGGGCTTTGACTTCCTGCAAGGATCAGAGATCATCGCGCTTAGGGGTTATGAAAACGGGATAGTCATTCCTCAGGGAACTACCGATGTGGCTGTTGCACAAAACTCAGGAAGTCCTATTTACGCAAAATACCAGGTCGAACTACGTCACCCTGTGATGCTCAACGATCAAGCGACGGTGTTTGTGATGGCGTTTGCCGAGGGTGGAAATACGTGGAATCAATTCAGGGATTTCAATCCATTCAAGGTGAGGCGTACTGTCGGTGTTGGCGCCCGTATTTACCTGCCAATATTTGGACTATTGGGATTAGATTATGGTCACGCTTTCGACCCGATCGCCATGCCGGCCAATGTCAATATTCCCTGGAGAAAGAGTTTTACATTTAGTATCATGCAGCAAATGGGCGGGTTTAATTGATATTAAATATGATCATATTATAAAAAATGGAATTACTTTTGTAGTTTAGTAGCTAGATTCCTCTCTTTTTATATGGAATAATTGAAATTAAAAAAACACAAAGGATATGAAAATAACGAAAGCTATAGCTGTCACGGTGGTGCTTCTCACCTTGGGAACCAGCACTCTATTTGCACAGCGTTTTGCCTATGTGGATACGGAATATATCTTGAGACACATCCCTGAATACATCTCTTCCCAAAAACAACTGGATGCCCTGTCTGAACAATGGCAGCAGGAAGTTGACGACCGCTTCATGGAAATCGAAAACATGTACAAAGCCTATCAAGAGCAGCAGGTTTTGATGAACGAAGAGATGAGAAGGCAGAAAGAAGACGAGATTATCAACGCAGAAAGAGAAACCAAGGAGTTTCAACGGCAAAAATTTGGCTATGAGGGTGATTTGTTCATGGAAAAAATGCGGCTGATCCAGCCTATACAGGAGCGGGTAGCCAAAGCCATAGAGCAAGTCGCTGCTGAACAAACCCTGGACATCATTTTTGACAAAGGCAGCGAGGTCATCTTTTTATATGCCAATCCCCGTTTGGACATGAGCGACAATGTCATTACAAAATTGGGTTACAAACCGGATCCTAGCCTCGCGGCCCCGTTAAATTAGTAAAAAACAAATAAATTAGAATCTATATTAGCAACACGAAAATTAAGAATGATCAGAATGAAAAATGTGTTTAAAAGCCTTGCAGTAGTCGCAGTACTATTTCTATCAGCAGGACTGGTAATGGGGCAACAAAAAATCGGGCATGTCAATTATGCAGAGATTTTTACCGCAACTCCCGAATACGTAAAGGCTGAAACCGAGTTGAGGGGTATTGACAGTGCGAAAACAATGGAATTACAATCCATGTTTACGATATACCAAACAAAAATGAATGAAAGGGAAGAGCTTTTACGGAACCGCAGCGCTGCTAACAGCGAAACAACCGATCCCAAGATTCAAAGTCTCGAGATGGAGATGGCAGAGTTTGAGAAAAGATTGAACGAGCAGCAACGTATCGCCGAAGAGGAAATTACCCAAAGGCAGCAACAATTGTTCATGCCTATCCACCAGAAAGTGGGAACAGCTATTCAGGCAGTTGCCAAGGAAAAAGGTTATGCCTATGTGTTTGATGTTTCTAGCACGAATATTCCTTATTTCGAGGGCGGGGATGACCTGAGCGCTGATGTAAAAACCAAATTGGGCTTGCCGACATCGTAAATCAGGGCAGGTAGCTAAAAAATGTAAACGGGATACATATTTTGTATTCCGTTTTTTTATTGTAATTTAGCACTAACCATGTAAAATCAATATGATAGGTCAAATCATTTTTGCAATTCTCTTGATGGCGGCGCTGGGATTAGCGACCTTCAATGCGCGCAAGATTATTCGCAACATCCGTTTAGGGAAGGCAGAATATCGCGGCGACCAGCCGGCTCGGAGGCTAAAAGCCATGCTACTGGTTGCCTTCGGCCAAAAGAAAATGTTCAAAAGGCCATTTCCAGCCTTGCTCCATCTTTTTGTCTACCTGGGATTTGTGATCATCAATATTGAAATGCTGGAAATCGTGCTCGATGGCCTTTTTGGCACGCACCGCATGTTTTCCGGTATGGGTGTGGTCTACGGATTTTTGATCGCGTCTTTCGAGTGGCTCGCGCTAGCGGTGCTGGTCGGCTGCGTGATCTTCCTCACCCGGCGAAACATTTCGAGGATCCGAAGATTCTTTGGGGTGGAAATGACTCCCTGGCCGCGTACGGATGCCAATCTGATCCTGATTGCAGAAATATTACTGATGGCGGCGTTTCTACTCATGAATGCGGCCGACCAAAAGCTCCAAATGCTGGGAGCGGAATCCTACAGGGTCGCCGGTTCTTTCCCGGTGAGTAGCTGGCTCGTCAGCCTTCTTCCAGACCAGATCGAGAGTTTGATTTTCATCGAGCGGTTTGCATGGTGGTTCCACATCATCGGCGTGCTTGCATTTCTCAACTACCTCCCCTATTCCAAACATTTGCACATATTGCTGGCATTTCCCAATACCTATTATTCGAAACTTACTCCTCAGGGAAAATTCGACAATATGGCTTCGGTCACCAATGAGGTCAAAGCGATGCTAGATCCATCCTATACGCCGGAGACTCCTGAAGGCGATTTGCGCTTCGGAGCGAAGGATGTCCCGGATCTGACCTGGAAAAACCTGCTTGATGCGTATACCTGCACGGAATGCGGACGTTGTACTTCGGTCTGTCCGGCAAATATTACGGGCAAATTACTCTCTCCCCGAAAAATCGTTATGGATACACGGGATCGGATGGAAGAAATTGGCAGGAATTTGGACAAGAACAAGACTTCGGAGGATGGCAAAACGCTTCTAGACGATTATATTTCCCGAGAGGAGATTTGGGCCTGCACGACCTGCAATGCCTGCGTAGAGGCCTGTCCGGTGAATATCAATCCTTTGGATATTATTATGAAACTGAGACAATATGCCGTCATGGAAGAATCCAAAGCACCGTCCAGCCTCAACGTCATGTTCAGCAATATAGAAAACAACGGCGCACCCTGGAAATACGCCCAGGCCGACCGGGCAAACTGGAAAAATTTAACAAATCAAGAAAACAACTAAACATGGCAGAAGACTTTCAAATTCCTACAGTCGCCGATATGCTCAGCCGGGGTGAAGCGCCGGAAATCTTGTTTTGGGTAGGCTGCGCTGGTAGCTTCGACGAACGTGCCCAGCGTACGACGCTCGCTATCTGTAAGATCCTCCACCATGTTGGACTAAAATATGCGATCTTGGGAAATGAGGAGAGCTGTACGGGCGATCCGGCGAAGAGGGCGGGCAATGAGTTTTTGTACCAAATGCAAGCCATGGTCAATATCGATGTACTGAATGGCTACGAAATCCGCAAGATCGTTACTGCTTGTCCGCACTGCTTTAACATTATCAAAAATGAATACCCTTCTCTTGGCGGGCACTATGAAGTCATCCACCATACGCAGTTGATTCAAAATTTGATCGATCAGGGCAAACTGAAAGCCGAAGGCGGCGAGTCCTTCAAGGGAAAAAGAATCACTTACCATGATCCCTGTTACCTGGGCAGGGCCAATGAGGTCTACGAAGCGCCCCGGAAGGCCCTTGAAGCACTGGACGCCGAGCTGGTAGAGATGAGACGCTGCAGGAGCAATGGGCTGTGTTGTGGTGCAGGCGGGGCGCAGATGTTCAAGGAACCGGAAAAAGGGCACAAGGACATCAACGTCGAGCGCATTGAAGAAGCACTCGAAACGAATCCTGAAGTTGTCGCTGCGGCTTGCCCTTTTTGCATGACCATGCTAAACGACGGGGTCAAAGCCAAGGAAAAAGCCGCATCAGTACAAGTTTTGGACATCGCGGAGATTACTGCACGGGCAAACGGCTTGTAATTTAACAGATATTTCCGTATATTCGCTGTATGTTGATGCGCTTATACGAGGAAAATCCCAATGAAAGACTCATTGATCAGATCGTTGCGACCCTGAAAAAAGGAGGCGTAATCATTTATCCTACGGATACGATTTACGGTTTGGGCTGCGATATCAACAACCAAAAAGCTATTGAAAGAGTCTGTGAGATACGCGGTTTAAGAGCGGATAAAGCCAATCTTTCTTTTATCTGCTATGACCTCACGGATATTTCACAATACACCAAGCCCTTCGATACTGCCACGTTTCGGGTTTTGAAGAAAGCACTTCCCGGTCCCTTCACCTTTATTTTCAATGCCAGCAATCACGTTCCAAAGTTGCTTAGCTCAAAGAAAAAAACAGTCGGTATCCGGGTTCCGGACAACCGCATAGCCCGCGAAATCGTGAGGGCACTGGGCAATCCCATTGTGTCGGCTTCTATTCGGGATGAGGACGAAATTGTGGAGTATTCGACGGACCCAGAATTGATTCATGAAAAATTTGGTGACATGGTCGATCTGGTGATCGATGGCGGATATGGAGAGAATGTTCCTTCCACTGTCGTGGATCTCACTACAGGTCAGTTTGACGTGATTCGCCAGGGAAAGGGCGACATTAACGCCTTTATCGGATAATGACGAGATCTTCGATCACTTCCTGACCCACGTGCTCATTGAGCCGCGAAATTATCTGAGACTTGATCAGAAAAAGTTCATTCTTAATGACCGCAGACTCCACGTTGATGAAGAGCTTTTTGTCTCTGATGTAGAGTTGCTTGGTACGACTAGCGATCCCGCGACCTATAATCTCTGGCCATGCAGCAATCAACGCTGTTTCATCAAATTTTCTACGCAGTTTATAAACGTCTAAAAGCTGATCAACCGCATCCTTTATGTTCAGATCCCTATCTTTTCTCATAACTAACTTCCTTAACTGATCCCTTTTGTATAGCAAACAGAGTGATTTCCCGCCCGATTTCCTCAAATATACGCTTTATCCGTTCGGCATCCGTGTCGGTGATAAAGATTTGTCCAAACTCTTCGTCTGAAACCATGGCCATGAGCTTGGTCATACGGTTATTATCCAATTTATCAAATACATCGTCGAGCAGCAACATAGGCTTAAATCCCTTTTTCTGCTTTAAATAGGTGTACTGGGCGAGTTTTAAAGCGATTAAAAACGATTTTTGCTGACCTTGGGAGGCAAAGCGCTTTAGTGGCTTCTCGGCATGTATAGTAAATAAAAGGTCGTCTTTGTGTATTCCTTGAGTCGTCCTCTCCAAAGCTCTATCCTTCTCCAGGTTCTTTAAGAGCAGGTCAGGAAAGGGCTGTTCCTGCAAGGGTGAGTGATACGCCAGGGAAACCGTCTCTGCATCATCGGACATCCACTGGTAGTGCTGGTTGAAAACGGGAATGAAACTGTCCATAAAATCCTTTCTCTTCTCAAAAATCGCGGTGCCGAGTTCTGACATTTGCCTGTTTAGAACGTCCAGAAGGTCCATATCGAGGGTCGCACGGGCGCTTGCCTTAAGCAAACTATTGCGCTGGGAAAGGAGCTTATTATAACTGATCAAGCTATCCAGATACCGCGCATCGGTCTGAGAAAGCACATTGTCCATAAACTTCCTGCGCTCCTCACTCCCATCCATGATAATAACCCCGTCAGACGGGCTGATCATGACCAAAGGAAAGTGCCCAATATGATCCGCAAGCCGACCGTACTCTTTCTTGTTGCGGGTAAAAAGCTTCTTTTGGTTGCGTTTGAGCACGCAGGAAATTCTGTCCTGTGAGTCATCCCTGACAAAATCGCCGTGCACCATAAACCAATCCATTTCTTCCTTGATATGATGGGAATCGACGGGATTGAAGTAACTTTTACACAGGGAGAGATAGTGGATAGCATCCAGAAGATTGGTCTTACCAGCGCCGTTATCCCCGGAAAACACGTTGACTTCGGGAGAAAAATCCAAGATGGCTTCCTCGTAATTCTTAAACTGGAGTACACTTAATTTTTTGAGCCACATACCAAACCCTCAAGGGAAGACTATTTCACTTCTTCAAAATCCACAAACTCACCAGCCCGCTGCGGGCCTTTCTTCTCTTTATCTTGTGGGGGAACATAGTCAATTCTGATTTTGCCATCTGGTGTGGGCGGCGGCGGCGAGCTCCTACGTCCCTGAAACTGTTGCTGTGCATCACTCATCATTTTCTCTGCAGCCTTCTTCACCGCCCAGGGGAACAACAACCGAACGGCCACCCTAAGGAGCCACAAAACAGCGATAATAATTAATAATATTTTCAGTACTTGCATGTGCAAAACAAATTCTACATCTTTAGCAAATATACGAAAAAAGAGTCCTATTTCTTAATTTCTGAAGGGATATTTTGATTTGTGGCGGCCAAAATAGCCTGAAGCAACTCCTTAGGCCTTTGTGTACCAACGATATAGACAACCCCATTCCTGTCCGTAAGCCAAATTGCATCCTTTCCTCCAGCATAAAATCTGATCCTGCCCTTTTGATGTAGGTTATAGACGGGGTTATTGATAAAAAATGTACTATAAGGCTTGGCTTTGACCGCGATAATATGGTTGAGGTCCAACCTGATAACTTTGTTTGTCCACAATCCGTTCAAAATCAGTTGGCCTTGATCTACAACGATCCTATAATGAAGCATATACATCATTACCACGGAAACGACGACAATGGCCAGTCCAACAATAAAAAACAGCTGACTGTCGGTTTCCCGGTCCAGATTAATGTAAAAGGCTACGAAACAGAACAGGGCCAGAATGAGGCGAACTGTCAGCCAACCCCGGTCCCGGCCGAGGTATTGATTTTCCAAATACAGATACTGTTTATGTTCCATCCTCGCTTTCCTCTGAAATATAGCACAATGATAATATATTTTTTGTGTTATCGGAAACTTTAAATGTTTCTGCTATCCGATAGGGACAAACCCAGATAATTTCTCCATCGCCGTTTTCGACCAGAGGCACCGAGGACTTCTTCCAAAGAGGAATTTTCGCGGAGATAAAAAAATCACTGACCTTTTTGCGCTTTCCTTGCATGCCAATAGGTTTGAAGACATCTCCGTCTCGCCACGGCCTTATTTTCAGGGGAAATACCAAGTGCTTTGCATCTATTATCGCCTGAACGCTGCTCTTATCAGCGGCATGCTTGGTATGGTCCTGCTGCTCAGATTGCTCGCTTAATCCGAAGGTCATTCGACCGAATGTCCCGATAGATACAGAGATTGGGAGACTTTCCCGAAAGATGCTTACCGTAAAATCCGACGTTTCGGAGTTCTCGCCTTTCAGGGGTTCAATACGCAGGTGTGTCCTATCCAACCAGAGTCTATATCGTACCGAATCAAAATGCTTGCCGACGCGCCCTGCGTCGATGCTTTCACTGATGTCTTCGCATACGGCAGCGCTGAATGCAAAGGATCGCAGAAGTTCGAACAGCAAAAGGCGCCGGGGTTTAAGCCCTAAAACATCGTCCAGGCCGATACTCCAGGCCTCCCCTATTTTTTTCAAATGATTGCTCTTCCAGTTTTCCACGAATTCTTGAATAAATTCGCTTACGTCATCGACAATTTCTCCATTTTTCGCAAAAGTAGCTTCCAAATCTGGATTAATCGCTTTGAGGTGAGGGAAAACGTCTATTCGCAGTTTATTTCGCAGATAATCTGTTGAAGAATTGGAAGAATCTTCCCTGAAAGGCAATTTTAGCGCAGAGATCGCCTCATGAACTTCGTCCACTGACATGAAGAGCAAAGGCCGAATGATAAAGTCGCGCGCAACTTTGATCCCGCGCCAACCTCTTAGGCCGGTACCACGCAAGAGATTGATCAATATAGTCTCGACGTTGTCGCTCCCATGGTGGGCTACCGCGATATGATGATAACCATGCCCGGCCCGAAGCTCCTCAAACCATTCGTATCGCAACGTACGGCAGGCCATCTGTATGGAAATACCCTGTCGGTGTGCGTATTGCCTGCTTTCAAATCTCTGGGAGTAAAAGGGCAATTTGTATGCCAAGGCCAGCTGGCGGACGAATTCCTCATCGGCGTCGGACTCCGAACCTCGCAAACCGAAATTGCAATGCGCAACGGCAACTTGATATCCTTGGGAAACAAAAAGATGCAACATCAGCACCGAGTCTTTGCCCCCACTGATAGCCAGCAAGATTCGACTATCTTTGGTACACAAATTGTGCTTCTCAATAAAGGAATCAAACTCGGTAAATAGATCCATAGATTCAAATATAGGGTAAAATTCGGGATTAATTCTATACTTTTGTAAGCGTGAAAAACATATTCGCCTGGCTCATTATTTTTGCAACTTCCATAGGAGGTCTCAGTGCTCAGCAGGGCAAGGGTCGCCTTCAGTTGCTTTCATCGACCTCGAGCCGGATACTGAATCTGGAAACAGGTCATACAATAACGTACAGACCAGTTTACGAGCACAATGGATCTACATTATCTGCCGATAGTGGGTATTATTATACCGATGATCTGCAAAGGGAGTTCTTCGACGCATATGGCAATATTGTCATCACACAGCCAAATGGTGTGGTAATTTACGCAAATAAACTGAATTACGCGGCCGAGACCCAGCTCGCCATCTTGACCAACAACGTCCGCATGGTGGACAAGCAAACAGTTTTGACGACCAACTATTTGACATACAACATGAACAGGGACGTTGGAACCTACACAGGCGGAGGGCGGATCACCAACGTGACCGATACCATCACCAGTCGAAACGCCTGGTATTTTAACAGTACCCAAGATGCATATTTCCGGTATGATGTGGTCGTACGCACTCCTGACGTACAGATTTTTACCGATACTATGCGCTACAATACCGCTGAAAAAGTGAGTTATTTTTACGGCGCGACCAATATGAAGGGTAAAAACGGGGAAAATCTTTATACAGAGGAAGGTTTTTACAACACAGAATCGGAATTGGCTCAGTTTTACAAGCAAAATCTATATACAGAAGGTTCGCGGTTTCTGAAGGGTGATACGCTTTTCTACGACGGGAAGACGGGGATCGGCCGCGCCTTTGGACATGTAGTCTTTATTGATACCGCCGACCAGGCATTTCTGGAAGGAGGCCGCGGTGTCTACCGCCAAGAGGACGAATCCATAGTCATGACTGAAAAACCGCTGGTCACCATGGTGACACAGAAGGACTCCGTTTCGGGCGAAGACCTCGCGAGGACAGATTCTATCTATTTGACTGCAGACACCCTTTTTTCAACGATGATTCTTCTGCGAGATTATGTCCCGCTTACCTTCAATTGGGACAGACAAGGAGGTGAGCTGGATGCGGGAGAAGAAGAAAATTTCGTGGAAGAACCGCCTCTGGATGAGCTAGCTCCCTCAGAAGCGATCACTCCGGGGGATACGTTGCAAGTTACGCCAGATTCTATCGCTGTAGACACGACTTTGGTACAGGCAGACACGGTAACCCTGCAGAAAATTCCTCCAGAAGAAATTCAGAAGGAGCTTGTGGCAGATAGCACCCTGAGAGAGCAAAGTTTGATTCCCCAGGGAAATGAAGTCGACAGCCTTATGCATCAGGCGGTTGCATCTCTCGCAAGTGATTCGGTCTCTCAGGACACTAGCAGAACGCGCATCATTAAAGCGTATAGAAACGTAAGGCTTTTTAAATCCGACCTGCAGTCGGTTGCTGATTCAGCCTATTATGGCTATCCGGACTCGATGCTGAGACTTTATGGTGCCCCGATGATCTGGACTCAAGGCTCCCAGTTATCCGGTGATTCGGTGTTTCTACAAATAAAAAATGAGAAGCTGGACAATATGATCATCGATGGCAGGGCGTTTACGGTCATGGAAGGGAAATTGGACACGACCAAATACAGTCAAATAAAAGGGCGCCAGATCAGGAGTTTCTTTGTAAATGATGAACTGGAGCGGGTCTTTGTCGATGGCAATGCGGAAAGCCTTGTATATATGGAAAATGAGGAGAAATCAGCCTACTCGGATGTACATCACAATCGAAGTGGTCGGATAAAATTGCTATTTTCCGAAAATGAATTGTCAGATTTTATACCGATCAGGAGCGCAGAAGGGACGATTTATCCGCTGAACCTAACCACCAGAGATCAAGAGTTTTTGGAGGGATTTATCTGGAAACCTGGGGATAGGCCTACTTCGAAAGAGGATCTTCTGAACAGAAAAAGGGCTGTGGATAACCCCATCCCTTCGGAAGATGCGGTTGAAGCCCCTCCAACACCTGCAGATACGGCGGGCAGCGACTCCGAACCGGGTCTAGCTCAACTGGGACTTCAGAAAATCCGCCATTTTCTGCACCGCTATACTTCTGTGGCTGATCGCGGATTTTTCTTCCATGGACATTTGGGCGAAGGTCTTATCGTGGCCTTGAGGCACGAAAAGCGGATCGTAGCCAAATCCTTGGCTTCCTAATCGCTTTGTTCC
>CAYNZH010000007.1:22196-72307 GCA_964401685.1 uncultured Sphingobacteriaceae bacterium
GAGGCACGAAAAGCGGATCGTAGCCAAATCCTTGGCTTCCTAATCGCTTTGTTCCTATAGTGCCCAGGACTTTGCCCTCAAAAAGGCGGGAGACCTGGGGGGTAATCAACGCAATTACTGTGCGAAATCGGGCTGCCCGGTTTTCGGATTCGCCCATTTTTTGCAAAAGAAGATCCATGTTTTTATCCATATCTCTTTGTCCCGAGTACCGGGCAGAGTAAACACCTGGTTCACCATTCAAAAGGTCTACTTCCAATCCCGAGTCGTCGGCAAAGCACGGAACCCGGTAGCGTTCCCAGAGGTATTGCGCTTTTTGCAGCGCATTTTCCTCGAGCGTATCGCCTGTTTCCGGAATGTCCGCTTGACACCCGATATCCTGAAGACTTTTCACGACAAACTGATCGCCAAGATAGAGCCGAACTTCGTTTAATTTGTTCTCATTATTGGTTGCAAATATGATTTCCATAGCTGGTTCGTGCAAATCTTAGCTTTGAATAAACGCTTTGAGTTGGGTCCAGAATGTCCGTTTCTTTTCATTGTCATGCAGCATACTTTCGAAAGAAAAGCTCTTCAGTATAGGAATATCGGTCGCTGGGATACGAGTCTGGCCCAGTTCTCCGAGTAACACGATCTGTTTCGGCTCGAAAAAACCCACACCTTCCTCGAAGTTCCAAGGCTTGGGCTGTGCCGCTGTATTGAGCAGAGCAACATCCTTCTCCTCAAGTTTCAGAGCTGAAAGGGTTTTGCTAAATGCCTCAAAAGCAGGCGGAGATAACAATCCATGGACGGAATCGGCCGTCAGAAACAAAACCCTGGGTTTCTCACTACCCCAAAATACCCAGGAGGGAGATCCAGCGACCCCAGGCACCGGATCTTCCAGAACGAATAGCGTCTCGTTCAGTAAAAATCGCAGGGCTGCGGGATCGCTGGTCTGTAATTTACTCATATTATTGGCCTAAAATCCAAGCGAATACCAAGGGAGCAACGATGGTCGCATCGGATTCGATAATGTACTTCGGCGTTTTGATGTCCAATTTACCCCAGGTAATCTTTTCGTTGGGGACCGCGCCCGAATAGGAGCCGTAGGATGTCGTCGAATCTGAAATCTGGCAGAAATAGCTCCAAAACGGAATGTTTTCCATCTCCAAATCCTGATAAAGCATGGGAACAACACATATCGGGAAATCCCCGGCAATTCCACCACCAATCTGGAAAAAGCCGACGCCTTTGCCTTCCGAATTCTTGATATACCAGTCGGAAAGGAAGGCCATGTATTCGATTCCACTTTTTACTGTGGAGGCCTGTAATTCGCCCTTAATCACATACGATGCAAAAATATTCCCCATAGTGCTGTCTTCCCAGCCTGGAACCACAATTGGAAGGTTTTTCTCGGCTGCGGCGAGCATCCATGAATTTTTGGGATCTATTTCGTAGTGTTCCTCCAAAACGCCGCTGTTGAGCAATTTGTACATGTATTCATGCGGGAAAAAACGTTCGCCTGCCGCTTGCGCATCCTTCCATATCTTTTGAATGTGCTTCTGAATACGCCTGAAGGCTTCTTCCTCCGGAATACACGTGTCTGTAACTCGGTTGTAATGATTTTCCAACAATTCCCATTCATCTTGTGGACTCAGATCCCTGTAATTAGGGACGCGCTTATAATGTGAATGGGCGACCAAATTCATGATATCTTCTTCTAGATTTGCTCCTGTGCAACTGATAATGGACACCTTGTCCTGTCTGATCATCTCAGCAAGAGAAATGCCCAATTCAGCGGTACTCATCGCACCTGCAAGGGTAATCATCATTTTCCCGCCTTCATCCAAGTGGGTCTCGTAACCTTTCGCAGCGTCGACAAGCGCGGCAGCATTGAAATGCAAATAATTTTTTTCTATAAACTCTGATATCGGTCCTCTTTGCTTACTCATGTTTTTCTGTTTGATCTATTTTAATTTATACACTCCATTTTTCGCATTCCCGCAGGAAATCTTCCTCCACATCCGCTCCTATTCCGGGTGCATCGGAAAGCGCTATGTGAAAACCCTCATATTTGATGCCACCTTTGATGGGATCGGCCAAATGGCCCACCATGCAGGTGTCCATGTCAAAAAACTTCACCCCCAGAGCCGCATAGGCAAAATGCACATTTGCTGCCAAAGCGAGGCGGGTTTCGAGCATGCCACCTATCATACATGGAATCCCACCGGCGGCCGCTGTCTCCTGAATGCGCAATGCTTCGGCAATCCCTCCAGATTTTGAAAACTTGATGTTGATATAGTCACAAGCTCCGGCAGTAATGAGTCTGCTCGCATCGCGGTGATCATAACAGCTTTCGTCAGCCATCAGTGGGATACGGGTATACGCCTTCAGCTCAGGCATCAAATGATCGTTATAGGTACGCATGGGTTGCTCACAAAACTGAATCTCGTAAGATTCCATCTGCTTCAAAGCAAACTTCGCCCCTTCAAGATCCCAACCTTGGTTCGCATCCAATCTGAGAATTATGTGTGCGCCAACCGCTTCACGGATCACCCGAACCCGCTCGACATCTTGTACCGGATCCTTGCCGAGTTTGATTTTCAGCATGGTCGCTCCCTGCCGGACGAAGTCACGGGCTTTGTCGGCCATTTCCAACGGCGTCGCAATACCTAGTGTGATATCGGTCTCTATGACCCGCCTTTCCCCACCTAAAAACTTATAGAGCGGTACTCCTGCATGTTTCGCTGCCAGATCATGGAGCGCCATATCAAATGCACTCTTTATGGTAAAATTACCTGCAATATACGAATTCAGTTCTCCAAGTCGCTCGGCGATCGCAAGCGGATCCTTCCCCTTCCATATTCTTGCAAAATCCCGGGCAAGCACGAGGCATGTCTCTTGGGTCTCCCCCACAATCATAGGGAAAGCAGAACACTCCCCTACTCCGTAAATCCCTTCATCCGTGTGTACACGGATAAGTGTATTCTGGGCAAAATCCATGGTACCCGTCGCAATAGCGAAAGGTTCCATGGGAATACTAAATCTATAAATATCAATATGAGTAATGGTCATTTTCTCTTTTTTAGCTTACCTTAATGCCTCAGGAACAGGTTTTTCCAATAAGTACTGATAATAAAATCTATATCTCTCCTTGCGGTCATAGTCGCTTTTTTCGCGCCCAAATCCGTGGCGGCTACCCGGATAAATCATAAGCTCAAAGGCTTTGTCCCTGCTGGTCAGGGCATCCACGAGCTGCATGGTGTTTTGCATGTGTACATTGTCGTCCATGTCGCCATGAAGAAGGCGTAATACACCCTTGTATTGGTCTACGTAGGTCAGAACCGAGCCGTTTTTATAGCCTTCAGGATTATCTTGTGGCGTATCCATAAATCTTTCTGTGTAATGGGTATCGTAAAGTTCCCAACTGGTCACAGGCGCTCCGGCTATCCCAAAATCGAAGTAGTCAGCACCCTGAGTCAGCGCTAAAGACGTAATGTACCCGCCATAGCTATGACCGGTAATCAGAAGCTTGTCCTTTGCGACCCAGCTTTTTGCTTTTAGCCATTTTGCCGCCGTAATATAATCCTGCATTTCCCAGTAGCCGAGTTTTCGGTGCATAAGGGCAACACCCTCCTTGCCGAAATGTCCCGAAGCCCGATGATCCACGGCGATCTGAATAATTCCTTCATTGGCCCAGTGCTGGTTGGAGGTTCCCTTCCAAGTGTCTCTCACCGTACCCGCATCCGGTCCGCCGTAAATACTGAAAATCACAGGGTATTCGATATTTTCATCAAAATCCGTCGGCCAGGTGATCGCTGCAGGCAACTGATAGCCGTCCGGTGTCGGGATATAGATGATCTCTGTTTTTGCATAATGGTAATCATCGAAATCGTCCGCTTTGCTATCAGCTAACTCCCGGACTATTTTGCCCTTTGTATCCATCAAACTGACCTTTGTCGGAGTAGAAACATTTGAATATGTAGTGATGAAGTGCTTTCCATCTGGAGAAATCCGCACTTGGTGGGTAAAATCACCGAAAGTCAGTCGCTTCAGATTTTTCCCATTGAAACCTACGCTGTAAAGATCTACGGTCGTCGACTTCTCCTTTCTGGCGGTAAAGTAAAGAATTTTGGCTTTTTCGTCGATGTGCTCAATGCGGGAAACCTGCCAGGTTCCGGCGGTAATGGGGTTTACCAACGTTCCGTCCAGCGTGTAAAGATAATAGTGGGCCCAGCCAGTTTTATCGCTTTTCAGAATGTAATGCTGATTATCCGCCAGGTAAGTGATGCGCTCCGAGTGACTTAGATCGATCCATTCGTTTTGCTTTTCATCGTAAATTTCCGTTTTAGCGCCTGAATCGGGATCGACCATATAAAACTTCAAATTGGTCTGGTCGCGGTTCATCCACTGAACCATCATACTTTCGCTGTCATGGCTCCAATAGGGCTGGCCGAAGTATTGATCTTCCTGCTCATCAAAATCGGCCCACACGACCGGGCTGCCTTCCACTTGCACAAAACCTACACGAACTGTAGGGTTGGAATCTCCGGCTTTGGGATAGCGGGTCTGTTCCAAATACCCGTGTTGCCCTCTTGAACCATATATAGGAAACATCGGGACCTGGGTATCGTCGAAACGCATAAAAGAAAGCTGACGACTGTCAGGCGACCACCAAAAAGCCTTGTAACGAGTCGAACGCCCCAGAATTTCTTCAAAATAGACCCAAGAGGCCCAACCGTTGTAAACGACTTCTGTGCCATCTGAGGTATAGCGAATTTCCTTGCCACTTTCCACGTGAACGGCAAAAAGATCGCTTTCTCTGGTGAAAGCCACATATTTATTGTCCGGTGACAATGTAGGATTTTGCTCGGCAACCTCAGGCGAATGCGTCAATTGTCTTTCTGCACCCTGTCCTTCTCGTATAAAAATATCATTGTTTTTGACCGTTACCGTAAAATCCGTACCCTGGGGTGGCGTATAGGGAGTCGCCGCGCCAGTTTTGATATTTACCTGAAAGACCTGGCGCTTTGCGGGATCGAATTCGAGATAATGCTGAGGATCAGCCCAGCCTTGTATCGAATTGATGGACTTGGTCAGCGACGGTTTTTGCCCTAGAGACTGTTCGAGATCAAGCCGCTTGGACTGCGTAAAGCCCTGATGAGCAAGCAGAAACAATAAAATAAGTGGTAAGAACCTTTTCATATAGTTGGGTTTTAATAGTTTAAACAACCAAATTAATAATTCGCCCCGGCACGTAGATCAGCTTTTTGAGAGTCTTGCCATCGATATGCTTCTGCACATTCTCGTCCGCCAATACGCGCTCCTGTACTTCATTTTCATTTAAATCCGTGGGCAAAAGTAAGTTGGCACGAACTTTTCCATTAATGGAGATGGGGTATGCGAATTCGCTTTCCACCAAAAAATCGGGATTGAATGCCGGGTAGTCAGCATAGGAAAGTGACCCGGCCGGATGACCCAGCAAAGCCCAAAGCTCCTCGGTGATGTGTGGTGCATACGGGTGAAGTACCACAGTCAAAGGCTCAAGAATCTGCTTTTTATTGCAACGCAGGTCGGTCAACTCATTGACACAAATCATAAATGCCGACACCGAGGTATTGAATGAAAAACGCTCTATATCTTCCTGCACTTTCTTGATGATTTTGTGTAAAGCTTTTTGTTCGGCCTTAGACGGCTCTTCGTCGGAGACAGAAAAACGCAGTTCCTGATCCTTGTCCTGCATGTGAAACAATTTCCAAAATTTACGCAGGAACTTGTACACTCCTTCAATACCGTTGGTGTTCCAGGGTTTGCTTTGCTCCAAGGGGCCGAGAAACATTTCGTACATTCTGAGAGTATCGGCACCGTACTGCGCGATAATATCGTCTGGATTTACGACGTTGAACTTCGATTTGGACATCTTTTCCACCTCGTAGCCACAGTAATATTTCCCGTCATCCAATATAAATTGGGCATGCTGATATTCGGGTCGCGAATTTTTGAATTTTTCCAGATCCAGCACGTCCTGGTGGACAATATTGACGTCCACGTGGAGGGCTACATGTGCGTACTGATCTTTCTGGCCGTGAGAAACATAGGTATTTGTACCCTTTCCTTCAGCATCTAGCACCCGGTAAACGAAATTACTCCGCCCCTGTATCATTCCCTGGTTAATAAGCTTTTTGAAGGGTTCTTCTTCAGGAACCAGGCCCAGATCTTTTAGAAATTTGTTCCAAAACCTGCTGTAGAGCAAATGTCCGGTCGCATGCTCAGAACCACCAATGTACAGATCTACATCCCGCCAATAATCGATCGCATCTTTCGAGGCAAACTCGCTTTGGTTCAAGTTGTCCATGTATCTATACCAATACCAGCTGGATCCTGCCCATCCGGGCATAGTACTCCACTCGTAGTCATAGCGATTGTTATACTTCCAGTTTTGCGCTCGTCCGAGTGGGGGTTCACCTGTTTCTGTTGGCAGATACTTGTCTATTTCGGGAAGTACCAAAGGTAAATCCTTCTCGTCTATCAATTGAGGAAGGCCGTCTTTGTAATAAACCGGCACGGGTTCTCCCCAATATCGCTGACGGCCGAATACCGCATCTCTGAGCCGATAATTGATCCTGGCCTTCCCTCTACCGCTGGATTCTAGCTTTTCAACAAGGATTTCAGTAGCTTCCTCGTACGCCAGACCGTTGACTAGATCTGAATTGATGTATCGTCCTTCTTTGGTGGGATCTGCTTGCCCGTCCAGTTGCTGCGCATCAGAGATCTGAAGTATAGGAAGGTTGAAGTGCGTTGCGAATAGATAATCACGCTGATCGCCGGAAGGCACGCCCATGACCGCACCGGTACCATAGCCTGAAAGTACGTAATCGGCGATCCAAATGGGGACCTTCTCACCGGTTAGTGGGTGCAGGGCATAAGCTCCGGTAAATTCCCCGGACACAGCTTTGACGTCGGCCATGCGGTCGAGTTCGGATTTCTTCTTTGTCTTTTCTATATAAGCATCAACGGCAGCCTTCATTTCTGGCGTGGTCAGAGACGCTACCCACTCATGCTCGGGAGCGAGTGCAAGGAAGCTAACCCCGTAAATCGTATCTACACGTGTAGTAAAAACGTCGATAAATCGATCATCGTCGTTATCAATCTGAAAGCGTACCAATGCGCCCGCGCTCTTTCCGATCCAATTTCTTTGCATTTCGACAAGAGGTTCTGGCCAGTCTACAGTTTCAAGCCCCCGCAGCAATCGTTCGGCATAGGCCGTGATCCGCATGCTCCACTGGAGCATTTTCTTTTGTTCTACCGGATAGCCTCCTCTTTCGGAAACTCCGTTTATTACCTCATCATTGGCAAGAACAGTACCCAAGGCGGCACACCAGTTCACCGTGCTTTCCTTTAAATAGGCCAGGCGGTACTTGAGAAGTTCTTTTTGTTGCTGGACCTCGTCCATAGCATGCCACTCCTGCGCAGTAAATGACAACGCGTCCTCATCGCAAGCTGCTTGTACCCCATAGGTACCATCTACCGCGAAATGAGCTTCCAGGCGTTCTATTGACTCTGCTTTGTCCGTCGAGAGATTGTACCAGGAGGAAAACAACTGCTGAAAAATCCACTGTGTCCAGCGATAATATTCAGGCGAACTTGTTCTGACCTCCCGATCCCAGTCGAATGAAAAGCCGATTCTGTCGAGCTGCTCTCTGTATCGCGCTATATTGGTTTCGGTAGTAACTGCGGGATGCTGTCCGGTCTGAATGGCATATTGTTCCGCAGGCAGTCCAAAGGAATCATAACCCATAGGATGTAGCACATTGAAACCCTTCAATCTTTTGTAGCGCGCAAAAATGTCCGATGCAATATATCCCAGGGGATGTCCCACGTGTAAACCAGCCCCGGATGGATACGGAAACATATCCAACACGTAAAATTTGGGCTTGTCCGTCTGATGACTAACCTTAAATGTTTTATTTGCAGCCCAAAACCGCTGCCACTTATCCTCTATTCGTTTATGATGATAATCCATTTATTCGGGAAATTCTAATTAGAAAGCGAAAATAGTAAATATATTCATTAAATTCGCCAAATAAAAGAAACGGCGCATGGAAGTTTATGAAGTTAGCACCTCTTCTAAAAAAACCAAATCGGTTTACGTATCGACGGTCATCAGTATTTCACTAGTTCTATTGATGACTGGTCTGTTCGGTCTCATTTTGATTCATGCTAAAAACCTTTCCCGTTATGTAAAAGAAAACATCGTCCTGAATGTGATGATGACTGAGGATACGACTGAAAAACAAGCGCTTGACTTTCAAAAGACACTCAGCGAGAATCCATACGTACTCAGATCAGCGTATATTAGCAAAGATTCGGCGGCAGCGAATTTGTCCCGTGATCTGGGCGAGGATTTTGTTGCATTCCTGGGTTACAATCCACTTTCGCCCTCCATTGATGTGTTTCTCAAAGCCGAATATGCCAACCCGGATAGTGTGACCGCCTTTATTGACCTCATCGCCAAGAACGATCAGATCGATGAAGTTGTTTACCAGGAGTCTATGATTGAAATGATCAACAATAATATCCGGATTATCGGTCTCGTGATACTGTTTTTCGCGCTGATCCTGCTGATTATAGCGGTTGCCTTGATCAATAATACGATCAGGCTGGCGATTTACTCTCAAAGGTTTATCATCAAAAGTATGCAATTGGTAGGTGCAACCCGCTCATTTATTCAGAAGCCGTTTATCGGCTACGGCATCAAGCACGGATTTATAGGCGGAATCATCGCTATCGGCTTATTGCTGCTCACTATTTACTTAGCTCAAAGGGAGATACCTGAGCTTGCTCTGTTGGAAGATTGGTTCGAATTTAGCCTGGTCTTTCTTCTGGTAATCTGTTTGGGCATACTTATCGCGGCCTTGAGCACTTACTTTGCAGTGAGCAAGTATTTGCGCCTGAAATCCAATCAATTGTACCGCTAGATTATAAATTAAACTATATTTTAGATAAAAAATGGCTCAAAAACATACGAAAACAAAGGAAGGACTGATGTTCGGCAGAAGGAACTACTTGTTTCTCCTGATCAGCATTGGCATTGTTGCTCTGGGATTTATCCTGATGATGGGCAAGGAGGATATTTATAGTTTCACCAAAATCACCTTAGCTCCCCTGATCGTGGTACTTGGATTTGCTTTGGGAGTTGTTTCCATTTTAATAAAAGATAAAAACCACCATTCCAGGTAAATAACATGTCGATCTTTCAAGTTATTGTTTTAGCCATCGTCGAGGGCCTGACGGAGTTTTTACCGGTTTCATCCACTGGGCACATGATTTTAGCCTCTGCGTTGATGGGCATTGAGCCTACTCCCTTTGTCAAACTATTTACCATCGCCATACAGCTGGGAACCATACTTTCTGTACTCGTGCTCTATTACAAGCGCTTTTTGAAGTCGGTGGATTTTTACCTTAAGCTGGTCGTGGCTGCAATTCCAGCGGCGCTGTTAGGCTTTCTTTTCAGCGATAGAATAGACTTATTGCTCGAAAGTCCCTTAACTGTAGGTGTCTCCCTGGTGCTAGGGGGTGTGGTTCTCCTATTCGTGGATCGCTGGTTTCGAAATCCGCTACAAGACGATTCTGCCGACATTAGCTATATGCAAGCGCTTAAAATCGGCTTTTTCCAATGTCTGGCATTGATACCTGGCACGTCACGTTCAGCGAGTACCATTGTGGGGGGAATGACCCAAAAACTCACGAGAAAAGCTGCTGCAGAATTTTCCTTTTTTCTGGCGGTACCCATGATGTTTGGAGCTACTTTAGTCAAATTGAAGCAGCATTTCGACCAGGGCTATTCACTTAGCGGCGAGGAGATCAATCAATTGATTCTGGGGAACGTTATCGGATTTGTGGTTGCGATTTTGGCTATTAAATTTTTTATCGGCGTGATTTCCAAGTACGGATTCCGCGCTTTCGGGTGGTACAGGATTGTAATCGGCACGTTTATCATCGTGATGATTTTAACGGGCCAGAGCCTACAGGTATTGTAAATAATGGAAAAGCAACCTAAAACCGAAGCGAATTTTCACTTCCAGGAAGGCGAAATACTATTGGTGGACAAGCCCTTCAAATGGACTAGCTTTGATGTTATCCGGAAAATCAAATACAGCATGAAGCCGCTCAAAGCGAAGATAGGCCACGCGGGAACACTGGATCCGCTGGCAACAGGCTTACTCGTTATTTGTACAGGTAAATTTACAAAAAAAATCGATACATTCCAAGCAGAAAAAAAAGAATATACCGGTACCATTGTATTGGGTGCAACGACTCCATCTTACGACCTGGAAACTGAAATAGATAGGGAATTTCCCATTGACCACATCAGCGACGCGGAAATTAGGCGTGTAGCCTCTACATTTATCGGTGAGATTGATCAAATACCACCGGCACACTCTGCTATCAAGCAAAATGGTGAACGCGTATACGAGAAAGCGAGGCGTGGTGAGGAGGTCGAGATGAAAACCAGGAAAATCACTATTTTTGAGCTGGAAATAACCCGAGTCAGTCTTCCCGAAGTGGAATTCCGGGTCATCTGCAGTAAAGGAACCTATATTCGCTCTCTCGCCTTCGATTTCGGGCAAAAATTGTCGTCTGGCGCCTATCTGAAGAATTTAAGACGCACGCGCAGCGGGAACTTCAACGTTGACCATGCCTGGAACTTAGATGAGCTGATCGGGGCAATTAATGGCGAAAGCCAAATTGAAGTAAAAAACAATGAAAGTTTACAATAATTTAGAGGAATTTAAACCGCTGAAGAACGCGGTTGTCACTATCGGAACCTTCGACGGAGTCCATTATGGGCATCAAAAAATCCTGGATTCCCTGAAGGAATGTGCAGAGAACACGCAGGGGGAGACCGTGCTACTTACGTTTTTCCCGCATCCGCGAATGATTTTACATCCGGAAGACGAATCTCTGAGACTGATCAACGATATCTACGAAAAGGTCGACCTGCTGGCCCAAGCGGGAATAGATCACCTCATTATCACGCCCTTTACCCGTGATTTTTCCAATCAGACCCCTGAACAATATATTCGCGATGTGCTGGTCAATAAACTTGGCACCAAAACGATCGTCGTCGGCTATGACCACCAATTTGGTAAGGATCGCCAGGGAACCATGAAGGAACTCCTGAAATATGCGCAGATTTATGATTTCAAAGTAAAACAAATTGCCGAACAGGACATCAACCAGGTCAGCGTTTCCTCGACCAAAATAAGGGAATCCCTGATAAAAGGTGATATTGCCTCGACGAATCTCTGCTTGGGGTACGCATTTAAAATGAATGGCAAGGTAATCAGAGGCAATCAGCTGGGCCGGCAAATCGGATTTCCTACGGCAAACCTGCAGTTGCTTGAACCGCGAAAGCTTGTCCCAGCTTACGGGATCTATGCGATAAGGGCGAGGATTATGGAGCTTCCGAATCTACAGGAAAACGAAGAATATCAGCCTCAGGCTCCTATGGAAACAACTTATTTTGGCCTGGGCTACATCGGCAATCGCCCCACAGTAAACGGGGTAGGACGCAGCATCGAGGTCAATTTATTTGATTTCGACGGAGACCTGTACGACAAAATACTGAGCGTAGAATTCCTACATTTCATACGTTATGATGAACGCTTTGAGGATATGGAAAAGATGATCCGGCAGATGAAAGCGGATAGGGAAAAAGCCCTTTCCCTATTGGGTCTGCACTAATAACTCGGAAAAACTAAGCGCTAAAATAAGCACGAACGTTTTTACCTTCGACCCAGTTCATGTAAGCCCTATTGACCACACGATTGCCGCCGGGAGTCGGATAATCACCCGAGAAATACCAGTCACCCCTATGCTCTGGGCAAGCCTTATGCAGGTTTTCCAAGGTCTGAAAAATTACCTCGACTTCAGATTTTATATGCTTGCCCCGTATCATGCTGGAAATTTCCTGAGAAATCTCATCATCAGTAAAAGGCTCGTATATTGCTTTTACATAATTATCCACCTGGTCCTTTGGCATTTCACGGGATCGCAAACATTGCTGGTATACTTCGTTAATGATGTGCGACTTATTATGCTTTTTCAATAGGGAAATTGCCGCATTGAAAGCTACAAACTCACCCATTCTGGACATGTCTATCCCGTAGCAATCCGGATAACGAATCTGGGGTGCGGAAGAGACAATCAGGATTTTCTTGGGATTCAAGCGATCCAGAATAGTCAAGATGCTCTGCTGAAGCGTGGTTCCTCGGACGATTGAGTCGTCAACGGCCACAATTGTGTCCACGTGGTCGCGGACTATACCGTAGGTCGTGTCATAGACGTGCTGAACCATATCCTGTCTGTCCGCGTCCTGTGTAATAAAAGTCCTTAGTTTTGCATCTTTGATGTTGAGCTTCTCAAAACGCGGACTGATACTAAGCATCTCGTCCAATTCTTCGTCGGAAATTTTGTCGGATCGCCTCAGCAATGTATCCTTCTGGAGTTTTCTGACGTAGGTATTTATTCCTTCCTCCATTCCATAAAACGCGACTTCTGCAGTATTGGGAATGTAGGAAAACACAGTATCTTTTATATTGTAATCCACGGACTTGAGTATCTGTGGACATAGAAATTTCCCGAGTTGCTTGCGCTCCTGATAAATGTCCGCATCACTACCTCTGGAAAAGTAAATCCGCTCAAAGGAGCATGCTTTCTTTTCAACGGGTTCCCGAAACATTTCCTCTGAAATTGCGCCATTCTTCTTTACGATCAATGCATGCCCGGGCTTAATTTCCTGAATACGCTCAAATTTAACATTAAAAGCCGTTTGAATGGCAGGCCGCTCTGAAGCAACAACCAACACCTCGTCATCTTGGTAAAAATAGGCTGGACGAATACCCGCTGGATCGCGCATGACAAAGGTGTCCCCGTGACCCAACATCCCTGCAATCGTGTAGCCTCCGTCCCAGGTTTTCGAAGATCGCCTCAGAATTTTCGCTACGTCCAGATTCTCCGCAATCTTGGCACTAATCTCGACATTAGAATAGCCTTCTTTTTTAAATTGGTCGAACAAAACCTGGTTTTCGGTATCTAAAAAGTGTCCGATTTTTTCCAAAACGGTAACTGTATCGGCCTGTTCTTTTGGATGCTGACCCAATTCGTACAGTTGTTCGAGCAGTTCGTCTACGTTGGTCATGTTGAAATTGCCGGCCAACACCAGGTTACGGGTCTGCCAGTTATTTTGCCGCAAAAACGGATGGCAGCTTTCAATACTGTTTTTTCCATGTGTGCCGTAGCGCAAATGCCCCATAAGAACTTCGCCTGCAAAGCTTACATTGTCCTTGAGCCACTGACTGTCTTTAAATTGTTCTGGGTAGGCTCTCTGTACTGCGGAGAATTTGCGCTGGACGTATTCGAAAATATCGGCTACCGCATTTGAAGCCATTGACCTGTAGCGGCTGATGTACCTTTTCCCAGGCTTGACGTCAAATTTGATCGTCGCGATACCAGCGCCGTCCTGGCCCCGGTTGTGCTGCTTCTCCATGAGTAAATACAGTTTATTTATGCCATAAAGCGGCGTTCCGTATTTTTCCTGGTAATAAGAAAGGGGTTTCAAAAGACGAATCAGTGCAATGCCGCACTCATGTTTTATAGAGTCACTCATGATATGAAAGAATGCACAAAGATAAATAAAAATCCTTAGATTTGTTCTTTGTTTGATCCTTTTCTGAATAGCACGCGATGTATTTGATATTTGACACGGAGACGACGGGACTTCCCAAAGATAAGGACGCCCCTATTAGTGCGAGTGATAATTGGCCGAGATGTGTCCAAATAGCCTGGCAACTGCACGACGAAATGGGTCGTCTGCTGGAACATGACAGCTATTTGATCAGGCCGGATGGCTATGTTATACCTTACGAATCGGAAACGATTCACGGCATTTCCACTGAACTGGCCCTGGAAAATGGGGTGGAGTTGGTGCAAGCCTTGGAAAAATTTCATGCCGCTGTCCACCAAGCGGACTATTTGGTAGGACATAATCTGGAGTTTGACCTCAAAATAATGGCTGCGGAATATTACCGCCTCCAAACGGACAATCCCCTGGAAGGAAAACCCATTCTCGACACCTGTAGCGAGCAGTCTGCCGGCGTTCTACAGATCCCCGGTGGCCGGGGCGGAAAGTTCAAGCTACCAACCCTGACCGAATTGCACTCCTTTTTGTTCGGCGAACCATTTACGGAAGCTCACAACGCAACTGCCGATGTGGAGGCTACCGCAAGGTGTTTCCTGGAAATGATCCGCAACTCGTATTTCAGTGAAGACTTGAACTTGCCGGACGTCCAAAACTTCCAAAAAGCGAACCCCAGTCCGTTCGCTCCGGCCGGCCTCAGGCACTCCAATCTGAAGCAATTATCGGATGCGATCCGTGCCAGAAATGAGGCTCTTTCAGAGAATAGTAGCGCTACTCCTACCATGGACGAGAAAACAGCCGAGGCCTTCGAGCAGGCTGAATTCGCGCACTTGCATAATCATACGCAGTTTTCTATACTCCAGTCCACGATTTCCGTCGAAAACTTGGTCAAGGCCGCGGCTGATCTACAAATGCCCGCCGTAGCGATCACCGATCATGCCAATATGATGGGTGCCTTCCAATTTGTTTCCCAGGTTCAGGCCTACAACCAAGGCAAGGATACGGATGCCCAATTGAAGGCCATTGTAGGTTGTGAGTTTTATGTCTGCGAGGACAGGCTTAACAAGTCCCGAAAGGACGACGGCTATCAGGTCATATTTCTGGCAAAAAACAAGGCAGGCTATCATAATTTGGCTAAAATGTCGTCGCTGGCCTATACCGAGGGGTTTTATTACGTCCCCAGGATAGACCGCGAAATTGTCGAAAAGTACAAGGACAACCTGATCGTGTTGACAGGAAATTTACAAGGAGAGGTGCCGCACAAAATTCTTAGCATGGGGGAATCCCAAGCAGAAGAGGCCTTGATATGGTGGAAAAACGTCTTCGGCCCAGACTTGTATGTCGAAGTGATGAGACATGGACAGGAAGACGAAGATAGGGTAAATCAAGTGCTGGTCCCTATGGCTCAGAAGCATAACGTGAAAATAATCGCTGCGAATAACACCTATTATATCGCCAAGGAAGATGCACATGCCCATGATATTCTGCTCTGTGTAAAAGAGGGGAAAACACTGGCCACGCCAAAAGGAAGAGGCAGGGCGTTCAGATATGGTTTACCCAATGACGAGTATTATTTCAAATCGTCTGCGGAGATGAAAAACCTCTTCAAAGATCTTCCGGAGGCAATATTAAATATTCAGGAAATTCTCGACAAAATCGAGCCCTATTCTCTGCAGAGAGAGGTTTTATTGCCAAAATTTGTTATTCCTGACGAATTTCTCGTTCCCGAGGACCAATTGGATGGCGGTAAACGCGGTGAAAACGACTATTTACGTTTCCTTACATTCGAAGGCGCAAAAAAACGTTATGGCACGCTCACCCCTGAAATAGAGGAAAGACTTAATTTTGAATTAAGTACCATCGAGAGGACCGGGTATCCGGGATACTTTCTTATTGTCCAAGATTTGATCAGGGAAGCAAGGCGCCTGGGTGTATCCGTAGGCCCGGGGCGGGGTTCAGCAGCAGGTTCGGCTGTGGCCTATTGCCTGGAGATTACCAATATTGATCCGATTTCCTATGATCTGCTATTTGAGCGCTTCCTCAATCCAGACCGCGTTTCCATGCCGGATATAGATATAGATTTCGATGACGAAGGCCGGGGAAAGGTGATGGATTACGTTATACGTACATACGGTGCGACCCAAGTGGCTCAAATCATCACGTACGGTACCATGGCGGCCAAGTCATCGATCCGGGATACGGCTCGCGTCCTTGATTTGCCTCTGTACGAGGCGGACAAAATTGCGAAACTGATCCCGAATCTTAAATTGAACAAGATATTCTCGCTTGACAGCAGTGGGCTAAGGGCTGCGCTGCGATCGGATGAGCTAGAAAATGTTCGCGAACTGATGGCGATTTCCGAAGGCACAGGAATAGAAGCCGAGACCATCAAACAAGCAAAAATCCTCGAAGGTTCGCTGAGAAATACGGGTACACACGCCTGCGGCGTTATCATTACGCCAGACGATATAACAAATTTCGTCCCGATAGCTACGGCGAAAGACTCTGATCTGTACGTAACCCAGTTTGACAACGCCGTTGTTGAACGAGCTGGATTACTGAAAATGGACTTCCTAGGATTGAAAACCCTGACTTTGATCAAAGACACCGTCCAGATCGTCAAGCAAAGACACGGAATTACTTTGGATCCGGATCAGTTTCCTAAAGATGACCAGAAGACCTATGAACTCTTCCAGAAAGGGGAAACTATAGGGATTTTCCAGTACGAATCCCCGGGGATGCAGAAATACATGAAAGAGCTGAAACCAACCGTTTTCGGCGATCTGATTGCCATGAATGCCCTGTACCGCCCGGGGCCCATGGAATACATCCCCCGGTTTATCCGACGGAAACACGGACTAGAACCTATTGTATATGACCTGGATGCCTGTGAAGAATATTTGCAGGAAACCTACGGCATCACCGTCTATCAGGAACAAGTCATGCTTCTATCCCAAAAATTGGCCAGCTTCTCAAAGGGTGAAGCAGATCAACTGAGGAAGGCAATGGGGAAAAAGCAGAAAAGCGTACTGGATGAGCTCAAACCCAAATTTATTGCGCAGGCCTCTGATAACGGTCACGATCCCAAAATTTTGGCAAAAATATGGACAGACTGGGAAGCATTCGCAAGTTACGCATTTAACAAATCGCACTCGACCTGCTACGCTTGGATCGCCTACCAAACCGCGTATCTCAAAGCACATTATCCTGCTGAATACATGGCTGCGGTACTTTCCAACAACATGAACGACATCAAACAAGTTACTTTCTTCATGGAGGAATGTAAACGTATGGGTGTGAAGGTTCTGGGGCCAGATGTAAACGAATCCTATTATAAATTTACGGTAAATGAGGAAAACGCTGTGCGATTTGGGATGGGGGCTGTCAAAGGTGTGGGAGCCGGTGCCGTAGAAACTATTGTCGAAAACCGCAAGGATGGACCTTACAAGTCGATATTCGATTTGACCAAACGCATAGATCTGCGCGCTGCGAACAAGAAGGCGCTCGAAAGTCTCGCCTACGCCGGTGGCTACGATTCTTTCCCCAATGCACACCGGGCACAGTACTTCCACCAGGAGGACGGGATGAGTACCCTAGAAAAAGCAATTAAATACGGAGCAAAACACAAGGAAAGCGAGAACTCTTCCCAAGCGAGTCTTTTCGGCGGCGCTATGGCAACCCAACTTCCTGAACCGACTCTTTTGCCTTGCGCTCAATGGGGATTGATCGAAAAATTAAAACATGAAAAAAATGTGATCGGAATCTATCTGACGAGTCATCCGCTAGACACCTACCGCTTCGAAATCACTCATTTCTGCAAAAATCCGGTGAAAACACTCCACATTATAGACAAGATCAACGGCAACGACATCGATGAAACCACGCACAGGGAGTTTAATCAGGTGAAAAACCGCGAACTGGTCATAGGCGGACTCATCTCTGCCGTCAATCACCGGACCACAAAAAGCGGTAAACCCTTTGGTATATTTACGCTGGAAGACTACGGGGACTCTTATGAAATTGCGCTTTTTGGCGAAAATTACATCAAATACAAGGCCTATCTGACCGATGGCTACTTTATCATGCTACGCTGTGCGATCCAGGAATTCAGGCATTCAAAAAGTTGGGGCCTCGAGGTGAGAGACATGCAGTTGCTGTCTGAGCTTAGAGATAAAATGGTCAAATCCCTGACCATACAGCTGCCCATTGAAACGCTTGACGAACAGTTTATAGATCAGATGAAAGTCATTTTAGCCAAAAACGCGGAAGCGACTGTACAACCGTCCTGTCAGTTAAAATTTCAGATCTTTGACCGCCAGGATAGTATTCACGTCGAAATGCCCTCTAAAGGTATTAGAATCCATCCAGACAATGCTTTTATCCAGTCTTTGGAAGCGCTGGAACGTATAAGCTACAAGTTGAATTAAATGAAATAATTTTTTATATTTGCATAAGTCTTATTAGAAAATTAAAATAAAGTATTATGGCAATAGAAATCACAGATAGCAACTTCGATGAGGTTGTGTTAAAATCAGATAAACCTGTACTGATCGATTTTTGGGCAGAATGGTGCGGACCCTGTCGTATGGTTGGCCCCGTAGTAGACGAATTGGCAAAGGAGTACGAAGGCCAGGCTGTTGTCGGCAAGGTCAACGTGGATGACAATCCGAATATTTCAATGAAATACGGAATCCGTAATATTCCCGCACTGTTGTTTTTCAAGAACGGTGAAATTGTAGACAAGCAAATCGGCGCGGTTCCCAAGTCTATTTTGAACGAAAAATTGCAAAAACAGTTGTAAGAAAATCCTTAGATTTCGTGTATGTTTTTTCAACATGTCTATGACAAAAGTCTAGCTCAGGGGAGTTATGTGATCGGTTGCCAGAAAACTGGCGAGGCCTTGGTCATCGATCCCAAGCGCGATATTGACACCTATTTGGATATTGCGCGCAGCAATAAACTTAATATCACGCATATTACCGAGACGCATATTCATGCTGATTTTCTCTGCGGTTCACGGGAACTTGCTGCTGTCACTGGTGCTGAGCTTTTTCTGTCCGATGAAGGCGGGCCGGAGTGGCAGTATGAATTCCCGCACACTGGGCTCAGGGACGGCGACGTGTTACATGTGGGCAATCTTTCACTCAGGGTGATGCATACGCCGGGACATACGCCTGAAAGCCTTAGTTTTGTCTTGACGGACCATCCTGCGTCCGAAGATCCCGTGATGGTATTTACCGGAGATTTTGTCTTTGTCGGAGATATAGGGCGGCCGGATCTGCTCGAAAAAGCAGCTGGCCAGACAGGTACTAAGGAAGGTAGCGCGAGGCAAATGTTCAAGTCTTTGGAGAAATTTAAAGAACTTCCCTCCTACCTCCAATTATGGTCGGGGCACGGCGCAGGCTCTGCCTGTGGGAAAGCATTGGGCTCCGTCCCCAGTTCTACTGTGGGCTATGAGCTGAGGCGAAACTGGGCGCTGCAATTTGATAACGACGAAGATGCATTTGTTGAAAATTTGCTTGCAGGGCAGCCTGAGCCTCCCAGGTATTTTGCCCAGATGAAACTACTCAATAAAACTGACCGGCCGCTGTTGACGGAAATTCCTCGGCTTGAACAGCTGTCAGCCGCTGAATTTCTTAATGCCTTCAAAAAAGGCGTCACCGTCATTGATACACGACCTAAGCAAGAGTTTGCGGACGGATTTCTGCCCGGAACCATTCATATCCAAGCAAATAATGCCTTTGCCACATGGATGGGTTGGCTTGTATCCTACGATGAACCCTTCATCCTGATTACATCAGCCGAAAAGGTTGAGGATCTGACTCGGAGGCTCATGAGGATAGGCATGGACCAGTGTATAGGATACGTAACAGATCTCGGCTCGATGGGGCTGGCTTTAGAAAAGGTCGATCAGGTGGACTTTTCCTCTTTCCAAGAGATGGCTGGGGACCAGAATGTACAGGTCATTGATGTCAGAAATCAAGGCGAATTCGACACCAATCACATAGAAGGGGCGACACATCTGTTTTTAGGCAATCTCCCTTCCCTGCTCGGCAAAATCGACACAAAAAAGAAAGTAGTCGTCCATTGCCAGGCGGGTGACCGGTCCTCGACGGCTTATTCAATCATGATCAAACATGGTTTAAAGAACGTGTTGAACTACGGCGGAGGCATGCAAGAGTGGTCGAAAAACCACGCTGCTGCTAAGCATTAGATTTTTTCGAGAATGAGATTCCGTTTTTGCCGGGAAACAGGGATTTTAATACCCGTTTCCAGCACCAGGACGCCTAAGGACTTGTGAAACTCAGCTATTTTCTGAAGATTTACAACGTAGGAATTGTGTACCCGGAAAAACATATGGGGAGGCAACATATCGGAAACCTGTTTTAGTTTTTGGGAGAGAAACAGTTGCTGCCCGTCGTCCAGGCACACCGTACAGTAATTCCCGTCGCTCTCGCAGTAAAGTATCCTCTGAGGCTCTATCAGCACGATTTTTTTATCAACAGAAAATTTGATCTTTCGGTGGGCGCTCTCGCGGGTAAAATCCACGTTTCTAGCTTTCTCTACTCTAGAAATGACTTGCTCCAATTCCTCAGGATCGATGGGTTTTACCAAATAACCTATAGCCTCTGATTTGAACGCTTGGACCGCGTATTTGCTGTGGGCCGTCGTAAAAATCACGTCAAAATCCCTGTTCGGGAAAAGGTCAAGGAACTCAAGGCCCGTCATTCCCGGCATATCTACATCTAAAAAAAGTACGTCTACCTCGTTCCCATTCAAAAAACGTGCAGCCTTGAGGGGATTGTCAAACTGCGCCAGAACTCGTATTCTTTGCTCATACACACGCAGATCCATAGCCAAACTTGCTAGGGCGCTAGATTCATCGTCGATCAGAATACATGCGAGACTCATACACCAAATTTCAGGTTATCACACCAAATATACTAAAAATTGTTACAATAGAAGTAAGTTGGCGCCACGGACACAATAAAAACGACCACTGACACAGAAAATCCGACGATCTATAAAATTCACCTGTTAAACTCAGGAAGAGTTGTTTATATTTGATTTTGTGAATATTTAAATTAAAGCAGATGAAGAACTTAAGATTATTACCGTGTCTGATGACCGGATTGTTAGCCTGCGGATTCCTGTTGATTGGGCCGGCCAACGCAGAAGCGCAGATCTGGAAAAACCTAGGCAAGAAGATAGAAAAGAAGGTAGAAAACCAAGCAAGCAAAAGACTTGAAAAGAAAATAGACAAAGCCATTGACAAGAGTTTTGACAAGGCAGAAGAAGGGCTGGACGATGCAGCAAAGTCGACTACCACCGCTGCCAAACAAAGCAATAAGCAAATTGCGCCCACCTTTGCCTTTAATCTGGGAATCACCTATGAAGTCCTGGAGGAAAACAACAAAAAAGACCAGGTAAACATGTCTCTGTGGTTCTCGGACGAACCCTATATAGGCATGTCAACGGGGGCCCAGGAAGACATGTTTATGGTCATGCACGACGGACAGATTATTACATTTATGGAAAAGGAAAAAACCTACATGGTCATGGGAACCGGGTTTCTCAGCCAATTGTCGGGTGCGGCACAAGAAGCAGCCGCTCGTGACAACACCTCGGACGGCAATTTTCGCATGGAGAAAATCGGCAGCGAGCGCTTATTAGGCTATAATTGTGATATTTATCGAATCACCAACGATGAAAGCGTGAGTAAGGTATGGATGGCACCTGCGTTAGGCAGTATGATCGAGGGATTAATGGAAGGATTCAGTTCATTTCTCCCGAACAATCAGATCAATATGGCCGATCTGAGTAAAACGAATCAAGGCATGATGCTCAAAACGGAGACAACGGATGATAAAGGGAAAACCATCGTAATGCAGGCAACTGAGATTCATAAAAATGGTAAAAAGATCAACACATCCGCCTACAAGAGTGTAGGTTTCTAAAAGAAAGATACTATGGAACACATGCCACATAATTTGGAGCCCGATCACGCCAAAACTGTCGAGGAGGGCAAAACTATTGCGCTGCTTGCGTATTTGACTATCATCGGCCTTATCGTTGCTCTAGTCATGAACAACGAGAAGAAAAATGCATTTGGTAGCTATCATATCAGACAATCGCTCGGGATCATGCTCACTGCATTCCTCGCATCTTTCATAGCAATCATCCCTTTATTGGGCTGGTTGATATACTTGGTTGCTGCGCCTTTCTTCCTGGTGCTTTGGATTTTTGGGCTATTAAATGCGATCAACGGAAAGCAAAAACCCATTCCGCTGTTTGGTGAAAAATACGCGGAATGGTTTAAGACAGTGTAGAAGATTAGTGTCCTTTTGTTGCGTTTATAAAGGAAGTGCACCCGACACCAATCGCCCGATAGGATAACGCTGGTGGGTTTTCTCAGCATAGGACGACTGTTGATATAGCCAGTCTAACTGCATTCGGGGACTCTCAGCCATCTTTGGCGTTTCCTTTTTTGCCTTTTCAAAGGCACCGCGAAGCTCTGCATCTTGCTGAAGCATCAAGAAGGCTTCGTCTTCAAATATATATCCCGAATAATATTCCTTTCGACTCAAGATGGAATCGAAAAAGTTCCATGCAAAAAAGGAGTCGGGCCCTTGTGGCTCAAGGGTTTCCAAAATATAGCGAACTTGAGCCTGATCAGTAGGAACGACATAATCACCCTGGAGCCAGGAAATTTTTTGATCGACACTTTCTACCTGAACCCGGCTATGCATAAAATGTCCCTCATAAGGGGTATTTCCGGTCTGAAAATCCCTTATATAGTACATTTCGAGCTCGATTTCCTGATCTTTGGAAAGGGTGTACATCTGGACACCGTTTAGTTGGAGTAGTTCGATCACGCGTGTCCAGCCCTGAGGAATAAGGTATGCCCTTGGCTTTTCGACCACGATACCTGGTTTATAACGGTTGAAATAAGGAATTTCCACCGAATAGGGCTCATCTCGGTCATAATACATACGATCGGCTGGGTAAATCCCGCTTGGTTTGGTCCCAGATTTATATCCTCTAAAAACCAGTGGTTCAAAATGCGCGGTGTCCAGTTGCCAGCTGAGGACAAATTCTGATTGGGAAGTGATTTCTTCCTTGATTTGTTGGCGCTTTTTACGAATTTCGGGGCCTTGCTCGGCGGCGGCCTTCACGAAGATTTCCAATAAATGGTAGGTCGATGCGACCCTTTGATAGTAAGGCTTCCACATATGGGTCTCCGGCATGTACCCGATGGTATGCTTGATAGACGCATAGCCTGTAGAGTATCGTCCAGTTTCCATGAAAGACACAATTCCGGATTGGGGCGTACCTCGTCTGAAACTCACATACGGCACCATACCAAAGTCGACGCGTTCCATGCCTGCGTAGAGGCTGTCGGTGAACACCTTGGCTGATTCGTGCAGCAGGGGATGGAGTTTGTCCCGCTGTGTGTCGATTAGCGTCATAATATATTGGTAATCTGCGCCGTTACTAGTGTGGGTATCCATAAATAAATCGGGATCCCAGCGATTAAAAATCTGCTGAAAAGACCAGGAATTCCGTGTGTCCGTTTTAATAAAATCCCGATTGAGATCGTAATTCCGCGAATTTCCTCTAAAGCCATACGCCTCAGGTCCGTTCTGATTGGCACGGGAAATACCCCGATTGAGCATTCCGCCCACGTTGTAAACGGGAATGATACAAATGACCAGGTTCTCTGGGAGAAGTTGACTTTCAAGCAGATTTCGGGCAAGCATCATGGAGGCGTCAATGCCTTCCGGTTCTCCAGGATGAATCCCGTTGTTTATCAGAACTACTTGTTTGCCAGCACTCCGTGCTTCCTCGGGAGTGAAAATCTGGTCGTGGGAAAGAACAAGCAGATGGAGCGGTTTGCCTGAATCAGTTCGCCCAACCTCGCTCAGGGATGCCTGCTCGTAACGCGTGTCGAGTTCCTGATAGAAGCGAATCACTTCTTCATAGGTTGCGGTCTTGTTCGAGTCCAACTCAAACGTAATTTTTTGCGCGAAAGACTCTTTTATGGAGAGCAACCCCAGGATTAGAAACAGTCCGAGATAATTATGCTTTTTCATCGTGATGGTGTGTTACTTAAAATCATAGAATTTCCAGGAACTCTTAAAATCCCTGGTCAGGTTCTGACCGGTGAGGGACGCTCGGAGCATCTCGATGGGGAGGTGATTTTCCTTGATCATTCGCTCGTGAAACTCTTTAAATGTCATTTTCCCGGAATCAACCAGTTCGGTTTTCAATCCCCAGACTTGCAAGCCGCCAACGAGATATGCCAGCTGATACAAAGGGCCGTAATTCCCTTCAAAGGAGCGCTTGACCTCTCCATGCGCAGTGGAGGGCTCGTGTCCGACCCTTTCTACCAGATAGTCAATACATTGTTGAGGCGTCCATTCCCCCAAATGATATTTTATGGAAAAAGTGATCCTGGCGCAGCGATGCATACGCCAAAACAGCATGCCTATGCGTTCTTCTGGCGTTTTTGGAAAACCCAGGTCGTACAATAAAAGTTCCCAGTACAGGGTCCAACCCTCGGTCCAGAAGGGAGTTCTGAAGGATTCTGCACGATAAGCTTTGTAGCGACTGTTCATAAAATACTGGAGGTGATGACCTGGGACAAGCTCGTGTTGTACGATTCCACGGGAAAAGTATGGGTTATTGGCCCGCATGCTCATAAGTTTCCTATCATGGCTCATGGTGTTCGTCGGATAGGCGATCAAGATGTTCCGTCCGCCCAGGAAAAACGGGCTGACTAATTGCTGTTCGGGCGACATCATGACCATGCCCCAGGTTTCATCAGCCAGCGGGGGCATGTCCATCAAATTCTGAGCGTCTATAAACGCATGCGCGTCGTCATAGAGTTTCATCACCAGTTCGGGTTGACGACCGGGAGCCACATACGTATTCTTGACTTTTTCCTGAGCGGCCCGCCAATCCTCTCCGAAACCCATTTCTCGAGAAGCTTTCAGCAACTCGGCCTCGCACCAGGCAAACTCCTGCTCGGCAAGGGTCAATAATTCTTCGGGCGAATAGGGTATCATTTCCTCCAAAAGTTGGCGCGTCAACTCTTCCCTGCCTATAGGTTTACCTCCGATTTCACTGCCGTCGTCAAACACAGTGGCGTCGCTTTTACTTTGAATGAGCTTTTGAACTTCTTGAAGCCTGGTATCCAACGCCTGGTAAGGTTCGGGCACCCACCAGTTGAAATTTGGTTCGTAGCCATTGTAAAAGGAAAACGCGTTCCTCAACCGATCTCTTAGGTCTCCAAGCGTCGCCGCGAGGTAGTCCGCCTGCTCTTCATCCATTGATTTCAACTCATTTAACTGACTGGCGATCTGATTGAGCTCCAGCAAAGACTGATGCAGACTCCCTGCAATCTTCTCGCCTTCTACAAATGCACCTCTCCGCCTCAGCGTCTCGAAAGCATAAATGGGCTCAGCGAAACGCAAGTACGCACTGACCTGTTGATTTTTCGCAGCCTCTCTCTCCCACAAGAGTTGATTTCTTTGAATATGGTTATTTAGAACGATGTAATCGACCTGCCCGTGAATAGAAAAGCCTTCAAAATCTAGTTCTTCCAGGGTCTGAATATAGGTTGCATTTAACGTTTTTAAACGTTGCAGCTGTTCAGGCGACAATACGGAGGCGCCACGTCCTGATCCCATGGAACCATAAAAGTAGGTAATGGCCCGTAGATCCTGGGTGTATTGGGTCACAAGGCCAGACACTTCGCTCGCCTGTTCGTAAAGCGTCTCAAGATGATCTTTTTTTTGCCCGAAACCGACTAAACAAGTCAAAACCGCGAATACGATTAAAAACGTTTGTTTTTTCATGAGTGGTTTAATTAATATTGGAAGTTCAAATATAAGAAATGTCAGCTAACTTTAACTATATTTGGCTAATAAGAATGCTTATTTTAAGGAGATAAATGGCAAGTCAAGAGGAATTTCAAAACCTAGCACAGCAGTTGAGGAAACCTGAGGGTAAGAAGGGTCAGGAGATCGCACTTATGATGCAGGAAACCAATGCGGGTATGACCGAACATGCGTTACGCCTTTTGGAAATAAGGCCGGGAGACGAGGTATTAGAATTGGGCCCCGGCAACGGGCAGCATGTGGCTAGCATTTTTAGGACTTTTCACCCGGACCATTATGAAGGGTTGGACATTTCACGGACGATGATCAGGGATTGTCTTAAATTCAACAAGGAGCTGGTTCGTGCGGGAAAGGCTCGTTTTACTTGGTATGATGGACGGGTCTTCCCCCTGGAAAATAATTCCGTTGATAAGATATTTACAGTTAACACGGTCTACTTCTGGGAGAATCCCCGGAATACCTTGGAGGAACTTGATCGTGTACTTCGCCCGGGTGGCCGGCTGAACCTGACCTTTGGGGATCGGTCGTTTATGGAGACGCTTCCCTTTACGAAGTTTGGTTTTAGCCTGTATGATCCCGATGCGCTGCTGGAGCTCGTCGGCAAAGATGTTTATGAGAATCCAGCGGTGTACTCCGAAACTGAGTCGTTTCAAAATCCCCAGGGAGAGGAACTGAACAGGAAATTTTGGACCGTATCCTTGACGAAAAAATAAGCTTGCGATGAACGGGACACAATTTGTGGGGGGTATGGTCATTGCCGTAGGCTTGGCTTATTTTTTTCCTGATTTGGATCACTATCTGGCACCGGTTTCGCTACAGGCGGTAATTCCGTTTGCGATTGGGCTGATCTTCTTTTTCTACGGGCTAAAGTTGAGTGGGAAAGCCATTGTCAAAGGACTGAAGAACTGGCGTCTGCATATATTGATTCAGGTGGCAACGTTTGTTCTTTTCCCGCTGATCGTTTTGACTGTATATCCTTTTGTCCAAGACGGTGACGGTTTTGACCTTTGGATGGGGTTTTTCTTCCTCGCGGCGCTGCCCTCGACCGTGTCGTCGTCGGTAGTGATGGTCTCTCTGGCTAAGGGAAACATACCGGCAGCCATCTTTAACGCATCGATATCCGGCTTGATCGGGATCGCTTTGACCCCCTTGTGGATAGGGATTTTTATCGATAACCGAGAGTCTTTTCAATTCGCCGAGGTTTACAAAACGCTTGCACTAGAAATCCTTTGTCCTCTCGCCCTGGGTTTGTTGGTCAATCGCTATCTCAACCAATGGGCGGTTAAAAACAGTCGGGTTCTCAGTACTTTCGATCAAAGTGTAATTCTACTCATCGTTTATCAGAGCTTTGCCTCGTCCTTCGGTGAAGGGTTGTTCGAAAATCTCTCCTGGGCCACGCTTCTCACCCTGGTCGTTGGAGTGATCCTACTCTTTTTTGTCATGTTCGGCTTGTTGCTCCTACTCGGCAGGACGTTGAAATTTAACCGGGAAGACCGCATTACAACCCTATTTTGCGGATCTAAAAAATCGCTCACCCATGGTACGGTATTTTCTCAAGCACTTTTCGCTCAAAGTGCAAGCCTGGGCCTGTTGCTCCTCCCTTTGATGATTTTTCATGCTTTTCAAATATTAATGATTAGTTTTATAGCTCAAAAAACAAATTGATGCGAAATTTACGGCTATTTGCTTTCACACTTGTGCTCTGTTTCTGTGCGCATTCAGTCAAAAGCCAGGCATTACAGGGTAAAATCATTTGCCTGGATCCGGGACACGGGGGGACCGCTTTAACGGATGCTTTCAGACAAGGGCCTACCGGGGAAAGGGAGGAATGGGTCAATCTAAGAGTGGCGTTGATACTGAAAAACTTGCTCGAAGAGGCTGGTGCCCGAGTTCTAATGACGCGTGAGACAGATCAGTTTATTGCCTTGGGTGAACGCGCGGAATTTGCAAAAACGCATGATGCGGATATTTTTGTGTCGATACACCATAACGCAACTGCGGACACTGCTGTAAACTTTCCAATCATCTATTTTCATGGAAATGCTTCTGAAAATCAACCCAGTGTACGTCTAGCGAATCACTTGGGTGAAGCATTCAGAGACAAGCTCTTCAATAATCAAAGCGAACAAAGTGTCGTCTCGGATCATGTGATTTTTCCCAAATCTGGAGCGGGTGTGCTTCGCGGAACCTATGGCATGCCTGCTGTGATTGCTGAGGCTTCGTTTTTCTCCAATCCCAGTGAGGAACAGCGGTTGAAGGAACAAAACTACAATCAGCTGGAAGCCGAAGCCTACTACTCGGGGATAGTCGCCTATTTTGAAGAGAGTGAAAAAATCCAAAATCCCTTCCTGATACATGAAAAAAACGCAATCGTTGATGAAATTTCGCCATTTTCAGCCTTTCAGGAGGCCGAGCGCATGAACGAGGACGCAAAGAAGTGGCGTGAAAATTATGTGCGGGGTGTGAGACTTGCTGAAAGTAAAAATCCTGACGACTGGCGCGAAGCTTACGATCTGTTTACGCTGTCCGCACGCTCTTTTCCGGATTCTTATCTAAGTGGAAAATCTCATGAATGGCGTGCTCGACTGCTTGAAAAACTGGGCCAAGAAGCCGAGGCACGCACTGAGTTTCTTAGAGTTAAGGAGCATTATCCCACTCAATCGTGGTTATCACCGCCTAAACTATAGTAATTGTTTTCTTCATCTTCGGAGCCAAGTCGTTCCTGATCATCATCCAATTCGGAGCCCGGAACATCCAGATCAATGGCCTCGGAGTCTGCGGGCGTACTGTCCTGTCCGACCTTTTCGTCGGTGACTCGCGTCTCTTGTTCAAAAATATCCTCATCTTCTGGATAATGCGGATAGCCTGGCAAATCTGCATCTATATCTGTTTCCTTCTTTTGCTTTTTCATTATTTACCCTCCTTTTAATAGGATAAACAGCCGCCGGAGCATATAGTTTTTGCTGTACGGATCAATCTTTGATGAACAGGTGCCACAGGATTTGAAGTCCCAGTATATGATTGACCAGCGCGTCCTTTCTAGTCAGGGACACGGGATCTTCATCGGCCCAGTATTCTTGAAGAAAGTTTTCAAGCCTTTTGGGGTCGAAAATCTTTGCGTTCTGTACCGCCTCTTTTGATATGTATAACCTGATCAGACTTTTTAATTGCTTTCTTTTTTCAGGATCTGTATGGCTTGGAGGCGCCATAAATGCAAATTTCTCCCGCTTATACAGTGTTTCCGGGAGGATATGCTTCATCGATTCCCGTAAAATCCATTTTTCGGTATTCCCCTTTATTCGCAGATGAGGCGGGATTTGCAAGGCAAGGTCCACGACCTTATGGTCCAAAAAGGGAGGACGGGATTCCATGGCATTGGCCATATCAACCCGGTCGCCACCCCAATTGAGGATCTGGCATTCCACCATGGTTTTGCTCCATGTATACTGGGCTTTGTCCAGGACATGGCGATTCCTCAGGCGTTCCTTATTGAAAGATCCTGCGATGGCCGCAATAGGATCATAGTCCTTAATTGCCTCCAGCACGTCGTCGTGCAAAAGCGGACGCGCAAGTTCCAAAGTTTGCATCCAAGGCTGGATCCAGGACGGCGTGAAACCGCAGACTTCTTCCATAGCGGGATGAGAAATCACGTCCTTGGATAGAATGGCGCCGGTAAAGAGTTTGTTGGTTTCATCCATCAACTTCCTGTAAGACTCCAACTCCTCAGGACTCGCATCGTCCGACATTCCATAACGAAACATATCCCTTTTAAAGCTTGGATAGCCGCCAAATAATTCATCTGAACCTTCTCCTGTCAAGGCAATGCGATAACCCGTATCCCGGACCTTCTTGCTCATGAGGTTCTTTGCAACCCCTAAAGTGTTGTAGAATGTCCTCTCCGCATGGTAAAGGGTGTTGACGTAGTTCTTGCCATAAAGCTCATCGGCGGTGAGAACGATTTGCTCGTGGTCAGCATTCACACGCTGCGCCATCTCCTTAGCAATCGGAGATTCGTCATAATCGGTATTGTCGAAACTAATGGTGTAGGCTTTTACAGGTTTTTGTGTGAGTGATGACGCCAAGCCCAGGATTGCGCAGCTATCAATACCACCCGATAGGTAAGAACTTACTGGATACGCTGCGGGAAGGCGGACTTCTACAGCTTCAAGCAACTCCTTCCTTAATTGCTCGATGTAATATTCCGAGGTGATCGCACTGTCTCGTTGATCTTTTTCAGGAAAATCCATGTCCCAGTATTCTTCGGATTTTACAAGGAGTCGGTCGCCGGAAAAGTCAACGATGAGCATGTGTCCAGGCTTGACTGCTAAAATGCCTTCAAAGGCCGTAGTGCCAGGAACCATGGTCTGCATCAACTGGTGAATCAGCCCTTCAGTGCTGAAGCTACGGGCAATTTTGGGATGCGCGAACAAGCCCTTTATCTCTGATGCCCAGTAGATGGTACGATCAGCAACATGATAAAATAGAGGCTTTACGCCAAAACGGTCCCTGATCAGGAAAAGTTTTTTCTTTTCAGCATCAAACAGGGTGATCGCAAATTCCCCTCGCAGGTGATGGACAAAATCCGCACCGTATTTTCTATACAAGGGAAGGATGATCTCGTGGTCATTTTTCGATTGAAACTGAAAACCATCCAGCTCTAGGGCGGTTCGGGTCTTCTTGAAATCGTAAAACCGAGCATTGGCGGAGGCAAGCAATTTTTTGCTTTCTGGCGTAGTCTGGACGAGAATTGGACTCGTGTGTGGAGGAAGTCCATTGATGTCAAGATATGTCTGGCCGGTCGCAAATCCATTGAGCCGATCCAGGTGGGCGTAAGTCCCGTCGGGACCCCTGTGCTTGAGCTTACCAAGCATGTTCTCTAAGTGCTTTTTTTCGTTGTTTTCAAATTCTTTAGTTGTTAAAATTCCTGCTATTCCACTCATCTAATTATTGTTTTTTTATTTTAAAATTCTCCAGTGCCAGCTCGACTTCAAGCTCCACGTCTATGTGCGCCTTAATGGGAATCACGTCCAAACGGTCCAATACGGCTATAAATAGCGCTTGGCGCACGAACACGGCACCATGTGCCTGGGTGAAATACAGGTTATGGTCGGTATCATCCAGCGTAGGATCCAATTCGTCGAGTCTTGCCAGCGGGTGCAGCACGACGGCATCTTTTTTCAACTTGCTTTCTGCATTCAGTTTAAAGCTAGAGTCCAATGACTTATAACTATCGCCAAGAAAAGCAATGGAATTCATATAAATCACATCTATGTCGCTGACCACGTCGTTTATATTGTTCGTGATTTCGAAGTCCAGACCAGAGGAGTCCAAAAGATCGGAAAGCTCCTCTCCCAAAGGGTTGGCGAGCTCAGAAACGACTGAAATCTTCCTGATGTTATTCTTAAATAAGATGGCCATTCTCAAAAAGGAATTGACCGCTCTCATGCTTCCAGGACTCCCGAGAATCCCCAGGTGGATTTGTTCGTCCTCAGGAAGTTGCTCCTCCTTGAGCTGGGGCCGCCATTTTAAAATAGCGAACCAGTCCGCCAGGGCCTGTGTCGGGTGTTCGCCCGATCCGTTTCCCGCATTGATAAGTGGAATGCGAAGATTCTTGGAAATTTCATCTAAAGCATCGGTCTCGGTATGCCGCATGACGACCAAGTCGCCGTAAGCATTGAACATCTCGCCAATGTCAGCCATTGACTCGCCTTTTGCCACACCTGTATGAGATCCGTCCGCGATAGAAATAATTTTCCCGTCCATGCGCAATACTGCACTTTCAAAGGAAAGTCTTGTCCGCGTACTAGGCTCGAAAAATGCTGTGATGACGATCTTTCCCTTGAGCGGCTCTTGAGCTGCAATCGTACTGCATTCCAAGAGGGCCGCAAACTTGCTCAGTTCGCAGACTGTTTCTTTGTCAAATTGTTTCACCGAAGTAATTGATTTGCCCGCAAGCCTCTTCAACACTTCGACATTGATAGTCTCATCTTCTAATAAATCCGTGGGATTGGGAGCTAGCCCAGTCGATACCAGCGCGTTGTTAGAATTCATGATTTTTTTGTTTTGATTACAAAATAAGTTACCACACCTGTTTTTTTACATAATCCTTGATCAATAGGATCAGGAGTAAAATAACAGCTGCAGAGATGATTGATAATGATATTAAAATGATTATTTCGATAAATTGTTCGGCAAATACCATATTTATATCTTAAAATTATTATAAGTTTTGCTGCGTATCCTCATTGAGCTTTTCCCAGTCAAATGAGGCGGGAAATAAGTGTGTTAAGGTAATAACAGTGACCATTGAAACCGCGGCTCCTACTAAAGAGGACGTGTACCAACCGAGCTGGAAATAGCTGATCAATCCCACGATCGAACCGAGCAACATGCCCCAAAGCGCTCCTTTTGCATTGGCTTTCTTCCAAAAAAGCCCAGTTACTATGGGCCAAATCGTACTTCCGACCAGAGGACCAGCAAAAAAAAGAACACTGGCCAAGGTCCCTATTCTAGGCACGCAGATAAGCCAGGCGACGAAGCCGACGATGACTATCATGAACATTGAAAATTTCCTCAATTGTTGTTCGCTGGCCTGGGGATGGAAAATTTTCCGATAAACATCCTGGGTAATGAGATCTGAGATAGCAGCCAAGACCGCATCGATGCTGGATGCCAGGGAACAGAACAATATAATAAACACAATGATCGCCCCTATTGGCCCCAGAATTTCCGCGGCGACTACAGGCCCGACCATATCTGGACGGACGATGTTAATATCCAGGGAACTACTTGAAAGGGCGATAAAACCTGCGGCTATTGGGATGGGTAACCATGCTAACCCCGCAAGAATATAAGCTTTCCTCCCAACACCTTCCCGCATTGCGAACGTCCTGCTCCACCAAACATTACTATGAAAGACTTCGCCCACGCTGAACAATAGGTTGTTGAAAATAGACATCAGCGCCGCAGGAAACAAAACATTGATCAACATGGGTTTATTGGTTTCCAAATCAGAATAAATAGCATCAAAATCCAGCACCTGGTAAACGCCAAATCCGACAACGACAATCCCTATCATAATCAGTAAAGACTGGATGAAATCCGTTCCAATGACGGCATACAGACCACCGAACAGCGTATACCCGACGCAAACAGCCAAAATAACCGAAGTTCCCAGCACATAAGGAATTCCCGCGATGGAGTTCATCAGAATCCCACCGGCCATGCCCATACTGATGAGCCAGATAAGGCTATAAAAAATGCTAATGAACAGAAAGAGAATCCACGCAGCTTTTCCATAACGTAGGCGAATAAAATCCCCGCTAGTGTATCCCTTGGGCATGAGCTTTCGTATTCGCTGCGCGAGAGGAGCAAACAGAATCAATCCGATTGCTGCTGTCGAGTAGGCCAGCATGCCCCATACCCCCATTTCCAAAACAAATTGGGGAGCTAACATGGTGGTATTTGATGTCACCCAAGTGGCCATAACTGTCGCCGTACCCAGTGCGAATCCTACGTTTCTCCCCGCAAGCATGTGGCCTTCCAGATTTTTGGCTTTCCTTCCCCAATACGCCCCCAAGCCGACCCAAAGGACACTGAGTATGATCAAAATGAGCCAGCCAGTCTCGGGAGGTATAAAATATGAATTATTGTCCATTTTTCGCACCTTTTAAAATGACACCCACAACGAGCAGAAACACCATTGCACCAATACAAAACAAAATTAGCGCAAGAGGTAAGGAATGATGTTTTATGGTTACTTCCAGAGGTTCAGACCAATTCCCATTGGCGGTGCGCAGTCTATAATAATAAGTGCCATCTGGCAGACCGGATAAAAAGGTCCCATGATCGGTTCCTTGGTAAATGATGTCTGAATCTTCAAAATTTAGGTTGGCCGCCTGTTCCAGCTCAAAGGTAACAGGTGTTTTTGGGTAGGTAGGAGTCCATTCGAGTTTGACGACTCCCTGTTGAAATTGGGTCCCCGATCCAATCTTCAGCTCCTGGGATTTGGCCTCCGGAGGCTGAAAAACTAAAAAAAATAAAATAGTAAAAATGCTGTGTGTACGAAACATTACAGTATTTTATATTCAATAAAAATTTAAAGATTATTTGCTTGGCGGAAAGGTGTATACCCGATACCAGCTTTCATTAGTATGAGCTAGAACGTAACGCAAAGATGCATAACTTTCTTTAATATACCAAAAAGCATGTGAAATATTTCCAATAAAAAAATATTACAATACGTTTATGGCCGATATGCCCCTAAAAATGGAACTTATTCTCTTCTATCAGCGCTTTAGCTATCCGTTGTCTCGCGTCCTTGATATTGTAGGGATGCATCTTGGTAAAGCGGCGAAGTCCCACCATCATCATTTGGAGCTCGTCGCCTTCGGCAAATGAGTTTAACGCTTCCTTCCCAGCGATATACACCCGATCGACAGCAGAATACAGGTAGATATCGGAAATATCCATCTGTCTAGAAACGTTTTCCTCACCTTTTTGATGGTATAGCTTCTCAACTCTTAAGAGCGTGGATTCCGCGAGATAAACCTCGCCGATAATATCCGCGATATTCATAAGAATCTCTTGCTCTTTAGCCATCGTCGCCATCAGCTTCTGAACTGCCGCGCCCGCGATCAAAAGACCTGCTTTTTTGAGATTGGCGATAACTTTCTTTTGTTTGGCAAAGGGTGCGTCGTCCTCCTCGCCAAACTCTGGAATCGCCATGAGTTCGCCAGCGACAGCCTGGGCCGGTCCTATCAGATCCAGCTCACCTTTCATGGCCCGCTTCAGAAGCATATCCACGATCAGCAGGCGATTGACTTCGTTGGTTCCTTCAAAAATCCGGTTGATTCGGGAATCACGGTAAGCTCTTTCCATAGGTGCATCTGCCGAATATCCCATCCCTCCGTAAATTTGCACACCTTCGTCGACCACGTAATCGAGCATTTCGGATCCCCACACCTTGAGGATCGCACATTCTATGGCAAATTGCTCGGTCGATTTGAGCTTCGCCTGCGCCATCTCCATGCCCCCGTCGACCAATGCCTCAAAAGCGTCATCAATATTCTGACCGGCTCTGTAAGCTGCACTTTCAACGGCATAATTCCTTACGACCATCTCAGCCAATTTATAACGGATGGCCCCAAATTTTGACACCGGGAGGCCAAACTGAACTCTTTCGTTGGCGTAGTTTACGGCCTGGTTGATGACTGCCCGGGATGACCCAATTGCGGCTGCACCCAGCTTTATCCGGCCAATATTGAGGATGTTCACGGCAATCTTGAATCCATTTCCGCGTTCAGAAAGCAAGTTCTCCACTGGCACTAGGCAATCGTTGAAAAATAGTTGCCGGGTCGACGATCCCTTAATTCCTAGCTTTTCTTCTTCAGGATTCATACTAATCCCCTCAAATTCACGCTCTACGATAAACGCAGAAAGATTTTTGTCGTCGTCAATTTTTGCAAATACAATGAAAATATCGGCAAATCCACCATTGGTGATCCACATTTTCTGACCGTTGATCACATAATGCGTGCCCTCAGCATTCAGCTTTGCCTGCGTTGTTCCCGAATTGGCGTCAGAGCCGGCATTCGGTTCAGTCAGGCAGTAAGCCGCTTTCAATTCGCCGGTTGCAAGCCCTGGAATGTATTTGTCTTTTTGTGCATCGTTACCATAATATAAAATGGGCAGCGTTCCAATTCCGGTATGTGCAGACAGCGCCACGGCAAAGGAATGTCCCGCGCCTATCACATCAGCTACCAGCATAGAGGTGTTGAAATTTTTGCCGAAACCTCCGTATTGCTCAGGAATGGACACACCCAGAATACCAAGCTCTCCGGATTGGTTCAAAAGACTCTCCATCAAACCCTCCTCCTGCTTGTCTATGCGGTCGAGATTGGGAAACACCTGGGATTCAAGAAAATCCTGACAGGTTTGTTTGATCATCACCTGTTCCTCATCAAATTCTTCTGGAATAAACACGTCTTTATACGACGTTTCCCTAATGATAAATTCTCCGCCTTTGATAGTCTTACTCATGTCTTAATTTTTTAGTGAGAAACTGCATTCATTTACTTCAACATCTCGATCACCCCGGCCGCTCCCTGCCCGGTGCCCACGCACATGGTGACAAGGCCGTACTTTTTGTTCCGTCTCTTCATTTCATTGATAATCTGCACCGTCAACTTGGCGCCGCTGCAACCGAGAGGGTGTCCCAACGCGATCGCTCCGCCGTTGACATTCAGAATCTCTGTATTGAGGTCTAGCTCCCTGATGATTGCCAATGACTGAGATGCGAAGGCCTCATTCAGTTCGATTAAATCCATATCGCCAAGGCTCATTCCTGCCTGTTTTAGAGCCATGGGTATTGCCTTGATGGGACCTATACCCATTATTCTCGGGGAAACACCTGCCACCTGATAGCTGAGCAATCGGGCGATGGGTTCCACGCCGAGTTGCTTTAGCTTACGCTCCGAGACGACCAGTACAAAGGCCGCTCCATCTGAGGTCTGAGAAGAATTTCCCGCCGTCACACTACCCCCAGCTGCGAAGACGGGCTTCAGTCGGGCCAGAGCCTCCGGACTGGTGTCTGCACGAGGCCCCTCATCCGTATCAACCAGGTATTCGCGGGCAGCCATCTTGCCATTGTTGTCCAAATAATTTTCTTTGACATTTATGGGGAGAATCCCCTCTTTCAGGCTCCCAGAAGCGATGCCTTCCAAGGCCTTACGGTGAGAGTGGTAGGCAAATTCATCCTGGTCCTCCCTGGAAATCTTATATTCATTGGCAACCGCTTCGGCTGTGAGTCCCATACCCCAGTACCAATCCGGATTTTCCTTTGCAACCCGAGGATTAGGCACGAGTTTCCAGCCGCCAAAAGGCATACCCGACATAATTTCCACCCCGCCTGCGACGATAACATCGGCCAGGCCAGCGTGAATTTTAGCGGCGGCGGTGGCTATGGTTTCCAAGCCCGATGCACAGTAGCGGTTAACGGTGACTCCTGGAACCTTGTCTGTATTCAGACCCATTAGCGAAATCATCCTTCCTATATTTAAGCCTTGTTCGGCTTCTGGGGTCGCATTTCCCACGATCACATCGTCTATTTCTTCGGGGTCGAGGTTGGGAACTGAGGCAACCACCTGTCTCACAACTTCCGCAGCCAGGTCGTCCGCCCGTGTAAAGCGAAAAACACCTCTAGGCGCCTTCCCCACCGCTGTACGATAACCTGCTATGATATATGCATCCATAATATTAATTTCTTAACGGTTTTCCGGTTGTTAACATGTGCTGAATTCTCTCCAAAGATTTTCTTTCCGTGCAAAGAGAAAGAAATGTTTTTCTTTCCAATTGCAACAGGTATTCTTCGGAGACCTCTGTAGGCGAGGAGAAATCGCCGCCACACATCACCCAACCAAGTTTTTCTGATATTTTTTTGTCGTGCTCGGAAATGTAGTTCCCTGCGTGCATAGAACTTGCGCCGACGTACACAATCCCTAACCCTTGATTACCCAGCACTCTTATGTCCTTACGAGGAACAGGCTGCGTGTAACCCGCGTCAGCTAGCCGCAATGCTTGTGCTTTTGCATCTGACAAAAGTCGGCTTCTGTTCATGCTAATGGCGTATTTACCTTCCTGCAAATAACCTAGCTCCGCAGCTTCGCGCGCAGAAGTAGACACTTTGGCTTGACCTATTGTCAAAAAACGTTCTCTAAGTATGTTTTGATCGATCTGACCAGATTTCATTTCGTCCGAAGCCCTGAGGGTAAACTCTTTGCTTCCTCCTCCTCCTGGGATCACGCCGACGCCAAACTCGACCAAACCCATATACGTCTCCGCGTGCAACTGAACAAAATCCGCATGCATCGAAAATTCGCAGCCACCGCCCAGGGTGAGATTGAACGGCGCTACGACCACCGGCACAGCTGAATACCGTATCCGCATCGCAGTATCCTGGAACATTTTGACGGCGAGATTGAGTTCATCGTAGTCCTGTTCGACTGCCATCATAAAGATCAGTCCAATATTCGCGCCTGCGGAAAAGTTTGCACCATCATTGGAAATGACGAGTCCCCGGTAGTCCTTTTCGGCCAGATCAATTGCTTTATTAATTCCCTGAATAACGTCCCCGCCGATAGTATTCATTTTTGTGTGAAATTCACAATTGATGATGCCATCGCCCAAATCTATGATCGATACCCCGGAATTCTTCCAAATAGTGTGTTGCTCACGCAAATCATCGAGAATCAGAAACTCCTCTGTACCAGGTATGAGCAGATAAGATTTTGTTCGCCAATCGTAATAATGCCTCTTTCCATCGACGAGCTTATAAAAACTCTGATGCCCGGCGTCCAGCATTTCCCTCACCCATGGAGCGACCTGTCCGGAATGACCTGAAATTCGTTTTTCTTCCGCTTCTATTAATGGTAAAGTCTCTGCCACGCCTAGGGCATCCCAGACCTCGAAGGGTCCCAACTCCCAACCGAATCCAGCCCGCATGGCATCGTCAATACGGAAAAACTCATCACTGATTTCGGGCACCCTGCGGGAAACGTATTCGAAAAGTGGAAAGTGCATGGCTCTGAAAAATTCTCCGGCCCTGTCTTGGCCCTCGGCAAAGATCTTCATCCGCTTTCTGAGATTTTCCTCGCCCTTTGCGAGCTCCAGCGTCGGTGACTTGAACTTTTGCTGCGTTCGATAGTCCATGGTCTTAAGATCTAAGGCCAATATTTCTGACTTACCGTCGTCACCACGAACTTTTTTATAGAATCCCTGCCCGGATTTTTCCCCCAACCATTTTGATTGGACCATTTTTTCGAGAAAGTCTGGTAATTTAAATACCTCTCGGGCTTCGTCTTGAGGGGCATGCTCGTAAAGTCCCTGGGCCACATTTACCAGGGTATCCAAGCCTACTACATCCGCTGTTCTGAACGTCGCAGACTTTGGATGACCGATCGCAGGGCCAGTATACTTATCCACCTCTTCGATGGACAAATCCATTTTGTCGACCAAGTGCGTCACCGCAAGCATGGAATAAACGCCAATCCGATTCCCAATAAAAGCAGGTGTATCCTTGCAAAGCACGGTCGTTTTACCTAAAAACTTATCCCCGTACCCAACCAGAAAATCTACTACCTCGGGAGAAGTATATTGAGAAGGTATTATTTCCAGCAATCGCAGGTAGCGCGGCGGATTGAAAAAATGAGTTCCGCAAAAATGAGCTTGGAAATCCGGGCTTCTCCCCTCAGCCATCAGCGCGATGGGGATTCCCGATGTATTGGACGTAATGAGGCTTTCTGCTTTCCGATATTTCTCGACCTGCTCGAAAATCTGCTTTTTAACGTCCAATCGCTCGACCACAACCTCAATAATCCAGTCTGCCTCAGCGACCCGGGCAAAATCGTCATCGAAATTGCCGGTTTGGATCAGCTTGACGACGTCCTTGCTGTAAACTGGCGAAGGATTGGATTTCAGCGCTTTTTCCAGGGATTGGTTGACCAAGCGATTTCGCACAGACGGATGTTCCAGGGTCATTCCTTTGGCTTGCTCTCGGGAATCCAAGTCCTTGGGTACCATATCCAATAACAAAACCTGCACCCCGATATTGGCAAAATGGCAAGCGATCCTTGATCCCATTACGCCAGATCCGAGCACCGCAACCTTTCTGATTTTTCTATTCATTCTCAATAGGATTTAATTGCAAAGGCTCATAACTTGAGGCGACCAAGCTAATCTTTTGCAATGTGTTTATCAAAACTTCTTGTTCTTCCCTGGAAATATGCAGTTCCAGGTGCGCATTAAAGTCCAGAATGACCTTTTTGGCCAACTTTCGCTTTTCTACACCCTCAGCGGTTAGAAAAACATTCATGGATCTCTTATCCGCCTGGTTTACCCGCCTATATATTAACCCCATATCTTCCAGATTGTTCAGCATGCGCGAGAGACTTGTGGACTTGGTCCCCAGTAAACTGGCGAGCTGAGACACAGGCGTACCTTCCTTGTGAATATTGATCAGCAAAAAGCCAGTAGCCTGCGTGATGCCATAGCGCGAGGCGATCTGATTATATTTATTTGCAACTGACTGCCAAGCAGATTTAAGGTAATAATCAATGGTTTGCATTTCATTCATAATACTCATTCCAATTACTATGCTTGCATAGCAAATATAATACTTTTTTTGAGCCAATCAAATTTATGTGGGATTTTTTAAAGAAAATCATTATATTTGTTTGTATTGTTTTACATAAAATAATTATTCAATGCCCCACATTTCGATTCCCAGATTGGATTTTAAGCAGCTGACTCACGGAAATGCGGATCAGCGCAAAGAATTTTCGGATCAGATCGGTAAAGCCTTTCATGAAACCGGATTTGTAACCGTTGCCAATCATGATTTATCGTCCGAACTGATAGAAAAACTGTATCAAACGATACAAACTTTTTTTGCATTGCCTGAGGACGTCAAAGCGAAGTATGAGTTTCCAGAAATCGCAGGTCAAAGGGGATACACTTCGGTCGGCAAGGAAACCGCCAAAGGAGCAACGACTCCAGATCTGAAGGAATTTTGGCAGAGAGGCCAGACTATCAGAGAGGAGACCTATTCAAAAAAAGATTTTCCAGACAACCCTCCTGTAAGAGAAATTCCGGAATTCGACGAGGTCATGGGCGAGGTTTATCGCAAACTCGAAGACACGGGGCGGGAACTACTCAAAGCGATCGCTCTTTACTTGAATTTGGATGAAAATTATTTTGAGCCACACGTTTTCAATGGAAATTCGATCCTGAGAGCAATACATTATTTTCCCATTGAGAATCCGGAAAATCTTCCGGCAGATGCCGTTCGTGCCGGAGCCCATGAAGATATAAACCTTATCACGCTATTGATCGGCGCGAGTGCAGACGGACTCGAAGTCAAAACAAAGGACGGGAATTGGTTCCCCATCAAAGCAAAGGGTGAGGATATTGTCGTAAATGTAGGCGATATGCTTCAGAGGTTGACCAATGCCACCCTAAAATCCACGACCCACCGTGTTGTCAACCCACCTCCGCAGATGATGAAAAGTTCGCGTTTCTCGGTTCCGTTTTTCTTGCACCCAAAACCAGACATGAGTCTTGCAGCGCTGGAATCCTGTATAAGCCCTGCGCAACCCAAGGCCTTTGAAGACTACACAGCGGGGCAATATCTGGACGAAAGACTGCGTGAGATTGGACTTAAAATGTAGCTTAGGGATTGGTTACTGCCAATAAGCCGCAAAGCTTGTACAATAATCTCGCTCCAACAATAGGGTCTATGGCGTCCAACTCGGTATTACCGGCTGAGACCTCATTAAGATCAAAGCCGATCAGCTGCCTGCCTGAATCCTTTAATTTGGTAAACAAGTAGAAAACTTGCTCGAGTTCGAAACCGCCAGGAACCGGTGTCCCTGTGTTCGGGCAAAGTTTCGGATCCAGACCATCTATATCAAAGCTGATGTATACTTTTTGGGGTAATCTATCGATGACCCGTTCACACATTGCTCTCCAAGTTTCGCCCTCATAGGCAGCGCGCTTGATATCACGATCAAAAAAGGTATGAATTCGGTCAGAATGAGTGCCCATAAACTCAAGCTCTTCATCGCAGTAATCCCTTATACCCAGTTGGACCAACGACAAGGCTGGAAAGTCGCTGATCACATTGTACATAATGGACGCATGGGAGTAAGTAAAGCCCTCATAAGCGCGGCGCAAGTCAGCATGGGCGTCGATTTGCAAAATACCAAAATCACCGTGGCGCGCAGTCAGCGCTTTGATAAAACCATAAGGCGTACTGTGGTCACCGCCCAACAGGGCAACTAGCTTGCCTTCATCTATCAACGATTTAGTTTGGTCGTGCACCCAATTATTGAGGCGGTCCGAATTTTCGTTGACCAATTGAATGTCATCAAACATTTCGCCTCCTGTGCCGGGTTCGGCTCCTTCTTCCAGCTGCACAATCACGCGTTCGGCGCGTTCTCTCATAAAGAGATTTGTATCGCGAACCTTCTGGTCCGGATACTGCATAAAAAATCCCCGCTTCCAGGCATGTGTAAAATCGGGATCATACAGGTCAACCTGCATGGATGCCTCGAACACGGCATCCGGCCCGTCAGCCGTTCCAGGCCTATAGCTTGTCGTCACCTCCCAGGGAACGGGGACGATAACAACATCTGAATTTGCCTGAGTGGAGGGCAAGCCAAAAATATTGGTACCGGTCTGCGCCGGACCATTGGGATCAAAGTTTTCGAATATTTCTTTCATACGTGCTTTCAAATACAAAGATAGGCTAATATGCCAAAATGTAAAAACAAAGAGCCAAGTTTCACTATGCGAAACCCGGCTCTTCCACCAATAACATCACGAAAAATTATCTTGCCGGAACAGTCCAGAAGTAAATCCGGCTGCCGTCGACCACGACACTATCATCCGGGACCCAGTCACCCATATCGAAGGCATGGGATACGATCCGGGTTCCAGGTTTAAGATCATTTAAAATTTTTGACCGCAATTTCAGGTTTACATCGGGCAACAGATACAGCGTCAACACCGTCGCATCGCTAAAATCCATATCAAACAGATTTCCCTCAATAAAAGTGACTTGGTCAGTGACACCGGCTTCGCGAGCATTTTCATTTGCCTCTTTAATTCGCTGTGGATCAATATCAACACCGGTCGCCTTCGCCCCTCTTTTGGCTGCCGCAATCACGATCCGACCATCCCCACAACCCAGGTCGTAATGTACATCTCCTGCCTTGACATTGGCCATGTTCAGCATCGCTTCAACGACCGTGTGCCGAGTCGGCACGTAGGGGACATCAAGTTGAGGCTTTTGGGCAAAAGCCTGCGTTCCAACTACGAGCATAAAGCCAAGTAAAACGTGTTTCAAATTCTTCATTTTCTTTTTATTTAGATTATCAACATAAACACAAACAGTTAATTATCTCTTTTGTTTCTTGATGAAGAAAAAGAATAGCATTCCCAACATCAATACCGCCACACCTACCAATGCACCCAGTCCGGTGTAGGTTAGACTGGAGTAAAGCAATCCGGCACACACCAAACAGAACACAATTGGAATTACAGGATAGAGCGGAACTCGAAATGGCCGAACAATGTCAGGCTCTTTCTTACGCAGGACAAATAAAGCCACGCCGATCGCTAAAAAGAAAAACCAGAATACCGGTGCCGTAAATTCGACCATAGCTTCAAAACCATTTCGTGTCGTCGCCCCAATAAGGATTAGCAGAACAGCGATGCCGGCTTGAATAAGAAGCGCATTGATTGGTGAGGAGGTCTTTGTGTCCCATTTGCTCAATAGGGAGAAAAAAGAAAAATCCCTCCCGAGTGCATAGTTCGTTCGGGCACCCGTAAAAATAGTTGCATTCGCCGAGGTTAATGCCGCGATGGCCACCAAAATTCCTATAAATAACACACCCATCTCGCCTACGGTCGCCCGCATCAGGTCTATAGCGGGAGCGTCCGAAGCAGCCAGCCTGCCCTGACCCAAAACTTGCATAAAAGCTGCATTTATCAGAAAGTATATACCTGTTATGATTAAAATACTAATGATCAACACGTGCACCATTTTCTTGCTGCCGCTTCTCAATTCCGCAGAAATATAGCCGGCTTCATTCCAACCGCCGAAGGTAAGCAAGACGAAAACCATCGCCAGGCCCAAACCCATAGAAGGTGCCGAGGGGTCCGCATGAATTTCATTCAGAACACTTTCAGAAGGCTGAATAAACAATCCGCAAAGCACGAGTACAATCAAACCGATAAATTGAAGACCGAAGAGAATTCTCTGGGTGCGTGTGCCTGATTTCACACCTACAATATTGATAATCGTCAGCAGCACGACCACCGACGTCGCGTAAATGGCTGAGGAGAACGCTCCCAGAGAAAGAAGTTGGGTGAGGTAATCTCCAACAATGTAGGCTAAAATCGCTATGGATCCCGTCTGTATCACGCTCATCCGCGCCCAGGCAAACAGAAAAGCAAATCTCTTTCCAAATGCCCGCATCAGAAAGTGGTAGTCGCCACCAGTATTGGGAAATGTCGTACTCAGCTCGGCATAACAGAGTGCTCCTAAAAAAGATACCAATCCCCCCAACAACCAGACCCCGTAAAAAATCAACGCACTGTCGGTGTTGGCTGCCACTAGAGAGGGTGTCCTGAAAATTCCTGCGCCAACAACTATACCGACGATGATAACTACAGCATCGGCGATTGAAAGTACTGGCTTAGGTTTGCCTTGATAATGCGATTCGGTTGTTGGAATTCTGGCTTTTTTGGTCATATTGTCAGATTCTGTACGTCGCAATATAAACGAAAATTATCACATTTTGATTGGTCAGCAAAAAGATTATTTCAAAAGTCGGTGTTTATCAAGTGAATCAATCATACGCTGCGTAATCACATCGGCCAATTTCGCGTTCAACACCACCCGCGCTCCGACCCATAGCAAGACCCGCTGGGTGGCCGTGTAGGGTGAGATTTTCAGCAGGATCTTTTCTATTCTTTTTTTGATTTTCGGACGGTAACGCACAATATCACGCATATTTACGTCGGGAAACTGATGGCCATTCCGAAATTGGGGCATATAGGGTGCAGGCTTTGCAGGGGTAAAAAGCGGGATGATCTGCAACTTGCCGTTTTGGGAAAGAAATCTAGATTTGTCCGATACCCCGGCGTAGCCCTCCGTAAAAATTGGATTGGTTGTATACTGAGGAACGGCAAAATGGTCACGAAGGAATTTTTCGCAATTGGCGCGGCCCAGGAAATAATCGTGAATCCTAAACTCCTTGCTGACAAATCCTCCGAATCCAGCGATCGCTGCGCAGGCAATTGCCTCGGTCCCCTCCAAAACCTCCTCGCCTACATGACGAACCGGGGCGATCATAAATTGACCGAAATGAGTCTCGTCCATTGTTTCTAGCAGCGTGCGCGGTTTGACTCTTGACTGGTTGATCATCGCGTTGAGCGTCGATCCCATTACAGAAAAAAGTCCGGAATTTCCGTTAAATTGCGCGGTTTTGCTTGGAAAGGGATCTACCAGCAGCACGGTATTCTGAAAGCTATGGTGGTTGTGGTCAGGGGATTCCTGATCCAGCAGGGCGCGGACCTTCTCGAAGGGTTCGTTGTTGATCATCCCTCCGTCTACATTTAAATTGACATAATCGTCTGGAAACGGATGTCTTCCATCTCTGGTTATATACTTGAACCATTCCAGATCGTTGAGATACTGCCCTTTTCTGGTCACCTCTCTCGCCGGAAGGCCGAGGGGAAATGCTCCTGTCGCCATCGCTGCCTGTTTTGCGAGTTCCACATTTATTCCTTTTTCGAAATTTAGGGGAATGAAGCCATCATTTTTGTATTGCGATTCATTTTCGGTCAGGCTGAAGCAGACGTAATCCCGGTGACTGGTGCTGATGTACTTGTTGAATTCGTGCGTGTTTGATCTGAGTCCAAAGCTGTATTCCATGCCTCTTAGGTTGGCTAGGGTCACAAAAACCTTTAGGTTTTTGCTAATGTAGGGACGTGATCTGGCCGGCGGCTCGCCAGCGATGAAGACGCGATCCGCAATGCGATCGATGAATTCCGCATTGAGCAGAGATCTCAGTCCTCGCTTAGTGATATCTTCGCTGTCGAGCAGCACCTCCAGCATATCGTCGTGGACGAGATCGACCCAGCTGTGGTACAGCGGGTTGCTTGGGATCTTGGTCATGAGGGCTGGAGGTGCGTGGATGACCGGGGTGATCGGTTGCCCCAGCGCAGAGGCTAGAATCATCCCGGTCATCCCGCCGGCCGAAGATCCTCCCACCACCGAAATCTCCACCCTATGACCAGGCACATCCGCCTCGCCTGAAATCCGCCTTGTTTCCCACTCCTCCAAGGCTTCCAGCAAAAAATCAATGACTCCGGCCGTATAAGCGCCCGCAGAAATTGCTCCTGCAAGGCAAAGACCGACCTTAAATGTTTCCGGTTCTTCCATAGATTCATAATTAGTCCTAAAAAACGCAAGTGTCCAGGAAAAGACAGCTAATTTTTCAGGCCAATATACTAAAATATACCAGATAACCAATTATTTACCGCACGCAGCTCTGTCTACAGGCAAAGAGGAGTCCGCCTCGTCATCAGCTTTTTTTGGAAGAGAAGGTCCGTAAAAGAATCAGAACAGGGACAAAAAAAAACGGGACAAAAATAGGAAAACCTAATTTTGTCCCGAAACGTGGAGGATACCGGATTCGAACCGGTGACCTCTTGCCTGCCAGGCAAGCGCTCTAGCCAGCTGAGCTAAACCCCCTTTTTGAGCTGTGCAAACATAGAGAAAACAATTTAATTTTCAAACGACAGCCCTAAAATTTTTATCATTCACCGTTATCCGAGGCAAACCATTCGGCATACGAAGTAGGGGTTTCATAAAGCTTGAGTGAAAATAAATTCCACCTCTTCTCTTGAAATACCGAATACAACTCGTCTTTAAATAGCAACAGTAAATTTTCACAAGAGGGCTGAAAAGGCACAAATTCCAGCTTTCCGGTAGCAGCGTGCAAGCCTTTTTTCAAATCATCGGCGAGCGCTGCATTTAAAATCAGTGCATGATCATATTTTTCGATAATCTTCTCATGGACAACCTTCTTAATCAATGAAAAATCGACGACCATCCCGTCCTTCGGGTTGCCTGCTTCCTGAAGGGGTTCGCCTAAAATCGTAACTGTCAGATGGTAAGTATGACCGTGAATATCCTTGCAAGGCCCGTCATAACCAATCAGCGCATGTCCCATATCGAAGGTAAACGTTTTGCTTACCCTTACTTTTCTATTCTCCATTAGGCAAATTTACAATAAATTTAGCCCACTAAGAATTTTAATAAAAACCTTTGACTATCCGAAATTGTTTCGTAATATAGCGATATGAAATAGCAAGAAATTAAAATAAGGGATAAAATCATGGAGACGAAACGGTGGATCGGACGTATAATTGGTGTAGTGGTCTTTATGATAGGGTCCTTTACCTGCCCATATGTACATGCTCAATATGCCCAGACAGAAGCGCCGGTGCGGTTAACCATTGTCTTTAACCCGGTTCAGAACATTATGGTTCAACCCGATCCCGACGATACCCCTTTAATTTTCAATTCGTTTTCCACTCCTAGGATTGGCACCTCAAATCCGAGACCTCCGAACCCGACAATTTTCAGTACCAGCGCTTACGAAATTGTTGTCGATGCGCTTAACCCCTTGATCAGACCTCAATGCCCTGAAACTCCTATGTTCATCGGCTTCATGGGTTATAGCGATGAACTCCCGCTTTTCACACAATTAGTCTATACGATCACAGCCAAATAACTTCGGTGATTTTTACATTAGAATTTCGGAACGTTTATTGCGGTAGCGTGCATGATAATATGTTTGCATGAAAAACAAGGGGAAAGGAAAATCAATTTTTGGGATTTTTAAGCATGAGCTTATTTTTGAAAAAACATCTCCCTTAGATTTTTTGGACAATTATTTCAAGTCTCAACGACGAGACGTTTATACTATTGTATTTTCTGGCTCTAGCGGAGCAACGCATTTTGTTGACGGCAAGGCTGTACAGATTCCTCCCTTTTCGTTGCTTTTCGTAGGAGCTGGTAGGCTGTCGCATTTCTCCGATAAACCACAAAAAGGCACCCATATTCTGGTGTTCAATGCTTTGCTCTATAATAGGACGTCCAGAGACATGCATTTTTTACAAAACTGCAAGCTTTTCAACAATTTCCAAGCTGTCTATTTTCTGACTCCTCCAGACGAGGCTATAAATTATTGCCGGACGCTGGCGCACCTTCTATATGATGTACAAGAAAATTATGCGGACGAGTTGCATCAGGATCTTGGCCATAACATTATTCAACAGATCCTCATTATGGGGACACTTCAGCATCATCAGGTGCCAAAATTAAATTTCCGTGAAGACGTGGACAATATGTTGGTGATGGAATTCAAAGAATTGGTCGAAAACAATTATGTCGCCAATAAAGCGGTCAATTTTTACGCCGATGAACTCAACGTCACGCAAAGGCGGCTAACCAAAGCCACGAATGCTGTCCTAAACATTACCCCCAAAGAATTTATCACCAAACGAATCATGGAGGAAGCCCGCTGGAAGCTGATCTACACAGATATGCCTATAAAAGAGGTCAGTGCCGCCCTGGGATTCTTCGAAGAACATAATTTCAGCTCCTTTTTTCTCAAAAATGAAGGGGTGCGACCCTCGCAATTCCGGCAAAACAGGCCCAATCTGACGACATCTTAAGCATTTTACCCCCCGCTTGTAGCGAATTAACTACACACTTGCGCAGTTTTATATATCTTCTACTGGAATTCATATTTTGTAACGCTATTGTTAGCCGTACCTTTGTTCACAGAATAATAGATCAAAAATATCTATTGGAACAAAATAAAGAGAACATAACAATACACACAACAAAACAAAAACAACTCATGAAAAATTTAATGACATCTGGATTTCTAGTTTTAGGATTGATCGTAGGAAACTTGGCAGCTGCTAACGCGCAGACGGGACCAATGACAGCTACCTCTGAAAATGTAAAAGTCAACCTAATTTTTAAAGATATCCTTGCAATCGAAGTTGCCCCAAATCAAAGAACGGTAGATTTAGTGTTCCAAACAGTAGATCATTACTTAAATGGCGTTACCTCTGACGTAAAAACAGGCCACTTGACTGTGACGTCTACAAAGCCTGGTTACGAGGTTAAAGTAAAAACAATTGAACAAACGTTTACCGGCGCGAATGCTACTCCCCTCAACGTTGGTCAGGTGTACGTGAAAGCCAATAACACTGATTTTGGTACGTCAACTGGCGAGATTCAACTTGACGCCAACAACGCGAGAACCATTTTCACAGGCAACTCGGCTTCTGCCGCGACCGTTGGCAAGAAAATTGATGTAGTTTATGCGGCTAAAGGCAATGAAATCACCAATAATGGCGCAATTGAACGCAACTATGTTGGAAAAACAGTCAGTGCCAACGTACAATATAGCATCACCGTACAATAATTTGAATTTTGAACTTTAAAAATTAGTCCGGCAAGCTATTAAACCTTGCTGGACTTTTTTGTTTAATAGTATATATTTATTATCTTGAATCATGCATAGAATTTCTGCTTTATTTTTTGCGCTATTACTGACAAGTATCGTTTCCCAAGCTCAGACTGGTATCACCATCGGACCGCCAAGGGTTTACTATACTATCGGACCAGGGCAAAGTCAAGTGGAAAGAGTGACTATTACCAATCCTAGCAAGGATTTTCCGTTGGAATTGGCGGTATCCCTAGAGGATTGGCAGTATGGCGAATATGGCGAGAATCTCCTGGAGGCCTCTGGAACCCTCAGCACCTCGCTTGCGGAATGGGTCACAATCCCGGAGAGTTTTTTCTCGCTCCAACCCGGGGAAAGCAAAGATTTAGATATATTGGTGAGCGTTCCTGCAGCCGGAGATTTGGATTCAATTCCGGTTCGTACATCGATGCTTTTCGTCACTCAACTCAATCCCAGGGACGGAGTAGATGACGAAGGGGCCAACATCAGGATTTCTGTCCGTACAGGTATAAAATTGTATCAGAGATTTCCGGGTTCTTTCGAGCCTCTAGTGGAAATCACAAATTTCCGATATTTGAAAGATGAGGCTGCGACCCAACTTTCCTTGCACTTTGACAACACCAGCAACGTGTGGACGGACGGAGTCATCAGTGTCGAGCTTCTGAATCAGGAAACAGGACACAAAACAAGCCTTCCCCCTGTTGCATTTTACAGTATGCCAGGTGATAAAAGAACTCAGCTGATCCAGCTCCCCGCTGATTTGGCTCAGGCGTCTTACATCGCTACTGCCATCGTGGACTATGGAGACAGGCAGGCTGTCAAGATTGCCGAACTCGAATTTACGCATGAAAGGACAAATAGTGAAAATTAGCCTCAGGCTCCTGGTAGCATTTCTAGTTCTCGGCTTCGCTCAGCTGTTTGCGCTTCCGGTCTTGGGCCAGCCTCGGCCGACCATCAGTGTGTACGGTGCACATCACTATAATGTGCGCAGTTATCAGGGGCTGAAGCTCGAGCAGGTGGGGACACATACCATCCATATACAGCTACCAAGCCCGGGGATAAATATTGAAAAATGGTCAATTACTGCAAAAATCGAAACACCTATGATCTCCAGGCCGGCAAACGTTTCTGGCTTGACTTTTCCCGAGAACAGGATCAAATTACGATTTTTAAACGAAAATTTTGACAGCAATACACCCCGGCCTCAGCCGACCTTGAGGAATCTGGGAGTTCCCTTGGTGGGAATACCCATGCAAGTTGCTGGATCCGAAACTTACATCATTGATCGCGCAGTGGTACCTCTTAGAACTGGAAATATTCACTACTTGAATCTCCGGTATCATTTCGGATTTGATATTGAGGGGGGACTTTATTTGGACCAGCTGCTTTCCGACAACGGAGGAAATCCATGGA
>CAYNZH010000008.1:0-70069 GCA_964401685.1 uncultured Sphingobacteriaceae bacterium
GAGGATAATAAGGTGATAGGACCGACGGATGGCATTTGGCTTGCAAATCATTTTTACATGTTTTTACACGGTTACCGTGGAATACACGGTTCCCAGCCAAAGATAAATATTAAATTTGATTTATGAGGATTTCGTCGTCGACCATCATGTGGAATTTTCCCAGTGAACATTTTTCTACACGTACTCTAATTCCGTAGACTTCTGCAATAATGCGGTCGGTAATGGCATCACTAGGGGTTCCCGCGCCGGCTATTTGGCCACGGTTCATCACGATAACCTGATCTGCCCATCTGAGTGCCAAGTTGAGGTCGTGTAAAACCAGAATTACGATCTTGCCGTCGTCGGCAAATTTTCTGGCCAGCTTCATGACTTTGATCTGGTGCTTTAGGTCGAGTGCACTCGTAGGTTCGTCGAGCAGCAACATCTGAGGATCGCGAACTATTGTTCTGGCCAGACTAGCCATTTGTCTTTGTCCTCCGGAAAGCTGACTGAGATTCTCAAGTGCGAGGTGGGCTATGCCTATGGTCTCTAAAACCTCCAGTGCCCGGTCATGTGCATTGACTTGGCGACTGGAAACTGCATCTAGGGGAGAGGCCTTCAACGCACTGATCACAGCTTCCATCACAGAGAGATTGATGTCTACAGGAACATTTTGAGGCATGAAGCTGACGAGGGAAGAGCGTTCCTTGGGGTGCATCCCAACCAATTCCTGACCGTTTAGTCGTATGGAGCCGCTCGTTCTTAAAAGGCCAGCCATTGCCCGTAGCAACGTGGATTTCCCCGCTGCATTGGGACCGGTAAGTACAGTGATCCCGCCACCTTTCATCGGGGGAACGTCCAGCATTTCGAGAACTGTCTTATTCGCGTAGCCCGTTGTGAGCGAAGTAATTTCCAACTCGTTCATGATTTTCTCCTTTTATTGATAATGAGTGCCACGAAAATGGGGACCCCTATCAGGGATGTCACAATGCCCACGGGGATAATGGCGCCACCGACGACGACTTTACTCGCGATGGAAGCCAGCGACATGATAAGCGCGCCCGAAAAAATACTGGCAGGTAGGGAAAAGCGATGATCTTCGCCGATGATCAACTTGGCGATATGCGGGCCAACAAGTCCGATGAACCCAATGGTCCCTACAAAGGAGACTGCTCCTGCGGTCAGCAAACTGATCCTCAGCAGGGAGAAAAAGCGTAACCTACGCACGGCAATCCCAAAACTTCTTGCGCTGTCCTCACCGAGTCTGAGAGCAGTAAGCTGCCAGGATGCCGCGAGGGAAAAGGGAGTGACTACCAGGAAGAGTAAAGCCAGGAGTTTGATATTCTCCCAATTTGCCTTGGTTAGCGATCCCAAACTCCAAAAGATAAATTGCTGTAAGGCCTCGGCACTTGCCACGTATTGCATGATACCTGTAAAGGCATTGAACGTAAAGACTAAGGCTATCCCGAAGAGCACCAGTGCCTCTGGGCCGGCGCCACGTACCGAGGAAATCGCTTGAAGGAGCATTGTCGCGGCAAACGCAAATAAGAATGCATTGACAATGACCATCCAATCGCCAGCGATTCCCGGGATACTAAGGCCAAGAATGATAGCCAGAGCCGCGCCAAAGGAAGATGCTGCCGATATGCCCAGGGTAAAGGGACTCGCCATGGGATTGTTCATGATCGTTTGCATTTCGTTGCCAGCTATTGACAGGCACGCTCCGACGAGAAGAGCCATCAACGAATACGGCATCCGCACTTCCCAGACGATGATTCGTGTGGAAAGTTCTGCGGAACCCGGATCGAAAAGTGTACGTATCACGTCGCTGAACGACAAGGTAGAGGGACCGACGGCCATGTCCAGACAAAAGGACGCGACCGTGGCAAAAGCGAGTAATACGAGAACAACAATTCGCCGGGCGACTTGCTTCTTATAGGCGGACGCCAGATTTTGGGTGCTATTTGGTGACAAATTTCTATTCTAATTTATTTTCTGCTCTGCAAAGAAAACACCTTTTAATGGAACGGCCAAAAAACGCTCGTTGATTTCCTTTAGAACGCCGTGGGGCTGTAGTTTTCCGAACAATTCCGGATGCACCCATTTTGCCAGGGCTTCCACTGCCGCAATATTGAGTGGCGAATCATAAAACAGATGCCACATGCCATAAACTGAATTGTTTTGTACTGCTTTTAGCGGTGCCATCACGGGTCGTCCCGACAGCGCCCGGAGGCTGTTCTGCACCTGATACGTCTGGATATCATGACCAATCACCAATCCATCTTCGCCGGGAACTGCAATTCCTGTCGCTACGTAAATATCGGGCTGTTCCGCAATAACGTATTCCATGTTCAACGTGCCCACTTCACCAGGCAAAATATTCCCGATGTTCTCGCCACCGACAAAATCGATAAACTCACCTAAATTTCCTTTTCCTGGCGTTCCGGGAGGCACATTACCGCGGATCATCTCCATATAAACCTTAGGCCTATGGAGGTTTTTGTGTTTTGCAAGCGTTCCTGCGATATGATGTAACCGCCTTTGATAAAAGGAAATAAACTCTTTAGCCTGTTTTTCACGACCGAGTACCTGACCCAAAAGTTGCATGCTGGGGACGGTATTCTTAAAAGGGTGCAGGCGGAAATCTATAAACACAATCGGAATTCCTGCAGCTTCGAGCTGACGTATGATATCTGCAGATTTTGCATTTGGCCCGTGAGAACCTGCACCGAAAATGGCAAGATCGGGCCTCAACGCGATGATTTGCTCCGTCGATACCGTTTCCTTGCCGGACGAACCTATTAAGGGTATCGTCTCCATTGCTGGAAAGGCTTTTTGATAGGCTTCATACAGTAACCCCCCAGATTTTTTAAAATCTCCGGTCCACCCAGCGACTATGCTAACCGGGTCAGGATGCAATAATGCCAGGGTAGTCAATTGACGTCCTTCGCCCAAAATTACCCTTTTGGCGGGCTTATCCAAGCTGACCTTTCGCCCGACAATATCCGTTACTACGATTTTTTGTGCCTGAACATTCGCAGCACACGCCAAGCAAATTAAGGCCAATACCAAAAAATTTCTTATGTACATTTTATCTTAATTATTTTTATTTAATGCTATAAACCACTGGTAAAAAGAAGGAAACGCTTCTCGCCAGTGCAGTGCCCCATGTCTTCCATTTTGCTCGTATTCGGTTCTCAGACCTGGATTTATCCTGTTCTCAATGTGTCCGACTATGTTCATTACGTCCAGGTGCATCGCGACAAAACTACCGTCCGGTTTACGCCTGAGCTCCTGCTCCCCAGCATAAAAGTAGTAATGCTGCTGTGAATGTGCCTTTTTTACCTCCAATTGTTGGATAAAAAGTTGGATTTGACCCTCGTCCAGCCATACTGAAGGTGAAAATACCCCAACAAGCCCAAAAGTTTCGGGGTAAAGAAGTCCTCCGTACAGACTACTCAGACCGCCCAGCGAACTCCCTAAAATGCCTGTATGTGTGCTTTCCGGCCGTGTGCGGAACTTCTTGTCGATGGAAGGTTTAAGCGTATTCACAATAAAATCCAAGAATTCGCGGCCCGATACCTCGGGAAAACGCTCATTAGGGAAAACATACAGTTCTTGTTCTCTTTCGTCAAAATCCCGCGGATGGTCGATAGCAACCACGATAAAGGATTCTTTCTGCTGATCTAGGAATTCATCGATTCCCCACTCTATGGGACCGATACGTCCCTGGGATGTTGCTTCGTCAAATAGGTGCTGCCCATCAGGCATATAAAGCACGGGGTACATTTGCTGGCTCTGTGCATAGTCCGCGGGGAGATACACGCTTATTTTGCGTTTCTTGCCGAGTTGAGGCATGTAGAACGCGGAATCCAGAATCTGCACATTCGCGGACAGGGTCGACGCGGGAAAGTCGTCCCGCCATCCTTCGATCTCAGTTATTGCTCGAATTTCTTCCCCTAGAACTGCTGTCCGCGGCCCGGTCAAGTTCCCCTTTTTTGTGCTCTCAGATTTGGCCCATGTCCCGCGCGTAAACTTGTATTCCAATCTGTCGCTAGGAATGTCGTCGAGGACGCGTTCGAGGTACCAGGTCCCATCGCGTCGCTTTTCAAGGATGAAATTGGTGTCCGCGGGATTCCATTGATTGAAATTTCCGGACACATAGAGGGTGTCACCCCGATGTGTGTCCGGTGCTTTTTCTACCTGTACGGAAAACAAAATCTGACTAAGAACAAGCAGCAACATGGTATCGCTTAGTTCAGGGTCACTTTATGGAAACCCGAAACAGCGCCACCAACGTTTACTGAAAACAACAGGGAAGCACTATTTGTCGCAAAATCGTATTCGTAGTAGCCGTTCTCGCCACTTTTTGTAGCCCCCCTAAGCAAAACCTTTCCATCGACTTCGCTAGCCGCAAGTGCCGCTCCGGGGTTTGTTCCTACTGGTATACCGGAGATTTTCTGAAACTCCTTGCTTTGCACATCCAGCGCATAGAACTCCCAGATATCGGCATTATTGATATTTCCACTACCGCCGCCAGTCAGCGACTCTGTGTTTAGGGTAAGAATCAGTCTGCCGTTTTTTGCAAATACGTTGACGAATTTTCCATTGTCCTGAGCTCGGAAATCGGAAAATTTCAGTTCCCAGGTAGGATCGATTTCGGTTTCATTTGCACGAATACGAACGATTTTAGATTTTCCTCCCAAGGCCGAACGTCCTTGAGTCACGATATATAGATCACCATTGCTATCGAAATCATACATATGGTTTTCATTGATGTAAGCAATGCTCCCTGTGTCCTCGATTTTTATGGTTTTTTCGTGAGTTTCGGTCGCCAGATCGATGACCGCAACGTAAACATCGGGATAGAAATCGTCAAAAAAGCCAATCTGCGTAGTGGGATTGGTGGCATAGGTGATGTTGGCATAGAGCTTTCCGTTTTTGATTGCAAGTAGTTTTTGGCCCACAGAACGGAAACTGATTCCAGCCTCGCCCTGACCTCGCTCTTCAACAGCTGCAGATAGATCCAGAGAACCCGTGTTCTGCATAGTCGAAGGATTGAACTTCTGAATGCGCGTTGGCTCAGCAGCATCCCAGTAGTAGCCATTCGTTGCACTTTCTATGACGAAATTGCCGGTGCCAAAGTATTTTGCAGCAGCCGCAGGATCCTTAGACATGATAAACGCACCCGCTGTCACTGTTCCGTCCTTTGCAATGTTGATTTTCTCGATTCCTGTGCTGTAATCAGAGGTTTTGAACATTTTATAAATGTCGTTTTCGTGCGTTCTCCAGCCTCCCATTCCTTGTCCTTCCAGCGATCCGGAAGAGGCGTTTGAAATCGTTCCTGAGGGAAATTCGTCAAAGCTACTGATAAAACCAGCCTTGGTGCCAGACACCCTATCTGCCAAGGTGATCAAGACATATTTGTCCTGCCCGTCCTGTTGGGGGGCGGGATCATCATTGCTGCAACCTCCAAGAAAAAGAACCAGTGCAATCGATCCTAAGCGTATTAATCCGTTTATTTTTGTCATAATATATTGTTTGATATATGTGAATTAGAATTGATAATTTATTTTCAAATGAAAACTACGACCCGCCCTTTCTATTTTGTAATAATCAAAGAGCTTTTCGTTCGTTAAATTTTTGATTTCAAAACCTAAGTGCAAAGGGCTGCTTCCAAAAAAGTAATTGAGACCCAAGGTCAGTAGATGCTGATCGGGGATGATATTGGTCACGGGGACCCCTGCCTTACCAAATAATCCCAGAAAGCCTTGAGGCTCTTTATCTCTAGGAATTTGGTTCAAATAAAATTCTCGGATGAAATTCCAGTGACCATAAACGTGTAGTTTGTCCATTGTACGGAGAACACCTTGGTACTGTCCGTTAACGCCCATATTGGCAAAGAAGTAAGGCGTGTTTCTCAGTCGTGTTCCCTCCATCCATTGATGTATGGGATCGCCGATATCGATCATGCGATTGTCCTGCCAGGTGGTATTCGCGGTCAGATTCCAGTTTTTGTGCACTCTGTAAGAAAAATCAATATCGAAGCCATAACCCCTTATGCTATCCAGGTTTTGGTATTGGGCAAAAGGTGGCTGCACCGGCACGAGCATGATCATGCCCTTTGTTTTCCTATAAAAACCTCCCAGTTCAAGGCCAAAAGTGGACGTCGAGAATGCATAGCTAAGGTGTGCGTTAAAACTCCTTTCCGGCAGAAGATTAAAATTTGGTGCGCGCGTATCATTATCCCCGAATAGCTCTGATTCTCGCGGAAGTCTATTGGTCATTTCATAGGAAGCCCGCAGGTAACTTCGCTGATTCAACTGGAATTTGAGGGCTTGTCCCCATCCCCAATTGGATTTGTTGTTTTTCACGAAATGGTTCAATTCGTTTTCATTGGCCATAAAGCCATTAATTCCTTTACTACCGTAGTGAAAATGCTTGAGGGTAAATTGGTTGGTGAGCCTGTCATCCATCCATTTTGATTGCCACGAAAGACCTGCAACCGTCTTCAGATACGTGGCTTCACGACTCAAGACGTCTATATCCGTACCCTTGAATCTTAGCCCGTAGGGATCAGAGCCCACACGCTTGTTTAGCTGATAGACGAAGTTCGCTTCTAGAATCTGCTGATCTGAAATATGAAAGCGACCGTTTGTCCGGCTCATGACATTTGAAAAATCGAGGCGGGCTAATGAACGTCTGGGACTTTCACCCATTTCGGCACGGGGTGTGAAACGTCCATACCAATCAAAGGTACCGTGAACAGTATCGGTGCGGCCCCTGTTTATATCGCTGTAGGAGACAAACTGATCAAGTTCAAAGCGCCCTCCCCAGTTCTTTTTATAGCGCAGGCTAGGCACGATTCCGCGATTGTGAGTCGTCATCGCACCATAGGGATTGGTCATCAAGGCGGGATGTTGAGCCTGCCTTTCGACGCCGTAGGTTGCCAGAGAAAACCTGAGTTCATCCGCCCAGCTCAGGTCTTTTACGCCAGCGAAAATGTCCGAATAGAATTGCTTATAACCGTTATGAAACAGCTCTACGCGTGTAGGTACAGGATTAGCGTGCGCATCAACAATTTGTACTTCGGCGTCATAATTGTTCCGTGAATAATTGAAAAAACCCTCCCAACCCGCGAAAAAATTTGATCGAATGGGCTGGTAAAGATGAAAATTGACTAGATGGGTGTGAAAGGATGCGACTTCATAGGACAAATTAAGTTGGCGCTGTGAAAATTCCTGAGGAATGACATTGACCGCGCCGCCTAAGGCATCCCCACCCAGGTAGATGGGAACTACACCTTTGAAGATGTCCACTCTTTCCAGCAAATTCGTAGGCACATTGTGAATCCCATACCCACCTCCAAGGTATTCCAGGGGGATTCCATCCCGGAAATATTGGACCGAATTGCCCTGAAAGCCGTTAATGGATACATCTACCGGAGTTCCCACACCTCCGCTTTGCCGGATTCTAACGCCTGGAGACCGGTTCATTAGCTCTGCCAGCGTTGCGGGCTGCTTTGAGGCTTGCTGCACGTCAACAACCACGGCCTTGACCGGCAATTCACGTGCATGCTGGGCTTTTGACTTACCTTGGACAACAACGTTCTCCAGCCTTTCCAAGGCTTGGGGTAAAATGATCTTAAATTCGCGCTCTTGGGTATAAAAATCGAGCTCAAAAGAAAGAGTAGCGGTCTCGTAGCCCAGGAAACTGGCCTTCAGCACGTAGGCACCGAAGGGTAGGTCGGTCCAATTAAAGGTGCCGGTCTCGTCGGTTGAAACTTCCCTTTTAATGGGGCCGTCAAGTGCTAGCGTCACCCCCTCCATGGGCATCTCCTGCTCGTTTACCACCACGCCTTTGACTTGTCCCTCTGAAGAGCCAGGGCCAGAACCAAACAATAAAATTATATATGTAAGTACTACTAGAATTTGCTGTTCCAAAGCCGAAAATTGTGTGCTATTATTTCGGGTGCTAATTTAGACTAATTACAGATAAGATGCAAATCCAATAGCAAGTTTTACCTCAGAGCGGACTTAGGTACCTTTTCCGGGCCACTGGATGGCCTTTTTTTCTTCCGGGCTGAGCGCCTTGAATTTGGCATAGGAATCCATGATGTAAAGATTGAAATCTTGTTCTGAACTTTTTAAAACAAAATCTAGGCCTGGTCTGAATCTCACAAGAAACATCTCCAGTTCGTCACCTTTCAAGGGCGTGACCGCTTGTACTGCGGATCTTGAAAAACGACGATCGATCGCACGCCTGTCTTTTTCCTTCAAGAGCATTTCATAGTGCTCCCTGGCCCTTCTTCCGCTTTCCCCAAAAAGCCGGGAAGGGGAGAGGCGAATTCCACCCCGATGAATGGAGGTCTCAAGAAATTGCCCTTCTTTTTCCGCCTTTTCAATCTCTAGATCCAGCTGGGAATTTGTGAGCGCACGTACGGTGACAGCATCTATCAATATGTTACCGTCGGCCACGCTAAGGTAAATACGTTTAAATTCGTGTTCAATCAACAACAACGTATCTGTTCTGTACCCATTATAGCGGAACTCCAACAGGTCGTTCTTCCTTGCGGCGATACTAAAACGCCCTTCATTTGTAGTTTCGACGTTGGATTTGGCGTTGAGGTTGCGAACCTGCACGTTCGCCATAGGTTGGTCATTGCGAAGATCCAGGACGATCCCATGCAATATAGCGGTGTCCGCCCTTGCGACCTCCTGCCGGGCGTGAGCATTGAGGCTAGCGGCCGTCAAAAGACTGAGACCGAATAAACCTATACTTATTTTAGCTAAAAACTTCCTCATACCTGTCTTCATTAAACCCAACAATTATGCCAGTAGGATGTTCGATTACAGGTCTTTTAATTAAGCTCGTGTTTTCGGTCATTAGTGCGACAGCGCTCTGAGAATCGACCACAGCTTGTTGGATTTCAGGTGAAAGCCGCCTCCAAGTTGTGCCTTTTTTGTTTAAAAGCGTTTCCCAGCCTATTTCATTGGCCCATTTCGTCAGAAGTACCGTATCCGCACCCACCTTTTTGAAATCATGAAAGAGGTAGGGGACATTCCGCGCACTCAGCCAGTCTAATGCTTTCTTGACCGAATTGCAGTTTTTTATCCCATAAATCGCTAATTCTGCCATATTCTAAGAGGCGGAATTGATCGAAGCAACGACTTCCTCTGCCGTTTTTACCCCGTTCCAGTAGGTTTTGAGCAGTCCGTCGCTGCCATAGATATAGGTAGCCGGATACTGTGTGGGAACATGAAACTTATTAATAAATTCGATGTTTCGGTCGTATAACATATGCACCTTGCTTTGTCCGTTGAGTTCTTTGGCGAAACGGTCGAAAAATGTCGCCATCAATCCTGGATCATTCATAGAAACGAAGTAGAAGTTCGCATCTGTCAGCTTATCCAGATTGGCACCGATATCCCTCGCCTCGTGCTGACAATAACCACAACTTGGGTCAAATAAGATAAACACGTGGGGTCCACTAGCACCAAGGTCGTTTTTTGTAAAGCTGATGCCGCTCTTTAGTATGTAAAAATTGAAGTCCGGAATGGCATTTGCCGGCGAATTTGACTGGCTGGGTACATTCACTGGAGTCGGAGTCGTCGCCGGATTGTTTGAGACTCCCTGCTGGCTGGCTGCAGCATTGCCTTGGATTTCACTTTTATTTTCCGGTGAACCGCAGGCGATTGCCAGGCCAGACAGAAACAGTACGGTCGTGGTTCTCAGGAGCGATGATATTGCTTTAATTTGCATAAAAAATCTTATTTCTTTTTCAAATGTACTGAAAAAACGCCAATTCACAAAGCGATTCGACTTTAGAACAGGCCCATCTGCCCGGTGTCTTCAGTCGACACGTCTTCTGGATTCGTGATTTCAAAGGGAACCTTTTCTTCTTGGACCTGCGCTTTCTCCTCGCTTAAGAGTTTAATGCCGTCCACTTTATGTGGCGTCAACCGATTGCCCTGAGCTTTCATCCCCTTGACTTCGATTGCCTCCTGGAGGTTGATTTCGAGCGTGTCCGGGGTTTCGGTCTTGCCTTTCTTGACCGACACTTCCACCAAGGGATTATCCGCCCGAGTCAACAGAATCAATTTCGATCCGACTGAATCATTGATGAAACTTTGGCGTCTTCCCGTCGGTATGTTTTCGAAAACGAAACGCTTTAAATAATGGTTGCCAGATTTCCCGTCGAGGTGAATCGCACTAAAAACGACTTCTGGGCCGTATTTCTCTATCCGAATAGCTTTGTCATCAAAGTGATTGGTCAACTCGAAGGAGTTTAATTCATACGTGCCATCTTCCATGACACTGAGAATTTTGTCTTCGCCGTCGAATTCACCCAGATATTCGCCTCGTTCATCCGCGTTGAGTCTCCGCAGGATAGGATCATACCATATTTTCCTTCCCGCCAAGGTAGAGACACCCTTGCTTTTCAGGCTAATCTTTCGAATAGGATATTTAGTCACTATATTTCCTTGAGAACCACGTCCTTTTATGGCTATTTCGGCGAAATCCAGATCGAACTGCAATTTTCTCAATTTAGAATGCGCGCGCAGCTGAATATGTACGAGCTCGGCTTCTCCATTGGGGTTCGCGGTAAAATACAGGAGCTGAGAACCTTTGGTTCCCTTGGTCAAATCATATTCCCGGTCCCGGGTGACACCCATGACGGCAAATCTCTTGACATATGCGGTGCCGGATTTCCCGTCCTTGTAAATCATATTATAAATGGTCCGCTCGTCATTTCTCTTGAACACCGCCACATGAACAATGCCCTTGCCAACAAAAACCTTGTCCTGTATCTTGGTGACTACAAATTTACCATCGGAGCGAAATACAATAATGTCGTCAATGTCCGAGCAATCGCTGACAAATTCGTCTCTCCGCATTCCCGTTCCGATAAAACCTTCCTCTCGGTTGACGTAGAGTTTGGCATTGGCAAGGGCAACCTGTGTCGCTTCGACGCGGTCAAATACCCTAATTTCGGTTTTTCTTTCCCTTCCAGCACCGTATTTCTCTCTCAAGCCTTCAAACCACGCGATCGCATAGGCTGTCAAATGCTTTAAATGATTTTTGACTCTTTTGATCTCGCTTTCCAGGTTGGCCATCAGTTCATCCGCCTTTTTTATATCAAAACGGGTGATACTGCTCATCGGTTTATCAATCAGGCGCTTGTAGTCTTCTCTTTGGATTTCCCGATAAAATGACTCCTTAAAAGGCTCGAACAAGCGGTCCAGTACCCCGACAACCGTGTCGAAATCTCCGGCATTTTCATATTCTGGATGCTTATACATCCCTTCCTGAATGAATATTTTCAGTAAATTGCTGGAGAAGATTTTTTCAAGAAGTTCGTTCAGCTTGATTTCCAGTTCCTTTTTCAGTAAGGCCTTGGTTTGCTTGGTGTTTTCGATCAGAATGTCGTTGACACTCATAAACCGCGGCTTCTCATCCTGAATAATGCAGGTATTGGGGGAAATGGAGACCTCACATGCAGTAAAGGCGTACAACGCATCGATGGTCATATCCGGAGAAATACCTGGGACCAGGTGGACGATGATTTCTACGAACTGAGCGGTGTTGTCCTCAATCTTCTTGATCTTGATCTTGCCCTTGTCGTTGGCGTTGACAATGCTTTCTATCAGACTGCCCGTCGTCGTTCCAAAGGGGATCTCGGTGATCGCGAGAGTTTTCTTGTCCCTTTCTTCAATTTTCGCGCGGATGCGGATCTTACCTCCACGTTGCCCTTCATTGTAGGCAGAGCAGTCCGCCATTCCGCCCGTAGGAAAGTCTGGAAGCAAGTGCGGACGTTCCCCATGCAGGACCTGTATCGCGCCATCGATCAGCTCTATAAAATTGTGGGGCATGATTTTCGTGGCGAGGCCTACTGCGATTCCTTCTGCACCCTGCGCAAGCAGGAGGGGAAATTTGACCGGAAGTGTGACAGGCTCCTTGTTTCGGCCATCGTAACTCAGTTGCCACTCGGTCGTTTCAGGATTGAAAGCAACATCGAGGGCAAATTTTGACAGCCGCGCTTCGATGTAACGGGGCGCCGCCGCGGAGTCCCCTGTGATCGGATCGCCCCAGTTACCCTGACAATCGATCAATAAGTCTTTTTGACCGATCTGCACCATGGCATCCCCAATGGAAGCATCCCCGTGGGGGTGGTACTTCATGGTATTTCCAATGACGTTCGCAGCCTTATTGAAGCGCCCGTCGTCCATCTCCTTCAGGGAATGTAGGATTCGTCTTTGAACCGGTTTAAACCCGTCATTTATATGCGGAACCGCCCGATCCAGAATGACGTAAGACGCATAATCAAGAAACCAATTCTCGTATAGACCCGACAAGGGCACCGTGTTCTTTTCCAGCCTCGGCTCTTGATTGTCCTGGTTTTCCTGACTCATTTGTCCTAAAAATTACTTGCTAATACTCAATTCTACCACTTCGACGTCAAGCATGGAAAAAATCCGGTGTGAAGAGAGAAGTTCTGGCAGTTGGCGTGCCTCATCCCTTATAGTGACATCCAGCGCATTCTGCTTGACAATATCCAATTTTCCGCCTAAGCAAGGCAACTCGGTCTCCAGGTCCCCACCGCTAAACCCAACAATATCCGCGTATCCATCCAGATTGTTGTAGAAGTTGGTCATTACCACGGGCATAAAATTATTACGTTCCCTCAGTTCATCCAACGTAGACCCGACACGTACGCCTGATTTGGTCTGATAGGGGGACAGGGGATGGGAAATCACAATCTTTTCGATTGTCTGGAATGGCGCAGATTCCTCGGCCCAAATCACCTGGATTTCCTCGGGCGAATCGGGAAAAACCCGAGTTGCTGCCACTTGGACGCCGTCCCTATCTATATTTGTATCTTCCATCTTATCAGCCCCAACCTCTGCGACGAGATCTTCGTGAGTGAACGCCAGCTTTATCGGACCGATCCCATCACAGGTGATGGCATAAGGGTCTTCCTGGACTTCGGTGTCTTTTTTAGCGCCTTGTTGACAGGAGACAAACAGGGCTATCACAGCAAAATACGCGATTTTTTTCATATGGGTCTATCTTAGTAATATAATAAAAATAATTTAGTTTTCCAAAGATCTGAGGCTGTTTTCCAGAATTTTTAATTTTTCTAGCGCATCCTCTTGTTTTTTACGCTCATTTTCAATGATTTCTGCTTTCGCGTTCTGCATAAAGCGTTCATTATTCAATTTTCCCTCTACAGATTTCAAAAAGCCCTGTAGATAAATAATATCTTTTTGGATGCGTTCCTTCTCCGCTTTTGTGTCAATTTGATCCGCAATATGCAAGAAAAACTCGTCTTTTTCAACCAAAAAAGCAACCGATCCCGCGGGAGCGTCTTCTGTTCGATTGATCCGTGTGATATTACCTAGCTTTTGGATTGCTTCGGTATATTGTTCCCAGCGCTCGCCGGCTGACATTGAAGTGCTCATTTCCAAGGCAGTTTTTTGAGCGATTTGCTTGGCGTTCCGGATATTTCTCACCTCAGAAACTACCTTTTGAAAAGCTGAAAAATCGCTTAGTATCTGCGCGTTAAAATGCATCAAAGCAGGATAGGGAGCGACTATACAACAGTCCTGACTGCTTCTTTGCCCGAAGATGTCGTCGTGCCACAATTCTTCCGAAAGGAAGGGCATAAAGGGGTGTAGCAATTTGAGTAATTCCTGGAAAAATGCCTTGCTTTGCTCCAGGGCCTCGCGCGCGATGGGCAATTGGTAGCCCGGTTTTATCAGTTCCAAATACCAGGAGCAAAAGTCGTCCCAAACCAGTTTGTAGATCACCATCAGCGCGTCAGAAATCCGATACTGGGCAAAATGATCCTCAATTTCTTGCAAGGCCTCCTGAAATCTCGCGGAAAACCAGGAAATGGCTAGTTTCTGCGACGCTGAGGCTTGAAGACTATTGTCGACCTCCCAGCCCTTGACGAGCCTGAAGGCATTCCAGATTTTGTTGGCAAAATTGCGCCCCTGCTCACAGTAGGATTCATCGAACATCAGGTCATTGCCTGCCGGTGAGGAAAGCATCAGACCTACGCGAACCCCGTCCGTTCCGTATTTGGCCATCAGGTCCAAGGGGTCAGGTGAATTTCCCAGGGATTTTGACATTTTCCTACCCATTTTGTCGCGGACAATCCCTGTGAGGTAGACCCGGGTGAAGGGGGGTTTTTCCGTGTATTCATGCCCCATTACCAGCATCCTGGCTACCCAAAAGAACAAAATCTCTGGCGCGGTGACCAGGTCATTGGTAGGATAGTAGTACTTGAATTCTTCATTTTCCGGGTCCAAAACGCCGTCAAAAACGGACAGCGGCCATAGGGCGGAGGAGAACCAAGTGTCCAGCACATCATCCTCCTGCCTCAGTCCTGATGTGGATTTGTCTTCTTTAGCAAAAAGAGCAGCAGCTTCTTCTTCTGTCTTCGCGACTACCCACTCGTTTTGATCGTTGTACCAGGCTGGAATCCGTTGTCCCCACCAGAGCTGACGACTGATCGTCCAGTCTTTAATGTTTTCCATCCAATGCTTGTACGTATTGACAAATTTGTCTGGGATAATTTTCACTTCGCCATCGTTGACATAGTCCAGCGCAGGTTGGGCCAGCTCCTTCATGCGGCAGAACCATTGCATAGAAAGCTTGGGCTCAATCACGGCATTGGTCCGCTCTGAAAAACCCACTTGTGATTTGTATTCCTCGGTCTTCTCGAGATTTCCCGCTTCATCGAGCAGAGTCACTATTTTCTTTCTAGCACCAAAGCGATCCTCACCGATCAGTATCTGAGCGTTTTCGTTTAGCGTTCCATCGTCCTCAAAAATGTCAATTACCTCCAGGTTGTGCTTTAGCCCCAATTCATAATCATTTAAATCATGGGCTGGGGTGACCTTCAGACAACCGGTTCCGAATGAGCGGTCTACATAGTCATCTGCAATCACATTTATGGCACGGTTTATCAGTGGGATGAGAACTTTTTTTCCTATGAGGTGTTGGTAACGGTCATCCTCTGGGTGGACACAAATAGCCGAATCCGCCATAATGGTCTCCGGACGCGTAGTTGCGATGGTCAAATATTCCGCAGGTGTATCTTCCAGTTTGTATTGTATGTAATACAAGCGCTGGTTAACCTCCTTGCGAATCACTTCTTCGTCCGAGAGAGCCGTTTTGCCCTGAGGATCCCAGTTGATCATACGCACACCCCTGTAGATATAGCCCTTCTCATAAAGGCGTATAAACGTGTCGATAACCGCTTCGCTCAACCGCGGATCCATGGTAAAAGCAGTACGGTCCCAATCGCAGGATGCGCCGAGTTTTTCCAGTTGCTTGAGGATGATGTCACCATACTTGTTTTTCCATTCCCAAGCATGTTCGAGAAATTGTTCGCGGGTCAAATCTTTTTTAGAGATTCCTTGTTCCTTTAGCATGGCCACTACTTTGGCTTCGGTCGCAATGGAAGCGTGATCCGTCCCCGGTACCCAGCAGGCGTTTTTGCCTTTCATGCGTGCACGGCGGATCAGAACATCTTGGATGGTATTGTTGAGCATGTGGCCCATATGCAAGACGCCGGTCACATTGGGTGGGGGCATTACAATGGTATATGGCTCCCGGGCATCGGGCACAGATTTGAAAAAACCATTGTCTTTCCAATAGCTGTACCACTTGTTTTCGATTTCTTGCGGACTGTATGTCTTTGTAATGCTCATTTTAATGCAAAACTTGGTTAAGGATGGCAAAAGTAAAGAATTTTTTCCCTAATTTCGAAGCCATAGCTGATAATTGATTTAACGATAAAAACGAATATGAATACAAAGAATTTCAAAGGAGTCCTTTCGGGAGACGCAGTACAAGAATTGTTTGACCATGCAAAAAAACATGAGTACGCCTTGCCCGCAGTAAATGTTGTCGGGACCAATTCGATCAATGCGGTGATGGAGACTGCTAGAGACGTGGGTTCTCCGGTGATCATCCAGCTTTCCAACGGGGGCGCGCAGTTTTTTGCAGGCAAATCCCTGAACAACGATGGGCTTCAAGCTTGCATACTCGGAGGCGTTTCAGCTGCACAGCATGTCCACCTCTTGGCCGAACACTACGGTGTCGGCGTGATTTTGCATACTGATCATGCGGCAAAGAAGTTATTGCCTTGGATAGATGGTCTGCTGGAACACGGAGAGCGATTCTTTGAAACGCACGGGAAGCCACTCTATTCCTCCCACATGCTGGACCTGTCTGAAGAAAGTGTCGAGGAAAATATTGACATTTCCGCCAAATACCTCAAGAGGATGGATGCCTTGGGAATGACCCTGGAAATTGAGTTGGGGGTGACTGGCGGCGAAGAAGACGGCGTGGACAACACCGGTGTGGAAAGTTCCCGCCTCTACACGCAGCCCGAAGAAGTTGCGTACGCATATGAAGAATTGAGCAAAGTTAGCTCACGCTTTACAGTGGCTGCTGCCTTTGGGAACGTGCACGGCGTTTATAAACCCGGAAATGTCAAGCTGGAACCTGTGATCCTAAAAAATTCCCAGGCTTTTGTACGCGAAAAACTTGGGTTGTCAGCGGAAAAACCCATCAATTTTGTCTTTCACGGGGGTTCAGGATCCTCGCAGGAAGAAATTCGCGAAGCCATTTCCTACGGGGCGATAAAGATGAATATTGATACCGACCTTCAGTGGGCATTTTGGGATGGCGTTCGGGGTTATTACCAGGCCAATGAAGGCTTTTTGCAATCTCAAATCGGGAACCACCAGGATCCTGACGGACCCAATAAGAAGTACTACGATCCTAGGGTATGGCTGCGAAAAGCAGAGGAGCGTTTTAAAGCGCGCCTGACTCAGGCTTTCGAAGAGCTGAACGCCATCGATGTTTACAGCAAATTTTAAACACGACCCATGCGTATAGACTCGACGGTCCGGTCCTTTAATCAGTTTTTGCTACTGCTGGTCCTGGTGTTTGTGATCATGTACTATGCGAAAGGCTTCCTCGTACCCGTAGCCATCGCTGGCATGTTTGCCATGATGCTCGAACCGATCTGCCGCTATTTGGAAGGCAGGGGGATCATGCGCGGCATCGCTGCAGCCATCAGTGTGTTATTCACGCTTGTTATCATGACAGGGGTGCTGTACATTCTGCTTAACCAGGTCATCAAGCTCTCAAATGATGCCGGCGTGATCGGTGAGAAGCTGAATCTACTGTTGGACACGGTCTACAGTTTTATTCTGGAGCATTTTCAGTACCCCATTGATAAGCAAAAGGCATACATTCAGGAGCAAATCCAGGATTGGACGGGATCGGCAGGGCGCTTTGTCGGCGGTCTCTTTATGTCGTTGATCAATATGCTTGTCAATCTGCTTATTATCGTTACCTACACGCTGCTAATGCTCATTTACCGCACTCGGATCAAGCGCTTCGTCTTAATGCTCGTAAACCGCTATGGTGGGCGGGAAAACCTGCAGGGTGCGCGCGAAGTAGTTGAGAAAATCACGGGTGTTGCCAGTTCTTATATCTCAGGGGTTTTTCTGGTTGTGCTCATTCTGTCTATTGTATACACCATAGGTTTATCCATCATAGGCATTGAAAATGCACTGTTCTTTGGGCTGCTCGCGGCCCTTATCAACGTCATACCGTACATAGGGTCAGTGGGCGGCGCGATCATTGTCGTGGCCTATACCCTTATTACGCACGATACGCTCACTACGCCTATTGCAGCTGCGATCTTCTTTACTGTTGTGCAGCAAATTGACAGCTACTTTCTGACGCCCAAGATCACCGGCGGAATGGTTCAGCTCAGTCCGCTTTTTACGATAATGGCTCTATTATTAGGCGCGATGGTCTGGGGCGTGGCCGGGATGCTCCTGTTTATCCCCTTTATGGGCGTGTTGAAAGTGATCTTTGATCATGTTGAAGTGCTCAAACCTTTCGGCTATCTCATTGGGGACAAGTAGGCGGACAAGCCCCGGACCGAGGAAAGCGTCTAGAGTGCTTCCTTTTCTTGCTCTTCCTCTTCGAGAAGTTGTTTCTCGTACAGGTCAAAGTATGCGCCACCACGTTTTAGAAGCTGCTCATGGGTGCCTTCCTCTATGATTTTTCCATGGTCGAGCAATAGAATATGGTCGGCATTTTTGATTGTGGAAATTCTGTGTGCAATGAAAATACAGCTTTTATCTTTCATACTTTCGCGCAAATTTCTCAATATTGTTTCTTCCGTGCTGGTATCTACGGCCGAAAGACAATCATCCAGAATGAGGATATTAGGATTTTTTACCAATGCCCTGGCTATGGATAGCCGCTGTTTCTGACCTCCGGAAAGGGTGATTCCGCGCTCTCCTATAGTAGTTTCGAATCCTTCCTCAAAGCCGATAATATTATCGTAGACCGCGGCTTTTTTTGCTGCCTGTTCTACTTCCTGCATCGTAAAATCGTCCAGTCCAAATGCAATATTTCTGGCAATAGTATCCGAAAATAAAAACACATCCTGAGGCACAAATCCTACCTGGGATCTGTAGGATTGCAGATCGAAAGTCCTTATGTCCTTCCCATCCACAAAGATCTGCCCTTCATCTGCATCATACATGCGCATCACCAGCTGAGCAATCGTTGATTTGCCCGACCCCGTCCGACCTATAAACGCCACTATTTTGCCCGGTTTTACCTCAAAACTGACGTCCTTAAGCGCTTGAATGCCTGTATCCGGGTAAATGAAGTTCACATTTTGAAACGCGATATGTCCTTTGATTTCCCGGGCATCCTGTTTTCCAGATAGGATGGAGGGCTGAATCTGCAGAAATTCATTGATACGCTTTTGTGATGCCGCAGCCCGTTGTATGAGAGAGGTGACCCAAGCAAGTGACATGGCTGGAAAAGTCAGCTGATTAACATAAACGATGAATTCCGCAATATTACCTGCAGTGATACTTCCCTTTGCCACTTCCAACCCGCCCACATAAACGGTAATAATCGTACTCAGTCCGATCAACAAAAGTATAAGTGGAAAGAACACAGCTTCCACCCGGACCAAGCTGAGCGTCTTGTCTTTATATTGATTGCTTTCTTTCTTGAAGCCTTTCATCCTGTCATCTTCCCGATTGTAGGTCTTGATGACCCGTATACCCGAAAAAGCTTCCTGCACAAAAGAAGAAAGGTGGGACAGCTGACGTTGAATTTGTTCACTCTTCCGGTTGATGATCCGATTGACATACATCAGTAGGGCGAGCAAAAACGGAATGGGTACCAAGGCATACATGGTCAGCACAGGATTTACACTGAGCATTGCGCTAACAACCATGATGGTCAGAACCACCATGTTGATCGAGTACATCACCGCGGGTCCCAGATAGGAGCGGACTCTGTTGACATCCTCTGTGATGCGATTCATCAGGTCACCCGTGTTGTTTCTCTTGTAAAAAGCCCGGTCAAGCACCTGATATTGGGTGTAAATTTCGTTTTTCAGGTCGTATTCAATTCTCCTGGAAGTCAAAATGATCGTTTGCCTCATCAAAAACAAAAAAAGCCCGCGGATCAATGCGAGCACGAGTACCAGAATTCCAAAAAAAAGTAAGCTGCTCGCAAAGAGACTGTAAATGACTTCTTGCCTATCGAAACCAGCAAATTGCCTGTAAATATCAATGTTTTCTGTAACCAGATCAAAGGCCACCCGAATCACCTGTGCAGGGAGTACCCCGAAATAGTTTGACACCACGACAAAAAGAACCCCCGGTATCAGGTGCCATCTGTATTTGTAAAAATATTTATTAAGGTGCCAGAGGTGTTTCATCTTCAAGGGCAAAAATACGAAATAATAACCATTAATTTTTATATCTTTGCGGTGAAATAAAACGTTCTTTAATATATGCTAAATCGGAGACATTTAAGAGTCAGGGTATTACAAACAGTTTATGCCTACCAAGTTTCAGATGAGAAGGAAGTGTCCAAGTATGAGAAACATTTGTTGAAAAGTATTGACGAGGTTTATCAATTGTACATCTGGACGTTGAACCTGATCGAAGAAGTCACCGCACAGGCCATTCGGGATGCCGATGAACGGGCAAACAAATTTCTACCCACAGCGGAGGATTTGAATGTCGATACCAAGTTGGAGTCCAATACCTTTGTTCTCGCTTTGCAGCAAAATCCTGCCTACATTTCCGCGATGAAAAAATACAAGGTTTCCTGGTCCTTCGATCCGGAAATCGCCAGAGACCTGTTTCATCAACTGAAGGCGACCACTGAATATACCGCGTACTTGCAACAAACGGACCGATCCATCGCTGCGGAAAAGGACATAATCAGATTCTTGTTCAGGAAGCTGATTTTGAATTCGCCTTTGGTGGACCAGGCCTTTGAGACGCGTTTTATCAATTGGACCATTGATAAAGATGTGCTTCAGGCGATGATTTCCAAAACTCTTAAAAACTTTTCAAGTGAAATTCCCGCGCAGAACCAACTTGCTTCGCTTACCCACAACTGGGAGGAAGACAAGGAGTTTGCCTTAGATCTACTTCGCCATGTGATTCGTTTTGAAAGTGATTATTATCAGATGATCAATGAAAAAACAAAAAATTGGGAGACCGAACGTATAGCAATGATGGATGTGCTTTTGATGCGGATGGCGATTTGCGAGTTACTGAATTTTCCGTCTATTCCGGTTAAAGTCACGATGAACGAATATATAGATATGGCCAAAGGATTTAGTACGATGAAGAGTAGCACCTTTATCAACGGAATTTTGGACAAAATTCTTCATGATTTGCAAAACGGAAATAGAATCCATAAAAATCAAAGAGGACTAAAAGATTAAATATGATGAAAGTTGTTTTGGGTATTTTTTTGTTAGCAGCACTATGGAGCTGCGGTTCTACAGAGGAGCGGCAGGACCAATTTGTTCAGAGCGATGTCGCGGAAGCTGCGTCGGAGTCAAACCATGTTGGTGCAGACGCTGTGTTTTCGGCGACTGAAGACTCCTACGATTTCGGAGTGATTACAGAGGGAGAAAAAGCATCTCACGTATTTGAGTTCAGCAATAATGGCACGGAACCTTTGATTATAAATGAGGTTTCCGCTTCTTGCGGGTGTACTACGCCGTCGTTTTCGCGTACCCCAATTGCTCCTGGACAAAAGGGTTCTATTGAGGTTGTCTACGACTCCGCGGGCCAGGCTCCCGGGAAGCAGCACAAGGTCATTGTCGTTTCTACCAATGCACGCGAAAAAATTCAGACGCTGCACCTTCGGGGTGAAGTTATTCCTAAGTAAATTTGTTTATACCAATTTTTTTAATTAATTTTATATGATAACAAGCATTTTATTGCAAGCAAACGGTGGGGGGATGCTCGGTTTCCTTCCGATGATTTTGATTATTGTGGTTTTTTACTTCTTTTTGATTCGTCCGCAGATGAAAAAAGCAAAGGATCACAAGAAATATATAGAAGCCCTGAAAGTAAACGACAAAGTCGTCACTACAGCTGGAATTCACGGAAGAATCGTCGAGATCGCCGACACCACCTTCTTGATTGACGTCGGTAGCGGCGTAAAGATGCGTTTTGACAGGACTGCAGTATCCTTGGACGCAAGCAAATCTCAAGAAACAAAAGCCTGATCCAGGTTTCAGATGTTTAAAAACGCCTGGTTCCTGTTTTTTGGGTGCCGGGCGTTTTTAGTTTTTTAGGCAATGGCTTTAGACAATTCTCAGCGACGCAAATTGAGCATTTTTGTAAAATGCTTGATCTTCTCGGTTATTGCGTGGATGCTTTTCGCAATATCTAATCTGTATGTCTATACCAAGCCGGTCGGCCTTATTTATACTAATGTTCCTGAAAGTCGTGCTTTCAGGCCACTACAGCCCGATAGTGCCCTTCTGAGAATAGAAGCTTCCGGCTGGCAGCTTCTCTTTTCCTCTATTTTACGGGAAGAAAAAACGGTGGACGTGGATCTCAGCGGTCTCATCGAACGGGAGTGGATCGTGTTCTCAAACCAGATCGGTTATATCAACCGTCAGTTTCCATCCAACCAGCGTGTTGTTTCCCTTTCGCCGGATACCTTGTTCTTTGATTTTTCCACCCAGACCGAAAAGAAAGTTCCCGTCGTCGTGCGCCACGATCTTCAGTTTGATCGCCAGTTTGGTCTGATAGACAGGCCCCAACTTTCTTCGGAATATGTTACAGTCAGGGGAGCGTCTGAGGAAATTGCTGCCATTGACTATGTTGCAACCGATACGCTTCGGGCAAAAGGCATTGACGGAAGTGTGCGCCATACCCTGGGTCTGGACGTACGCAACTATGATAATGTCAAAGTCTTGCCCGCTCATATAGATGTACTTTTTCCTGTTGGTGAACTCACTGAGAAAATCCTTCAAATCCCTATTTCCGTAGTGAACGATGATGTGGTAAGATCCGTTAAAGTCCTTCCAAGTAAAGTGAGTCTGACAGTTCTGGTATCTTTACGGGATTACACCTCCCTGAGTAGTAGTGACTTTGAAGCTGTGGTGGATTTGAAATCATGGACCGACTGGCAGGTGGAGTCTCTACCCGTAACTATTACACGCAAACCTGAATTTTGCCAAATCGTTCGCATGGAACCTCAAAACGTAGATTTTTTTGTCAACAACTAAATGGAGAATGCACGTCATATGCTAAGAATTGGAATTACCGGAGGCATTGGAAGTGGTAAATCGACCGTTTGTCGTGTTTTCAACAGCCTAGGTATCCCCACTTTTGATGCCGACGCCGTAGGAAAGTCCATAATGACTACCAATTCTCACCTCATGATGCGGATTAAAGAAGTTTTTGGCCCCGAATCTTATGACGAAAACGGTCAGCTGAACAGGGCTTTTCTTGCGGCACAGGTGTTCAACGACGACACTGCGCTTCAGCAGTTAAACGCGCTTGTTCATCCAGTAGTGATCGCAGCGGGCAATAGCTGGTTCGAACGCCAGCATAACGTTCCTTATGCGTTAAAAGAAGCGGCTCTCTTGTTCGAAAGCGGATCCTATAAAGCCCACGATTACAACATCCTCGTCTACGCCTCAGAAGAAGTGCGCATTCAAAGAGTCATGGCGCGGGACCGGGTCGGCGCAGAGCAAGTAAGGCAACGTATTGCAAAGCAAATGCCCGAACAGGAAAAAAAGTCGCTCGCCGATTTTCTCATCGACAACGACGGAACCCAGCCCCTTATTCCCCAGGTCATGAAGTTGCATGAACATTTTATAGGTCTTTCTAAACATGCCTGAGATTCTGAATGATTTCCTGGTGCGACAAAACAGCGGGTTTTATTGCCGATACGGCGACTTTTACATAGATCCCTTACTTCCCGTCCCACGCGCTGTGATATCACACGGCCATGGGGACCATGCCACCCCTGGGCACAGCGTAAACTTCTGTACCGCACCTACGGAAGCCATTATGAGCTACCGATATTCCAAAGTGCACTTGCATCAATTTTCCGTCCACGCTTATGATCAACCGTTCGAGATCGGCGGCGTACGACTAAGATTCATTCCCGCAGGCCATATGCTCGGATCCGCACAAATTCTGATGGAATTTCAGGGAGTTCGCTATCTGTATTCAGGAGACATCAAATTGCAAGAAGATGCTACCTGCGAACCGCTCCACTTTGTCAAGGCCGATGTTCTGATCACAGAGAGCACATTCGCCGATCCCCAAGTCATCCATCCCGACCCAGTCGGTGAAATCCAAAAGCTCAATAGCGTCCAGCAAAATATCATGCTCGGGACTTATTCCCTTGGTAAAGCCCAAAGACTGACCCGGCTAATCACGCAGTACTGCCCCAGCAAAGACCTTCTGATCCATCGCGGAATCCTGCCCTTTCATCACCTCTACAAAAGTTTTGGTTTTGATCCCGGCAGCTTCGCGCCTTACAACCGCAAGGATATGAAAGCCGTGCCGCCCAACAAGATATACTTGGTCCCGCCTATGACCTTTAGATCATACCTAAGGGCAAAAAACGTGGTGCGTGCCTTTGCTTCAGGGTGGAAGCACCTACAGCAAAATAATGCCCTTTCCGTTTTGATCTCCGACCACGTTGATTGGCCGGATCTCATGAGGTATATAGATAGCGTCTCACCTAAAGAGCTATGGACCGTACACGGAGAAGGAAAGCATCTGAAGCAGTATTTCCAAGGACATATTCCAGTCAAAACCATCGACTGATTACTCGTGCCATTCCTCCCTTCCCAGAATTCGCTTTCCATCGGCGGATACCTTTATTGTGTCCAAGAGCGCTGCATCATCAATGAGGCTGATTAGATCTGGCTGTCCCGCATCTACCCAGGCGGAGAACCAAAAGCTTGCCACTTGCCGAATTGATTCCCGCATCCTACGTTCCACCATGCCCCTCAGGCCGTCATGGTAAGCGACAGTGTAAGCTTCAGAATAGTTGCGATTGGCGACAAGATTCCTTTCGACGAAGGCATACTTTCGGTCCAATCTAAAAGACTGATCGAGCTCTTTTTCAACGGTGAGCACAGAATCGACCAGGCGGTGACTTTCCTGAATAATGTGCCATGCCGCATCCAGCGGGGATCCTATATACTTGGCGCGGCCCACAAAAAAATCATAGTCCCGGGCGAACCTTTCGGGTAGGCGGCTTTCCCAAAAAGCATGAATCCCCCGTTGATTGGTCATATGTCCGTTGTAGTTTTGTGTCGTATGCAAGGGGACGTGGGCATCGGCGACATAGTGTCCCAAGTCAGCGGAATGTCTCAGAATCCCACGGAGATCCTTATTTGCAAAGGAAAACGTGAGCTGTCTGTAACTTCGCTCAATTTGCCAGGGAATGATCCCCGTCGCTAGAAGTCTCCTTTCAGAAAACTTTTCTGTCGCGGCCTTCCAGGGTAAAGGAGCAGAGAGCGCCCCGTCCTCACCCTCATACAATGCGTCCAAATCAATATAGTGACGGGGCGACTCTGCTGTATCCACATAACATCGCTTATCTGCAGCCACAGCGTTTTCGACAATGTACTCCATATGTTGCCGGTAAAACTGGCTGAGATTTACAGGCAAAGAGAATATGGCTTGGCGATTGATTTGTTTATGGGCAAAAAAACCCCAAGACGAGCACATCAAAACAACAATAACCAAGACAAATCCCCTTAAAATACTATTTCTATTCGCCATACTCAATTTACCCTTCCTGCTGTGCAAATATAAGTATATAATAAGATTATTTTATTCTTTTAAATTAAAAATTTACTAACAAGTTTTTAACAATTATTTCTTAGCTTTGCATAGAACGAGCGATGAAGGTATTGTATGCCATACAAGGAACAGGGAACGGACACCTAAGCAGGGCATTCGATATAGCGCCTTGCCTGCAAAAGCGGGCCGAGGTAGATATATTGGTGAGTGGGACCCAGGCAGACTTAAAACTGCCCTTCGAGGTGAAGTATCGTCTGACTGGTCTAAGCTTTGTTTTTGGAAAGGCCGGTGGAGTAGACCTATGGGCAACCTTTATGAAAGCGCGCATTAGACGCTTAATTTCGGAAATCAACGCGCTTCCCGTAGAGAATTACGATTTAGTCATCTCAGATTTTGAGCCGGTTTCAGCCTGGGCTTGTAATCTCCGGGATAAACTATGTATTGGATTGAGCCACCAAGTCGGGGCTTTGGATCCCATGGCACCCAAAGCACAGGAAGTCGATCTTATGGGTCGGTTCATCATGAAAAATTACGCGCCCACACCCATTGGGTATGGCTTTCATTTTAGGGCCTATTCTCCGCAAACTTATACACCACTCATCCGCCAGCAGATTCGCCAACTAAAACCTTCAGACCGTGGGCATTATACGGTTTATCTGCCAGCGTACGACGATCAGCGATTATTGGAAAATCTGAGCCAGTTTCCGGACACCGTCTGGCACGTGTTTTCCAAGCACAACAAAACCCCGGTCAGCTATGGCAACGTCACGGTGCGGCCTATTGAGAGCGAGCCCTTTGTTGAGAGTCTTGCGCACTCGCGGGGAGTACTTTGTGGTGCGGGATTTGAAACTCCAGCTGAAGCCCTGTTTCTAGGAAAAAAGCTGATGGTCATTCCGATGAAAAACCAATACGAACAGCATTTGAACGCAGTTGCGCTCACCGAATTAGGCATCCCAATACTCCCTTCATTGAACGAAAAGCATTACGGGTTGTTGAGAAATTGGCTTGATGAACCCCAATATATTGCGGTGAACTATCCTGATCAGACTCAATCGATTGTGGACGAAATTTTAAATCGCTATGGTGCATGAAGTTGTGAAACCAGCCGAATTTCTGGCATAGTTTTTACAGGTGATTATATCATGCTCAACTAGATACAGTGAACGAATTTTTAGATTTTTTTAATGGTTTGACCGATCCCGAATGGATCGTAGAACACGGTGGACTATATTTATTATTATTCATAATATTTGCAGAAACTGGAATCTTCATAGGCTTTTTCCTTCCCGGGGATCCCATATTGTTTATTGCCGGAATTATTATCGCAAATCTTCCTTTGGCACCAGCTGAGTCGGCCGTTACCCTCCTTTATTGGATTGGTGCCATGTCCCTCGCTGGCATTCTAGGCAATTTTGTGGGCTATTGGACAGGGAAGAAGTTTGGGGTATACCTCCTTCAGCGCGAAGACACCTGGATTTATAAGAAAAAGCACCTTCGGAAAGCCGAGGAATTTTACCATCGCCGAGGCGGAGGAGCTATTATTCTCGCACGTTTTCTACCCATAGTCCGGACTTTTGCGCCCATTATTGCCGGAATTGTAGGGATGGATTTCAAGAAATTTGTATTTTACAATATTACTGGTGGGATTTTATGGGTAGGAAGTTTGGTGACGCTGGGATACATGCTCGGTGAGAATACCTGGGTCAAAAGCAATTTGGAATATGTGATTTTGGCCATCGTTCTGCTTGCTACCAGTCCTGTATTGATCAAAATGTTCAGCGGGAAGAAGGAAACCCCTGCGCAGGAGCCGGTTCATGCTCAGGAAGAAAACAAAGAAGTAGATGAGGAGGTCGAACAAATTTAATAGTTCCTTACGCCCACTGAGTTTGGGCTGTATGTCACTGGATCCCCATGATCCGGAGAGCCTGGACATTATAAGCCGGGCCATAGAACTTGGCATAAATTATCTCGACACGGCCGACCTCTACGATCGAGGCTATAACGAGGAAATGGTTGGCCGGGCAATACGGAGCCAAAGGCACAACCTCTTCGTATCGACAAAGGTCGGCAACCGCCTCCGGGCATCCGGGGACGGCTGGGACTGGGCGCCATCAAAGAAATACCTACTATCTGCTGTGGAAGAGAGCCTTCGGCGGCTAAAAACGGATTATATAGATCTCTATATGTTGCACGGAGGGACCAAAGAAGACCCCTTTGACGAGATCGTTGAAGCCTTTGAACGCCTGATCGAGCAAGGCAAGATCCGCGGCTACGGCTTGTCCTCTATTCGCCCCAATGTGATTCAGCGATACCTGACCCAATCCAATATATCCGCATTGATGATGCCCTACAGTGTGTTGGACAGACGCGCTGATACCCTAACTCCCTTTCTACAAGACAGTGGGATTGAGCTGATTGGAAGAGGTGCACTGGCTCAAGGATTACTCACAGGAAAGCAAAGCCGAGCCTATCTGCAGTACAGTGCCACGAAGGTAGAACATATACAGACCGAGCTCTGGAAGCTGGCAAGAAGTAACGATCTCAGTCCGATAGAGATGGCCATTGGTTATGCGTTGTCCAACAAGCAGATGAGCACACTGGTTCTGGGTATTAGGACCCAAGCACAATTGGACGATGTCGCACCTCTTTTGGCGAAAATGCAAAGTGGGCAGAATAGCCTACGCCTGCAACCGCAGATCTGCCAGCAAGTTGATGAGATCCTGAGCCCACAGTTTTTTACCGAACATCTGGAGTGATATTAATCTATGTTGTGTATTGTCAATTTTCTGATTACCGCACTTTGGTTGCAGCCCGAACCACCCTTTCCCGCGCAGGATAGTACAGCCTCTGTGGACGCAACGCTCAGCGTACAAACCTATTCCTTTCAAAAATATTCCCTTTCAGAGGCCATGAGCATGGCAAAAGAGGCTGGTTTTCATTCGATTGAGGTGTTTGACAATCAAGATTTGTTTACAAACGAGTCAGGGAAGTTTCATTTTACAATGTCCGCTGAGGAAAAAGAGAGAATTAAATTCTTGCTTCGGGAGCACGATCTTGAGTTACAGGCGTATGGAGTTGTTCATGCGCGAAGTGAAGGCGAATGGAGGGAGCTCTTTACGTTCGCCGCCGAGCTCGGTATTCCGTATCTGATCGTCGAGCCGGACGCCAAATTTATGCCACTCATCGGGGTTTTGGCTAGCGAATCGGGGATTCATGTCGGGATCCACAACCATCCCAAACCTTCGCGATACTGGCATCCCGAGGAGATTGTTGAAGCCTTAGAATTGGCTGCCAGCCCATTTGTGGGCGCTTGTGCAGACGTCGGTCACTGGTTCAGGTCTGGGCTGGATCCTGTGGACTGTCTGAGGCAGCTCAGCGGGAGGGTAAACTCCCTGCATTTAAAGGATTTGGCGCGGGTAGGGTCTGAGTTTGAACACCGTGTTATAGGGGAGGGGGAGATTGATTTTAACGCGATCGTTTTGGAGCTAGTCGAGCAGGGTTTCCGGGGAAATTTTTCCGTTGAGTACGAGGCTCAGTGGGAGGATAATGCGGAGCAGATTGCTCGGTCTTTGGGAAATTTTAGGGGAATTCTTTCTGTCAATGGATTGATTTCCAGGTAGGACGCGGTGCGAAACACAGCATTTTAGCCATTTTTTGGAAAAGAGGCTAAAATGCTGTGTTTTTCTCTTAGAAATCGTCGTCGTCGAAGTCATCGAAATCGTCGACATCATCCAGATCAAAGTCCTCGTCATCATCAAAGACCAAATCATTGCCCTCGTCATCGTCATCGGGTCCCAAGTGGTTTGCGATATCCAACTCCTCCGTTAAAAGCTCAAAATCCTCACTTTGAATCATCATTTTTTTCATATTAATGCTTCCTTGAAATATGTTGTTTGCTTGGCTAAAATAGGAAGTTTTTGAGATGTATTCCTATTTTTTTCCAAAAATATTTCCGCAATTAAAATATTGATAATTAGAGAATTATTGGGAGCTCACTGTGCCGATCTCGTTTTCTGTCGGGGCTATTTCCTTCAATTTAGGCAGTTCTGAGCTATCATTGATGCCAAAGTAATCCATAAGCATTTCACTCGTGCCGTACAGTAGAGGCCTGCCAACGGATTCGGATTTGCCAACGATTTTGATAAGTTCTTTCTCCAAAAGTCTTTGAACGGAATAGTCACAGTTCACCCCGCGTATATGTTCGATTTCCAATTTTGTGATAGGCTGCCTGTACGCGATAATAGCAAGGGTTTCCAGGGCCGCTTGGGACAGCCTTTTCTTGGAACGGTGACTTTGCATTTTGTTGACCACCTCGTGATAATGAGCTTTGGTCAAAAATTGATAGCTGTTATTGATGAAATGCAGCGCCAACACAGAGTCTGGATTGGCATACTTGTGTTGGATTTCCGCCAAATGGCCTTTCAATTCACTGGAGGTCAATTTACAGTCGGAAAGCAGATGAAGCAATTCTTCCTCGGAAATACCGTGCTCGGCGGCAAAGATCAGTGCTTCTATTTGAAGTGGTAGTGACATGATAAAGAATTAGTTATCATTTACAGGAGCCAACCTCAAAAGCATCCCCGGCCCTTCAGTCAATACGTAGATATATCCCTCTTTATCTTGGGTCACATGACGCACGCGACCGACCTGATCGAGCAATTTTTCCTCGTGTGAATAACGCCCATTTTCCACAACCACACGTGCGACGTGCGTCAGTACCAAAGATCCGGAGAAGATATTTCCCTTCCATTCCGGAAATTTGTCCCCCGTGTAGAGCATAAGTCCGCAGGTTGCAATTGAAGGCGTCCAGTAATGTATAGGTTGCTGCATTCCTTCTTGTTCAGTCTGTTTGGTAATTTCCGTTCCATCATAGTTGATGCCGTAGGTGATCACAGGCCAACCGTAATTTTTACCCTTTTCCACGATATTCAATTCGTCGCCGCCCCGAGGGCCGTGTTCCGTTGCATAAATCCTATTGTTTTCGGAGTCGAAAACCATTCCCTGAATATTTCTATGTCCATAAGACCAAATGCTTGGCATTGCCCCGATCGTGTTTACGAAGGGATTATCCGCTGGAATTCGCCCATCATCGTGTAATCTGTGCACTTTGCCCATGTCATTGGTCAGGTCCTGTGCATTTTCTTTAATCCCCCGGTCACCGGTCCCAAAGTAAAGGTACCCGTCCCGGTCGAAAATGATTCTGCTGCCAAAATGAACGCCGGCACGAGTCATCGGTTGGGTATGGTAAAGTTCTTCAAGATCAGTTGCCTGGTCGCCATCGAGTTTGAAGCGGAGCAGAGCCGTGCTGCCACCTTCGCCACCGGGCTTTGCATAAGTGGCATAAATCCAGCCATTTTCATCATAGGATGGATGGGTCTGAATGTCTAATAATCCTCCTTGCCCCCGTTGGTATACGTCTGGAAATCCCTGAACCTTCCTTTCTGAATAATTACCGTTTTCGAAAATCAATATTTCGCCCTTACGTTCGGTCAGCAACATTTTGCCATCGGGAAGAAACGTCATTCCCCAGGGATTCTCCATTCCCGTATGCAGGGTGTCAACATAAAAATTAAGCTGTTCGGACGCAACGGGTTCGCCACTTCTTTCGCGTTCGGATTTTTCCCCCTGGCTGATATTGTTTGAACATGCCATAAAGATGACACTGAGCAGGCAAACGAGCCCACCCAAAGAACCAAGGTTTCTATGTGTATTCATAAGACAGGATTAATTTTCTGTTTTTACCACTCAAATATACAGATATTCTTCTAATACTGGGGTCGTCGCGACAAGACATATTGTCATACGATTGCCTGATGCTCATGACTTTTTGTCCGAATAAGCGGCACATTTAGCCGATTTCCCTCTGTTTTTTGCCTTGGAACGAATGTTGAATTCTCTATAATACATTTTAAAAACTAGAACATATAACAAAATAAAAAGGAGTAATTATGAATTTGGTAAAATTAAAAAACGGCAACACCCCTACAAGCGTAAGTCACTTTATGGATGAGTTTTTCAACCCATTTTTTGCAGATACTCGCGTAGCAGAGCGTGCATTGACTCGCGTTCCAGCGGTGAACATTGCGGAAAGCCAGGATGCATATCACGTTGAGGTGATCGCTCCAGGTATGGATAAGTCCGATTTCAAAATTGGCGTGGAAGGCGACGTACTTAGCATTTCGGCGCAGAAAGAATCAGAAGTCGAGGAAGAAACCAAAAAATTCCGTAAACGGGAATACCGTTTTGGTTCTTTCACCAGGAGGTTTAATCTTCCTGAGAGCATTGATCACAATAAGATCGAGGCGGTCTATAAGGACGGTATCCTCGCTATCGAGATTGGCAAAAAAGAAGAGGCTAAATTGATTTCCAAAGAGATTTCAGTAAAGTAATAGGGGTAACCATCCCTAACGTAAGCGTAAACCGGTGCAGGATTATCTGTGCCGGTTTTTTTTATGCCTTATCCGCAGAGCGCTGTCCTACGATTTCTATATCCTTTGCTTGAGGAATCTGGTTGATAAACTTGTCCCATTCAGGAGGGAGGGCCGTCAATTTGCGTGTCTCGAGATTGAGCCAGGCTCCGTCGGCGTTTACGACTGCGCACAGCGTGCCGTCTTTTCTGAAAATCTCATGCTTGAAGGAAAAACGGGAGTTTTCCCAATTGTATCGGGTCATCTCTACAGTGACCTTGATAAAGTCGTCCAACTTGACCTCGCGCAGGTAAATCAATTCTTCCCTAAACAGGATAGGGCCAATTTTCGCAGCGGCAAACATATCCAGGGACAAACCTGTCTTTTTGAGCATATTGCTTCTAGCCTGTGCACCATAATCCGCATACGCCGAGTGCCGCATGTGCCGGTTCGCATCGATCTGTGCCCAGATCACCTGGCCTTCGAAAAATATATTCTCCATAGACTCAAAGATAAAAAAAAATCAGCACCGACTATGCGATGCTGATCTGTTTTTTTCCTATTGAAGGGGGATTATTCTCCTACAACTTCAAATGGAACCTGAACTTTGACTTCTTTGTGAAGATTCAGGTTAGCAAGGTATTCACCCAAAACCTTAGGTTCTTCCTCAAAGGTAATTCTGCGGCGATCTACGTCAAATCCTTCTTTTTTCAACGCATCTGCAATCTGAATGCTGTTGATCGATCCGAAAATCTTACCGGATTCGCCTGCTTTGGCACCAATCGATAATTTTACGTTTTCCAGCTTTTCAGCGAGGGCAAGAGCGTCTTTTTTGATCTTTTCTTGTTTGAACTGAACCTGTCTGATGTTCTCGGCCAATACTTTACGGGCTGACTCGGTCGCAGAAATTGCCAATCCCTGAGGAATGAGGTAATTTCTTCCGTATCCCGGCTTTACCGTGACGATATCGTCCTTCTCGCCAAGTTTTTTGATGTCTTGTTTTAAGATAACTTCCATGTCAATTCCCTCCTTATTTTAATGAATCAGCTACGTAAGGCAATAGTCCCACGTGTCTGGCACGTTTCACAGCTTGTGCAATTTTACGTTGAAATTTCAACGATGTACCTGTCAAACGGCGTGGTAGGATTTTACCTTGGTCATTAATGAATTTCAAAAGGAAATTCGCATCCTTATAATCGATGTACTTAATGCCATTCTTTTTGAATCGGCAGTATTTTTTACGATTGTCCTCTACTTTAGGGGCGGTTACGTATTGAATTTGTTCTTTTGCCATTATTTCGCTGCCTCCTCTGCTTTAGGTTCTTCTTTTTTCCGGTTAAATGCACCACTGCGCTTTTTCTCATTGTAGGCAACAGCGTGTTTATCCAATGAAACAGTAAGGAAACGCATGATTCGCTCATCACGTCTGTATTCGGTTTCCAGTTTACTGATCAATTCACCTGGAGCCTTAAATTCAGTTAGGTGATAGTATCCGGTTGTCTTTTTTTCAATCGGATACGCTAATTTTTTCAGACCCCAATTATCTTCATGGATAATTTCGGCTCCGCCTTCTGACAGGATGTTTTTGAATTTGGCAATTGCCTCTTTCGTAGCATCTTCTGAAAGCAACGGGGTCAGAATGATTACGGTTTCGTACTGTGACATACTTAATTTTAAAATTTACTTATAAATTTGTTTTTAACCCGAAAAATCTCTTCGGGCTGCAAATGTACTTATAATCCAGGGATATTCAAAGCACTAAATCTCGATTTATTTCAGAAATGTTTGTTTATACTAGATTATTGCCCTATATTTGCAGTCGAATTTTAAAACAATTTAATTAATTAACAATGTACGCAATAGTAAATATAGCCGGACAGCAATTCAAAGTTGCAAAAGACCAGTATCTTTTTGTGCATAGGCTTCAAGGAGATGAGGGCGCTAGTATTGAATTTGACAATGTATTGTTAGCAGAGAACGAGGGCAAATTTACAGTTGGTGCGCCAACTGTTGAGGGAGCTAAGGTTTCAGCTAAGATTCTGTCACATTTAAAGGGAGAGAAAGTCATCGTTTTCAAAAAGAAACGCCGTAAGGGTTACAAGAAGAAAAACGGACACAGACAGCAGTTTTCTAAGATTCAGATCACTGGTATTACGCTGTAATCGTATCGGTGACGGAGAAACAATTTGATTTTTAAAATTTTAGGGCAATCCTAAGCATAAAATAGAGATAAAATGGCGCATAAAAAAGGTGCTGGTAGTTCCAAGAACGGCCGTGAGTCACACAGTAAGCGATTGGGCGTAAAAATATTTGGCGGTCAAGCTGCAATAGCAGGAAACATCATTGTACGTCAAAGAGGTACACAACATCATCCTGGTGCAAATGTTGGTATAGGCAAGGATCATACCTTGTTTGCTTTGGTCGACGGAAAAGTAGTTTTTCGCAAAAAAGCGGACAACAAATCTTATGTTTCTGTTTTGCCAGTTGAGCAAGCAGACTAAGTAGCCTTTAGTAAAAGAAAATTTAATGTTAAAAAAGCATCTACGAATCGTAGGTGCTTTTTTTGTGCCCGCTAGGTGCGGTATTTGGATGTTTCTCGGGTTCTGATCTGAGGGAGTTTTGCTTTTTGGGATTGACGATTTTTACGCTTTGTTTGGAAAGTTCTATGCTGGCATTGAGCTCGAATCCCACCAATAGGATGAGAGAGTTGAGGTACAGCCAAATCATAATCACGATCAAGGTGCCGATCGAACCGTACAATTTGTTGTAGGCATTGAAATTATTGATATAAAATGCGAAACCAGAGAACGTTATGATCGCAAGAAGGGTCGCCAGCGTCGCTCCCGGATTGATAAATTTCCATTTTTTCGTGGAGGCCGGCCCAAATTTATAAAGCAAACTAACCGCCATAAAATACACCCCTACGAGAATAATCCAGCGAGAGGCAGAGATAACGGAACGCCAAAATGATGCGTCGATCTCAAAGGTGTTTCGCAGGTACGTAATCACATATCCTGCTACTGTGAAAGTTCCCATTCCTATGGTGAGCGCCAAGATGATCATGATGGTCAATCCAATGGCTATCAGACGTTGACGCCCCCAGCTTCGGCTCTCAGCAATCAAAGAGGATTTGTTGAAGGCAAGCATCAAGGTACTCATCCCATTGGTCGAAAAAAAAGTAGCCAGGATAAAACCTGCGCTCAATAGACCACTATTCTGGTTTTTAACCACATCCAACAACGTCGTTTCTACCGCGAGGTATGCATTTTCCGGCATCACCAATTCCATGAAATCCAGCAGCTGCTCCTGAAAGTTTTCTATTGGAATATAGGGTATTAGGGTAAATAAAAAGATAATTCCGGGGAAAATAGCCAACATAAAGTTGTAGGCCAAAGAGGAGGCCTTATTCAAAATGGATTCCCGAGCGATTTCCTGAAAAAAGAAGGTAGCTACCGTATATAAAGGAAGGGATCCGAAGCCTGGAAGCACGACGACCTTGGTCCATTCAATAAACAAGGCGTAGGGCTTGAACTTGAGCAATATCTTATGCAACCACGCCATGCTCACTTAATTTGTCCAAAAATTCCTGCGGTGCCCTGCAGGGTTTGTTCTTTTGCATGTCCACAAATACCAGTGTAGTGTAGCCCCGGTTGACCAGATCGCCCCCCTCGTTATAGATTTCGTAGTCAAATCGTATCCGAACCGAAGGCATCTGCGACACCATCACCCGTATTTTGAGCTTTTCATCGTAGTGTGCGGGTCGAATATACTCCGTATGGAGCTCTGTAACAGGCATCATAATCCCTTTTTCCTCGAGCGATCTGTATGGCCAGCCCACATTCCGGAGCATTTCCACGCGTGCAACCTCGTAGTAAGCCGCATAATTTCCATAATAAACATAGCCCATTTGATCGGTCTCCGCATAACGTACCCTGATAGAAGTTTCAAAGCTATACATTGTCTTATCTCCTGATATTACGTTCATTGAGTGCTTGTTGAAATTTCCTTGCATTGATGTTGTGCTCAGCTTGTGTCACCGCAAATCGGTGATAGCCAGAAAAATCCTCCTTTGCACACATATAAATATAAGCGTGATCTTCATGATTTAGCACAGCGTCTATTGCCGAGACGCTAGGCATATTGATCGGCCCTGGGGGCAATCCCCTGTATTTATAGGTGTTGTATGGAGAATCCTTTTCCAAATGCCTGTATAAAACCCTTCGTATCGTGAAATCATTGTTGGCAAAAATGACTGTAGGGTCAGCCTGAAGAAGCATTCCCTTATTCAAACGATTGATATAGAGTCCTGCGATAGTGGGCATTTCCGAATTGTGCATGGCCTCGCCATCGACAATAGAAGCGAGCACACTAACTTCCTGTGGCGTCATTCCCAGATTCGCTGCTTTTTGCCGTCTCTCCTCGTTCCAAAAACGCTGGTATTCGTCATTCATGCGTTTCACAAAACCTTCTGCGCTGGTGTTCCAGTAAAATTCGTAGGTGTTCGGGACAAACATTGTGAAAAAATTGTGGCTGGTAAATCCGAGCGAGTCGGCCAGTCTTTCATCTTCCAACAGCGCAAGCAGGGCCAGGGAATCAAGCTCCAATTGAGCGGAAACAAAACCGGCGAACTGCTCCTTGAGCCGAATATTCTGAAATTGTATGCGTACAGGTTCTTGCAAACCACCACCAAGCCTGTTGATCAGCGCTCTGTTGTTCATCCCTTCATCCAATTTGTATCGCCCGGCTTTCACCCGCGGGGGGTAGTTCATTTTCTCAGCTGCCCACTGAAAAGTTTTTATATTTTGAACGATTTCCTTTTCCTGAAGTTCCTGAAGGACATCGTTATAGTCCCAGTCGCTATAAATATAAAGATGGGTTTCCTTCGCTGTAACATTACCTCGAAAATACCCTTGATAATAGGTATAGGCAAAATAACCCCCAACAGAAACCAGAACAATAAAAACAATACTTATCCCTGTGATCCACTTCGATTTATTCGATTTCATCATTGTAAATAGGTCTTTGATCATTTGACAAATATATATCGATAGGCACCCCTATGCTGATACGCTCCAGATTTGGTTCAGGCTGCTGGCGTATAACCTGTGCGCTGGTGCTGTCCGTGATAATCCCTTCGTAGTGAACCCGTCCGAGCGTCAACGATGAGCCTCTGAGCGCAAAGCGCACTTCGTTTAGCGTTAGTCCAGTCAAATCTGGTACCTCCACTTCGTTTGCGCCCTGCCCATTGCCCAGAACCAGATCAATAGTCGAGCCCTTAGGTATGGAACGGCCGACATTGATTGGCTGGCCAGCAAAAAGCACTTCCAAGACAACATCCCGGGCTATATCTGCCTTGTAGGTCGTGTCGCCCAGTTTCAGTCCATAACTGTTGAGCAACGCTCTGGCTTCTATCAACGTTTTGAGCATCAGATCCGGAAAAGCAACATCTGGCGCCGTGCGCGTAATGATTGTAACGTATATTGTCCTGTCCTTTTTAACCTGAGTGCCGGCAAGGGGCTCCTGTTCTATCACCATTCCGGGAACTGCGTCCACCTGATATACTGAATCTAACTGATAATCCAGGGAGGAAGATTTTATCTTTTGCACTGCTTCGTCAATGTGCAAGCCCTTTAAGTCCGGTGTCGGAATCGTTTGATTATGTCTGGTGTAAAATCTTAGGCTAAAAAACACGATGGCTATTACAGCTGCGATGACGACCAACGCGGCAATGAGGTTCTTTCTAAACGTCGCAGTTCGCAGGTATTCCAGGAATTTTTTCATATTGTTCCAGTAAATATTCGTTTTTAGATAGTTTGCAAATTATATTTGCCGATTATCGTACTCTTTTAGTAAATGAAAACAAAAATAGCATTAATTACCGGTGGTTATACCGGGGAAGCCGAAATTTCCTTCAAAAGTTCAGATTTTGTCTATCAAAACCTCAAAAAAGACAAATATGACGTCTTCACCATCATCGTGGGAATCGATCAGTGGTACTACGTAGGGGACAATGGAGTGAAGTACGAGGTCAACAAAAATGATTTTACGCTTCAGATAGACGATCACCTTGTCACCTTTGACATGGCTTTTATAATGCTTCACGGGACTCCCGGCGAGGATGGTCGTCTTCAGGGGTACCTGGACATGGTCGGTGTTCCCTACACGTCATGTGACGCCTTGACATCGGCTCTTACGATGAATAAGGCGTATACCAAGGCCATTGTGCAGGATATCGAAGGTTTAGATGTTGCCAAATCTATTCTGCTATTCGCGGATCATAGAGCTCAGGCGGCCGAAATTGTGAGCAAATCACTCGAACTTCCGTTCTTTGTAAAACCCAATGCAGGAGGTAGTAGTATTGGTATGAGCAAGGTAAATGAACTTTCTGCCCTACAGGAAGCTTTAGACAAGGCCTTTGATGCAGCCAATACGGGACAGCAGGTCATAGTCGAGGAGTTTGTGTCGGGGCGTGAGTTTTCTGTCGGCGTATACAGGCAACTCTCAGGCGAGCTTAAAGTCCTTCCGTCCACGGAAATAATCACCAGCAGGGAGTTTTTCGACTTCGAAGCCAAGTACACGCCAGGAATCACTCAAGAGATTACTCCCGCGGATTTGACCCCCGCACAGGTGAGTCGCGTGGAACATTTGGTCAAGGAAATCTACATCAGACTGAATTGCCGCGGTATGGTTCGGGTGGATTATTTTCTGGAGCGTGACAGTGAGAAATTCTATTTTATTGAAATCAACACGATCCCAGGGCAAACCGCAACGAGCTTTATTCCCCAGCAGGTGCTTGCAGCGGGAATAGATATTGCAGATTTTTACGAAGAATTGATTGAAGCCAGGCGTTGATTTCGCCTCCAGACTAGGTGATCGTCTCCTTTTCTACTTCGTGTTGAATAACCTTCACGGCGTAAGAAGAGGGGATGATCCCCCGGCCAAATTTCTCGGCGTAAGCTTTGGTGAATTCCGCTCCGAAATAGAGAATGGCCGCAGAATAATATATCCAGAGCAACAAAATGATGATTGAACCCGCAGCACCATACGCCGAGGCTGGGGCTGTGTAGACCATGTACAGTGAGATCAGGTACCTGCCCAGCATAAATAGCAGCGCTGTGAACACCGCTCCGCCAAAGACATCTTTGAGACGTACTTTTGCATCAGGAAGCACGGAAAAGATGGTGGTAAACAGCACGGTAATTGTGAGAAAAGTGAGCCCAGTGTTGATCCAGCCTAGCATGTAAACCGAAATATCCGGCAAAAATCGACCGAGATAGTCGCTCAATGCCTGAATGATCCCATTTATGAGCAAGGATGCGATGAGCAGAAAGCCCAGTCCGACCACCATAGAGAAGGAAAGCATCCGGTTTAGCACCATCTTCAGCCAGCCTTTTCTTGGCTTGGCACGTACATTCCAGATCGTGTTTATAGAATCCTGTATTTCCATGAATATCGTCGTCGATCCCAGAATCAAGGTTCCGATTCCTATTGCAATACCAAAGCCCGAGCGGTCCGAAACGCTGATCTGCTTGATCACCTGTTGAATTTGATCGGCAACGTCCCGGCCGAATAGCAACGATAATTCTCCGAAAATCTCCGCCTGTGCGCCTTCCTGCCCTTCTATATATTCGCCGTAAAAAGTCCCGATCAGCCAGATAACAATCAGCAAAAGCGGAGCAATTGAAAAGACAGCATAGTACGCGAGTGAGGCACTCATTTTCATTGCTTTATCTGCAGAGAATCCTTTCACACTCTGAAGTATGACCTGAAATAGATCTTTAAAGAATCGACGTTTACGCATATAGCTGTTCTATCTGCTCATGGTGATTGCTGAGTATGATTTTTCTCTTTAAACTCAGTTTGGGCGTTAGTTGCCCGGCATCGATGGTCCATTCGCGGGGAAGGAGGACAAACTTTTTGACCTGTTCCCACTGTCCGAAGGAGGCATTGAGCCTGTCCAGCTCACGCTGATATTTATCAATCACCTGAGGATGCTTTATGATACTTTCGGGGGTGTCGTAGGGGATTTCCTTGTGTTCACACCAGGCTTTCAGATTATCATAAGCTGGCACGATCAACGCGGAAGGAAATCGTCTATTTTCCCCGACGACCATGACCTGAGCGATCAGGGCCGATTCCATATACTTGTTTTCCAGGATCTGTGGCGCTACATATTTTCCGCCAGCTGTCTTGAAAATCTCCTTCTTACGATCCGTGATCCTCAAAAACCCATCAGAGGTCAGCTCGCCTATATCTCCAGTGTGGAGAAATCCCTTTTCGTCCCAAACTTCTGCTGTTGCTTCCGGATTGTTGTAATACCCCTTCGATACGTTTGGTCCCTTACAGAGAATTTCCCCGTCTTCGGCGATTCTAACGGTCACGCTCTTTAAAAGTTTCCCAACAGTACCAAACTTCAATCCGCCTGGTTCTAAGGAATTAACGGCAATCACGGGTGAAGTTTCCGTGAGTCCATAGCCCTCGAGTACAGGTATATTTGCAGCCCAGAATACTCTCGCCAAGCGAGGTTGCAGCGCAGCACCTCCGGAAATGATCACCTTGATATTTCCGCCCAGAGCATCTTGCCACTTGCTGAAAATCAGTTTTCGTGCTATTCCCAATCTAAAATTGTACCATGAACTATTCTTCTCGGGTTCCTGAAACTCCAGCCCAAGTTCTAGTGCCCAGAAAAATAGGGCTTTTTTGATCCCGGTGAGTTCTTTGCCCTTTGCCACAATCCGCTCATATACTTTCTCCAACACCCTTGGAACAGTCGTAAATCCATCCGGTTTGACCTCATTGATGTCGGCAACGATCGTGTCCAGACTTTCGGCATAGTGAATTTCCACCCCCTGGGAAAAATAAAGATACACGACCATCCTTTCGAAAATATGACTCAGCGGGAGAAAACTGATTGCCCGATTAAAAAATGTAGGCAAGAGTCCGTCACAATCGTTTACATTGGAAATTACGTTCTTATGTGAGAGATGCACACCTTTTGGCTTTCCTGTAGTCCCTGAGGTATAAATCAGTGTCAACAGATCGTCCTCTTGAACGGCATTGCGGTAGGCGTCCAGGTCGACGTCAATGTTTTTCCCCGAGTCCATGAGTGTTTGGAGGCTAGGTACCCCGCTTACTTGGTCAAAAGAATACATCGCGATGTCCATCTGGTTTTCGTCCAAAGCATGTTTTACCTTTTCGTACAATTCGTTACTGCTGAAAAAGATCAGCTTCACCTCAGCGTCCCTAAGAATATGCACCAAATCCTGATGAGCCAGAGTAGGGTAGAGCGGTACTATTGCCGCCCCGATTTGGCTGGAAGCAAAGTCGCAGAAGTTCCATTCCGGGCGGTTTCCAGACATCAGAGCAATTTTATCGCCCTTTGAAATGCCGAGTCCGACCAGTGCCCGGCTTAGGTCATTGACGTGTTCGACGAATGCCTCGGGCGTATAATTCCTCCATACACCGTCGATCTTGCCGGTCACGACGTAACGATTGTTGGCTTTTGGTGTGTAGTTGTTCAAGACATCGAACACCCTGCGTTTGGTTCTTTTTTCCATAGCGGTAAAATTTAGTCGAGAGAAAGCCAGATTTTCCCTAGTCGTTTTTGTTCTGCATTGGCATTAGCCAGTGGCACGATTTGATAATTTGCATTGCTATTGCGCTTCAAGGTAATAGGCAGATCCCTGATAATTCCGTCCCGCGCAATGGTTACCTGGAGCACGTCACCCACCTGGGCATCCTGCATGATCGAGGCTAGTTCCCTTCCCGATGCATCGAGTCGACTTCCGTTAATCCCAATAATCTCGTCCCGGACATTGAGGCCACCCTCCCAAGCACCCGTTCCTCTCTGCACGGAAGTCACCATGATCCTGCCATTCTGACTGGATGTCGTTGCCCCCAGGTCAGGCCGCTCAAAGCCAGCGAATTGGTCTTTCAATTCATAACCCACCCGGTTCAAGTACGCATTATAATCCAATTTCTCCACAGTATGGGCTGCCCGAAAAATCTCATCCACGGACACGCCGCTAACATCTTTGATTAGTGCCGCAAATTCGCCCTCCTCAAAACCACGATCTTTCTCCACGTAAAACAACTCGTAGGCCGCCTTTAGCACATCGTCAAGGTTTTTTTGCCCCTTGGTTTCTGCAATAATTTTCACGTCCATCAGCATCGCTAACATCGCGCCTTTATTATAATAGGAAATACTGTTATTTGCTGAGTTTTCATCCTGCCTGTAATACTTGATCCAGGCGTCAAAACTTGCGAGAGCGACCGGCTGAATATCGTTACCGGCTTTGTTTTCTATAGTATTGAAATCTCCGGCCAGAAAGCTAAGGTACTGGTTCTCATTGACCATCCCAGTGCGCCTGAGTATCAAATTGTCATAGTAAGAAGTAAAACCCTCCATAATCCAAAGTGCGGTGCTATAATTTTCATTCTCATAATCGAATGGACCCAACTCGATTGGGCGCAGTCTCTTTACAAACCATAAGTGAAAATACTCATGCGCAACCAATCCTAAAAAGTTGGTGTAAAGGCGAGGACTGCTATAGGCGTTACGGCTCGCGCCCAACACAGTAGAGTTGAGGTGTTCAAGGCCTCCGCCGCCCGACTGGAAGTGGTGCACGATGAAAACATAGCGTTTGTTGGGATTAACGCCAAAAATCCGGGTGCATTCCTCTATAATTTCGGTAAAGTCTTGAATTAGCCTGTCCTTGTCATAATTGCCACCGCCGACCATGGCAACTTCGTGAAGTACCCCGCTGGCGTTAAAGGTGAATATTTCCTGATTACCCACTTCTATTGGCGAGTCAAATAATATATCGAAATCTGGCGCATGATAGGTAAAATCCTGGCCTGGTACAGCGTCCAGACCGGTGGAAACCTTCTTCCAGTTTGAATGAGGGTTTATTCTCACTTCGACTGGATGGTCCAACATTCCGTCCACATACATAAATGTTCCCGCTGGGGATAGGAAAGCGTGTTGGTCATCGATATAGTTGGTGCGTACAGAGACTTCAAACCCGTACAGCCTATAGTTTATAGTCACATGGTCCAGGTTGTTGGAAGTAATCCGCCAAGTGTTTTTACTTATCTTTTTTACCTCTAGCAATTCACCAGACTCATCACAAGCCTCAAAGGACTCTACGTGACGGGAATATTCGCGGACCAAATATGATCCCGGAGTCCACACGGGCATTTTTACATCTATAAACGGACGCTTGACGTTTTCAATGTCCATGCGGATTTCGGCATAGTGTGCTTGAGGCTCACGGAAAGAAACTTCAAACTTGATCGATGAAGCAGCCCCAAATGCAACAGTTTTTATCAACATTAATAAACAGATTAGACTTAAATTTTTCGATAATTTCATAATTCACCGGATTAAATAGAATGGGTTCCTCCACGAAAATACAAAATTATTCGTCAAATGTTGATTCTGCTCCAAAATTTTGTTATATTTGAGATATGATTTTAGTTGCTGATAGTGGGTCATCACGATCTGATTGGAGACTTTCGGTGCCTGAAGATAAGCCTTTGTCTTTCACAACCAAAGGGTTAAATCCTTTTTTTGTGAGCGAGAAGGAAATTGAGCGCGTCGTCCACGATGTGGAAGAAATCATGCCTTATGTTCCCGGCATTAGCGAGGTGTATTTTTTTGGATCAGGTTGTTCCAGTCCGGATCGCCGTGAGATGGTGTCCAATGCACTTTCCAAGCTATTTGTAAACGCATTTATTGATGTGCAGATTGATTTAATCGGTTCGGCTTATGCGACCTGCGGCCATCATAAGGGCTATATCGGGACCTTGGGCACAGGATCGGACATCACTTTTTATAATGGAGAAGATATACTGCCCTCTAGGCAGGGTGTGGGCTATGTCCTGGGTGACGAGGGCTCCGGGGTCTGGTTTGGAAAGCGTCTGATTACGGATTATCTGTACGGTCTGATGCCCACGGAGTTGCGCGACATCTTTGGCAGCAACTACAAAATAACCAAGGAAATTGTACTCAAAAACGTTTACCACCGCCCCCGACCTAATGCCTACCTGGCCTCATTCGCTCCCTTCATCTCCGCGCATCACACGCATCCATATATGAAAGACCTTCTCAGACAGGGTTTTGAAGAGTATGTTCAGTCATATATCTTACCTTACACGGATTACCGTGATTATGTGTGCCATTTTGTAGGGGCTATCGCCTTTCATTTTCAAGCGCAGTTAAAAGAAGTCTGCGAAATCCATGGTGTGCAGATCGGCATGATACTTGAGAACCCTATTGACCGACTCTTTTCTTTTATTTTAGAGCGGGAAAAACGCTACACCCTTCAAATGTAAATTTTAAATTATTAATTTATGATACAGCTACTTATGATATTGTTCACACTGACCTTCTCGGGCAAGAATGCGGAGAACGTTCACGATTTTAAATTCAAGACCATTGACGGGGAAGAAGTTTCTCTCGGCGATTTTAAAGGCAAAAAGTTGTTGTTGGTGAATACGGCATCTAAATGCGGATTTACCAAGCAATATGCAGGATTGCAGGAATTGTCAGAAAAGTACGGTGATAAATTGATCGTCATCGGGTTTCCATCTGGGGATTTTGGCAATCAAGAACTTGACACAGGTGAGGAAATTCAGAATTTTTGTGAGAAGAACTTCGGTGTTACCTTTTTGCTGAGTGAAAAAACTAAAGTAAAGGGTCAGGGTATTTCGCCATTATTTGCGTATCTGACCAGTACGGACAATCCTGATTTCAAAGGTGATATCAAGTGGAACTTTGAGAAATTTCTCGTGGATGAAAACGGAAAGCTGATCCATAGGTTTAGATCCGCTACTGATCCCATGGACGAGGATATTCTCTCAAAAGTATAGGTTCGCCACTCAGTGATTCTTGCCTTGGCCCTGCGTGAAGCAACGCCGGCAACGAGGTTCGTAGGTTTCCTTCTCTCCGATAAGTAGTTTTTCGCGGGAGGGAACAAGTCGGTAGGAATAGTTGGCCGGAGAGCCGCATTGCATGCATACGGCGTGAAGCTTTGTGACGTGCTCTGCTATGGCCATTATTTCAGGGATAGGGCCAAAGGGTTTTCCCTCAAAATCCATATCCAGTCCCGCGACTATGACGCGGACACCCCTACATGCCAGCAGATTACATGTCTGCGCCAGATTGTGGTCAAAAAACTGGGCTTCGTCAATGCCTATCACCCGGGTCTCAGCTTTTAAATTCAGTATCTCCGAGCTGTCAGCGACGATCGTGGAGGGGATAGTGCTATTGTTGTGGGAAACGACATGTTGACTGTCGTATCTGGTATCGGTTAAAGGCTTGAATATTTCCACCTGCATCTTTGCAAATTTTGCACGCCTTAACCGCCGGATCAGTTCCTCAGTTTTACCCGAAAACATTGAACCGCAAATTACTTCTATGCTGCCGATCATGCCCTCCTTGCGAGCAAACTCCTGAGGCAAAAATACCATGTTAACTTTCTTAGATTGTTTGCAAATAAACGCAATTAAGTTTATATTTGAGTGATCTAAAAGCAACGATGATGGAATTGACTAAATTACAGGAATTACTACAGGATATTAACGAACAGTTTCACGCCTTAGAAAATACTGAGGGGGAGGAGGATAGTCTTCAGCTCGAGCTTCTGGAGGCGACGAGCAACTATTTTTTGGCCAATGTATCGGTGTATAGAAAGAAACGGGAGCGAAGGTTGCTGGAAAAACTAGAACGCGAGAAACCAGAACCTCTCCCTGTGAGTTCAGAAGCGATTGGGGAGGAAGTTTTAATATCTGAACCCGTCGAACCTGAAGTTCCGGCAAGAGAGATTCCTGTAGTTAACCTGAGCCCAAGTCCAAATTCAAGTTCTGATACATCAGAGGAAACTGTGGTGGAGGAGTTCGTTCCTGAGGCTCCACGGGCGGTACCCCCTGCGGTCGATGCAGGTCCGATGAGTCTCAACGAGAGACTGGCCGGTCAAAGAAAGCAAGAAAATCCAGTTTCTATTCCACGTTTTGACAGCAACAGGCAAATGGATTTAAAAACTGCCATCAGTTTAAATGATAAACTACTGTTTATCAAAGATCTTTTTAATGGATATAGTTTGGCTTATAGCGAAGCTATAGAGTTGGTCAACAGATACGGCACTTTTTCAGAAGCTGATGCATTTCTACAAGCAAATTACGCCGTGAAAAACAAGTGGGAAGAAAAGCCTGAAGCTGTTCAGAAGCTTTATGACATTTTGAGGAAAAAATTCAACTAGCTTTCCGGTAAGTCGTTCTGCTGCCCCAGTATGGTGAATTCTGTGCGGCGATTCTGGCGCCTTCCTTCTTCGGTGGCGTTATCGGCAATGGGTCTATCCGGACCATAGCCCTTATACGAAACGCGATCTGGATGGACACCGTTTGACAAAAGAAATTGCCTGACTGCCTTTGCCCTTGCCTCGGATAGCTTCATATTGTGGCTGGAACTACCGGTAGAATCTGTATGCCCGCTGATCTCTATTTTCAAATCCGGATTGTCCTTCAGGAAATTTATCAGGGTAAATAATTCTGATTTTGACTCATCCAGCAGCGTGGATTGGTCGACGTCAAAGAAGATGTTGTTTAGTACTTCGGTGTTCCCCATACGTATTGCCCGCAAATAAACGTTAAGCGGATAAGCGTCCTTTTGATGTTTCTCCGCCTGGGTCAGACTGTAATTTTCTGAGTAAAACAGATAACCCGGATGTGCGACATGCAGTGCATAGTTTTGGCCCTGCGTCAGCGGTGCCAAAAAAGTCCCATCACCACTGTCGGAGTATCCGTGGAAGCGAGTCCGGCCATCGCCCAGGTCCACAATTATTACCTCCGCTTCGAGCGGACGTTTTGTGTCTGCATCCAGTACAATTCCTGCGATGTATGACACAGGCGAAGGGCGCAACTCAGGAGGCAGTCCAAACGCAAATATATCCAAATCTCCTTGGCTTTCAGCGGTCCGACTCGAGAAATATGTGGATTCGCCCGACATGCTTACACTCACGGCATTCTGTTCAAGGTGGTTGTTGAAGGATGAGCCAAGATTAAGGGGTCGGCCCCATGCACCTGAACTATCCATTTGACTTGTAAAGAGGTCTTTCGATCCAAAGCCCGGCCATCCATCAGAGGAAAAATACAGGGTTCGATTGTCGGCGTGGATGAAAGGCGAACTCTCGTCAAAGGGCGTATTGATTTCCGGGCCGAGATTGACTGCGTTTCCCCATTTTCCATTGGGCTGAAGTGATGACTTCCATATATCGTAGCCGCCAATTCCACCGGGGCGGTTGCTTACAAAATACAAGGTCCGACCGTCTGCACTGAGGGCAGGTTGAGCTTCCCATCCACTTGTGTTTATAGGAGGGCCGAGATTTACCGGCAGCCCCCAGCGGTCCCCTTCACGTTTAGAAACATAAATGTCACAGCTGCCCAATCCCCGGGGACGATTGCATCCCGTAAAATACAGGTATTTCCCATCAGGTGAAATGCAGTGCGCACCCTCATTGTATTCCGAAGAATTGATATTGCCGACCAGGGGTTGGGCGGGTCGCCAGTTTCCTTCATCATCAAGGCTTGTTTCGAAGAAACTCTCTAGCTGATCAATTTTACGGGTAAAAATCATGGTCTGTTGATCGGCTGTTAGCTGAGGAAAATATTCATCGGATGAGCTGTTGACAGTCTCCGGCAATCGAACCGGCGCTCCGTTAATGTCTGGATTTACTTTGTAGTTTAGGCTAAAATGGCAATCGGCAATATAGTTTTCTGTCCATTTATTTCTAGCAGATATATCTGGAAAACGCGCTTTGTAGATCTCCAAGTGCTCAAGCGCCTCTCGGTACTGGCCTAATCTTAAATAGGATTCACCCAGGCCGAACCAGGTGTTTGGCGTCAGATCTGGTTTTAATTCGGCCACTTTTTGATAGTGTTCGATCGCATTTGAAAACTGTTTCTGATGGCGATAAATGTCACCTAAAACCTGATGGGCTTCCGCAAAATTTGCATCCAACGCCAGCGCTTGGTTTAGATACGTGATAGCCTCCACGGTGTTACGATTTTCAATTGCTGTACCGGCTCTTTGATAGGCGGCGACAGCTCTTTTTGATGGGGAAAGGTCCTGTCCGCTTACCTCCGCGCAAAAGGAGATAAATACAACCAAGACTATGCAACCCCATTTCAGCATATTAGGGAATATTAAGGTACTTATGCGTTTGCAAGGAAATCCGCCAACGTGGATTCTCCTTGACGTACGCGACGATCAACGGCATGATTTCCTCAGCTTTTGACCATTCCGGCTGCAGAAAAAGACGACAGTGTTCATCAACTTTTTCAGCATATTCTTCTGCCCAGGCAAAGTCACTTTTATTGAATACAATGATTTTTAATTCGTCTGCATGCCGCAGAACAGCAGGTTCTGGTGCCTTGAATTTTTTCGGAGAAACACAGATCCAATCCCATTGGCCGGTCAGAGGGTGGGAGGCCGAGGTCTCTATAAGTGTTTGAAAACCCTCGAGCTGCAACCGTTCCGTGAGTCTATCGAGATTGTGCATTAAAGGTTCACCGCCGGTGACTACCACCATCCGCGCTGGAAAACTTTTGGCTCTCTCGACCAACGCATCAATTTCAATCTGTGGATGTACCGAGGCATCCCAGCTTTCTTTTACGTCACACCAATGGCATCCCACATCACAGCCCCCAAGCCTGATGAAATAGGCTGCCTTTCCTGTGTTAAAACCCTCTCCTTGAATAGTGTAAAATTCTTCCATCACCGGAAGGGTTGTCGCTACCGCCTGCTGTACTATCGCCATATTGCAAAAATACGAATAATTTTTACAGCACCGCAACAACTTCCACTCTAATTAAATTATTTTCTTATCAAGAATATTTTTGCTATATTTGCGCAAAGAAAGTGAGGGGGATAGGAGGGATGGTTAAAAAGGGGCAGATTCCATACGTACGGATTGCACTTCCTTACGTGGTAGGGATTATTCTTGGTAACAGTTTACCGGTGGTCCCGGGTGTTTTTAAGTTTGCCAGCACCGCCTTATTGTGCCTCGGTTTGCTGCTGGCAATAAGTGTATTTTATAGGGTAAATTCCCTGTCGGGACGGTGTTTTACTTCTTTTTTTTCGTTATTTCTTTTTGTCTTGGGCTATGTAGGAATTCAAGCAGAAGATCCCCGAGTTAAGGAATTGCATTTTTCCAATCACTCAGATGCATTTCTCATAGGAACTATTGTTGACGAACCACATTATACAGAAAAACGCGTTCGATTCCTGCTCAGGGTTTCAGCAGGCGTGGGAAATGCATTCCATACAGATTCCTCGCGGAAAAGAGCGGGTGAATTACAGGTTTCGGTGCAGAATCCTAATGTATCCTCGACAGACCTACAGATGCCCGATTTGCGCTACGGAGACCGCCTGCTTATCCCGGCTAATTTTAGGGTGGTGCCACCACCGCTAAATCCAGGAGAACTGGACTATGCGGCCCACTTGGCCAAGAAGAACTGTTGGCATCAGTCTTACTTGCAGCAGGATGACATACACGTGCTTAGCAAAGACCGAGGTAATCCTTTGCTTGCACATGCGTTGAATCTCCGGGAGAATTTAGTGGCAAAATTCAATGCAAGCATGAAGTCGGCCGAAGCAATATCCATCGCCTCGACCCTGATCTTAGGCTACCGTGCAGAATTAAGTCAAGAACTTTTTCAAATTTACTCGGGCACAGGTACTATCCACGTATTGAGCGTATCAGGAATGCACGTCGTGATCGTGTTCTGGTTACTTTCTTACTTGTTTTCGTGGATGGACCGTTCTCGTCTATTGAAAATAGCGAAATTTTTCTTGCTTCTCATTAGTATTTGGGCGTACGCCATGGTGACCGGGTTCTCGCCATCGGTTCTGAGAGCGGCCATTATGCTTTCTTTCGTTATTCTGGCCCGAGAAGTGGGTAAACAGGCTCAGATTTATAACAGCATTGCGTCCTCGGCCTTTTTACTATTGCTGTTTGAGCCGAAATTTCTACTGGAAATTGGCTTCCAATTGTCCTACCTCGCAGTGCTTTTTATTGTTTACCTTCAGGCGGGCCTCAAGCAGCTGATCAAAACTTCAAACAAATGGCTCAGACCGGTGGTGGACTACTCGCTGATGTCGATTGCCGCGCAGGCAGGTGCTTTTCCCCTCGCAACTTACTATTTCAACCAGTTCCCTATTTATTTTCTTTTGGCCAATCTGATCATTGTTCTTCCCGCAACTGCGATTATGTATCTGGGCTTTGCTTTATTGTTTTGTCCCGCGGGAAGGCTTGCGCAGATCATAGGGTGGGGATTGGAAGAATTGATTTTATTGATGAATTTTTCCCTAAGAGCAGTGATGAATCTACCCTATGCGAGCCTTACCGGTCTCAATTATTCCTGGGGATTTTGTATTGCGCTCTATTGCTGTATGATAAGCTTGAGCCTCAGCTATTATTTAAAGTCACGCATTTATTTCCGCCTGACGCTTATTATCATCGGGTTTGTAGTGGTTAGTCGTAATTTTGAGAAATGGGCGAGCAATCAGCGCACAGAGATCGTCATTCATAACGTTAGGGATAAGATGGCTGTATCCATTAAAGATAAAAAACAGGTCGTGCTTTTTAGGGATTTTGGAGAAGAATCCCAGTCCACTTTTCAATATTCAGTTTACCCTTATCTGAAAGCTCAAACAGATGAAAAAGAAGTCGCATTTGTGGAGGAGCAAGGGGATTATTTTGCGAAAAATGTGTATATTTCCGAAGGAATACTACAGATCGGGAATGCACGATTGGTTGTTTTGGATGGAAATCGGGAGCACTATCATGCGATCCTGCCCTGCGATTTGCTGTTGATTAGGAACAATCCATCCGTATCCGCTACGGAAATAGTTCAGAGGCATCCCCAGGCAAGGGTAATCGTACTTGACGGCTCGAATTCCTGGCGTACGGTCAACAGACTTGCATCAACATTGGATTCTCTGGAAGTGGAGACGTATATTTTAAAGGATAATTATGCTTATTTTTGGAAATTTAGGCAAAACAAAAATTTGTATCGTAAAGGAAGTTAATGGTCGAAACACTTAAAAAGTACTGGGGTTATTCCTCGTACCGACCACTACAGGAGGAAATTATCCAGTCTGTTTTGGACGGCAAGGATACGTTGGCACTGATGCCCACGGGTGGAGGCAAGTCTATATGCTTTCAAGTGCCCGCGATGATGCGCGAAGGAATTTGCATTGTGGTGTCCCCGTTGATTGCGCTGATGAAAGATCAGGTAGAGAATCTTCAGGCACGGGATATCCCAGCTGTCGCGGTGTTTTCTGGTATGGGAAAGCGGGAAGTAGCCACGGCTTTGGAAAATTGCGTGCACGGGCCGATCAAATTCCTGTACCTTTCTCCAGAGCGATTGACCAGCGAGCATGTTCAGGAAATGATCAGGCATATGAACGTCAATTTGTTCGCCATAGACGAAGCGCATTGCATCTCACAATGGGGTTATGATTTCCGGCCGCCTTACCTAAACCTAAAAATGCTTAGGGAGTTGCATCCCGAGGTGCCATTTCTTGCGTTGACCGCAACCGCTACCGCACAGGTCGTCGACGATATACAGGAAAAACTCGGATTTCTGAAGCCAAGGGTGCTGAAAATGAGTTTCTACCGTGAAAATCTAGCGTACATGGTGCTAAACGAAGAAGATAAGCATGGAAGAATGGTGCGGATCATTCGAAAACTGGGGGGAAGTGGAATCGTCTATGTACGCAATCGCCGGAAAACTCAGGATACAGTGATGAATCTCCGACGTGAGGGAATCTCGTCAGACTTTTACCATGCGGGCCTGACTTCGGATGAACGCAACCAGCGGCAGGAAGCCTGGAAAAAAAATCAGACCAAAGTTATAGTCGCAACCAACGCCTTTGGAATGGGTATCGACAAGCCTGATGTACGATTCGTCATTCATCTGGAGCCGCCTGATTCGCTCGAAGCCTATTATCAAGAGGCCGGAAGGGGAGGGCGCGACGGCAAAAAAGCCTATGCCATTTTGCTCTTTCAGGAAAGCGACCTTATTCAATTGAGAAAAAACCTTGCGATTAGTTTTCCGGATAATGACTATGTAAGCCGGATTTACCATGCTCTGGGTAATTATTATCAGCTGGCTTATGGCGCAGGCGAGAATCTGAATTTTGATTTTGACCTGGGGGATTTCTGTAAAAAATTCAAATTTGAGGTTCTGCCCGCTCTCAGCGCGCTTAAATTGCTCGAAAGAAACGGCTGGATCACTCTCAGTGAGAACGTGTTTTTGCCCTCTCGCCTGAAGTTTGAAGTCGGCCAGTCAGATCTTTACAAGTTCCAAGTGGAAAACCAAAGTTACGACCCTTTTATCAAACTCGTTCTGCGATCCTACGGTGGGATTTTTGACCACTTTGTTGCAGTCCGAGAGAACGATCTCGCGCAGGCAACAGGCCAAGCCAGGTCAAAAGTCATCCAGGCGCTGGAATATTTGCATCAACAGGAAATCCTGACCTACATCCCTCAAACGGATAGCCCGCAATTGCAGTTTTGCCGCCCCAGAGTAGACAGATCCCGTTTGCATCTAGATTGGCCGGGAATCCGTGTGCTCAGGGAGACCCGAGAAGAGCAGCTTCAGTCGGTTTTCACCTACCTTGAACAACAAAAATGTCGGAGCCAACTTCTCTTAAGTTACTTTTCTGAAAATTCCTCCCTTCCCTGTGGGAGCTGCGATATCTGTTTGAAAACTAAAAATTCACGGAAAAGCGCAGAAAAAATTCGCGAGGAAATCATAGTGGCGCTCTCCGAAAGTCCCCTTTGCATTAAGGAATTGGTAGACCGCGTACCTTCAGCTGATGAGAAATATACGCTCACCATCGTACGCGAGCTGTTAGAGGAGGGGATTCTCACTGTAAAAAATGATCTTTACCTCCTTCGCTGATGGCCTTGGCGGAAATTAAAAAAGCCACTCTATTCGACTAAAGCGGCTTTCTGTGTGTTCCCGAAGGGATTCGAACCCCTATCTTCAGAACCGGAATCTGAAATTCTATCCATTGAACTACGGGAACAGGTCACCATTTTTGATGGTGGACGCAAATATAAGAAAATAAATAGCAGGGCTCTAATTTAAATTTTTTTTATAATTATTTGGGAATTTAAATTTTATTTGTATTTTTGTTTTATTAGGTTTAGGTTGATTGTCTCTATCCAGAGACACTGCAAGCCCGGAAGGTCGCCCGATTTGTCCGGGCTTGTCTTTGGCAAGGGTGCAGAAACGCTTAGATAACCCAATTATGAACAAGTTTCACGTTTTTATCGTATTAATCCTCTCTGTGGCCGGTTGTTCACATCCGAACTTGCAGGCGCTCGAGCCACCTGCTTTGGAAATTATTGAAAGCGGGAGAGAGACGAGTATTCGGGGTCTATCTGTTGTAGATGATTCGGTAGCCTGGGTCAGTGGCAGCAATGGGTGGGTGGGGAGATCAGTTGACCGTGGTGAAAATTGGGATTGGCAGCAAATAAAAGGTTTTGAAACTTTTGATTTTAGAGACATCGAGGCGTTTTCGTCCACAGAGGCGGTGCTGCTCAGTGCAGGATCTCCTCTAGTGATTTTGCGGACGGAAGATGCAGGTACTACATGGACTGAATCCTACCGTGATGATAGAGCGGAGATCTTTTTTGATGGACTGGATTTCGTAGAAAGTGGCAGGGGGATCGCTTATGGAGATCCTATCGATAGCAATTTCCAGCTTTTGGAAACCAAAGACCGAGGTGTTTCCTGGAAAGACATCAGTCCCGTAGCGCGCTTAGAAGCGACACAGGGAGAGGCAGGCTTTGCCGCAAGTGGCTCAGGAATACAAATGTTTCCTTCCGGCGAAGTGTATATTGCAACCGGAGGAGCGATTTCCAGAATCTTATTCTCGCCTGACTTTGGGAAAAATTGGCAGACTTTTGATACGCCAATGATACAGGGGACGTCGTCAAGAGGAATTTTTTCAATCGCTTTTTCCAGTCCATCCGAAGGCATCGCCGTCGGCGGCGATTATACCATAGATACCCTAAGGGAAAATGCGGTTTGGATCACGCAAGATGGAGGCAGATCCTGGACCAAGCCCACGGTGGGTACAAACGGTTACCGGTCCGCTGTCACGTATATTACAGGGACAGAAAGTTCAGATAGGCCACTACATTTGCTGGCTTGTGGCACCTCTGGAGTGGACTATTCCCGCGACGGGGGAGTTCACTGGGAGCCGATCAGCAAAGAAAGCTACCATGTAGTGGAAAGCTCCGGGATCGGCAACTGGACGCTGCTTGCCGGCGCCGACGGACGCATCGCCGTATTCAGCCAACCCTAAAAATCAGACATTAAACCTAAAGTGCATCACATCGCCGTCCTGCACTACATAAGTTTTACCTTCTACGCTCAGCTTACCGACTTCTTTTACCGCAGCCTCAGAGCCATAATGGATAAAGTCCTCATACTTGATCACTTCGGCGCGGATAAATCCTTTCTCGAAATCAGTGTGTATCACACCGGCCGCTTGAGGCGCGGTGTAGCCTTTTTCTATGGTCCAGGCCCGTACTTCCTGTACTCCCGCCGTAAAGTAAGTCGCCAAATTCAGCAAGCTGTAGGCCGCGCGAATTAGTTTGTTTACCCCAGATTCCTCCAAACCAAGGTCCTCCAGAAACATTTCTCTTTCCTCGTAGGTTTCCAGTTGCGCGATTTCTGATTCAATTTGGGCTGAAATGACCAACACTTCCGCTTTCTCGTCCTTGACCGCTTCCTTGACCGCTTCTACAAACTTATTTCCAGTATTGACCGAAGCCTCATCGACGTTACACACATACAAGACGGGTTTTACAGTCAATAAACTCAAATCATCAATAAATTCGAAATCCTCCGCCGAGATGGGGGCAGTTCGGACTGATTTTCCCGATTCCAGATGCGATTTTACAACGGACAATATCTCATAGGTTCGTTTGGCCTCTTTGTCGTTCCCCGTTTTTGCCATCTTTTCAACACGCTGAAGCCTTTTCACCACCGTGTCCAGATCTTTAAGCTGCAACTCGGTGTCAATGATCTCTTTGTCACGGATGGGGTCGACAGAACCATCTACATGGATGACATTATCGTCTTCAAAGCAGCGCAGGACATGGATGATCGCATTCGTCGTGCGGATATTCCCCAAAAACTGGTTCCCCAGGCCCTCGCCCTTACTGGCACCCTTGACCAAGCCCGCAATGTCCACGATTTCAATGGTGTTTGGAAGCACCCGTTGGGGTTTGACCAGCTCAGCCAATTTATTCAATCTGTCATCCGGCACGGTGATTACGCCGATGTTTGGTTCTATAGTGCAAAAAGGAAAATTTGCAGCCTGCGCTTTCGCGTTTGATAAACAATTGAATAGGGTAGATTTACCCACATTTGGTAAACCCACGATGCCACACTGTAATGCCATTCTTTCTAAAATTTTAAAATCGAATGCAAAGATATAAATATTTAACTTTGTCAGATGATAATAAAAAGTGCGGAATTTATTTGCAGTAATACCAGAGTCGATCAATTACCCCCAGCGGACAAGCCCGAGTATGCGTTTATTGGTCGTTCCAATGTGGGTAAATCTTCGCTCATCAACGCGCTTACTGAAAAGAAGAATTTAGCGAAAACTTCTCAAACTCCCGGAAAAACACAGCTGATCAATCATTTTTTGATTAATGAAAGATGGTATTTGGTCGATTTGCCGGGCTATGGTTTTGCTAAGACATCCAAATCTTTGCGGGCGGATTGGCGAAAATTTATACGCAAATACCTGAGAGAGCGTCCCAATCTTCAGTGCGTCTTCGTCCTGGTGGACAGTCGCGTCGATCCTCAGAAAAATGATCTGGACTTCTGTTGTTGGCTTGGCGAAGAAGGAATTCCTTTCTCCTTGGTGTTTACTAAAGCAGATAAGCAGTCCAACGCAAAATCCCAGCAGAATATTGCCCAATTTAAAAAGGCCTTATTGACTTGGTTTGAGGAAATTCCTGCACTTTTTCTGACCTCTTCGGAAACGCGCCTGGGAAACGAGGAACTGCTGGCATACATTGAAGAGATCAATCAAAATTATCAACGTCCGGCTTTATGAGGTAGCCTAGCTTTTTCTAATCGGGGGCCAGTGCCTTTAATCCACTTTTTTGGGAAAATTATGTATTTTCCCGTAAAAATATTGTCATTTCATGAATTAATCCCTTAATTTGCAAAAATCATATCACAAACAACGAAGAGTTCTGAATGGCAAAAAATTTATTAATAGTGGAATCACCGGCGAAAGCCAAGACGATTGAGGGGTATTTGGGGAAGGATTTTTTGGTCAAATCTAGCTATGGCCATATCCGGGATTTAAAGAAGACAGATGACGCCATTGAGGTGGATAATGATTTTAAACAGCAATATGAGGTCCCTGCCGAAAAGAAGGCAGTTGTCGCTGAGTTAAAGAAACATGCTAAAAATGCGGAGACGGTCTGGCTTGCGTCCGATGAGGACCGGGAGGGAGAAGCCATTTCCTGGCACCTTTTCGAAACTTTGGGGCTGGACAAAGACAAAACCAGGAGAATCGTTTTTCACGAGATCACCAAGCCGGCGATCCAGAAAGCAATTGAGAATCCTCGGCAAATAGATTATAACCTCGTTCACGCCCAGCAGGCCCGCCGTGTGCTGGATAGATTGGTGGGTTTTGAGTTGTCTCCCGTTTTATGGAGAAAAGTCAAGCCTTCATTGTCTGCAGGAAGGGTGCAGTCAGTCGCCGTGCGCCTTATAGTCGAGCGTGAGCGGGAAATCATTCACTTTCAGGCAGAATCGGCCTTTCGGGTCGTTGCCATTTTTAAGACTGAGAAAAACGAGCAGTTCAAAGCTGAACTCCCGCATCGGTTTGAGCGTGAACAGGATGCATATAAATTTCTTGAAGACTGTCTGTCGGCAGAGTTTGCGGTCAAGCATCTGGAAACAAAACCGGCCAAAAGATCTCCTTCTGCTCCTTTTACGACATCGACATTGCAACAGGAAGCCAGTAGGAAATTGGGTTTTTCGGTGGCGCGAACGATGAACGTCGCACAGCGACTTTATGAGTCGGGAAAGATCACCTATATGAGGACGGACTCTGTCAACCTCAGTGAAACGGCACTTAATGGCGCAGAAGCCGAGATCCGTGCCGCCTACGGTGACAAATATCATAAAAAACGACAGTTTAAAACCAAATCCGCAAGCGCGCAGGAAGCCCATGAGGCCATAAGACCGACCTATTTCGAGCAACACACAATAGAGGGCGACCAGGCTGAGAGGCGTTTGTACGAGTTGATCTGGAAGCGCACGGTAGCCTCTCAAATGAGCGAAGCCCAATTTGAAAGAACAACCGCAAAAATCCAAATTTCCACCCGCACGGAGGAGATGGTGGCAAAAGGCGAAGTCATCAAGTTTGATGGTTTTTTGAAAGTTTACCTGGAGTCGACCGATGAAGAAAGCGACGTGTCCCTTGAAGATGAATCCGGAAACACCTTGCTGCCTGCACTTTCTTTGAATCAGCCTCTGAAGAACATCGCTATGACAGCAACAGAGCGCTTTTCCAGACCTCCCGCCCGCTACACCGAGGCAAGCCTTGTCAAAAAGATGGAGGAGCTCGGCATAGGACGCCCATCTACCTATGCACCAACGATTTCAACGATTCAGAATCGCGGGTATGTCGTCAAAGAAGACCGCGAAGGCAAGGAAAGGCAGTATCGCGTGCTTGAAATTCAAAAAACTGCGGTGCAAAGCATCCTCAAAACGGAAGTCACAGGGACCGAAAAATCGAAGCTTTTTCCCACTGATATTGGAATGGTTGTTACCGATTTTCTGATCGAGCATTTTAAGGGGATCGTGGATTATCATTTTACCGCAAAAGTCGAGAAGCAATTTGATGAGATCGCTCAAGGACTGATGGATTGGACAAAAATGCTCCAGAATTTTTACGGACCTTTCCATAAAGAAGTTGAGAACACATTGGAACACGCCGATCGGGCCAATAACGAAAGAGAACTCGGAATAGATCCAGCCTCGGGAAGGCCTGTTAGCGTGCGAATCGGGCGTTTTGGACCCTTGGTCCAGTTGGGGCATCAAGACGATGAGGAAAAACCAAAGTATGCGAGTTTGCGCCCTGGACAGATGATTGAAACCATCACTTTCGAAGATGCTCTGGAGCTTTTCAAACTTCCAAAAAAGGTAGGTGAATTCGAGGAGACCGATATGATTGTAGCAATAGGTCGTTTTGGACCATATATACGGCACAACAATGCCTTCTACTCCTTGCCTAAAGGAACCGACCCGCATGAAGTCAAAGAAGAAGAAGCTATTCAGATCATCCAGGATAAACGGAAGAAAGACGCGGAGAAAATCATTCGTGTTTTTGACGAAAATCCAGATGCACGCATAGAGAACGGCCGTTGGGGGCCATTTGTACGGATGGGCAAGCAAAACATCAAAATCCCCAAAGGAACTGAAGTCGAAGGGATCACCTACGAAGATGTCCTGAAGTGGGCAGAAGCAGATGAGAAAAAGCCTAAAACCCGATCACGTAGTAAGAAATAATTCATGAAAGCAGATTTGCCCGAAAATATAGTCAAAGATATTGCGGTCGCCGTAGTACTCGAAAGCGAAAGCCCCGAGGGCGCGGTATGGCACGTATACCTGATCAACGAAAAAGAGACGGATATACAAAACGTTATGGTCAGCTCAAAGGGCTATGGAGAAAAAGACAATGAAGGAGTCAAAACCTCTGTGCTGAGACATTTTATAGGCGATTTAGGCGCGAAAGAATTTGCAAAGATCGAAGCGATAGATCCCGAGGTTTTTGGGTTAACCAATGAGTATTGGCTCAGTTTTTATGAAGAGGGAAATATCTTCGATAAGAAGTATATCTTTCTTCCCGAGAGTATTGTCGATGAGAATCTGGTGAAAATTCCCCTACTAAATAAGCCGGGAATCATGGTCGGAGGAAGGACGGAAAGATGAAAAGAAGCAATACCATTATCGCTATTGACGGCTATTCCTCCTGCGGGAAAAGCACCCTGGCCAAGGCCCTGGCCTCTACCCTCGGTTACCTATATATAGATAGTGGAGCGATGTACCGTGCCGTGACTCTTTACTTCATCAGGGAAAATACCAATCTGTCCCAGGAAGATGAGGTTAAAAAAATGCTTGAGGACGTCCATATTGATCTCCATCACGAGGACGGCAAATTAATAGTGCTGCTCAACGACGAGGATATCAGCGAGGAAATCAGGCAAATGCCCGTTTCAGAGTTGGTCAGCGAGGTTAGTGCGTTGAAGCCTGTCCGCCAGGCGATGGTTGCCTTACAACAGGGCATGGGCAAACGAAAAAACATTATCATGGACGGTCGTGACATCGGCACCACCGTATTTCCCGATGCAGACCTCAAACTTTTCATGATCGCCGACCCCAATGTGCGTGCCCAAAGGCGCTATAAAGAACTTCTTTCCAAGGGCGAAAAGGTTACCCTGGAAGAAGTTTTTGAAAATATCGCACACAGGGATTATATAGACACGACCCGTGCCGAGAGCCCGCTATCGCGTGCGCCCGACGCTGTCGTGCTGGACAACACCGACCTCAACGAAGAGCAACAGTTACAATTTGTCCTAGACAGACTGGGAACACCTTAGTCGCACTGTCCGTCCGTCGTGCAAGAAGGCCCTTTTTGTACTTCTAAAGCTGGCGCAGGCTGCGCAGCCAACCACTCTCCGTATGACTTTTCCAATACCTCCAGAAAAGCCGCTACAGGTTGAGCGCCGGATACGGCATATTTGTCGTTCAATACAAAGAACGGAACCCCTTGTACACCAATGTTTCTCGCTTCCTGAATATCCATTTGCACGTCATAGCTCAGCGCATCCGAATCCAACATCGCCTCAATATCATCCGCCTTTAATCCAACCTCTACACCCAGTTCCATCAAGAGGTTTTTATCTCCAACATGCTTGCCTTCAGCAAAATGAGCTTGAAACAGTCGCTCCTTCATTGCATCGGCCTTGCCTGCTTTTCCCGCGAGGTGGATCAGGCGATGAGCATCTTTCGTATTGGTGATTACTGATTTTTGCAAATCGACCTTTAAGCCTGCATTGCTTGCCATCTGCACCACGTTACCCAACATTTCCTTACTTTGGCTGGCAGGAATGCCTTTTTTTTCTTGAAAATAGGTTTGCGTATCCATCGCATCCGCGCCCAAGGTGGGATCCAATTGATAACTTTTCCAAGTGATCTGTACATTGTTGCGAGGGCCAAATTGCGCAAGTGCAGCTTCCAAGTGATGCTTTCCGATATAGCAGAACGGACACATAATGTCCGACCAAATTTTAATTTCCATTTTTTTCATGTCTATCAAAGATACGGAAAAAGTCTCAATTTTCCCATTTGCAATTGAAACGTGAGTTCCTTAAGTTTGCCAAATAGACAAGGCTTATGACGGTTGGACTTTTTATTCCCTGCATTATGGATCAGCTGTTTCCCCAGACAGCATTCAACGTGGTGAAGGTTTTGGAGCGGGCAGGGTGTGAGGTGCGTTATAATCCCGAGCAAACCTGTTGCGGGCAAATTGCCTTCAATTCCGGCCATTGGGACGACGCAAAGTTCCTAGGCGATAAGTTTCTGTATAATTATCCGGAGGAAATACCCATTGTTTCGCCCTCAGCATCTTGTATTTCCATGGTCAGGAAATCCTATGACGACCTGTTTACCAATACCAAAAACCACAATCGCTGCCGTTCTGTTCAATCAAATTGCTATGAACTAAGTGATTTTTTGGTCAATGTCCTGAAAAAAGATTATTTTGGGGCGGAAATGGAAATCAAAGCCGTATACCACGATGCCTGCGGCGCATTGCACGGATGTGGAATCAAAAGTGAGCCACGACAGTTGTTGAGCCAGGTGGGTGGATTTCAATTATTGGAAAGTTCCGATTCTGAGGTATGTTGCGGATTTGGGGGCTCGTTTGCCCACAAATTTGGAGATATATCTTCGGCAATGGCGGAGCAAAAGGTAGAAAACGCACTGGAGAAGGGTGCAGAAGCAATAATTTCGACTGACAGCTCTTGCTTGTTGCATTTACAAACGTATATTGACAAGAAAAAGTTACCCCTGAAAACGCTGCATCTCGCTGATGTTATTTCGCACGGGTGGCCAAATATTTAAAAATAGAATCATGGAAGAAGTTTATATTATAGCTGCCGTGCGTACGCCCATAGGCAGTTTTGGTGGGAAATTAGCCGCCTTGTCAGCACCCCAATTGGGTGGATTTGCAATCAAGGAAGCTGTAAAACGTGCCGGCTTGCAGGCAGATCAGATCGAAGAAATATATTTTGGAAACGTGCTTTCAGCAGGACTGGGTCAAGCACCAGCGACCCAAGCGGCAAAGCTGGGTGGCCTACCGGATATTCCGTCCACGACCGTCAATAAGGTATGCGCATCTGGAACAAAAGCGATCATGCTTGCAGCTCAGAGTATTGCCCTAGGTCAGCGAGACATCGTCGTTGCAGGTGGGATGGAAAGCATGAGCAACGTCCCGTATTATATAGACAAGGCCCGCAGTGGCTATAAACTGGGGCACGGGCAGCTGACCGACGGGCTGGTCAAAGACGGTCTCTGGGATGTCTACAATGACTTTCACATGGGGTCTGCAGCAGAACTTTGCGCGGTTGAATACAAGATCAGTCGGGAAGAGCAAGACGAATTTGCCATCAACTCCTATAAGCGTTCCCAGGCCGCACAGGCCGCAGGCAAGTTTTCCTCAGAGATCGTGCCTGTGGAAATAGTCGGTCGCAGGGGGGATGTCGAGATCGTGACGGAGGACGAAGAAATGAACGCTGTCAATTTTGATAAAATTCCGAGCCTCAGGCCTGTTTTCAAAAAGGAAGGAACAGTGACCGCAGCCAATGCCTCGACACTCAACGATGGTGCAGCTGCGGTAATACTCATTAGTAAGCGCAAACTAGATGAACTAGGTCTGAAACCTCTTGCCAAGATCCGGGGATATGGCGACGCGCAGCAAGCACCAGAATGGTTTACTACGGCGCCTGCGCAAGCGATTCCTGCGGCCCTGCAGCATGCTGGTCTGAGTGCTGCGGACGTCGACTATTATGAAATCAACGAGGCATTCTCGGTGGTTGCACTGGTTAACGAACGTTCGTTAACCTTGGATTCGGACAAGGTTAATGTCAATGGAGGTGCCGTTTCACTCGGCCACCCGCTGGGTGCCTCAGGCGCACGCATCGTCGTTACTCTGCTTTCCGTGCTGGAACAAAATCAAGGTAGGATAGGTGTGGCAGGTATCTGCAACGGCGGCGGCGGCGCCAGCGCACTGGTTATAGAGCGCTTGTAAGCATTAGGTTTTAAGATGAAACGACCGTGGATCAGACACATTGCCCCGCGAAAACTACTTTTGCTCGGACTTCTTGGCTGCATGCTCAGTCTGCCCACTTATGCGCAGCATCCAGCGCTGAAAGCCACCGAGGAGAAGCTTCGCCAGCTCGGATTCGCGATATACAATGAACAGGAGGAAGCCCAACGCTTACAGGCAAACTTCGATTTCGTCAGAGAACTAGTCACAGGATTGCAACAGCCTTATTCCTTTGATTTTGCTTTCGATTCCCTGAACATGATATCCATACAGGACTCACCTGATCAAAAATTTAGAATATTCTCCTGGCATGTGCCACTCTCGGACGGTTCGTACCTGTATTACGGGGCAATTCAATTGAATACATCCGATGGCCAGCTCCGGCTGATCCCACTCTTGGATAAGACCTTCGAATTCGAAAATCCAGCTGCCGAAATCACCACCGGCGATGAGTGGTATGGTGCTCAGTACGAGGATATCATCGTTCTCGATTCCCAATATTTATTGCTAGGATGGAAAGGACACACGCCCGAAATTAGCCAGAAAGTAATAGAGGTTCTCCGCTTTGAAGACCAGTCCGCTATTTTGGGCAATCAGATTTTCCAGAGTCCGGAAACCGTCACTCAAGCTCGGGTCATTTACCGGTTCTCCAGCCAGCTTTCGATGTACATGGCGCACGATCCACGCGCAAATCGCATCGTCGTAGATCATTTGGTACCCTCAGACCCAAGGCATGAGGGAAATTATGCTTTCTACGGTCCCGATCTAAGCTTTGATGCCTGGCAAATCGAAGGCAACCGACTTCGCAAAATAGAACATATTCAGGTAAACGAACAATAGATTATTTTTCTATATTTGTGCATTGTCTTCAGGATAACATATTAAAAAGAAAACCAAAACTTTAAATTTTATGGATAAAAATCAGGAACAACAGATGGTCGACCACTTGAATCGCAAGGGGGTAGATACTTCAACTGTGTTTCAGCATCCAACAGGATTGTTTGTCTTGTTTTTTACAGAGATGTGGGAGCGATTCAGTTATTACGGCATGCGGGCGTTGCTTACCTTGTTTTTGGTAAGTAGTCTAGCTTCCGGAGGTTGGGAATGGACACGTGCGGACGCAATGGAATTGTACGGCTGGTACACGGCACTTGTGTATCTGACTCCTTTGCTCGGCGGCTGGATCGCGGATCGTCTGACGGGTTACAGAAAGGCCGTGCTATGGGGGGCAATCATCATGACTCTGGGCCACGCGTCGATGGCCCTGGAAGTGTTCCAAGCCAATTTCTTTTTCATCGGACTGGGTATGATGATTTTGGGTAATGGCCTTTTTAAACCAAACATTTCGTCGATGGTCGGACAGCTTTATCCTGATAATAGCACGAAAAAAGACGCAGCCTATACTATTTTTTATATGGGTATCAATGCCGGAGCATTTCTGGGAATGCTACTCTGTGGCTACATAGGGGAGAAAGTTGGTTGGCATTATGGGTTTGGCCTTGCCGGGATTTTTATGCTTTTCGGCGCCTTGCAGTTTTACTTCGGACGCCGGATTTTTGGTATCATTGGGTCCACGCCCAAAGAGGTTGCTGCTGCAAAAGCCGCAAGCCTGTCCAAGGGTGAAGACGGTTATGTCGATGAAGTGATTCCTAAAAATGTCGAAAGAGATAGGCTGATCGTGATCGGTATTCTGATGGTGTTTACCATCTTCTTTTGGCTATCATTTGAGCAGGCGGGGGGCTCGATGAGCATTTTTGCCCTCGATTATACCCAAAGGGTGCTCTCAGGAGGAGCTGCGACAACCTTTAAATGGGTCGATGCGATATTGACTATATTTCCGTTGATCATCATCACTTACGTGCTTTCTTCGCTGGCAAAGAAAATCTATGGTAAATATCCTAAGACGATTATATTCACGGCGATCAGTTTCGTGATTATTTGGTTCCTAGGAATATGGAAAGTTTATCGCGAGTTTAATGTCACCGAAACCGAGGTGGCGGCATCCTGGTTTCAGATTATGAACTCCTTCTTTATCATCACTTTTGCTGCTTCTTTCAGCCGAATGTGGGAGAAGGTGTGGAATCCATCCGGTCCGGTCAAATTTGCAATGGGCTTGGTGCTGGTCGGCGTGGGCTTCGCGGCACTGTCTTATGGTGCATCGTCCATTCCTCAGGGTGCGCAGACCGCTGCAGTAAGTATGGTTTGGCTGATTCTAGCCTATTTCTTCCATACCATGGGCGAATTATGTCTGTCACCTGTGGGTCTTTCTTATGTGAGTAAACTGTCTCCCAAGAGATTGGTCGGTCTGATCTTTGGTTGCTGGTTTCTCTGCTCTGCCATTGCAAATCTTTTAGCTGGGACCATGGGAAGTCTGATTGACACTATTTCCAACACCTACTCGATTTCGTTCTTTTTCGGAATATTTGCGGTCATCCCGGCGACTTTTGGGCTGATCTTGCTGTTGATTACCCCGTGGCTGAAGAAAATGATGCACGGGATTCACTAAGAATGAAATGATAGCAGAGAACTTGGTCATCATACCTACTTATAATGAAAAGGAAAACATAGAGGGGATTATACAGAAAGTCTTTTCGCTTGGAATTCCTTTTCATATATTGATTGTTGATGACAGTTCACCGGACGGGACGGGCGAAATTGTGAGAAGTATGCAGATTTCCCATCCCGACCGGCTTTTTTTAGAGGTTCGCAAGGGTAAACTTGGCCTGGGAACTGCGTATATCCATGGTTTCAAGTGGGCTCTCGACCGTGGCTATCAGTATGTTTTTGAAATGGACGCCGATTTCAGCCACAATCCTGAGGACTTGCCCCGACTGAGGGAGGCCTGCGTCAATGGAGCAGATATGGCCATAGGATCACGCTATGTCAACGGAGTTAATGTGGTGAACTGGCCTATGGGAAGGGTGTTGCTGAGTTATTTTGCATCCATGTACGTACGCTTCATCATGGGGATTTCGATTCGGGATGCAACGGCTGGGTTTGTTTGCTTCCGGAGATCGGTTCTGCAGAAAATTCCCCTTGACAAGATCCGCTTCGTGGGGTATGCTTTTCAGATTGAGATGAAGTTTAAGGCGATCAAATACGGCTTTGATGTCCGGGAGGTCCCGATTATATTTACAGACCGTACCCATGGACAGTCCAAAATGAGCCCGCGAATATTTCGGGAAGCATTTTTGGGTGTAATCCAGTTAAAGATCGAGAGTTGGTTTAATAAGTACAGATAAGGTATGAATGAATTTTTGGATCCCAATCCTGAGCATTTAAGCCCGGCGGAGAAGGAATTTGAGCGTGTACTGCGACCCCAGACTTTTGATGATTTTACGGGGCAAGAAAAGGTATTGTCCAATCTTCAGGTTTTCGTGCAGGCCGCCAAGCAGCGCAAGGAGGCACTGGATCACGTCCTTCTCCATGGGCCTCCGGGTCTGGGGAAAACGACGTTGTCGACGATAATTGCCAACGAGATGGGCGTTGGGATCAAAATCACCTCCGGGCCGGTTCTCGACAAACCCGGCGATCTGGCGGGGCTTTTGACCAATCTCGATGAAGGCGACATACTTTTTATCGATGAGATCCATCGCCTGAGTCCGCTGGTCGAAGAATACCTCTATTCTGCGATGGAGGATTTTCGTATAGATATTATGCTGGAGTCGGGGCCAAATGCGCGCTCTGTGCAGATTTCGCTCAGTCCGTTTACCTTGATCGGGGCGACGACACGCTCGGGTCTCCTGACGGCACCTCTGCGCGCCAGATTCGGTATCAACGCTCGACTACACTATTACGATGCTAAACTCCTCACTACAATTGTACTGAGGTCAGCGAGCCTTCTGAAAACACCAATCAGTGACGAGGGCGCTTATGAAATTGCGCGCAGAAGTCGCGGAACTCCGCGTATTGCCAACGCTTTGCTGAGGCGGACTCGCGATTTTGCCCAGATAAAAGGAGATGGCACTATCGATCCTGCGATCGCCAAGTACGCGCTCAATGCACTCAATGTGGACGAGAACGGTTTGGACGAAATGGACAACCGTATCCTAAGTACGATTGTGGAAAAATTCCGAGGCGGCCCTGTGGGACTAAAAACCATAGCGACTGCCGTCGGCGAAGACGAAGGAACGATTGAGGAGGTATACGAGCCATTTTTGATTCAGGAAGGCTATATCATGCGAACTGCTCGAGGGCGGGAATGCACGGCGCTGGCCTACCAGCATCTGGGAAAAACCTTTACGCCCAAGGATCAAAGCCTCTTTTGAGCTTGATTTAGTTCTTTCAGGACTTTTTTGCCTCGACTCTGCATCGCAGCCGTCCCATCCCGGAGCAGAAATGCGATCTGCTGCCTCAGCTCATCTTCGACCCAATCAAATTCCCCACGAAGCATTGCCAGCACCTCAAGACAGTTAACTCGGACGGCCACAGGCATCTGCTCGTCTATAAGCCATTCAAAGCAACTATCCACCAAGAACTCCTTCTCCATCCTGAACCAAAGCTTCTGCAGGTCATCGGGTGCTTTTTTCCCCGCACAATAGATGACAACGTTGGTAAAATGCCTCAAACATGACTGGTTTTTCTGCTTTTTCAGGACGTCAAAAAAAGCATGGAAGAGCGGTAGAAACTGGAGGGGGTAGGTACGGGCGAAGGTCTCAATGATCCAACTGGCGCGAAATCCGATCTCCTTTGTCGGATGCAAGGTCAGCATCAGTATGCGGTGCGCATCACTTTCTTCATTTTGGTGCACCGCGAGCGGCTCTTCTGCTATTTTTAATGCAAAATCCGCTACTCTGACCTTGGTCAAAGTAGCGGATAAGGTTTTTTCCCAATCTTGCATGCGCAGCAAAATTTTAGCGCCTTTTCGGGGTTTCCCGATTCATTTCCATCATATCAACCTCTTCTGACTTGGAATCCCCGAGCAGATGCTCTGCAAAATAGTCACCCATTTTCCAGAAAAAATACTCAGACATATTTCCAAATCCGTGACGCTGACCGGGTAGCAAAAGGAAGTCAAAACGCTTATTCGCTTTGATCAACGCTTCGGCCATACGTATCGTGTTGGCTGGGTGCACGTTATTGTCTATATCTCCGGTGACGAGCAACAGCTTGCCTTTCAGGTTGCCTGCGAGCTCTGAATTGCGCTGAATGGCATAGGAAAACGTCGTATCGCCCTTTGCAGAGACGACTTCTTTCACTCCGTGATGCCTTTCACTCCACCAGCGGTTGTAAATATTGTTTTCATGGTTTCCAGCACCCGAAACTGCGACTTTAAAGAAGTCAGGATAAACGAGCAAAGCTGCTGTTGACATAAATCCACCGCCAGAATGCCCCGTGATACCCACCCGATTGATGTCCAGGTAAGGGTGTCGGTCAGCCAACTGCTCGGCTGCGGCTTTTTTGTCGGCCAAACCATAGTCCCGCAGGTTGCCATACCCGTAATTGTGATACCACTTGCTTCGCGCTGGATGTCCACCGCGGTTGCCGACGGTGACGACGACAAAGCCAAATTGGGCCAGGCGATCTATCCGGTCCATGCTGCGACCGAATGCCTTGTTGACCGATTCGGTTTGAGGCCCCGGATATACATATTGAACGATGGGATAGGTCTTGGTCGAATCAAAGTCGAACGGCTTGTACATAACTCCGTAAAGGTCGGTGATACCATCATCTGCTTTGACTTTGAATGGCTCAGGGAACTGATAACCTGCTGCAAACAGGAGACTCAGGTCTGCTTTTTCCAGATCCAGCAACTTCTGGCCGGCAGCATTGAAGAGCGCCGACTCTGGTGCTGTGTTTACGCGTGAAAAGTTGTTGACAAAAAAGCGATTATTTTCACTCATAGATATCGCATGATCAAAATCCCCCGGATTCAGGAGTTTCATGTTAGATCCATCAAGATTGACACTATAAAGGTGCTGGTAGTAGGGATCCTCGTCCTTTTCTCGCCCGTTGGCCACAAAATAAAGGGTTCTCGTCCGTTCGTCAACTCCAACTATAGAAGAACTGTAATATTCACCCTGAGTGATTTGGTTTTTTAGATTGCCTTGGCCGTCATACAGGTAAAAATGACCCCATCCGTCCCGTTGAGACCAATGAATAAATTCCTGGCCGTTGTTTATAAGATGTGGACGAGAGATATCAAGATAAGTATTAGATCGCTCTTCCACCAAAACCTGTACATCGAGACTGGTGGTGGCCGAGAGCACGTCGATACGCTTCAGGTCACGGCTACTGCGTGCCAGGAAGAACTTGTCCGGAGTACCCAGCCATTTGCTGATCCAGATATCGCCCTGGCGATGGTTTCGCGGCGGAGTTTCGGTCCAGATAGAAAGGGTTTGATTTTTAAATGCATGTACCGGAACCCTGGTAGGCGTCTTGGTCGCGAAATCGAATAGGTAAAGTTCTTGCTCAGTGCTGTCCGGCTCGCCCGGCATCTGGTATTTGTAGGTCTCAAGAGTCGGTCTCTTGCTGCCGACATTGTTGATGACCCACATTTCGTTCAGGTGTCGACTATCTTTTCTGGTCACGAGGAAATGAGAGCCAGTCGGAGACCAGATGATCGATGCTCTTCGCCTCTCGGTTTTGATCTCGTCTTCTTTTCCATCTCCTGTGGTGGTATTGTTGCGATCACCGCCCCACGCATAATATTGAATGCCATCGGTCGTAAACTGATGCTCCACAATTGTGCTGTCCTTTTCATCTTTCTGGGCTTTCAGGTAATTTTCCCTATCCATCCAGTAAAGATTGTAGTTTTTTGCAAAGATGACCACGCTGGTGTCCGGCGAGAAGCTTGCCCACGAAAGATGTGGTTTTGGTTTCAGGGTGTCAGAAAGTTCTACGATCCTGCGGGTGGACAGGTCATATTCAAGGTAGAATACCTTCTTTTTCAAACTGTCCGTCTTGTTGGTGCTTTTTTTCCTTTCTTCAGCGTTTTTCACCGTGTCCTTGGTGCTTTGCACCTCGAATCTGAATTTTGTTTCGTCCTCGGTAAACCTTAGGTTTCGAATATCAATATTCTGCGAGTCAAAGGGATCCCTCACGATGCGGGTCAGTTGCGCGGCGAAATCGGCATTGTCAAAAAGAAGGTCTTTCCTTCTGGCCTGAGGATCTACGATATACCACTTCTTTCCTTCAGAAGTCTCGTACATGTACCAGAATCGATCAGAATTTTGCAACCAGCTGGGATTCACGCTGGTTGAGAAAATCATTTTCCTCAGTTTATCCGGCGAAAAGCGAGACGCTAGCTGATAATTGGCCTTGGTCTCTGGAACCATTTGTTGCGCCTGGGCAAATATAGGCACAAAATAAGCCAACAAAAGCACTAAATAGAGTTTTTTCATATCCTTAATATCTTAAAATTGGAAAGGGTGCAAAATATCACTTTTATTTGTAATCCAAGGGTTAATGATTGTAAATTTATGGTGGGAAAAAAAATGTGTCAAAGGGTGTAACTCAATGACACTGTCTGCGTCTAAAGAGTGTATGCTATTTTTAAAATTAATCGGAGAAAGCTTTGGTTTTGCGGCTTCGGCCTTGCGCCAAAATCGGACCAGAACCCTTCTATCCCTATTAGGGATTACCATTGGGATCATTACAATTATTGGGGTTTTTTCGGCCGTCGATACATTGAGAAGCAATTTGGAAAGTAGCGTCGAGAAATTGGGGAGCCGCACGATCTATGTTCAGAAATGGCCGTGGGGAGGCGGGGGCGATACCCCTTGGTGGCGTTATGCAAATAGACCAGAACCAACCCTCCGTGACTATCAGAGCATCAAAGACCGCGTGTCTACTGCAGAAAACGTTGCTCTTTCAATCAGTATCGGGGGTCGCACTGCGAAATATCTCAACAACGATGTTTCCGGCGTCACGGTGAGCGCGTCGACTCATGAGATTTTTGACATCCAGAAACTGGATATAGAGCACGGCAGATACTTCACGGAGACTGAGTCGGAGAGAGGATCGACCGTCGCCATTTTGGGTGCGACAATAGCGGATGGCCTATTCCCACAGGGAGATTTTTTGGGGAAATCCATCCACCTGATGGGTCGGAAAGTCTCTGTAATCGGCGT
>CAYNZH010000008.1:70169-71345 GCA_964401685.1 uncultured Sphingobacteriaceae bacterium
TTCGGAATCGCCAATATCATGTTTGTGTCGGTCAAGGAAAGAACGGCGATCATAGGTATTCAGAAATCCTTAGGCGCGCGCAATTACTTTATCCTGTCACAATTTCTGATCGAAGCCGTATTTTTGTGTATTATTGGTGGCCTGATCGGTCTTGGATTCATTTATATTCTAGCGTTTTTAGTCAATATCGCGACAGGCGTTGCCATTACTGTCAGTTTTACGATGGTCATGATAACTCTGCTGCTTTCTACAGGGATTGGGCTTATATCCGGCATCATCCCCGCGGTAATAGCAGCACGCCTCGATCCGGTCGAAGCAATAAGAAGTAACTAATATTTAAATTTATTTCTTTTTCTGATATTTTATCCCTACCTTTGGTGAAATATTTTTTTTCACATTAGAGGAGGTAAGGATGAAGTGGATTGGATTCTTTTGCGGGATCGTTTTCCCGTTGGTGGGCTGGGGTCAAACTTTTAATTCGGCGCGGATTACAGGATTAGGGGGCAGTGCGTCTGCGGTTACGGACATAGGTCAGCTCATCGGCAATCCTGCTGGTGTGAGCTCGTTAAACAACTGGCAAATTTTAATTTCTCACAAACAGGATCGGTTTCACGATCAGGTTTCAACTCAAAACTTATTATTGGCAATGCCTTTTGGTGCAACAGGACTGGGCCTGAGATTCTCTCGTTTCGGTTTTGAAGATCTGTACAATGCGCGTACAACAGGTGTTGTTTACGGGCGGAGGTTTGGCCCCGGATTTTCAATAGGTATGGGATTTCAACATCATGTGCTCAAGATCCCAAATTATGTCAACCACCAGGACTACACCCTGGACGTGGGATTTTGCCTGGCCATCCATGATCACTGGAAGCTTGGCGTACATGGTGAAAATGTCGCGTTTTTGACTGACCGCGCTGTGCACGTTGATCGTCCTATGCGCGTACGCATCGGCCTGAGCTATGACTTTAATGCGCACCTACTCATGATTGGCGACTTAAAATACGATACTCAGGTAGGACCACAGGCGCATTGGGGAATGGAATACGCCCTGGTTCAGCAGTCGTTGTTTCTGAGGGGAGGACTTTCCACCAAGCCATTTCAGCAGTATGCGGGCATAGGATTCCTCAAAAGTAATTGGGGTTCGGACATCGCTTTGGTTTTCCATCCCTACCTGGG
>CAYNZH010000009.1:0-70915 GCA_964401685.1 uncultured Sphingobacteriaceae bacterium
GGTAATTTTACCACTAAATTTATGGAAACCTTTGATTTGACTGAGTAAAACGATATAGCACCATGTCATCTAGCAAGAAATTTCTCCGGGCCCTACGCAATAAGGGGAAAAATCTGGAAGCCGAAATGTCCTTTTTTGAACATTTGGAGACTTTGAGATGGCATTTGATCCGATCGTGTATTGCGATTGTGGTGTTTTTGATCGCGGCTTTTTCGTTCTATGATTTTATCTTCGATGATATTGTCATGGGACCAAAAAGCCCCGATTTTTGGACTTATAAAGCTTTGTGCCGAATCGGTGAGTGGCTGAACATCGAGGGAATGTGCGTCACCGAAGTGCCTGGAACCATCATCAATACCCAGATGGCCGGCCAATTTCTCATGCAGATCAATTCGTCCTTGCTGATCGCGCTGATGCTCGGATTTCCCTATTTGCTTTATGAGCTTTGGCTCTTTATCAAACCCGCACTTTCTGACGTCGAACGCAAGTCATCAAGTGGTTTCGTTTTTTTCGCGACCTTACTCTTCGTGCTCGGCGTGAGTTTTGGCTACTTTATAGTGACTCCTCTGGCTATGAATTTTTTGGCCAATTATTCCATTAGTGACTCTATTGCCAATACGATTACTATTCAGTCATACTTGTCTTTTGTGGCGACTCTTTCGCTGGGTTGCGGAATTGTCTTTGAAATGCCCATCCTGGTTTTTATACTTTCCAAAATCGGGATTTTGACTCCTCAGTTTATGCGCTCCTCGAGGAGGTATTCAACAGTGATTATCTTGATTATATCGGCCATTATTACACCCACTCCCGATATGTTCACTATGTTGACCGTTAGTTTCCCTATGTTTTTGCTCTACGAGCTGAGCATAGTTCTTTCAGCCAGGGTTCAGAAGAAAAGGGAGGCTCGGGAAAAAGCGTTTTTTGGAAATTAATATTTATCTTTGATTTATGGCAAAGAAATACTCGATTGCAATAGGCGGTGATCACGCAGGTTTTGGGCACAAGGAAGCGCTTATTTCCTACCTGAAAGATCAGGGTCACCAGGTGAAGGACTTTGGGACTTATTCAGAAGATTCGGTAGACTACCCTGATTTTGCGCATCCTGTGGCGTCAGCGGTAGAATCCAAGGAGTTTTCCTTGGGCGTACTCATCTGTGGGAGCGCAAATGGCGTTGCGATGGCTGCGAACAAACATCAGGGGATCAGGGCTGCCCTTTGCTGGAAGCCGGAAATTGCCCGCCTTTCTCGCTTGCACAACGACGCGAACATCGTGTGTTTGCCCGCTCGATTTATCAGTGAGCAAGAGATGTATGCAATTGTAGACGAGTTTTTTGGGTCCGAGTTTGAAGGCGGCCGCCATGCGAATCGCGTTGGCAAGATTTCTTGTTGATAAAAGTATCGTTACAATGCTATATTACGGGATTTTTTTCCGTAATTACCCTATTATTAAAACCAAATTTTGAAATACTATGAAGAGAAAATTCATTTTGTTCCTGTTGCCATTTTTAGTGAGTGGCGTGATGGCGCAGGATCCGGTGCAGGTGAAGTATGCGCAGGAGATTTCCAATGAGACAGCTTATAAGCATCTTTCTGTACTGACTTCCGATGAATTTGCCGGTCGCCGCAGTGGTGAAATCGGTGCGCAGAAATCTGTGGAGTACCTGGCCGCTGAATTTGAAAAATACGGCTTGAAAGGTGCATACAACGGGACTTATTTTCAGCCAGTTCCCTTGGCGTTCACAAGTTTCGATGTCAAAAACTTTAAGGTAAATGGCAAGACGGTTGAAAACGGCAAGGACTTTATGATGAGCGGTTCCGGCGGAGAGACCAAGATCAATGTTAAAGACATTGTTTTTGTCGGTTATGGAATCAGCGATGCAAAATACGATGATTTTGCCGGGGTCGATGTGAAAGACAAGGTCGTATTGCTTATCAACGAGGGTGAACCCCTTGATGCCCAGGGTAACTCCCTCATTACGGGTACAAAGGATCTTTCTGACTGGACTACTGCACGCAATAAACGTATGCAGAACGTTGTCTCAAAGGGTCCTCGACTTATCTTGACAACCTCGTCCGCAGTGGCGCGCACGTTGGAGCGTTTCGCTGGCCGAATGAGCGCGCCAAGAATTGCAATGACAGAGAATGTCATGAATCAAGATGGGCCTTCGGCTCCTGCTGTTGCGAATATAACTGAAGCGATGGCAGACCAATTGCTTTCAAGCTCGAAGAACACCCTGGCGGGCTTGAAGAAAAGCATACAGGACTCAGGCAAGCCTCAGAGTAAAAAGTTGAAAGCTACTGTTTCTGCAACCTATGGAGCAGTAATTGAGCCTTTTGATGACTATAACGTTGTCGGTATGATCGAAGGCCGCGAAAACAAGGATGAAATCGTGGTCGTCATGGCTCACTATGACCACGATGGCATAAACGCCAACGGAGAAGTTTTAAGAGGTGCTGACGATAATGGTTCGGGAACAGTAGGTGTATTGGAAATCGCTCGTGCATTTAGCGAAGCTGCGAAAGCCGGACACGGACCTCGCCGGACTATTTTATTTATCGGTCTAGCTGCGGAAGAAAGAGGATTGATCGGTTCGGATTACTATACGCGCCACCCGATTTTTCCTTTGGAAAAAACAGTCGCTTGCTTGAATATGGACATGATTGGCCGGATCGATGATGTACACATCAATGGGAATCACAATTATATTCACGTAATCGGTGCGGATAAGTTGAGCTCAGAATTGCATGAGATCAACTTTAACGCCAATGCAACGTACACGCATATGGAGTTGGATACGACCTACAATGATCCAAAAGATCCGAACCGCTTTTATTTCCGGTCCGATCACTACCACTTTGCGAAAATGGGCGTTCCATCGATATTTTATTTCAACGGAACCCACCCTGACTATCACACACCGCGCGATGTCATCGAGAAAATTGATTTTGATATGCTGGTCAAACGTGCTCGTTTGGTGTTCCATACAGCTTGGGAATTGGCAAATCGGGAAAAAGCCATCGTGCGCGATTCCAACAAGCCCTAAGTTCTGTTAAATCCAGATTTTAAACGAATGAAAACCGCCTCACGTATATTGAGGCGGTTTTTTTTTAACTCTACCAAAGCTATCAGCTGTGCGCTTCCTTTACATTTTGAAGGGCGGAAAGGTAGCGTTGTATGGTTGTTTGCAGACCCAGATACAAGGCGTCGGAAATGAGTGCGTGGCCAATACTCACTTCGAGTAAGTTCGGAATGCGTGTTGCGAAAAAAGCCAAATTCTCCTGATCGAGATCGTGGCCTGCATTTAGCCCGAGTCTTACTTGGTCAGCTACTTTTGCCGCTGCTAAATAGGGTTTGATTGCCTCCTCCGTGTTTTTGGTGAACTTTTTTGCATAGTCCTCAGTATAGAGTTCAATGCGGTCGGTACCGGTTTCTGCTGCAGCCTCTACCATTTTTTCATCGGGATCTACAAAGATGGAAACCCGGATTCCTGCTTCCTTAAACAATTGGCACATGTCCTGCAGATAGCTTTTGTGAGAAATGGTATCCCAACCATGATTTGACGTAATCTGGCCCGGGTCGTCTGGCACGAGGGTCACTTGTGCGGGCTTAGTTTCCAGAACCAATTGGACAAATTTTTGTTCCCGGCAATTTCCCTCGATGTTGAGTTCGGTCTGGATATGTTCCTTCAACTGGTAAACATCCGCATAGCGAATATGCCTTTCGTCGGGGCGGGGATGCACGGTGATCCCTTGGGCTCCAAAACGCTCGCACGCCAATGCGGCCTGAAGCACATCGGGATTGTTGCCGCCTCTGGAGTTCCTGAGGGTGGCTATTTTGTTGATATTGACTGATAATCTGGCCATAGAAATAGAATCTGTATATTTTTTTAGTGGCAAGATAGGAAAATTTGCTTAAATTGCGGTGCCATGGGAGATTTCGACATCAGCAGTTTCAATATCAGATTCCTCGATGTGATCGATATTTTTTTGGTTGCGATCATCCTCTATTACGTTTATAGTCTTATCAGAGGTACAATTGCGGTCAATATCCTTATCGGTCTGGGGATTTTTTATTTGATTTTCGTAGTGGTGCGGCAGTTCAATATGCAACTGTTGACCGAGATCTTCGGTGGATTTATCAGCGTCGGGTCTATCGCCTTGATTGTGGTATTCCAGCAGGAAATACGCAGGTTTTTGATTCATATAGGGCGGAATATTCCATTGAGGAGGAAGAGTTTTCTCTGGTCCTTTTTTGTGACTAAAAAGGAAGCAGAAAAGGATAATGGCGCGCTCTTGAAGCCCATAGTCGATGCGTGTAAAAATCTCTCCAAATCCCGAACAGGGGCGCTTATGGTATTTTCCAAGCATTATGATGAGGATTACTATCAGACCAGTGGTGAGTACATTGACGCGGTTTTGACGCGGCGACTCCTTGAAAGCATCTTTTCAAAAAATAGTCCACTACACGATGGGGCCGTCGTGATCGTGGATTTCAAAATAAAGTCTGCGAGCTGCGTACTACCCTTGTCTGAAAAGGACGATCTTCCACTACATTTTGGGTTAAGGCATAGGGCGGCCCTCGGCGTCACCGAAGTCAGCGATTCGATTGCTGTAGTCGTTTCTGAGGAAACAGGCTGGATTTCTGTTGCTAAAGACGGGAATATCCGTATCAATGTAAGCGCCGATGAACTCGCGGAAATTTTAAATGCAGAGGTCTAATACTATCTGGTCTAGTTTTACGTTACTATACTAATAAATCCCTTGAGATTTTTATTTGATTCGTAAAGACCTGTTTTCCTGCACTGGATAAAAGTGCAGGAAAAGCAGGCACCACGCTGATTTCTTCGATTATTTCCCTATAGGTTTTCCTACCTTGAAGCCTGTTGCCGCATAATACAGAATGTAAAGATAGCATACGCCCATCAGGATAAGAAATACCAGTTGGAAGTTGAAGTGATCTTTCAGCGACGCGAAAAGCTGAGGAATGACGGCCCCGCCGGCTATTCCCATTACCAAAAGAGCAGACCCTTTTTCTGTGAATTTTCCGAGACCAGAGATCGCTAAAGGCCAGATCGCGGGCCACATCAAGGCATTGGCGAGACCTAGCAACGCCACAAAGGCCACAGATACATAGCCCGAAGTAAAGTAAGCCCCCAACGTAAACACTACTCCCAGAATAGCGGATATTCGCAAAGCTTGTTCCTGAGACAACCATTTTGGTATCGTGATCAAACCGATCACATAGCCCACAAGCATTGCCGCCAGTGTAAATGAGGTGTAAATGGTCGTTTCTCCAGCAGGTATGTTAAACCCTTGGGCATAAGCACCGATTGCATCGCCAGCCATGACTTCCACACCTACGTACAAAAAGATACACAAGGCTCCTAAGAGCAGGTGAGGGAACTGAAGTACACTGGTTTTTTCCTTGGCTCCGGTGGCATCGCCGATAGGCTGCTCATTGGCTTCAGAAGCGTCAATGTCGGGAAGCGCTGATTTCACGATCCATATTGCAAGCAAAACCAGTATGACCGCCATGACCATGTATGGGAGGTAAATCTTTGCTGCGAATTCGTTTAAGATGAGATCTTTGGCCGCCTGTGTAGGCGCAGCAGCGACTATGGATTCCAAGTCTTTGACTCCGGTGAAAACTAGCGCACTGATCACGATAGGACTGATAATACCGGCCAATTTATTGCAGATTCCCATGATGCTGATTCGGCGTGCTGCTGTCTCGATCGGTCCTAAAATACTGATATATGGATTGGAAGCTGTTTGCAAAAGTGAAAGTCCGGAGCCTATCACAAAGAGGCCAACCAGCGAAATATTGTAATTTCTCTGTGTCGCGAAAGTTCCAAAAATAAAGGTACCAACTGCCATGACGAGCAATCCTAAAGCCATGCCCCTTTTCATCCCCGTTTTTTCGAGGATCCAGGAGGAAGGGAGTGCAAGGAAAAAATAGGCCATATAAAAGGCCGTGGTTACCATAAAAGCTTTCGCGTAAGTATCCAGATTGAAAGCAAGCTTTGCAAAGGTGATCAACGGCCCGTTTAGCCAGGTCACAAAACCAAAAATAAAAAACAGGGTACCAATGATAATCATCGGGCCGACCGTAGATCTTTGAGTTGAAGGGTGAGTATTCATCTTTATAATTTGTTTGCCGCTAAAAATAGTCAAAAAAACAATGATTTCAACAGTTTTTTAGGGAGGATGAAAATAAAGGCGATAAATACTAAATAGGTGTTCAAAAGACTGATTCTGAAGAAATCTGTAAAGGGGCGAAAGTGGGAAACTCGCTCGTCCGGATCGTATAGCACTTGAATAGGGACATTTTTGACCGGAATTTCCCGCCAGGCAGCCTTCACTAGCACTTCAATTTCAAACTCAAACCTGCTGGTGAAAAACCTCATGCGACTCAAGGGTTCCAGTGGATAAAGTCTATAGCCGCATTGGGTATCGATCATTTTGACTCCCGTCTCTATCCAAAACCAAAAATTGGAAAAACGATTGCCGAAACTGCTGCCTCGGGGAACACTGTCATGAGTCATGTTTCGAGCACCGACTAGAAGCGCTTGGCCATCTTTCTGCAGAGAATCTAAAAAAACTGGGATGTCATGCGGAAAGTGTTGTCCGTCCGAATCTATCGTTATTGCATACTTAAATCCATCCTCAAAAGCGCGCTTGAAACCCATCCTCAGTGCAATCCCCTTGCCCCGGTTTTTCGTAAAATGTATTTGAGTGAATTCAGTATACTCATTTAAAAGTACACGTGTGCTGTCCGTCGATCCATCGTTGATGACGATGACCTGCGCATTCATGTCCTGCAGACCATCCAGAACCCGTTTGAGGGTTTTAGCATTGTTATATGTGGGAACCAGAACACAGACGCCAAGGTGCTCGGGAATTTTATAATTCATCCCCCAAGATCGCTAATTTTTCGCGAATTTTTCAAAATAACCGTTGATCATTTTTTTCAAACCCTCGTCTTTGACGTTGGAAAGCTGATTTTCAATAAATTTGCGGTCTTCTTCTATCTGCTGGTGGTACCCCAAAAATCGAGGTAAATGTTCCTGCACACTGAGCCGAATCAGGCGGATCTCAATATTTTGAGGTTCCTTTTCGACAGCCTCCTCTATCCAAGCAATACCCTCCGAAATCTGTCCTTTACGCGCTGTCAGCCTCATGTATCGTGCGAGCAGCGTTTCCCCTGCACCCCTGTAGGCGAGCAAAACAGGATTGCTGGATTTGTTGACTTGTTTGACTTGATCGTAAAACGAATTTGCATTTTCCTCGGACTCGGTGGCATCGTGGTAGGCCAGACGCAGCCGATCGAGTGACTGGGCGTTTAGGGACGATACAAGCATCAACCCCATCACAATCACGCTAAAAAATTTCATGGCCCTCCTTTTTTATTGAATTTTTTGAAAGATTCCGCTGAAGCGCAATGCCACCGTCTCATCGTAGGTCGTTGTACTTTTTATCGCGATCGTATCTTCCATTTCTTCTTCAAACAAGAGTTCTACCCGAATGTTTTTGTTTTTTTTAGGGTTGATGATTGCCAAAAATTTGACGTTCCTCGCCATTTTGAGTAAAAGCGTACTTTGGGTCCAGTTTTCGCCTAATTCTTTAATGATTTGCATCATGCAGACGCCCGGAGTAACCGGGTTCCCGGGGAAATGTCCGGAAAATATCGGGTGATCTTCATGGATGGTCAGGTGGGCAACAACATGGTGATCGGATGTTTTCTCCCAATTATTAACTGTATAAAAACCCGCTAAAGAACCCATAAATTAGATGTTTGTATGTACAAATATACGTTTTTAAAATAAGGATGGCGGAAGTGAGTGGTTTTTTCGCGTTTCGCTAAAGCGTATAAGCGTTTCGTCGCCAGAGGGCGTGGAAATTTTGATCGATTTAATTTCCCAGGGTTGCAGCGCGATGTCAATAGAAATATTCCTGATATAACGCCGGGCCTGTCGGTCTTTGGGTTGTAACACAACACGATATCCTTGATCGGTCTTGAAGTAACTCACCTGAGAAAGCGCTGGATCAAAAAGTTGGTCGCTATGAAATCCTTTTTTAATGAGGTCGTTAAGCGCTTTTAGACGGTTGTTCTTGAGTTGTTCTTTTCCGAATATCAATACCGAATGTGGTTCTGTATATTCCCAGCGAATTTGATGAGGCGCCGCATAGTACAATTTTCCCGAAGAGCGAGCAACGTCGTTATGAAATTCAAAACGTTTACTTTGCGAGAATTTGGCTTCAAGTGTTTTGGTCGCTGTCATTTCTCGACTCCACATCGCCCGAAACTCTTTTATTTCCGCATCGCTCAGAGGAGTTTGCTTCACGACTAGCGGTGAGTAAATGTTTAAAAACAATATAAGTAGGGAGAATTTCATGAATTATGATAAAAATGGACGATTTAACAAAATAAGGCTGTGATGTTGTCCCGCTTTTTGGTTATATATCAATATATTTTCGATTTTGTCCGGTGACAATTGCGTGCCAATAGGAAGTAGCAGTGCCGTTGGAATCTGCTGGCGCTGTAAAATCTGTGTTGCGATGGCTATCGCTGCGCCAATAACGGTGTCGTTTTCGCCCACCAAATGCTTGAACCCCACGATGGTGTTCGAGGGAAAAATCTCAGATGCGATGTTCAGGTAGTGGTGGTCATAGCGATTGTCACCGTTGGCGCCCAAAACGACAGCGTCGATATCTTCAGGCTTTAGCTGGTATTCCTCAAGAAATTTTTGAACAAAATCGCGGGGCTCGCCAACGCTGAGCTGAAAGTTGACGGCTTGGATCCTTGCGAGAGTTTGAGGACTGGGCTCGGAAGATACAGCAAAAAAGGCTGCGCCTTCCGACGCTATTTCACCAGCAAATGAGTTTGGCTTCGTGGGGATTTCAGGGTTGGTGGTGTTTAAAAATCCTGCCAATGTCCAGAATTGCTGACTTCTGATCCCTAATTCGTCTACTCCGCCTACCAGTAGCCTATGCGAGGGATGTTCGCGGAGATAAAACATGGCATCGAGCAAGGCGGATTCCAACGAATGGGGACCGTTGACATAAGTCATGTTGTAGCCCTTGCAATTCAGCGCCAAAGCGATGGTCGCTGCAGCCATATTATGAGTCGACTGAATAAAGGGTGTTGGATTGAGAAGTTGTTTTTCGTCCTCTAAAAGGCTTTCTACAAATTTTTCAGAATCAGTCAGGCATCCCTGCCCTGTGGCAGTGATGATTGCGTCAACATCCTCATAGTTGCTTTGATCTAAGGCTTGAAGGCTTGTGTAGAGCGCCATACGCATGCTTTTATTCATACGCCTGAGCTGGATGGGGGGGATCAGATCCTTATATTCCGGAGTTATCGCGGGCAGTGGATTTTGTTTCCATGGAATAATTTCTTCAAAAAAATACTCCCGATCGTGAGTCCCCTGACCGGTGATGTAGCCCAATCCATTTATGTATAAGGGAATATTCATGGTTTTCTCGAAAATATGAGTGAAGCGCAATTTCCACCGAAGCCCAGAGAGTTGGATAGGACGTGTTCAATGGGCGCATCCATCCATTCTGTGGTTGGCTTCGACCGTAGTTCGGCCATTTGGTTTTCAAACCCATAATTGGGCAAAATAGCCTGATTGTTGAGAGCAATAATAGAAAATACGGCTTCGACGGCGCCTGCAGCGGCCAATGTATGCCCTGTAAAAGCCTTGGTCGAACTAAAGTGAGGCACCAGGGTATCGCTAAATATTCTTTCAATAGCTGTTCCCTCGGAAAGATCATTATTCGGGGTGGCAGTTCCGTGGGCATTTATATAATCGATGTCAGCTGGTTTTAGATCAGCGACCTTAAGGGCCTGCATCATAGCCTGGAACGCACCTTGTCCGTCGTCCGAGGACGCTGTCTGGTGAAAAGCATCATTGGCGTTGCCGTACCCACTTATGTATGCCAGCGGAGTTTTCGCTTGTGCCTGGACGAGGGCGTCCGATTCCAGCACCAAATACGCTGCGGCCTCCCCCAGATTCAGTCCATCTCGATGCTTGTCAAAGGGTTTACAATGATGCTGACTGTAAATCCTCAGCGAATTGAACCCACTAACAGTAAATTTTGAAAGACTGTCAGTTCCGCCCACTAGGACACGATCCAGTTTTCCCGCTCTGATGAGGCGGGCACCTAGCATGATCGCATTAGCCGCTGAAGAACAGGCGGTACTTATGGTTGTGACGAAGTCTGCTATTCCCAGATCGAGAGCAATTTGCTCTGCACAATAGCCGCTTGCATGGTTAGGAATGAAATGACGGTGTTCTGCCGATTCCAAGTAGTCGTCGTAATATTTTTCGGTGGTGTCCATCCCGCCAACAGTGGTGGCTGAGATCAATCCGGTCCTCGCCCTGGACGATGAATCCCATGCCGAAGAGGCGAGCGCCTGCTGGATAGCGTGCCTCGCTAGCAATTCCGTCCTACTGTAGGCCTTGTTCAAATCAAGGTCCAACATCCTGTACAGTTCGTCGTTCGAGTAGGGGATTTCTCCTGCGAGCAAGGTGTTTTTATGCGCAGTGTCCAATCTTCTGATCGGCTTTATTCCGTGCAAGCCTCTTTTCAGAGAATGGACGTGGGTGTCAATATCAGTCCCAATTGCCGAAATACATCCCCATCCGGTGATCGCCACTCCCGCGCCCATATTTACTTTCTATTTGCCTCAATATAATCCGCCATGGTCTGTACCGTTTCAAAGACTTTTCTCCCTTCTTTAGGATCGGCCAATTTAATACCGTAGCTCTTGTCCAACATAACGATCAACTCCAATGCATCAATTGAATCCAACCCTAATCCGTCGCCAAAAAGAGGCGTATCGTCCGCTAATTCTTCCACACTGATATCTTCGAGGTTTAGTTGGGTGATAATGCGCTCTTTCAATTCTTGCTTTAATTCGCTCATGAATGTTCCTTGTATAATGTTAATAAATCAGACTCTGAAAATGTTTTGAGCCCGGATGGTCCGATACAATAAAAAAACACATCCAACTCTGAAGAATTGGCCTCCAGCCAGCCCCCCGCTAATCTCTGTGAAGGGTTCTCGATGGCCAATTCCTCTTGGAATTTGACTAAAAATTCTAGTGTTTCTTTATCCTCAAATCGATCAAAAATAAAGAAAACATTTGGAGATTGCAATCTGTGCTTGATACTAAGTTCACCTAGAGCAATATTTGGCAGTGTATAGACAAATACGGCAGGACTGGCCATAGCATCCGCATCCAGGAACAGGGAGGCAGCATGATTCTCATCCGACGCTATACTTCCACCTCGATTTGCGAAAACCAAGGGGATTGTTGTATCCGCAAAGGACTGGTTCCGAAGCAGGACTTCCCCAGCAATAATTGTCGTTTTGCTGAGTATATCCATCTTGTGGAATTTCGGATAGTTGATGTCTAGTCTCTGGTACAAAAATCTGCACCAGGCTAGCGGATCCAACCCTTCTTTGTTTTCCACTATGCATTTGCCCTCAGAAAAAACTCCAGCATTCCGTATATGCACATAGCTTTCTATGAAAAATTCCTGTTTATCCATTCTTAAGTGATTTTTTCGAAGAAAGCAGCCATATTACAGCCTCCAAATCCAGAGGCGAGCTTCAGAAAGCTTTGGATTTGGGTGTTTTCTCGGCTTTTTATGATGTTTAGTGGCTTTGAAGTACCGCATTCTGTGAACCCCAGCGAAGGGATCAATTCGTTGTTCAACATGGAATGCACGCCTAAAACAGATTCCAGTAATCCGCTGGTTCCTAGGGTATGGCCAAAATAGCCTTTCAGACTATGGGTCGGGACTTTTTCCAACTTATGGCGAGAAAGTGCTATTGACTCCATTTCATCGTTGTAAACCGTCGCGGTACCGTGCGCGGAAATGAAGTCTGGCGGGCTCAATGTCGATTCCTTTGCCTTTTTAATGCTTAAATACAGTCCTTCGCCGGTTCGGGAGGGGCCGGAGATGTGGTTGGCATCGTTGAAAGTGCCGGTACCCCCGATTCGAGCCAACGCATCCTTATCATCCGTCGAAAGATAGACCGAAGCGATGGCTTCGCCTAGATTTAGTCCGTCCCTCTCCCTGTCGAAGGGGCGGCAAATCTCTGCGCTCAATGCTTGAAAGGAACGAAATCCAGAAATTATAAAACGTGAAAGCTCGTCAGCCCCGATTACTATCGCACGACTATACTGATTTTGCAGCATTTTTTTGCTAATATCCAGCGCGAGGAGTCCCGAAATGCAGGCATTGGAAACGACGATCACCGGCGATTTTAAACCCAAATAATTTTGGATTTGAGCTGCCATTTCTGATAATAATACCCGTTTTTCTGGAAACAGCCCCTTGAATTCTGGGTTATGAAGCAGGTCAATATTTCCTTTGGTGGAGGAAAGGACGACCAGCGTTCGGGAGTCCAACGGTATATCGTACAGATCGATCAGCTGATCTAAATGTGCAATTACCAGATTCTCTAAGCGCGTGTATTTTGCGTCGAGTGTTATCGCTGAGCGCTCCTCGTCTATTCTGGCCAGCATTTGAGGGTGATCCGACAGCTTGGGATCGTGCAGACGTTTGATTCCCGTCCGGCCCGCAAGAACTTCCCTAAAATTATTCGCACTGCCGGTCCCGAGGGGTGTCGTCAGATGATCTCCTACCCAATATATTGATTTTTGCACACGCGCTCCTTCCGGATTTAGGTTAAACCATGCTTTTCTTTCCACCGTTGATAAAAAGGTGGGTTTATGATGATCAGTTCACCGTTGAAATCGGTAAATACTTGTACAGTTTCGCCAGTGGCGACTGTTTCTCCGGACTCGTTGAGTATTTTATAGTTAAAAATGATTTTTGCGGCCGGATTTTCTACATACGTCGTCTCCACGAATGCCTGTTCACCATGTCTGAGGGGCTTTTTATATTCGCAAAGACATTTGATGAGGGGAGTCCATAAACCGTTTTCCTTTAAAAGATGATAGGAAATGCCGTGTTCCGCGCCAAAAGATTCCCTTCCATCCTCAAAATAAGTAATGAAATGTCCGTGCCAGACAATTCCTAAGGGGTCTGTTTCGTTGAAACGTACTTTGAATCTGGTGGTATTTCTCAACATCTATGTAGCTCTTTTATACCTGTCGAACAATACAGCAAACCCTGTTGTGATTACAAAAAACAGGATGAGGTATATAACATATAAAACAATATCCGCTAAGGTACCATTTCTTAGAATAACATCATAAAATGCGGAAAGTCCCCAGTTCATAGGGGAGAATGCAGCGACCTTTTGCATGAACAGTGGCATTACAAAAGTCGGAACCCAGACTCCGCCCAGAGCTGCCAGAATGATCACCAATATGGCCCCAAAGGGAGCCGACTGCTCTTGTGTCTGCGCGAGTGTCCCGATAAGAAGTCCCAGGCCTATGGCTGCCAGACCGGAGACAGCAGCGATAATTATCATCAAATCAAGTTGGGACCCAGGCCGAAACGGAATCAAACCTACCATTGGAAAGACGTAGCGCGCGATCAGCAACATAAGAAAAAACTGAATCAGGCATATCAGCCCATAGGTCAATATTTTTCCTCCCATAATGGTCACGTACGACACGGGGCTTGTTCGTAATCGTACATAGGTGCCGATGTTTTTTTCCTTGACCATATTGATACCCAAGGGAACGACGATAAAAAAGATCCCAAACAGGATCCATGCGGGTACATTGTGTTGCACAGCATTGGGTATGATGCCGTCGTTGCCTTTCTGCGCAATAATTTCCTTGAAGGAAATGGCTTCTTCCTCCAGGAACGCCGGAACGCTCTCCAAGCCCATTTGTTCTTGGAAATGTTCATAAATCTTTTTCGTTTCCACATTGGCAAGCATTTTTTCAATACTGTTTTTAATGGAATTTCTAAAGGATTGTCCTGCGGCCGGGTCGAAAAATATTGAAATTTCGATGTTGTCGATATTGGGCGAAACCTTCTCCGATCGTGGTGTAGCTACCTGACCGGGATCAAGGCTGAATTGCTCCATAATCATCTCCACATTTTTTCCAACCTTTTGACTCAGGCCCTCGCTAAGTCCCTCAGGCACGATCAGCGCAATCTGAAAGCGTCCTTCACTAACCAGCTTTTCCGCCAAATGTCTGTCGATCTGCTGATTTTGATATGATGTAACCAGACTGATTGACGGATTTTCAGCGGCACTATGCCTGATCAATTGACTGACTTCGCCTTCATCTTCGTCTACCCAAATAACGGGAAACGACGAATCGCCCACCGCTTTAAAGGTGCTTTCCTGAATAACGGTAATAGTGATAAGCAGTACGGACGGCATCACGAAAAGTATCGCCAGTCCGCCCCAATCGCGCAATAATAAACGAATCTCCTTTTGGGTGGATGTCCAAAGCTTATACATAGTCGTATTTTTTAGGCGTAATCCCGCAATTCAGTTCCTGTCAGTTCTAGAAATACGTCTTCCAGATGACGTGCGCCGTTGACCATTGCGACCAATTGTCCAGGTTTCCCCTCGGCAATTACCTTACCATGATCTACGATCGCGATTTGTGAACATAGGCTCTGCGCTTCGTTGAGATGGTGGGAGGTGTACACTATAGTTGTGCCCCTGTTGTTCAGGTCCTTCAGCAAATTTAAGATGGCCTCCTTCGACTGCACGTCCACGCCGACGGTCGGTTCGTCCAGGAAAAGCAAAGAGGGGTTGTGCAAAATCGCAGCCAAAAGATTGGTTCGCCTTTTCATTCCTCCGGAAAACGTTTCTATCCTTTTGTCCTTAAAACTGTATAGTCCCACGTCCTTCAATCCTGTCGCAATTCTTTCGTTCAGCTGCTTTACAGGAATGCCGTAAAGGCTACCAAAATAGCGCAGATTTTCGCTCGCTGTCAGGGTAGGATATAAAGCATATTCCTGTGGAACCATTCCTATCCTTTGAGAATGATTCCGTCTATTCCCGTAAATTTCTGTTCCAAAAAGTTCCACCAGACCGCTGTCATGCCGCAAAAGCCCATTTAGAATACTAATCAATGTGGTTTTTCCCGCTCCATTGGGTCCCAGGAGTCCAAAAAAATCTCCTTTCCTTACAGATAGCGTGAGGTCGTCCAGTACAGGTGACGGACGGCCCGGAAATGTTTTGCTAATTTTTTCAACCCGGATTATGTTCATTCTCTGGCAAAAATACGGAATTATTAAGAGAGTGGTAAATCTCTACTAATTTTTGGATGTTCTCCTCGGGTAGGTAGTGCTTTTCATAGGCCTCCCGAGCTTTCTTCCTCATCAGATTTTTCGTGCCCGAATCCAATTCTACCCATTTCTGCAACTGATTTTTAAAGTCATTTGAATCACCGTGTTTGAAAAGCAGCCCGTTGTCCATTGGTGTGACCATGTTTTCCAGCGCTCCCAATTTGCTCGCGATCACCGGAACGCCGGCTTCAAATGCTTCGATCACGGTCATCGGCATCCCTTCAAACCAAAGCGAAGGAAATACTAGCGCTGAACATTCTGCCATCTGAAGGCGGACTTCCTCTTTGCTCAATGCGCCCAAATAATTTATATTTGCATGAATACGGCTCGCTTGGCGGACTTCCGTTTCCAAAGGGCCTGACCCGGCAATTTTTACTTCATAATTAGCAGACCCAAAAACCTCTAACAAGAGCTCAATCCCTTTCGCCTTGTCCAGACGACCGACAAAAAGGAAATGCCCCTCTGCCTTTGCGCCCGGCTTGGTTGATGCTGGGACAACAAAATTAGGTTTTATCAGTATTTTATGGGCCGGGACCGGGAAATTTGATCGACAAAAAAGATTCTTTGCAAATGGGGTCAGTACCAGGTAGCGGCCTACCATTTGCCAAGTACCCATCTTATCATGTATGTAATGAGCCAAAGCTAACCAAAAAGTATGGACCACCGAACCGTTGTAAACCCCTTTTTTTATTGCATTCCATGGGAACTTGGCGTTTATGCTATCTAGGAAAATGCGGTTTTCATGGAAAAGTGTGGCCGACGGGCAGAGCAATCTATAGTTATGAACCGTCATCACTATTGGGAGGCGCCGACTGTGCACTGTGCGGATGATTTTCGGACCCATTCCATAATGAAGGTTGTGTATATGCACGATTTGCGGCTGGAACTGATCGAGCACCCTTTTTAGTCTCCGGCTCTCTCTGAAATTCCAAGGAAGAAGCAACTTTTGAAGCAATCCTCGCCAGCCTCTTTGATTTTTCCCGACAAAAGTCCTCACGTCGTGGCTTTGAGACAGCATGTCTACTTCCTGTTCGAAAACCAAATCCTCCCCTCCAGGGTCCTGGTAATATTGGTGAATGATTAGAATGCGCATTCCGCAACAAAATTGATCCCAAACTTAGACATTTTAGTGCGGTCTGAAAAATCATCCAAATTTGATTTGGAGAATTACTGAGATTATTTAATGCAAATTAAGACCAACTAAGAATAAGTAAGATTTATTAAGACTATTTGAGATAAAATATTTTCTTTTTAATATTTTTTATTTCTAATTTATACGTATATTTGTCATGTGTATATAATCTATTTTTTTATTGATTTTTTTTGCTATGATTAAGAAAACGCTTAAAAAAAATTGCTTGTATTGTAAAATGCCGATAGTAGGTCGGCTGGACAAAAAATTTTGTGATGACATTTGTAGAAGTAATCATCACAACATGCTCTATCGGGAATCCTCAGTATTTCATAAACCGATTACGAGGATATTGGTTAAAAATCGCAAAATCCTCGAAAAAATGCAGGTAAAAAGGATACGTTACACCGATAAAACGTATATGATAAATGCAGGTTTTCATTTTGATTTTATCACGCATATGCATGTAAACGAGTCAGGAACCCAGTACAGATTTTGCTTTGAGTTTGGGTATTACATAGATAGCAAGGGGAGGATCTACATTCTTCATCGTCCACCCAAATTATGGTAATCTGAATTTGCGTATCTTTGTCGCATGGCAGATGCACGATTTGAAGATTTTAAGTTTAACAAGCAGTTGGTCACCGCGGTGCAGGATGCCGGTTACCAGCATCCTACACCAATTCAGATAAAGGCATTTCCGCCAATTCTTTCTGGCCAGGACGTCATGGGGATTGCTCAAACTGGGACTGGGAAAACGGCTGCTTTTGTTTTACCTTTGCTTATGCATCTGAGATATGCGCAAGGTGAACATGCACGGGCGCTTATCCTTTCTCCGACCAGGGAGCTGGCTATGCAGATCGAGCAACATGCTCGGATGCTGGGGAAAAACACCGATCTCAGGGTAGTTGTCCTGTATGGTGGCCTCGGGCCAAAATCCCAAATCGCTGCACTGGAAGCGGGTGTAGACCTTATCGTCTCGACACCTGGTAGATTTTTGGACCTCTATTTGGAAGGCCACATTGTAACCAAATCTATCAAGCATCTCATTTTGGATGAAGCAGACAAGATGATGGACATGGGTTTCATCGGGAAGCTTCACCGTATACTGGAAATATTACCGCGAAAAAGGCAAAACATGCTGTTTTCTGCAACAATGAGTGACCTTGTGCACAAAATTTCAGGGGATTTTTTGAATTTCCCAGTGATCGTCGAAGCCTCAGAGCAAGCGACACCTGCACAAACAGTCACTCAATCCTTATATTATACGCCAAACACGAAAACGAAGATCAACCTATTAAGACATTTGCTTGACAGCAGCGATGAGATTGAGCGCTTAATTGTTTTCTGTAAAACGAGGGTGGTAGCAGATCAGGTTTTCTCTTATTTAAGTAGAAAGTACGGACAGGACCAAGTGCGCGTAATCCATGCAAACAAGGGACAAAATACGAGGATCAATTCTATAAATTCGTTTAAAGAGGGTGAGATTCGTATTTTAGTGGCCACCGACGTGGCTGCTCGCGGTTTGGACGTGAGTGAGGTCAGCCATGTGATCAACTTTGATGTGCCAATAGTGATAGAAGATTACGTACATAGGATAGGGCGGACAGGCCGTGCATTCAGCAAAGGAGACGCGATCACATTTTGTAATCCTGCGGAGGAGTATTATATAAAAAAGATCGAAAAACTCATCAAGGGGAGTATACCGATAAAGCCTCTACCTGGGGAAGTCTTTATAGAAGAGACGCCGTTTGAAGAGAGGCAGGCGATGGCAAGAGAAACGGATGCCCAGCGCAGAAAAGAAGACCCGGAGTTTAAGGGCGCATTTCATGAGAAGAAAAAGCATCGATCGCATAAAAAATGAGTAGGTTGAGAATCACTCCGTTAAATATCGCTTCCGGGGTAATGTTGACCTGGATCGTGATTCAATTGTGGGAAGGCAGTCTTGTCTGGTGGTATCAGGGGGTCCTGATGATCGCACTGTTTTTGATTTTGTTGATCGCTGATCAGTATTTTCGGGTTACCATTAGAAAAATGTCCCGGATATGGATCATTGAGGGCTTATTCCTTGCGATTGTAGTGGTCTCCATGTGGATATTGGGTTTATGGATTTAGAATAGAATTAAAGAAATCATTAAAATGAAAAAAAAGGCAGAAATAAAAATTACTGTAGAACTGGATCAGGATAATGTGCCGGACAACTTACTGTGGGAATCTACAGATGGGGATCAAAAAGAAGCGCTCGCTGCGAAGGCGATGTTCCTAGCTCTCTGGGATGCACAATATAAAAACTCTTTAAGAATTGACTTGTGGACGAAAGAAATGCCGCTGGACGAAATGAAGCGATTTTTCTATGAGACACTGCAGACACTGGGCGACACCTACCTCAGAGCGTCTGGTGATGATGAAATTGCAAAAGCTGTAATCGGTGATCTCAGAGATTATTGTGAACATTTTGCGGAAAAAACTGAGTTGAAAGCCCCAAATTCCTAAAATCCGAGTGAACATGGAGCATTTTTTGGTAAAATCCGAGCCGTTTAAGTACAGTTGGGAGCAATTCTTGAAAGATGGTGGAACGTTTTGGGATGGGGTGAGAAATTACCAGGCCCGAAACAATATGCGGGAGATGAAAGCCGGAGATTTGGTCTTGTTTTACCACAGCAATGTCGGCAAAGAAGTCGTAGGTGTCGCGAAGGTAGTACGGGAGGCGTATCAGGATCCCACCACCGAAAATGAAAACTGGGTCGCTGTCGATCTCGTTCCGGTTGAAACGTTGCCAAAACCGGTGACGCTGACAATGATAAAGGAAGATCCCTACCTACAGAATATTGCGTTGGTCAGGCAGGGCCGACTGTCGGTGATGCCGCTAAAAAAAGAAGAGTTTGATAGAATTCTCGAGCTCAGCAGCTAAACCTGCGCGGGTTTTAACCGTTTTTGGTGATATCATTTAGAATTCCCAGCAACTCGGTGCTGTCTTTCATTTGCATTTTCCCAGCAAGAAGCAGGCGCAATTCTCTCCTGCCCATGGCTTCCTTGTATTGGGCCTTTTCTTCGTCGGTTTCGGGAATCAACTCCGGGACTTTAACCGTAGTGCCATTCTCGTCAATGGCGACAAATGTATAGTAGGCTGTATTGGATTGCACCCTCGTTCCTGACGGGATGTTTTCTGCCCATACGGTGATCTTGATTTCGACTGAACTGCTAAATGCCCGCGTAACCTTCGATTCAATCGTCACTACGTCGCCCAGTTTAATCGAATGCTTGAAAGAGACATTGTCCACGGACACAGTGACCACGGTCCGGTTGCAGTGCTTTTGGCCCGAAATTGCTGCGCAAATATCCATCCAATGGAGTAACCGTCCTCCCATGAGGTTGTTGAGTGTGTTTGTGTCATTTGGGAGAACGAGTTCATTCATTACGGTAAATGACTCCCTTGCGAATTTCTTTTTCATGATGTAACCTTGTTCGCTTAATTACGCACTAATTGTTCTTCGACGATTTTTAATCCGCCCACGAAATCCCTAGGCCGAAAACCCAATTCTCTGCGTGCTTTTTCGAGAATAAACCCAGTTCGTGGTGGTCTGGCTGCGGGTTGATTCAAGGTTTTCGTATCAATTTTTTCGATCAATCGTGTATCTAATCCCCAAAAATCTGCGATTTTCAGTACTAATTCGTAAATAGACAATAGCTCCGGACCGGAAATATGGTAAACCCCGACTTTTTTACCGCGCGCGGCTGCGATACAGGCGAGCGCCAAATCATCCACCAGAGTCGGCATTCGCCACTGATCGTCAATCACCCTGATTTTTTCCTTACGCTCCAGCGCGGACTTTGCCCAAAGTACAATATTGCTTCTGCTTGCATCCGGGACCACGCCGTACACCAATATCGTCCTGAGAATCGTCCAGGAAGAAGTCATCTGTTTGACGATTTGCTCCGCTTCCCATTTGCTTTCACCGTAAACACTAAGAGGCCTGGCCGAGTCGGTTTCCACATAGGGACCGGATTCTCCATCAAAAATAAAATCGGTCGATAAATGGATCAGATGTGAATCGATTTTATCGGCCAGCTCGGCCAAGTTCTTTACAGCATCCACATTCAGGGCATGGCATAGTTCGGGATCAGCTTCGCAGTGATCAACTTGGGTCATCGCCGCCGTATGGATGATCACATCCGGATGAAAGGCCAATAAAACTTCGCGGAGCGCGTTTTTATCGGTCACATCCAGCGCTTTGTAACTGGAATCCGCTAAAGCGGGATTTCTGTTTTTGCCACGCGACGTAGCTAAAAGAGAAATCCCTTCTGTTTTAGTGCTGGTGAGGATTTCGACCAGCTTTTGCCCCAAGAGACCGTTGCTTCCGGTCACCAAAATTCTCAAATCATTCATTTTATGGCCAAACACCCAAGTTTTGGTAAGACACAGCTATTTTATCTATGGCCCCAATAAAGGCTGCAGTCCTGAGGTTGTTGATGTCTGGATTCGAATTGTTGATTTCCCGAATCTTGTGATAGGCACTGATCATCGTATCTTCTAGGCCAGAAGCAACAATTTCGTGCTCAGATGCGCCTTTTACTATTTTATTTCGCTGATCGGAGGTGAAAGAAATCCCAGTCAATCCTTCGATAGTCGTCACCAACTGTTGATTAGATGCCTCTTCATATCGCTTGCCCATCCTGCCGAAAGCGACGTGGGACAAATTTTTCAGCCATTCGAAGTATGAAACCGTGACTCCTCCTGAATTGCAGTACATATCAGGGATGATCATACCACCTTTCTCTATGAAATAGGCTTCAGCGCCAGGGGTGGTCGGCCCGTTCGCTCCTTCTGCGATAATCTTCGCTTTGATCCGGCTGATGTTGCTCTCGGTAATCTGATTTTCAAGGGCAGCAGGAACCAAGATATCACAGGGTTGCTCCAATCCAAGTGACGGCTCTGCAAATTCCTCTGTAGCCTTAGGAAAGCCGAGCACGCTGCCGGTCGCTGCTCTATGCGCTAAAATTTCATCTACATCCAGCCCATTGGGATTGTACAACGCGCCGTCGTATTCGCAGACACCCACGATTACTGCTCCAAATTCGGCAAGACTTTTGGCTGCATTATAGCCCACATTCCCAAGACCCTGAACGATAACTCTCTTGTCTTTTATGCCCGCGGTCAGACCCAGCGCTTTCATATCTTCCGCAATATCAACACATTCCCTGACAGCGATCGCAACACCCTTGCCAGTAGCTGTTTTCCGGCCGGCAATTCCATGTAGAGAAAGAGGCTTGCCAGTGACACAGCCGAGCGCATCAAGCTGGCCTGGATTCATTGTGGCATACGTGTCCGCAATCCAACTCATTTCGCGTTCGCCCGTCCCATAATCAGGTGCAGGGACGTCTATTGCAGGTCCAATAAAATTCTTTTTAATCAGCTCGACAGTATACCTTCTTGTGATCGTCTCCAATTCTGCTACCGAATAGTTTTTAGGATTGATAGCCACACCTCCTTTAGCTCCACCGAATGGCACATTTACAATCGCACATTTAAACGTCATTAGCGCAGCAAGAGCCATGACCTCGTCCTCGTTGACGAGTTCACTGTATCGAATTCCCCCTTTTGTTGGCTGCATATGGTGGGAATGCTCAACTCTCCAAGCATGAATCACTTCGAAATCGTCACCTCTCCGAAAAGGGAAACTAAACCTGTAAACCGAGTTGCAGGTTTTAATTTGCTCCAGAAGTCCTTTTGGATGCTTGGTGAATCGCGCGGCGTGGTCGAAAAATTCTGAAAAATCGTTGAAAAAGTGTGGTTGCTCTAGGTCAGCGATCACTTTGGGGTTTGTCATAATTTATATAAATTTAATTGGTGTCGAATGATTTCTAGCCCTTAAACGTTTTTTTCAAGTTTCTTGATTTTTTTGTCCAAAGAGAACAGATAAATCGCAAGACCAATGAAAACCAAGGCAATGGCCACTACCACCACATATATCTTCCCATTCGCTCTCAAAGCGGTAGCCATGTCCACACCTTCGGAGGCCTGTCCATAGGAGTAGGCCAAATTAGTTAATAACAGCACGAGTAAAAAATATAACTTCTTCATTTTCTTTTTATTTAACGTCATTCACCAGCTTATTGCTTTTGTTTAAATCCAGTATGCGGAGGCGGTAACGCAGGGTCATCAGCCAGATACCCAACAAAATCCACCCAATCGCTGTGGGATAAAGAACCATCTTCATTGCACCATCCATATCAAATGCACCTAACCCCGAATTTCCCCCGCTCCCCGGATGCAGTGAGTCAGTCATCTTTGGCAGGATATACATCAATACAATCATGATAGGAAAGACGAAGATATTGTAAATCGCAGAAATTTTCGCCCGCTTCTGCTCCTCTTCCAGTGCATTCCTCAGAACAAGATAGGCCAGATACATAAGGGTTGCAATCGCTGAACCATTTAGTTTAGGATCGTTTGGCCAGGGATCACCCCAGGTGAAGTTTCCCCAGAGCATTCCGGTTGCGAGTCCGAAGAAGCAAAAAATCACGCCCACGTTGACGCTCTCTACAGCTATAAAGTCATGTTCGCTGCGTCCGGAGGATAGGTACTTGATGCTGTATATCACTGAAATCAAGTAAAGTACAAACATTGCAAACCACATCGGCAAATGGTAGTAGAGAATGCGAATCGTTTCATTTAATATGGCTAGGGCTGGAACCTCCCCAAGCATGCCAAAAACAAGGCCGTATAGTATCAATAGAATGCTAAGTGCCTTCCACCAGATCTGCTTCATAGACGAAATAGTTTACTCTCTCCAAAGATAGGGAAATAAGAGTAAAGAAATAGCAATTGTAATGATATTTATAGCTAGTAAAACGCTGATTTCTGAAATGACTTCGTTCCAACCCACACCGACCATCGCCTTGGATGAAAGCTGTATGAGTACGATCAACAGCGGTATCACTATTGGAAAGGCCAGGATCGACATCAAAGTGACGTTATTACCTGCTTGCGCGCTGATTCCCGATACCATCGTGAAAACGGTGGCAAAGCTCAATCCTCCAAGGAACACGGTCGCCAAATAGAGCAACTGGTTCTCCACAGGCCGGCCGAAAATCACTCCATATACGGTGAATGCCAAAAGAGACAGCACGACCAAAAGCAGGGAACTGTATATGATTTTGGCAAGAATTACGGCCTTTCCGCCAGCAATAGTATAGTAGTAGAGCTGCCGCGATGGGCTTTCCTGCGTAAAACTCTTGCTCGTAGCGTTGATGGCAGCGAATAGCAGGATGATCCAAAACAATACATTCCAGGTCGTCGCATCCAAAGACTTAAACGCTTGGTAGCACACGAAGATCGTAGACACCACATAAAGTAGAATGCCGTTTATGGCATAACGAGAACGCCATTCGAGCAGCATGTCTTTGTAGATAAGATGTCTGACCTGAGCAAACAAATTCATTCTACAAAGATACTACTTTAGCGTTAAGCTTTACTGCCTGCGTCAGCAATGTTTCTAGCCGAATTTTCTACCGCACTTCGCGCACTGTTTGCCGATTTATTTAAGTCGGATACAGTCTCTTTGGCCAGTTTTTCAGCTTCTCGTGCCGAATCATCCAAGTTTGACACCGCTTTTTTACCCATGGATTTTGCTTTCGATGTCAAGTCCTGTGCTTCGCGCGTTGCGGATTGAGCAAACTGGCTGGCTGTATCCATGCCCTTTTTTGCTTTCTTTCTGACGATCTTGGAAAGTCTTTTAATTTCTTTATTTGCGCAATCCAATTGGTGTCTACCTTCTTTTGTTCCCACCAATAACCAAACGGCAGTTCCTGCTGCCAAACCAACAAGTGCATAAGTGATGATACTGTTCTTTCTGCTCATAATCTCTAATTTTTGTATAAATTAATACTATGAGGATAACAAGCAGCTAGAAATTTTGTTTTCAATTGTCCTGCTTATTGGACTGCAACTGGTATAGATGATAATAAAGACCTTCGGTCTGCGTGATTAATTCTTCATGAGTTCCGGTGGCGATGATTTTGCCCGCCTCCAAGACCAGGATTTTGTCCGCTTGACGTATTGTCGACAGTCGGTGTGCAATAATGACAGAAGTCCGGCCCACCATGAGTTCTTCAAGCGCTTCCTGAACAAGGCGTTCAGATTCGGAATCAAGGGAAGATGTCGCTTCGTCCAGAATCAGGATTGCCGGATCTTTTAGCAATGCCCGCGCAATGGCAATCCTTTGTCTTTGTCCCCCCGATAGTTTGACTCCTCTTTCACCTACCAGCGTATCATACCCTTCGGGAAATTCGGAAATAAAATCATGCGCGTTTGCCCGCCGGGCTGCGGTTACAATTTCTTCTTCGCTTGCAGTCAGCTTGCCATAGGCGATGTTTTCACGAATAGAGCCGCCAAATAGCATTACATCCTGAGGTACAAAGGCGATATGCTTGCGTATATCAATCAATGGAAATTGGTCAACATCATGTCCATCGAAAAGTAGCTTGCCTTCGCTTGGCTTGTAAAATTGCAGAATCAATGAAGCGATCGTCGACTTCCCCGCCCCGCTAGGACCCACGATGGCCAATTTTTCTCCCGCTTTAAGGTCAAAACTTAGGTCGTGCAAGATTTGATTTTCCGGACGGGAGGGATAGGAGAAACTGAGATTTTCAAATTTCATACCACCAAACAGTTTCTTGGTGATAGGTTGTTCGATCGACGCGAGTTCAATGGGTTCACGGACTTCATCCATGATTTCCATGACCCTTTCGCTAGCTCCCAACGCTTTCTGTACATTGGCATAAAGTTCAGGGAAGCTCCCCATCGATCCCGCAACAAACATAGAGTACAGGATGTACGTCGTGAGTTCACCAATCGAAATATCGCCTGTCTGGACAAGCGAAGAACCGTACCAGATGACCACGACGATCGCACCAAACATCGCAAAAATTATAAACGAAGCAAACAGGCCCCGGAAAGTCGCCGCACGTATAGCGATTTTCACGACTGCTTTTAAAGCGTTTTCGTAGCGGGACGCCTCGTAATTTTCATTTGTAAACGCCTTGACGTTGGTAATTCCCTGAAGGGTTTCCTGTAAAATCGTGTTCGAGTCCGCGAGTTTGTCCTGAGCTGCCCGCGATAGGTTCCTTATAAATCTACCGAAAAAAACCGCGCACACAATCAGAACAGGCAGGATACTGAGATTTAAAAGCGTCAGCTTGAAAGAGACCATAATCAAAAGCACGACTCCGCCTGTGAGCATGATGACCTGGCGCACCATCTCTGCTAGCGTCGTTGTCATCGTGTCCTGAATTTGAGCCAAATCCGCCGAAAGTCTACTGTTTAGTTCACCTACCCGGCGATTTGCAAAGAAATCAAGCGGGAGGGTAATCAGTTTGAAATAGGAATCCTTTCGGATGTCCGCAAGCGATTTTTCCGCCACCTCCACGAACAAGCGAATTCTGAAAAATGAAACAACTGAAAGAATAGCGAGTAAACTCAGGGCAGCTATTCCAATATCTTGGAGCGTGGGCGAGATCCAGAAGAAAGGGCTTTCGCCTTGTGCGGCATCAATCATTGCGCCCATGAGCGCGGGAAATGCCAAGGTTAGCAAGCTCGACATAAACAAGAACACCATTCCAATCAGAAATTTCGTCCTGTAGGGTTTGAGATATCTCAGCAGTCGCCCTGCGTTTTTTAAATTTGATTTGGTGATCTTCGCTTTTGTAAAATCTGCTTTCCGTGAGTCCCCACTGTTTAAGCGTTCTCTCGCCATATTCTTTAAAAAATAATGTAAAATCAGTAAACTGTCCCTTTGGTGCGGCAAAAGTACCCACTATTTGTGGGGTTACTATCACTTTTTGGTCAATTTTTGATTTAAAAGGTACCTGACGAAGGCCCAGGCTAGTGCTCCGAGCACGATAAGAAGCAAGAGCCCAGCGTATAATCCTGCTTTATTCTGCTGTCGGGAGAGCTCTTGCCGCAGATAATCCTGTTCTTTTTGCAATTTGCTTATCGTTTGAATATAGCTGTTTATACGCTGATCGTACTCATCGGCAAGTTCCTGAATGCGTGATTTTTCAAATTCCTGATAAGACAAAAGTTGATCCTTGTGGTTCAGCAACTTTTTGGTTTCTATGAAAATTTCATTGTCCGTGCGCGCGATATCAAGCAGAATATCTATGGAACGCTGCATATCCCGGCGCGATTTCATCCCGAAAATACCCGATCGCTGACGCAAGCTTTCATCATAATGGCCAAATCTTTGGGTACGCTGGTCCAAGAGGTGATTCACCTTCTGCCTTTGCAGTTCGAAGGCTAAAGAATCCTGGTTTACCACTGTCTGCGCAACACTTTCGGTCACGAACGGCAGCGTACATAGCATGACAAAAATTAATACTCCCCGCACGATTAGGTTTTTTCTCATTACTTTTAACTAAAATCTACTCGAATTATATCTCCCTGATCCAGGCCCAAAAGTTCACTCGCATTCCCCTTATTGATGGCAATTTCCAGGTAATCGCTAATGCCAAAAAGACACAATTTCTCGCCCTCGGGAACTTCATTGTAATGCCAACTGAGCTGATTCAGGGACTCATTTCTCCGGAAATGTACCGTGAAGGGCCGGCCTCTTTGCACTTTGTTAAATAGTTCTTTACTTATATTACTGATCACATTTCCAAACGAGTCAACATAGACGACGCTCCCTCGCAGACTGTCTTTTTCCACGATAGGCTGTATGAGTTTTCGATCCAGAAGATGGGGGAGGGGATCACCGATTTCAGCTAAATCTCCACCTTTGGCCAAATGGCAAGCAGCCTTGCTAAAGATATCCGTCAAGGGGAAATGTAGGTACTTGAGGTCTTGCATCAGATTTAGCTCCACAATTTCACTTGGTTCTCCCTTGAACATGAGTGAGAAAATCCCATTATCCGTGCCCACAAAGAAGTGATTCTCGTGTTTGAGAGCCACATACCGGTTGTGCTGATTGAAAATCGAATCGACGCCGATCAGGTGGACCGTGTTGTCGGGGAAATAGGGGAATGCATTGCCCAGGACAAACGCTGCGTGTGGAATGTCGAATGAGGGTATATTGTGCGAAATGTCAACGATCCTAACCTCAGGATAGTGCGCTATCAAGCTGCCTTTCAGCGCTGCCTGGTAAAAATCCGTATCCCCCAAATCAGTAGTTAACGTTATGATGCCCATTCAGTCACAAGTATAACAGGAAATTTTCAATATTAAAAACCCGCTTACAAATGTCACTATTTTTTGTTATATTTGTAAATAAACGGAGGGTATTTATGATAGTAAGTGATGAGTTGAATATAGCTCCAGCAATTCGGGAGGCGTTAGAGACAGTCTATGACCCCGAGATTCCGGTGAATATTTGCGAGTTGGGTCTGGTTTATGAAATTGTGACAAAGAAGGATGGAACTGCAAAGGTAGTGATGACGTTGACAGCCCCCAATTGTCCGGTGGCTGGTCAGATTATCGATGAAGTTCAGCAAAAAGTCGCCTCTGTCCCACAAGTGAGCAACGCTTTGGTAGAACTGACCTTTGACCCGCCTTGGGAACGGAGTATGATGAGTGAAGTGGCTATGCTTGAGCTTGGGTTTATGTAGGCATCGCCTACCGCTCCAGATCGCTCAGTTTTTTAAGGACTGGTCTTTCCTTCGCGGTTTTTCTAAACAAAAGATTCCATATTGTTTTGGATTCCTTTGTCATAATAGGTGCTATGATGGACAATATCAACACGTAAACGACTACAAACGATTGCACGATGGGCATCAGACCACCTGCTTTCCCAATATTTGCCATAATAATCGAGAATTCGCCCCGCGCCGCTAGGGTAAATCCAACGTCCAATGCATTTCTTTTAGGTAACCCTGAGAATCGCACTGCAAAATAGCCGGAAAGCACATTGAAGAGCACGGTTATCAAAGCCGCGATAGATCCCCACATGAGCGAGCCTGTGAGCGTATATGGATCAATGGCGAGTCCGAAACTGAAAAAGAACATCGCACCGAAAAAGTCCTTGTAAGGTAGAACAACCTGCTCGATACGCTTAATATATACGGAATCCGCAAGAACCAATCCCGCCATCAGGGCTCCAATCGCCTCGGCAACATGTATAGTTTCCGAAAATCCCGCCACCAGGAATAATAATGCCATGATCACCAAGATAAATATTTCGGAGGAGTGAACCTTGAGGACGCGGTCTATGGCCGGCACGAGCTTACGGCCCAGTATAAGAAAGGTCACAATGAAAGCGAATGCCAAAAGTGACGTGCCCGCGACAGCCAGGAACGAAGTGCCGCCAGTCAAAATCAGGCCTGATAAAAAGGAAATGTGCATGGCGATAAAAAGATCATCAAACATAATCATCCCCATGATAACCTCGGTCTCAGGATTTGCTGTACGCTTGAGATCAGTCAAAACCTTGGCTACAATTGCGGTAGAGCTACTGGTCATGATTCCACATACGACCATGGTTTCCTTGAAGGGAAGGTTCATGAGCCAGCCCATGAGCAGGCCGCTCAAGAAATTCAGTATCACATAGATAGATCCGCCCGTTACGATGGATTTTCCGGACTTCATGAGCCGCCCCACCGAAAAATCAAGGCCCAGATAAAAGAGTAAAAACAGCACACCGAGCCGCCCCATAAAATCGATGAAAGGCTTGCTCTCTGTGAATGAGAGGTCAATACTGCCAATCTGAGGTGCATGCTGACCCAGGACCATGCCGATCAAAATGAAAAACGGAATCACTGAAAAGCGGAATCGATTGGCAAACCAGCCAACCAAAGCCACCAAAGCCACGGCAACTCCTATTTCCAAAATCAGCGTTTGAGACAACATTGGATTTCTATACGTTAAATAATTTCTTTCAAAAGGCGGATGTGGTTGCGTTTTCCGGCGACAACAAGGGTAATCCCCGGCCTGATCATGTAATCCGGACCCGGATTGATCACCGTATCACCTTCAATGATGCCTGCGATGATGGTCGCCCCCGTACGCTGACGAATCTCCAGCTCGCCGATTGTCTTATTGATACTTTTGCCCGAACCCTCCACTTTGTACCATTCTATGATCAAGTCGTCTAGGGCTACTTCTATAGTTTCCAAAGCCTTGGGCTTGTAGGAGAGGCCCCCTATGATGCCTGCAACCTGCCTGGCTTCCTCATCGGACAAGGTCATCACACACTGGGATTCGTTTTCCTCTTCGTCGAAGCGGTACAATTCGCGTCGGCCATCATCGTGGATAACTACGACCATTTTATCTCCGGCACTCGTCTCTATCTGGAATTTTTTACCAATCCCGATGAGATCTGATTCTCTGACTATTGACATAATCTTAAAATTTGATACAAGATTTATAAGACAATAGCAAATATACGGGAAAAACAATATATTTACCTCGGATTAAACAAAATTATATGAGAAAAACCCTTTTTAACACGATTGGACTGCTAGGCGGCGTAGTTATGCTGCTATCACTTGTCAGCTCCAAAGATGAAAGCTTTAAGGTGGACACTAAACTTTCGAAAATCGCTTGGGTTGGGAAAAATGTCGCCGGGGGCACGCACACAGGTCATATTTCCCTGGAAAGTGGGCTGGTAATTATGGATGGCACCCAACTCAAGGGTGGCCAATTTATTATAGACATGAATACGATTACGGTGACCGACTTGACGGGTAGCCGAAAGGAAAGACTGGAAAATCACCTGAGGAGTGAGGATTTCTTCGAGATCGAGAAGCATCCCAAGACGACCTTCAAAATTACAGAAGTCCGCAGAAATGGGCAGCAATTGGCCATCACTGGTGACCTGACCATGAAGAATATCACCAAATCTATCACCTTCCCGGCATCAGTGACTCGAAGTGGTGATCGATTGACCGCTCAAGCGAAGGACGTCACCATCGATCGCACCCAATTTGACGTCAAATACAGATCTGGAAATTTTTTCAGTGGACTGGGTGACAGGGCGATCTCCGATCAAATTACCATGGATATAGAGCTTGTCGCTAAAAAATAGGCAACGAAGACGTTAATAATTTGTACCTTTACCCTTCTTTAAAAAATCTCTTTTTTTAAAAATTGGTAAAGGTTAGATGGTTGATTATTTAGCAGGTTTAAACGATGCTCAGCGTGCCGCAGTTGAGCACACCGAAGGGCCGGTGATGATTGTGGCCGGTGCAGGTTCGGGAAAGACCCGTGTGATCACGTACAGGGTTGCGCATCTCATTCAAAAGGGTGTCGATCCCTTCAAGATTCTGGTCCTGACGTTTACAAACAAAGCCGCAAAAGAAATGCGGAACAGAATTATGGACGTTGCCGGTGCGGAAGCAAAGAATGTGTGGATGGGGACCTTTCACTCTGTTTTTGCAAAGATTCTCCGGGTGGAGGCCCAATATCTCGGGTATCCGTCCAATTTTACGATTTACGATACGGACGACAGCAAAAGCCTGGTTCGGTCCATTTTGAAGGAAATGCAGTTGGACGATAAGCTCTACAATGCAAATTTCGTTTATAACAGAATTTCCGCAGCTAAAAATAATCTGATCTCGGCTGAAGAATACGTGAAAAACGATCAGATCCAGGCTGAGGACATATCCTCCGGACGCGGAAATCTCGGTCAGATCTATTTGACCTACACGCAGCGCTGCTTTAAGGCCGGAGCGATGGATTTCGATGATTTATTGTTCAAAACAAATGTGTTGCTCCGCGAATTTCCGGAGGTACTTTATAAATATCAGCACAAATTCAAGTACTTGATGGTGGATGAGTACCAGGACACCAATTTTTCTCAGTATTTGATCGTGAAAAAACTAGCCGCCATCAATGAAAACCTTTGTGTCGTGGGGGACGATGCCCAGAGTATTTATGCGTTTCGGGGAGCAAATATCCAAAACATCTTGAATTTCGAAAAGGATTATCCCGATTTGAAAGTGTTTAAATTGGAGCAAAATTATCGCTCGACCAAGAATATCGTCAACGCTGCTAACAGTATTATCGAGAAAAATAAAAACCAACTTCAGAAGAACGTTTTTTCTGAGAACGAAGAAGGAGACAAAATCCGCGTAAGGCGTGCTTTCAGTGACAATGAAGAAGGGAAATGGGTGGCCGAGGATATTGCAAGCCACCGAAGCACCGAAGGTCTCAACTATCAGGATTTTTCCATTTTATACCGGACCAACTCCCAGTCCCGTGCCATGGAGGAGGCGCTGAGGAAGTTAGGTGTGCCCTACAAAATTTATGGGGGAACTTCCTTTTATCAGAGAAAGGAAATCAAAGATCTGATTGCTTACTATAGATTGACCTTCAATCCCAACGACGAGGAAGCACTCAAAAGAGTGATTAACTACCCACGCCGTGGGATAGGAAACACCGCATTGGAAAGGATTATAATTGCTGCTTCACAGCAAAATACGACGCTTTGGGAGATCATTAAGCATGCGCCACAATTCCTGGACAGTCGGACGGCCGGTCCAGTGGGTGCTTTTGGAACGATGATTCAAAGCTTTCAAGCGCTTGCGCCCCAACAGAATGCCTTCGATCTGGCCATGCATATAGCTCAGCACTCAGGCCTGCTCAAGGAATTGTACAATGACAAATCCATCGAGGGGCTTAGCCGCTACGAAAACACGCAGGAACTGCTCAACGGGATCAAGGAATTTTCTGAAAGAGAGGATATTGAGGATAAAAGTCTGGACGTTTTTTTGCAGGATATTGCCCTGCTCACCAACGACGATGTAGACAAGAATCCAAACGCAGATACGGTTTCTCTGATGACTATACATTCGTCCAAGGGACTTGAATTTAAGAATGTCTACGTAGTCGGATTGGAAGAGAATTTGTTTCCATCACAATTATCCTTAAATTCCCGGACGGAACTGGAAGAAGAACGGCGTCTGTTTTACGTCGCAGTAACCCGCGCGGAGAAAAAATTGACCTTGACTTATGCGACCTCGCGTTATCGTTGGGGCAGCCTGAATCATTGTGAACCAAGTCGATTTCTCGATGAGTTGGATCCTTCATTCCTGGATTTGGAGTATACTCCCCGGCCTGAAAGTTCGGCTATGGGTGGAGGCTTCGAGAGGGAGCGGGTAGCCTGGCAGTCACAGGACAGCTTTTCAAAGCCCAAACCAAAACCCAAGGTAAAAACGACATCGATTTTGCCCAAAGCCCATAAACCCACCCCAGGCTTTGCACCTTCGGACACCTCCGCATTGCAAGTTGGCATGGAAGTAGAGCATGAACGCTTTGGATTTGGCAAGGTTATGACCGTCGAAGGCAATAAAGGAGAAATAAAAGCAACTATTTTCTTCAAAGAGTTGGGGCAGAAACAATTGTTGCTTAAATTTGCTAAACTTAGAATCATCGAATAAATGGAATTTGATTATAACAGTACCCGACCAAAATTGATTTTGGCAGAATATGGCAGAAATGTGCAGAATATGGTCGATCATATTTGTGCCATGCCAACCAAGGAGGAGCGTAACAAATATGCGCAAGTAGTGATTGAGATGATGGGATTTTTGAATCCCCATCTCAGGGATGTCGCTGATTTTAAACATAAACTTTGGGACCACCTTTATGTGATTTCCGATTTTAAGATCGACGTCGATTCTCCTTACCCTGTGCCGGATAGGGGCAATCTGCATCCCAAGCCAGAGCAACTGGATTACCCTCAGCATAGAATCCGTTTCAAACATTATGGATTTACTGTAGAGCGGATGATCGCCCGGGCCAAGCAGATTACCGACCCTGAAAAGCGTCAGGCTATGGCGGAGAGTATCGCCAATTTCATGAAGATGGCTTACGTGACCTGGAACAAGGATTCAGTTACTGACGAGTTTATTCTGGCTGATTTGAAAGAATTATCCAATGGTGAACTCGAAGTCGGCGCGAATTTCGTCCTGACCAAGCTGGATTTCAAAACTCCCCCTCCGGGAAGCCGGACCAAGGGAGGTAGCAACCAGGCGCAGTCCTCAGGTGGTAAGGGTAAAAAGCAAAAGAAAAGGACTCACAATGGAGGCGGTAGCAAGAGGTACTGAATATGAGTCAAAGAGATGCATTTGAAATTGTCGGCGGTAAAGCATTAAAGGGAGAGATCATTCCTCAGGGAGCGAAAAACGAAGCGCTCCAGATTCTTTCTGCAGTGTTGCTGACCGACGAAGAAGTTGTCGTGAGCAATGTGCCCGACATCAAGGACGTCAACAAGCTCATTGAGTTGCTTGGAGATCTTGGTGTCGAAATCCAGCGTCGAGAAAAAGGCACCTTTGTTTTCAAAGCTAACGATGTAGATATCACTTATTTTAAATCCGAGGAATTCAAGGTAAAGGGAGGAAGCCTTCGGGGTTCGATTATGATCGTGGGGCCACTGCTGGCACGTTTCGGTAAGGCTGCCATTCCTAAGCCTGGCGGTGACAAAATCGGTCGTCGCCGTTTGGATACACACTTTTTGGGTTTTGAGAAGCTGGGGGCTAAATTTAATTACGACGCAGACCAACACTTCTTTGAAGTGGACGGATCGGACCTCAAAGGGGCGTATATCCTGATGGACGAAGCCTCTGTGACAGGTACAGCCAATCTGGTCATGGCTGCGGTTCTTGCCGAAGGCCAGACCACGATTTATAACGCGGCTTGTGAGCCTTATTTGCAGCAACTCTGTAAAATGCTTAATCGAATGGGTGCCAAGATCTCGGGTATCGGTTCCAATCTGCTGAACATTGAAGGGGTTGACCGCTTAGGCGGGACTGAGCACAGACTGTTGCCGGATATGATAGAGATAGGCTCCTTCATGGGGCTGGCTGCAATGACTGGCTCCGAGATCACGATAAAGGACGTCCAGTACGCAGAATTGGGTATTATTCCTAGTGTATTCAGTCGCTTGGGTATTCAATTTGAGCTAAAGGGCGACGATATTTTCATACCAGCGCAGGATACTTACGAGATTGAGACGTTTATCGACGGCTCCATCCTCACAATTTCTGATGCTCCCTGGCCTGGATTTACGCCGGACCTGTTAAGCATAGTCCTTGTTGTCGCTACCCAAGCCAAGGGAAACGTGTTGATACATCAGAAAATGTTTGAGAGTCGCTTGTTTTTTGTGGACAAACTCATAGACATGGGTGCTCAGATTATTTTGAGTGATCCACACCGCGCTGTGGTCATGGGTCTTAACAAAGCTGTTAGACTGAGAGGCATAGAGATGACCTCGCCCGACATCAGAGCCGGTGTCTCGCTATTGATCGCTGCGCTTTCAGCGCAAGGGACCTCGATCATACGGAATATAGAGCAGATCGAACGTGGGTACCAGGATATTGAAAACAGACTGCTACAACTGGGCGCCCAGATCAGGCGTATTTAGCCTAATATTAAATCGGCCGAGGATAGCGCGTCAAAAATTCTGTTTTTTACAAAAATAATCGCTATTTTTGCGAAATATATTCATTTAAATATTGCGACAATGAAAAAAGTATTATTATTTTTGAGTGCAGGTGCATTTGTTTTGACCTCTTGCGTTGGGAATCCTGAAGGACAGAAAGCAGAAACTACGGATGGTGTTGAAGTAAGTTCTGTGAATGGCACGGAATTGCAAGTGAACACGGAGGCTTCTTCTATAGCTTGGATAGGTAAGAAAGTTAGCGGACAACACAACGGTGAAGTGGATATCAAGTCCGGCACCTTGATTGTTGATGAAAATCAAGTAGTCGGAGGAAGTTTTGTAATCGATCTGATGACCATTGATGTTCAGGATATGGAAGGTGAATACAAGGAGAAATTGGAAGGTCACTTGAAATCAGATGATTTCTTTGATGTTGACAATCATCCAGAAGCTACTTTCGAAATCACTAATGTCACTCAAGGTGAAACTGAGGGTAACGTCACGGTCTCCGGCAATCTAACGATGCGCGGTGTAACCAAGAATATCACTTTCAATGCGCTAGCTGAGGAAGTCTCAGAGAATTCCGCGCGTTTTACTGCTGACTTCAACATCGCTCGCGAAGACTGGGGTGTCAGTTACGCTGGCCAAGCTGATGATTTGATCAGCAAGGAATTCAATTTGAAAATTACTTTGGTGGCTGGAAACTAATTTCAGTTCCCTTTTAGATAAAAATCCAGACTTCGCTGCGGCAAGGTCTGGATTTTTTGTTTAGATAAAGCCCTGTTCTCTGACCCAATCGTCGTTATAGACTTTGGCCATATATCGAGAACCATGATCATGGACCATTGTCACGATCAAATCGCTCTCACGTAATCTGTTCTTCAATTGTTTTAGGCCAGCGATGATTGCACCTGTCGAGTTTCCGACGAATATCCCTTCCTGCCGGGTCATTTCCCTGGCCATGAGTACGGCATCCTTATCGCTGACTTTCTCAAAGAGATCAATCAGATCGAAATTTACGTTTTCTGGAAGAAAATCCTCGCCAATTCCCTCGGTAATATAGGGATAGATTTCGTTTTTGTCAAAAATACCGGTTTCCTTATATTTTTTAAAAACGGAACCATAGGTATCTATGCCCCAGATTTGTATGTCTGGGTTTTTTTCCTTGAGATAGCGTGCAACGCCGCTGATTGTACCTCCGGTTCCTACGCCCACCACGAAATGGGTGAGTTTGCCCTCGGTTTGTTCCCAAATTTCAGGTCCTGTCTGCTCATAATGCGCGCTGGCGTTTGACGGGTTGTCGTATTGATTGGCTTTCCAAGAATTAGGCGTTTCCGCCTCCAAACGACTTGAAACGGAATAATAGGAGCGAGGATCCTCCGGATCCACATCAGTGGGGCAGACCAGAACTTCGGCCCCAAGGGCGCGCAAGGCGTCGACCTTTTCCTTAGACTGCTTGTCAGTGGTGGTGAAGATGCATTTATATCCTTTGACAATTGCTGCGATTGCAAGCCCCATACCCGTATTTCCCGAAGTTCCTTCGATGATGGTGCCACCGGGTTTTAAAAGTCCGGCTTTTTCAGCATCTTCGATCATCTTCAGCGCCATTCGGTCCTTGGTCGAATGTCCTGGATTGGTCGTTTCGATTTTTGCTAAAACAGTCCCAGGAATATCCTCACAAACACGGTTCAAGCGAACCAGAGGAGTGTTTCCTATGGTTTCTAGTATGTTATTATACCACATGTTTTCTAGAATTTCAAGTGTTTGACTGTGAGTCCATTATTAATTAATTGCCTCAAAGAGTCAATTCCGATACGAATATGAGTTTCTGCGTAGGATTTAGTGACTTCCGTATCGCTCACTTCGGTCTTGACTCCTTCAGGTGTCATGGGTTGGTCGGTTACAAGCAGCAATGCTCCGGTTGGAATCTTATTTGCAAATCCGACCGAGAAAATGGTCGCAGTCTCCATATCGACGAGCATTACGCGTATGGCTTTCAGATACTTTTTGAAATCCTTGTCATGCTCCCACACCCGTCTGTTGGTTGTATAGACGGTGCCGGTCCAATAGTCCATGGAATAGTCCCGAATCGTTGTCGATATGGCTTTTTGGAGGGCAAATGCCGGCAGCGCCGGAACCTCTGGCGGAAAATAATCGTTGGACGTTCCTTCACCGCGGACTGCGGCTATCGGAAGCACCAGATCACCGATTTTGTTCTTTTTTTTCAATCCTCCCGCTTTGCCCAAAAAAAGCACGGCTTTCGGTGAAATTGCTGTCAAAAGATCCATGACCGTAGCCGCCATTGGGCTACCCATGCCAAAGTTAATGATCGTAATACCTTCTGCGGTGACACTCTGCATAGGACGATCCTGCCCCACTATCGGCGCGTCGTCGTGCAACTCAGAGAAAAACTGGACGTAATTGTAAAAGTTCGTCAGCAGAATATATTCCCCGAAATCCTCAAGGGCCCTCCCGGTATAACGGGGAAGCCAGTTGTCCACGATTTCCTGTTTGCTCTTCAGGCCCGTGCTGATCGGTTTTCCTTCTGCTTTTTTACTCATGGGCTCGTCTCTATCCGATTAATTGGGTTTTTTTGGCAACCCGTTTGTCAGGCCGCTTTTAACTTTTTAATGTCCGACTTCTCTAACTTTTCCTTGGCGTAATCCAGTGTGATTTCTAATTTCTGACCCGCAACATCAGTTTCGGACGGTGTATCAAACATAGCGTCCAGCATGATCGCTTCACATATCGACCGGAGGCCCCTTGCCCCGAGCTTGAATTCTTCTGCTTTTTTAACGATAAAACGCAGCACTTCCTTATCAAAGGAAAGCTCAATGCCTTCGTATTCAAAGAGCTTCTTGTACTGTTTGGTAAGTGCGTTTTTAGGCTCGGTCAGAATATTGAGCAAGGTTTCCGTGGTGAGCGGGTTCAGGTGGGTAAGCACCGGTAAGCGTCCGATAAGTTCCGGGATCAAGCCATAGCTCTTCAAATCCTGAGGCGTGATGTATTTGTAAAGATTGTCCTTATCTATTTCTGAATCGTCAGCATCCATCTTGTAACCAATAGTTTGCGTCTGCAAACGGTCGGCTATTCTTTTCTGAATTCCATCGAAAGCGCCGCCGCAAATAAACAGGATGTTATTGGTATTGACCGCTATCATCTTCTGATCCGGATGCTTTCTTCCCCCTTGCGGTGGAACATTGACAACAGTACCTTCCAGAATTTTCAGCAAAGCCTGCTGCACGCCTTCGCCGGAAACATCTCTGGTAATTGACGGGTTGTCGCTTTTTCTAGCGATCTTGTCGATCTCATCAATGTAGATGATGCCGCGTTCGGCTGCCGCCACATCGTAATCCGCCGCTTGGAGAAGGCGTGTGAGAATGCTCTCCACATCTTCACCCACATAGCCTGCTTCTGTCAGGACTGTCGCATCACATATACTAAAGGGTACATTCAAAATTTTCGCGATCGTCTTCGCAAGCAATGTTTTTCCGGTACCTGTTTCGCCGACCATGACAATATTGGATTTTTCGATCTCAATATCATCTTTTTCCACTTTTTGATTGAGCCTCTTGTAATGATTGTAAACTGCCACAGCCATTACTTTTTTCGCTTCATTCTGTCCGATGACATATTCGTCGAGGTGGTTTTTGATTTCCTGAGGCTTGATCAGCTTGAGGGCCGATTGCAATACTTTGCTTTTTCGCTGGTTCAACTCCTCAGAAAGGATTTCTCCAGCCTGGGAAACACAGCGATCGCATATGAAGGCTCCATCACCAGCGATGAGCATAATTGCGTCTTTTTTACCAATACCACAAAACGAACAGGTCTGTTCTTTCTGATTTTTAGCCATTATTTACTTTCTTACTTCCTGTCAACACTTCATCTATCATCCCATGCTCCACAGCTTCAGGTGCGGTCATCCAATAATCCCGATCCGAAGATTTCTCTACCCAGGCATAAGGCTTGCCCGAGTGCTGGGCGATGATTTCGTACAACTCCTTTTTCAGTTTCAACATCTCCCTCAGGTTGATCTCCATGTCACTGGCTACACCTTGGGCACCGCCTGACGGTTGATGGATCATAACTCTGGAATGTGGGAGCGCAGCTCTTTTGCCTTTGGCTCCTGCACATAAGAGGACGGCGCCCATCGAAGCGGCCATTCCCGTGCAGATCGTCGCAACGTCCGGACTAATATATTGCATGGTGTCGTAAATACCCAGTCCAGCGTAAACGCTTCCGCCCGGTGAATTGATGTAAATCTGTATGTCTCTCTTAGCATCTGCAGATTGCAAGAATAGCAACTGCGCCTGTATAATATTTGCCACCTGATCAGTGACGGCATCTCCCAAGAAGATGATTCTATCCATCATAAGCCTTGAAAACACGTCCATCTGGGCGACGTTCATCTGGCGTTCCTCAATAATATATGGGGTAAGCGAAGTCGGGACGCGTTTTTCGACCCTGGAAATGAATCCATCCACGTGGTGTCCCCCGATGCGGTGATGCTTGACTGCGTATTTTCTGAACTCGTTTTTATCTATACTCATGAATTTTTATTTATACTACTAAAATACTAAATTTTCTTGATATTTGCAAATATCGGCAATTTACCTAATCATTCGCTTATTAACTCGTTATAAACGGGTAAATCCGGCAAAAAAGTATATTTTTTCGCGTTAAAATCGATTTTGCAATAAAAATGCGTGAGCCCGTTACTCACCAGGAGGTAGGGGACTTTGAACACGCTGTTATACCTGGCTATTTGCTCAAACACCGTATCGGTGATCCGGATGCCGGGATTTTTAAATTCTGCAAGCAGGAGTCTACTTCCTTTGCGAGAATAAACCAGCAGATCTGATCTCCGAGGCATATTGTTCAGTTGGAGGCCACTTTCAGGCATGATGAGCGCTTTTGGATAGTGCTTTTCTTCTATCAGGTAATGTATCCAATGCTGCCGCACCCATTCCTCAGGGGTGCAGATGAGGTGTTTTTTTCGAAGAATATCAAACACGAGGTGATTTCCCTCCTTTTTGCTGATTTGGAGAGTGCACGGAGGCAGGCTGAGCGGTATGGGTTTAAATTCAGTTGACTGTTGCAATTCCACCTGATCTTTTTGTATAAGTTGCTATAGGGCTGAAAGCAGACGCCTCGAAATGAGGTGAATCGATCACCAAATGCTTCGGCATTGGCTCGCCCTTTTTGAAAAAATAGGCAATGGTTGCGCTGCCGTATTCATTATAAGGGAGTAGATCCCCACAAGCGTGATAATCAGCGCGCTCCGGGTATTCTACCGAGAAGGCATAAATCCGGATAATTCCTCCTTTGTTTTGTTCGTTTCTCACAAAGGCGACTTCTTCAAATCCGCCCGGCAGATCTTTTATTCCGCGTTGGGTAAAGCTGTCCTTGAGTATCATAAAGCCGATAAAGAGCGCAATCCCAATCAACACAATTCTAAATGTCCTTTTTTTCATAGAAAGGAATTTTCTACACGAAGATACGCAAAAAATCGGTATCTTAGCACTCACAGCAATGGACGCAAATAAAATTTTACAGGATATAAGGAATAAAAAGTATCATCCCATCTACTTGTTACATGGGGATGAAAGCTATTATATAGATCTTATAAGCGATTTTATCGAGGATAATGTGCTGCAAGATGTTCAGAAAGGTTTTGATCAAACCATCCTTTACGGAAAGGATACCGATTTTGCAACGCTGGTTGCGGCGGCCAAGCGTTTTCCCATGATGGGCGAGTATCAGGTCATTATCGTCAAGGAGGCACAGAGCATGAAGTGGCGTGGGGGGGATGATTTGCTTGTTTCCTATTTGACTCAACCTGTGCCCAGCACTATTCTGGTTTTGGCCTATAAGCACGACAAATTTGACAAACGAAGGAAGGCTTTTAAATTGGCTCAGAAAGCCGGGGTTGTTCTGGAGTCGAGCAGGCTTTATCCCAATAAGATCGCAGCATGGGTGGAAGATTACCTGAGACAAAAGGAAAGGAAAATTCATCCCCACGCAGCAGCGTTGATCGGGGAATACCTCGGTGCGGATTTATCAAAAATCGTTAACGAGCTGGATAAGATGCTGTTGAACATCCCGTCTGGGAGTGAGGTTTCCTTGAAGGATATTGAGACCAACATAGGAATCAGCAAGGATTACAATGTGTTTGAACTAAATTCGGCGCTTGGGCAAAGGAACGCACTGCAAGCCTATAAAATAGTCGATTATTTTGCTTCAAATCCAAAGAATCATCCCGTCCCCGTAGTTATCGGAGCGTTGGGCGGATATTTTACCAAGATATTGAAATACCATTATCTGTCGGACAAAAATCCCCAGTCGGTGGCACGGGAGTTGGGTGTGCATCCTTTTTTTACCAAGGAGTACGAGCAGGCAGCGAGGCTGTATGACCGGAAGAATTTGTTTAGGCTATTGCATGTAGTACACGATTATGATCTTCGATCCAAGGGGTTGGGAGCAGCAGATCCTTCACCGGATGCTTTGCTCAAGGAGCTTGTATTCAAAATTTTAAATTAAATCTCATTGTCGATGAGTAGTAGACGGAATATACTTTTGCGGGTTTTTCCCGTGATGATCATACTTCTCGGGTTTGGCGTTTCTATCCAGGCTCAGGGCCCTAATCCCTTGTACACACTGATCCAGGGTGGAGGGATTTATGGGATAAGCACCGGTCCGAGTGCGGATATTCCGAAAATGCACGGATACCAGTTTCAGTTCGTGATTGGGCGCAATTTTGATGATCGACATTTCGTCGGAATTGGGATTGGAAACGACGTCTATCGCCAGAAATCCGTGCTTGAAGGTGGTCAACTCAATAAGATCAGCTTTTTGCCGATATTTCTCGATTATCGGTTACCGTTCTGGAGGCCAGGACCACTCAGCCAGCTAGGCGGTATGGCCAATGCAGGTTATGCGCCCTTTGTGGGCAGTCACTTCTCCGAGGGGTTTATGGGCAAAATTGGATTGACCTATTCTCAGATGCTCGTTGATCGTTCGGACCTGCATCTGAGTGTGGGTTATGGTTTTCAGGAGGTTGGATCCAGATTCAGGGCCCAACCCTTTGTGCAACAAAACCTTTTTGTGACCGTCGGCCTCTTCGTTTACTGATTGTACATTTGCTCTCTTTGTTCCCGGACCTGTTCGTTGGAAATGTATTCGTCGTAGCTCATCAATTTGTCAATGACTCCATTTGGCGTGATCTCAATAATGCGATTGGCTACGGATTGGGTCAATTCGTGATCTCTCGAGGTAAATAAAATAGTTCCACGAAAGTCGGACATTCCGTTATTGAGCGCAGTAATGGACTCAAGGTCCAAGTGGTTGGTCGGCTCGTCCAAAAGCAGGACATTTGCCTGCTGTAGCATCATTCTCGAAAACATACAGCGCATTTTTTCACCGCCAGAGAGCACCGAGGCCTTTTTCAACACCTCTTCACCGGAAAATAACATTTTGCCTAAAAATCCTCTTATATATTGCTCGTCCTTTTCACCCGAGGCATATTCGCGCAGCCAATCGATAAGATTGTCGGTTTTGCCTTCGAAAAATTCCGTGTTATCCATTGGTATATCGGCATAATTGATCGTGACTCCCCACTTGAAGTTCCCTGTAAAGTCAGTTTCCCGCCCGGTGAGAATTTCATAAAAGGCAGTAGTCGCGAGACTGTTTTTGGAAATAACGGCAATCTTGTCGCCTTTATTTACCATAAAACTCACTTTGTCAAAATATGTCTCCCCGTGATTCTGATGACCCAGGTTTTCAATTTGCAAAATTTGATCACCTGCTTCACGACTCATGTCATTGAACATGATTGCCGGATATTTTCTATTGGAAGGCTTGATTTCCTCCACATTGATTTTGTCCAAAGCTTTTTTACGACTGGTCGCTTGCTTGGATTTGGACGCGTTGGCACTAAATCGACGTATAAATTCCTGTAACTCCTTGATTTTATCTTCGGTCTTCTTGTTTTGGTCTGCCCGTTGCCGGAGAGCCAATTGGCTGGATTCGTACCAGAAGGAGTAATTTCCGGTGTAAATAGATATTTTCCCAAAATCAATATCCACCACGTGCGTACAAACCGCGTCCAGGAAGTGCCTATCGTGAGATACAACCAGGACTGTCGCCTCATAGTTGGCAAGAAAATCTTCCAGCCAGGCTATAGTATCTATATCGAGGTCGTTCGTCGGCTCATCGAGCAATAAGATGTCTGGATCGCCAAAAAGTGCTTGAGCGAGCAGGACACGGACTTTCTGGTTACCATCGAGCTCCTTCACTAATTTATAATGGAGGCTTTCATCGATGCCGAGATTACTCAATAAAGTGGCAGCATCACTCTCTGCATTCCAACCATCCATTTCTGCAAACTGATGTTCCAGCTCGCCGGCTCGTTCGCCATCTGCGTCGGTGAAGTCCTCTTTTGCATAGATCGCGTCCTTCTCTTTCATGATTTGGTAGAGCTCCTGGTGACCCATCATCACCGTTTCAATGACCGAAAACTCGTCATACGAATAATGGTCTTGCTTCAGGACCGCCATCCGCTCTCCGGGTGTGAAACTGACCGATCCAGTGGTGGGATCCACGTCGCCGGAGATGATTTTCAAAAAGGTTGATTTACCTGCACCATTGGCACCTATTACCCCATAGCAATTGCCCCCAGTAAATTTTAAATTTACGTCTTCAAACAACACACGCTTACCATAGCGAAGTGACAGATTGGAAATATTGATCATTTTGCAAAGATACGGTTTGTCCTGCAACATTTTCGAGTAAATTGCGACTTATATATAGAGCACGTTAATGAATAGGTTATAAATCAAAGGTGAAGGACACGCATTACGACGATAGGGAATTGATAAATATGTGTCTGGATGGGCAACAAACAGCCTATGCAATGCTTTACCAAAAGTACTCTGTGCCGGTTTTCAACACCATCTGCCGATTGGTGAATTTTCAGGTAGCCGAAGCAGAGGATTTGCTTCAAGAAACGTTTGTGTCGGTATTTTCTAAGATGGAGCGTTTGAAGGAAATAGAAAGTTTTGAGGCATGGACCAAGAGAGTTGCCATAAATCTGAGCATCTCCCATTTACGCAAGCGCAGGGTGTATTTTCAGGAATTGGACGACACTGCCCACTTGGATATCGCAGACGATGACGACGATAGTATCAGGTGGCGTGAAAGCCGATTGGATGAAATTGAGCAGGCAATAGCCAGTTTGCCCGAGACGAGTAAAACGATCGTTAACCTTTTTGTTTTCGAGGATATAGCCCAGGAGGAAATAGGAAAATTGTTGGGCATGTCTCACGCAGCGGTAAGAAGTCAATATCATAGGGCTAAAAACCGCATTGCCGCTCAGCTAAAAAAGGAATTGAGTAATGAAGAAGAACGATGAATTAAAGGGTTGGATCACTGAGAATCGGTCAGATTTTGATAAGATGGTCCCCAGTCCCCAAGTGTGGAGGGAGATCAGTGCGCGCCTGCCCGAGCCGAAACCTCGGTCCACATTTATGGTATGGCGAATTGCTGCCGCAATCCTTTTGTTTACAGCACTCGGGGTGTACGGAGCGATATGGATCGCACAAAATGCGCAGCAACCCCAGCAAGTGGAGACTGCACAGAGCGGCTCTAAACCCGCTAAAAGGGAGAGATCCCAATCCGTCCAGGTTTGGGAAGATGTCTCTAAGGATATTGTCCGGATTTCCGATGAACGCACACCCCAGTCTCCTAAGGAGAGCGAGCGGGCAATAACCACTCAGCCAGCTCTGCTGACGGAGTCTCTTCCACCCAGTCCACATGAAGTCCCTGCAAGCAAACGCATAGAAGAAGTTTTAGCGCTGTCTGACTTGCATGAGTTGCCGGAATCAAAGATCGAATTATTGCTACAGACGGTAAAACACGATCCGAACTCCAACGTGCGACTTGCTGCGTTGGAGCTGTTAGCCAGCCGACTTCCTGAAGAGCGCAGCAACCAAATTATTCAGGAAGTTTTTGTGGAGCAGGATGACCCTTTCCTTCAGCTGGAATTGATGATAGCCATGGCGAGCGACGATTCACTTCGGATCAGTCAACCGGTAGCAGAACGTTTGTATGCGATTACGGAAGATCCGCGCAGTTTGGACTTCGTCAAAGAGCATGCTTTAGCCGTACTCATGATGACTTGGTGATTTTTTATTAAAGCAAATTTTTACAAGTAAAATATAAAAATAAAAGCGATGAAAGCAAAACGAATTAGTAGCACAATAGTGCTTGGATTAACCATGTTGACCGGCGCAGTATATGCTCAAAGCGGTGCGAAGAGTTTACCGAAGGTTTTTTCCAATCCGGAACATGCACCGAATCTGGTTTTTCGATTGGATGAAAACCCTTCAAAAGCGTACCCCAAAGAGCTGAAAGAATTCCGCTTTACGAAAGGCAGCGGAAAGCTGATTTTATCTGTGGGCAATGCGGTTATCGAAGGGTACGCAGGTGATGAAGTTATTATATCGACTATGGTCGAAGTAATCCCTGAGGCGGACTCCAGAGCCGCAGGATTGCAAAAAATCAATCCATCTGGGTTGAGCGACAACACGGGTTTGGGTTATAACCGCGCCGACGATGGTGATGTTACCGAATTAAGTCCGGTAAGCACGAGTTTTGGGCTCAGCTCAGACACAGTTTTTATCAGGATTCCTCGAAATCTCCAAGTCTCGGTCAGCGGAGGAAATATGTGGTCAAGCGGCAACCTTTCCCTATCCAATTTTGATGGCGAAATCGAGCTGTCGACCACCAGAGGTGATATTCATTTGACGAATATAACTGGTCCAGTGACTGTGAAGACCTCTTATGGCAACATTGAGGCAGTTTTCAGGAAGCCTGTAAAGGGACCTGTTTCTCTGATTTCGAATATGGGTTTTGTCGACGTGGCGTTGCCCGCCTCTATCAAAGCAAATGTCGAGTTGAGTACCATGGTCGGTGCCTTGTACGCTTCTGAGAAATTTGATATTCAGAGAGACGTTCCCCTACGCGTTGAAGGAGAGTATATAGCGCCTTCGGACGAGGAAGTAACTGTAGAGCATGCAATTATCCGCGAAACCCGTAATAAAGGAAATGCAATCACCATCAGGGGGATCGGGAATTTTATGGGTAGCCAAAGCAATCGGCTCAAGGGCACTCTCAACGGCGGCGGTGAGCATATTATCGTAAAGACGACTTACGGAAAAATTTATCTACGCGAAATTGAGTGAGATAGTGCAGGCACGCCCCGAATAAATTTTCAGGCGGTACTTGGAAAGATCCAAATAAACAGCTTATATTTGGTCGCTATACCGTAGGATAAATTATGAAAAAAATTAGAATCGGCCTGCTCGGTCGCGTCGTTATTGCTATCGTGTTGGGGATTGGTCTGGGTCTGGTTTTTCCAGACTGGGTTTCCCGCATCTTTTTGACCTTTAACGCCTTATTTGGGAACTTTCTGAATTTTGTCGTTCCCCTTATTATTTTAGGATTGATCGCGCCGGGGATTGCTGATTTGGGTAACAACGCCGGAAGGTTATTGCTTCTCACCTCTGGATTGGCTTACACATTTACCATTTTCACCGGATTGTTCGCGTATTTTTCGGGAATGCTGCTTCTCCCGGGCTTGCTCGGAGCGGACGGCACACGTCTGGTCGACGAAGCTACCAAGCAACTTGAACCTTATTTCACTCTCGAAATGCCTGCAGTTTTCGGAGTGATGACGGCGTTGATTCTTTCGTTTATGTTGGGTCTTGGAATTAGTTTTATTCGGGGCAATGTCCTGAAAAATGGTCTCGAGGAATTCAAAGAGATCATCATGAGAATTATCAATCATGTGATTATTCCTTTACTTCCTTTATATATTTTCGGTATCTTTTTGAGTATGACCGTCTCCGGGCAGGTCGCGAGTGTGCTCTCCATTTTTTTAAAAATTGTGTTGCTCATTCTTGTACTGACTATCGTTCTGTTGATTGTTCAGTTTGTTGTTGCGGGATATATTGCCAAGGTCAACCCCTTTAGGGCTCTAAAGGTGATGTTGACAGCCTATCTGACCGCATTGGGTACGCAATCATCGGCTGCGACTATACCTGTGACGCATCAGCAGACCCTCAAATTGGGCGTGGATAAGGATATTGCTGGATTTGTAATTCCGCTATGTGCCACGATTCATCTTTCCGGGAGTATGCTGAAAATCACCGCTTGTGCGATGGCGGTCATGATGATGAACGGCGAAGTCATCAATACCGAAATCTTTATAGGCTTTATCTTTCTCCTGGGAATTACGATGATCGCTGCACCGGGCGTGCCTGGCGGGGCGATTATGGCTGCTGTAGGCGTTTTGACTGCAGTACTGGGATTCGATGAGCAGTCGATTGCCTTAATGATCGCTTTATATATTGGGATGGACAGCTTCGGAACAGCCTGCAATGTGACCGGAGATGGGGCTATTGCCCTGATCATTGACAAAATTTACAAGAAAAAAGCGGTCGAGGAGGGGGTATTGACCACAGATGCTGTCAACGACTAATATTGTAAATGCGTATAGGAGCAGTATCGTATTATGAGCGGTGAAGTAGGGACTGATTCCCTACTTCTCTACTCAAATAAATGCTAGTATTCGTCTTCATTGAAGAAGAAGTCATCCTTGGTAGGATAATCCGGCCAGATTTCTTCAATATTTTCATAAGGTTCCCCGTCGTCTTCAAGAGATTGAAGATTTTCGATTACCTCAACAGGAGCGCCTGAACGTATCGCATAATCGATAAGTTCATCTTTAGTGGCCGGCCACGGGGCATCTTCCAAATGCGAAGCTAATTCTAATGTCCAATACATATCCCAAAAAATTAAGTCGTTCAATTTTGCGCAAAAATATAACAAATTTTTTATCTTTTCGAAATAATTTTCAAAACATTTGGAATATTATTTTATTGAGAGGATCTTTGGGTGACAATCGACTGTAAAACAGGAGTTTGTTTCGGGAAATCATATTTTTTCAAAATCCGACCCTTTATCTTTTAAAGCTTCTAAACGAGGAGAAACCCGTTTTACGTCGTGATTGAGATAATCGTCTTCGATCAGTCCGTCCCTCATGCGGACGATCCGATGCGCGTGCATAGCGATGTCCTCTTCGTGGGTCACTAAGATAATGGTGTTACCTTTGGAGTGTATTTCTTCGATGAGACCCATGATCTCAATGGAAGTCTTTGTGTCAAGGTTTCCGGTCGGTTCGTCTGCAAGAATGATAGATGGATCGTTGATAAGTGCCCGTGCGACCGCAACACGCTGTCTCTGTCCGCCTGAAAGTTCGTTTGGCTTATGATCTACACGGTTCCCTAATCCGACGCTCTCCAGCACTTGCTGTGCTCTCTCAGTCCTTTTGGTTTTGTTCAGTCCTGCATACACCAACGGAAGGGCAACATTTTCCAGGGACGTCGACCGAGGCAGTAGGTTAAAAGTCTGGAACACAAAGCCAATCTCCTTGTTTCGAATCCCGGCGAGCTCGTCGTCCGTCATTTCACTGACTTTGTTGCCGTTCAAGATATATTCCCCGCGTGTCGGAGTGTCCAAACATCCTAAAATGTTCATTAATGTGGATTTCCCGGAACCCGAAGGACCCATCAACGCCACAAACTCCCCTTTGAAAATGTTTAGAGTCACTGATTTGAGGGCATGGATGGTTTCAGATCCGATGACATATCTTCGTCCAATTTCTGTCAGCTTGATGAGGGGTTCCTGCGCCTGCGCCATATTTTGCTATTATCTTTTTACCTGTACTTTCTTTTTAGACGTGGCTGCGGGTTCATTGTTACAGGGAGTCCTTATTTATTTTCCAGTGCGCGTCTATGGTTTCAAAGGTCTGAGCCATAAGAGTGCCAAAATCCTTTTCTTCTAATTTTTCTGTCGGAATTGGCGGCAATACGTCTATGTAAACAGTGCCTGGTGTCGTGCCACGGGGGTTACCGTCGTCCCAGAATAATTCCCACGCATTTTGGATCACCACCGGGAGTATCGCTACTTTGGTTTCAATAGCCAATTTAAATGGTCCGGTTTTGAATGCTCCTAATTTTGGCGGAAATTGGTCGTCGATTCGTCCTTCTGGGAAGATTACGAGATTACGATTCTGAGATAGATGACTTTCGGCTTTTTTGAATGCACGATAGGCGGATATTTTGCTTTCTCTATTTATGGGAATGTCGATGGATCTAAAAAACAGCCCCGTGACCGGATTGCTCAGAAGTTCTGCTTTCCCCATATAGGAATGTGGGGCATCGCAAAGCGCTATCACCGCTGAAATATCCAGGTTTGATGTATGATTCGGGCAAATAATATAATTTTTACTCCAGTCAACTTCGCTGTGAAATCGTACCTTAAAGGAGAAGCCGGCAACTCTCGCACTTCGTTTTGCAATCCACCTTCGGGCGTTGACCAGGCGTTGATAATTCTTTTCCGGTTTTTTTGCCCAATAAATCAAAACCGGCCAGTAGGGAAGAAAAAAAAACAGGACAGCACCGAGGTAAAAATAGCGGTGTAATTTTTTTATTCTTCTAGATAGCATGAGGCAAAGTTATATCTTTGAGGCAGAAGGTGCAAATCAAAGATATGATTCCTTATCTCGATATTCATACCCATCATACAAAACATGATCCTGGCGTCCGGGCTATCTACAATTGGATTCCGCAGAGGGATAGCTCATATCCTGTTGATGCTTTTGGCGTTTCTCTTGGGATTCATCCGCACTATATTTCTGCTGAACACTGGGAGAGGGACTTATACTTTATCGACCAGTCCTTAAAGCATTCTCGATTTAAGTTGATAGGCGAGTGTGGACTCGATCGCCTGACGGGCCCCTCGCTTTCCTTGCAGCAGGAGGTCTTCAGACGACAGCTCGATCTGGCCGACAAACATCGCAAGCCGGTCTTGATTCATTGCGTACGTGCGTTCGATGAACTGCTTTCCTGCACCCGCCCATTTCTGGGGAAGGTTCCATTAATCATTCACGGGTATTCAAAATCTTTGGAGTTGGCCAGGGAACTCTCAAGGAAGGGATTCCTGCTTTCCTTTGGTCAATCATTGGTCAAAAATCATCCTGGGGCCAATGCTTATCTCGCAGAAACAAATAGTAATTTTTTTCTCGAATCAGATGAAAGCTCTCAGCCTATTGAAGAAATTTATGAGACGGCAGCTTTTTTACGTAAAATCTCGGTGGATCAGCTGAAAGATGTTATTTTTGCGCACTGGAAAAATATCAATCTTCTTTAAATGGAAAATTTGGACTGGTTGTCTCGGTCGGCACTTTTGGTGGGCGACGCCGGAATTGAAACGCTGCAAAATAAGCACGTGCTGGTTGTAGGATTGGGGGGCGTAGGTTCCTTTGCTGCGGAATTTATTTGTAGGGCGGGCGTTGGCGAAATGACCATTGTGGACGGCGATGTTGTCGATCCCAGCAATAGAAATCGGCAGCTTCCTGCGCTGGCCACAAACCACGGGGAGAGCAAGGCTACGATCATGGCTGAAAGGCTAAAAGCGATAAATCCCGCACTGAAGTTGCATGTGGTTCAGGAATTCTTGAGTCCAGAAAGATGCAGGGAGCTGCTTGAAACACGCTTTGATCACATTGCAGACTGTATTGATAGTGTTACACCAAAGTTGACCCTACTATCGGCAGCGGTTGCTGCACAGATTCCCGTGGTCAGTTCCATGGGGGCTGGGGGCAAGATGGATCCTACAAAATTGAGGGTAGCTTGGTTGCCTGAAACATATCAGTGTGTGTTTGCTTTCTATTTGAGGAAGAGGCTCAAAAAGATGACAGATTTCCACCAGGTTAAAGCCGTGTTTTCCATTGAGGAAGTACAACGGGACTCCCTGGTCCTGACGGACGGAACCAACTTTAAAAGATCAGCCTATGGGACAATATCGTACCTGCCGGCTGCGTTTGGTGGTGTTTGCGCATCGGTGGTCATCCGGGAGTTGCTCGGCTTAAACGTAGAACTGGTCAAGCGTCCCGCCGGAATCAAGGTGAAAAAATCCCCTGCCCCTTCCACGAAAAGAGCAGGAGAGTTGTCTTTAGTTTAATTCTGCAAAATACTTGTGAAACAAAGGTATCGTTTCGATTCCCTTGAGGTAGTTTGCTATATCATACTTTTCATTTGGCGAATGCAGGTTGTCGCTGTCCAGTCCAAAGCCGAGGAGAACGGTCTTGAGACCGAGTTCCTTTTCGAAAAGTGCTACAATCGGAATGCTTCCTCCTCCCCTTGTGGGAATGGGTTTCTTTCCAAATGATGCTTCCATGGCTTTTTCAGCGGCTTTGTAGGCAGCGCTGTCTGTGGGTGTTACGACCGGCTCGCCACCGTGATGCGGTTTTACCAGAACTTCTACGCCTTTTGGAGCGATCCGCTTGAAATGATCGCTGAACAACTTCGTGATTTCCTCAGAAGATTGATTTGGAACAAGCCGCATTGATATTTTGGCAAAAGCCTTAGACGGTAAAACAGTTTTTGCTCCTTCACCGATGTAGCCGCCCCAAATGCCATTGACTTCCAAGGTGGGACGTATTCCAGTCCTTTCTATTGTGGTATAGCCTTTTTCTCCCCACAGACCATCCACGCCCAGGTCTTTTTTATATTCCTCCTCGTCATATGGTGCTTTATTCAAAGCGATACGCTCCTCTTCGGTCAATTCTTGAACATTGTCATAGAAACCCGGAATAGTTATGTGGTTATTGTCGTCGTGCAAGGAGGCAATCATTTTGGCAAGAATTGTTGCCGGATTGGCTACTGCTCCACCATATACTCCCGAGTGCAAATCCCTGTTTGGCCCCGTCACTTCGACCTCTATATAGGACAATCCTCTCAATCCCGTTTCCAGAGACGGTGTTTCCAGGCTGATCATCGAAGTATCCGAAATAAGCACAACGTCCGCTGCTAATTTTTCCTTATTGGATTTAATAAATTTGCCGAGATTCTCTGAACCGACTTCTTCCTCGCCTTCAATCATGAACTTTAGATTGGTGGGTAGTTCGCCCAACTTTTCCATCAGTTCGAAGGCCTTCACGTGCATATAGAATTGCCCTTTGTCGTCGCATGCGCCACGAGCGTAGATTTTCCCATCCCGGACCGTTGGTTCAAAGGGGGGAGTTTCCCATAGTTCCAGGGGATCCGGTGGTTGTACGTCATAATGACCATAAACCAAAACAGTCGGTTTGTTAGGATCTGTGATTTTCTCACCATACACAATCGGATGGCCTCCCGTCGGACAGATTTCAACATTGTCGGCACCGGCGTCTCTCAGTTTTTGAGCAACAAATTCTGCAGTATTACTAACGTCGTCCTTGTATTTTGGGTCAGCGCTGACAGAAGGGAATCTTAGCAACTCAAATAGTTCACTCAGGAAGCGATCTTTATGATTTCCGACATATTCTTTGATTTTTTGCATATTTCTTTAAAATTATTCCGTGAATAGTGCAAATCTAATGAAAACTCAACTGAAATCCAACCCACAAATGTTAATTTTGCATGTTCAAAAGTTAACTTTAATAATTGTTTGTTTAATTTAAAATTAATTGTTTCCTTTGTAATAGCGGATCCAAGTTGGTACATATTATTAATTAAGAAATGGAGGGTTTATGAGAAGGAGATTTTTGATGAGTGGGAGCGGAGTGTTTATGCTGATTATTGCATTTATTTTTAATTTATCATTTACAAAGGAATCGCAAGCCAAGGCGTACGAATTTTGGGGTACTGCTGCGACGATCAGGTGTGTAATGACCATGCCAAAAAATTATCAAGGTGATTTGGTTGTATCGTACAATGGTGCGGCGGTTGTTGGAAAGGCAACAGTGAAAGCAGATCTGCAGACGATGCTAGGCACTGAGACAACTTGCAATGGCTTCCGGATGACTGCATGTGGGGGAACTAATTGTGTTCCAAACGAGGTGAATTACTGAGTTTATCAGGTGATTGGTAGTTTCATAATTTGAATGACGGAGAAGATGTCGGGAGTTCTGGAAAGGATAGTATGTAATTTAGCTTGGTTTTCGATTGTTGTGCTTCAGTCTTGCATTGGGGATCCGCAGGCGGACTGGGAGGATAGGGATGACTTGGATATCAGAAGCACGTCAGCGCTTTACAACGGAGATTCGGAGCCATATATTATAGACTTTATTGGAACGGATGAAAATTCCGGATTCTCGACATCTTCTTTTATTTCCGATGATTATAGACTGATTCCGCTGGAGACCCGCGATGATAATCTGATCGGCCGTATTGATAAGGCCGTGTTCACGGACGGAAAAATCTACGTGCTAGACAGGAATATTGCTAAACAGTTGTTTTGCTTTGATAGCACGGGCGTTTTTTTGCACAGGGTGGGAGCCCGAGGACGGGGGCCAGGTGAGTACGACGATCCCAAGGACTTTGATGTCGTTGATGGAAAGATATACCTCATGGATAGACAGAGTCGCGTCTTTATTTATGATCTCAACGCGGATTTAATAAAGGTTATCAAATTGCCTTTTCTGTCGACGCAGGTGGCCGCGATGAGTGATTCTAGTTTGTTTGTGTACTCACATGAGAGGGAGGGGCCGTATTACACGTATCTTAGGCAGTTGAATCCAAATCTAACGATGATCTCTCAGGATTTCGAAATTCCTTCTGAACTGGTTTCGATGTACGGTATTCAGCAGGCCTTTTCAAAGAATGGCGATCAGCTTTTGTTCTCGAAGTTCTTGTCAGACACCCTCTTTTCTGTGTCTGCGGGAGAAATTCGACCGAAATTTGTGATTCGTCACAGCTATGGGACGCCCGAAATCGACTGGTTCGATAAATCAGCGATCGATGCTTATCAGAATTCGGTCGGGGGACTCTTCCATCTAGGGTACGGAGAATTCGGGAATATCCTGCTGTTTTTCGTGGAAAAAGACAATTCCATACTTACTGGCTTGTATGATACCGAAAATCAAATACTGACGAAATATAGCGGTTTTTCGGAAGATATGTTTCTGCTCGGGCTGAGTAATTATTTTCCAGTGGGCTTTATGGGGGAAAAGATGCTATTCCATTTCGACAGTGGAGTTTTTATCCAGAGTTTTTCCCGTCTCTTGGAAAGATACAAAGATCAACCCGAGGTCGTCAGCGATCTCAACAATCTATTCGCGAAGGTGCACCGACAATTGCCAGATGCCAGCGCGAATTCGAATCCCGCTATTTTGGTCGCACGTCTAAATCCAAATGCTATTAATGATGAAAAATAAGATTGTATTTGTTGCCTATTGTTTATTGGGCCATATGCTAATGGCTTGCGAGGAAGAATCTGCTTCTTCGCCCTTTGCTCCGAAAGAATTTGTTTTGTCGGCAGCATTAGAAGGGGAAATTGAGTCATTTTTACGGGCGGAATCTGTACCAGTGGATGGCGAAATTCAGGTTCTGGATTTGAGTGATGGCCGCTGGTCGAGGCTAATGGAGGTGTTTACCCGTGATAAACCTAATAATAAACTATACTTCTATTTTGATAATCTCCATTGTAATGAATGTATAGAACGGGAGATTCTATATATGAAGGAGTATTATTCGAGTGAGCAGGTTGCTCTATTAATCAGACACCCTTCTCGAAGTGAGGCACAAGCTTTTTTGGCCATAAATGAGTTGCCCTATCAAGTTTATCTGTTGCGGCCGGATGAACATTTTTCCGAGAGCCTTGCAATGCTTAGCCGTCCGGCGTATTTTAGGATCCGGGAAGGGGTAACACTGAAAAATCTTTTCAGTCCAAAATATTCCTATCCCGAATTGTCGATTCGATTCCACACGAATATGAAGGCATTGTTGGATGATGACTAAGTCACTATTTCAGACTCTTGATATCTTTCCGCAATTGCTTGAAAAAGGCTTCTTCAGAGTTTGCAATATCCATCAATTGGTCTGAGAGTTGATCATAGAGCTGCTCACCCGAGGTGCGATTTTTATAGACCCGGGAGATTTGAAGGGCAAAATCCCGCCATCTGTCGCCGATAGCGGTTAATTCGGCCGCACGATCTTTCAATACCCGATGGTCGAGAATGTCGGCAGATTCGGATAGGAAAGCTGCATAGATATAGCGGAAGCCACCACCGCCAGTTCCGATTTCTTCTTGCATTCGAACAAGTTGCCCGAGATAGTGATTGGTTTTTTTAACGCCGATTTTTTTTGGCCATTTTTTAATGTTTTTCGCGACCCAACGCATGGCCTTTACGCCGATAATGGGGACGGGAGCGAGCATATCGTTACAAGTGCGATTTATGCCCTTGATGATCGCACCGGATAGGTCATAATTTGGATTGATCTTTTCTATAAAGTAAAGGTGGCCCCGGGGAGCAAGTGCTCCTTTTGCGAATCGGACTTTTTCAAGCTGATTTTGATCGAGCTGAGTGACTGTTTCCATCACCGGATCGCTGATCAGGTATTCCGAACCCTGCTTGCCATAGACTACCAAATTGTGTGCGTTGAAGTGGAACCTGTAGTCATCTGGAAAGTAACTCAAATTGAATACACCAACTTGCAGTCCGACGGGTTTTCCTTCTCTTATTTTCTGATCAAGCGCCTCCAAGGCTTGGTCTTTATTTTTAAAACGTTGATGTCTAGCTGTGAAACCCAGCAGCTTAGAGGTTCGCTTAAAGATGAGGCCTGGCATTGGCCTGTAACTAAAGGCTGGGGCAAAATTTACCTTGATGAATGGTAGATAAGCAAAGAACAATCCCGAGCCTATACCGAACACGAGAGGTTCCGACAAGGTCAATCCGTTATGGTTTAGCAAGTTTACCACGACACCATTTTCACAGTGGGCTGATTGCTGATGCGTAAAGTTTATTTTCATCTTAAGGCTATTCGAAGGGATGTTGTAGTTGACTCAGCGAAATTTGAAAAACTTCAGCATATTTTGCGAGGGTTTTTGCACTGAGATTTTTGAAAGATTTGGGTTTGAGGTGTCGTTTTACAAAAAACCTGTGGATACCAACGTAGCTAGAAAGCACAGGAACATCCATTCGGTTGAGTTCCATAAAGTAATGAATGGGGCTGGCCTTCCCTTCCAAGAATAAGTTTTTGGCCTCTTGAACACGTTCATCGATTATTTTGAGCGATTCCTGCAGAACGACGGTTTTTACTTCCCAACCTGAACTGGGGACGGTCACAAATTTACCATCATCGTCCACGGCGTAGCAAAGCTCTTGCATGTTTTTGGTCGATAGACTTCCCGAGTCCTGTGGTACTTGATCTTCTTTCATTTCAATCTCCGTCAGCAGTCTGCAAAATCATCTTCATTGATGCTGTCATCGCTTTTTTTCTGTCAACCGTGATAACGGCGTCAATGGTGCAAATTTTCAAAAATTCTGTTTGATAAACAAGCTCGGTCCTCGTTTCGGTGTGAATGGTTTCACCCAATTTGGGATAAGCCATGACTTCCAAGTTCAGAATATTGCTAATATAACCGATAAATCCATCAATGTCGCCTCCTTTGTGCTCAAAATATGAACGAATAAAAGCGAGACTTGTTTGCGCAATGTTTTCGGTCATGCCGAATTCAGAAAACACCCTACCTTTCTCCAAGGGATGAAAGATGAGGAAAATATTGTCCTGCTGAATTTTGAAGGTTGATCGGCACTGAAGTCCGTCGATCTCTTCCAGCCGGTCCACAAAGACCATAGGGGGGCGGTGAGGAATTAGTTTAAGAATGTCTTTCAAACTCATCAACAATTACGGTTCGCATTTCACCGACTGCAAGGAGTGAGCCTTTGCATTTCACTTCACCGCGAACTATGGTTACGCCCATCATTTGCTGCAGAATGTGCACTGTTGTTTCCAGCTCATCGCCGATACTTGGCAGTTGAAAGATTTCTAAATTCTTTATCGACCCGATGTATCCGACCGGGGCAGGCATATTTCTTTTGAAATAATCATAACCCTGATAAAGTGCGATCGTCTGAGCAAAGTGTTCGATGACGCCTGATTCGGACAGCCTACCGTCACTATTAACGAGAACGTGGTTTTTGGGAATTTTAAATCCCGCAACGACCAGTTTTTCCTCGTGCCGAAAAATCTCGTCCACGAGAACAAAGGGTGGCCTTTGAGGGATCAGCTTTAGGATATCAGACGGTGTGCAGGGCAATTTTTCCATATCATGCGACTTCGAGTAAAGCGTAAACATAGTTAAATCTACCGCTTTCCGGAACGGACAATAAGATTTTTTGCCCTTTCTTCAAGCGTTCGGAGTGAAATAACTCCTCTAGTTGTAAATAAATCGAAGCTGATCCGATATTTCCAACTTTTTCCAGGTTTATAAACCACTTCTCCAGCGGAATAGAAATATGTGCTTCCTCAAATGCTTTATGCAGCTTTTCCATAAAAACGTAGGAGGATATATGAGGTAAGTAATGATCAATATGTGTGGGGTCTAGGTTCCTTTTGGCAAGGATTTGCTGGGTACTTTGAACCCCTTTTTTGATGATATTTGTTTCCAAGAGTTTGATGTCCTGTTTGATAGAGAAAACCGACTCCCTGAGCCATTCTTCGGGATTCAGATCACTCCAGGAAAGCAGTTCCCCGTCTTTTTTGACTGCACCCGCGTACATGCAGGTTTCCAGCTCATTTGCAAAAGAAATACCGTCTATCCACTTGATTTTTAGGGAAATTCCCGTCGGGTTGGGTGCGCTGGAAAGAAGCATTGCGCCAGCCCCGTCTGAGAGCATCCAACGTAAAAAATCCTTGTCGAAGCCTATCATCGGATTTCGTTCCAGCTCTTGAAGGTACTTGGATTCATTGTTGTATTTTTCCGCCCTTAACCAAGAGGAAACTCGCTCAGAACCAGTGCTAATAGCATTTTGGGCGTTCCCCGAGCATACCGACAGGAATGCGTATTTCAAGGCGTTCATTCCTGCCGTGCAGATGCCTGAAGCAGCGTTGATCTCCATGGGTCGGGCCTTTAGTAACCCGTGAACCATGCTGGCATGTGAAGGTAGTAGCTGGTCCGGTGTAGAAGTTCCACAAGAAAGCAGATCGACGGCTTCAAGCGATAATTGAGCCTGTGCCAAAACCATATTGACCGCTTCCATAGTCATGCTTGCATTGTCGTGGGTCTTTTTTCCCTGCGCATCCAAAGCGTAATACCTGGAGAGAATCTTGTTATTTCTCAGGACAATGGCCTTGGCTCGGGAAGGTTTTTCGTTCACCAGACCCAAAATATCCTCGATCATTTCATTGGAAACTGCCTGATTGGGCAAAAATTTGGCGATTTGATTGATATATACTTCTTGCATCTTTCGCAAATAACTATTTCAGTTTAACAGATTTAAAATAAGAAACTTCCTTTCGGATCATTGGGAGGAACGGCAGGTAAAACACATAATACAATATGCTCACTATCGGTGCTACAACCCAAAGGGCAAAAGATAAGTAATAATAAAATAATTTTAGCCATTTTTTTCGGCTATTCTCACCCGGCAACCCTTTTTTACGTATCGCAGCTGCCCATTTTGAAAACATGAAGTTGCCTCGTTTATCGATAAAAACCAGCAGAGGGCGAATCATGACCGCATCCAATGCGAGAAGGTCTTTTTGGAGGTTATCGTATTTTCCCAATTTTAGATGTCGCAGGATCGGTCCAGCAAATCGGGAGGACTGTTGTATGTCTCGGGTAGAAACGCCGGGTTTTGGGAAAATTCCTAGATAAGAATCTTTACGGCCTTTCATCACCCAATGCAAGATCGTCACTAGGCTGACATGGTTCCAATTTCTGTCCACGAGCGCAATATGGCCGACCAGATTCGCGTTGAGCCTTACCAATTCTTTTTTCACTTTCTCCTGAGCCATAAACCACATATTACGGCAGGACACCAAGGTGATGACAGGTTTTCCAGCAAGCAGTTTTGTCGCATCCTTTCCTTTTAAGAACGAATTTATAGGAATTGAGGGGGTCAGAAACCAGGCCTGATAGCTCAAGATAACCAAGTCAAATTCCGTGTTTAATATTGACTCCGGAATAGGTTTCAACTCAATCGGGATTTGCAAAAAAGACTCAGGAAACACATCCAAAAAAGAGTCCATTTCCCAAGGGAAAGGATAATCCTTCTCTGGCTGAATTCCGTACATGCTGATTTCGACTTTATTATCCTGACGAATTGGGCCGAGCAGATGCTCCAGAATTTCTAATTGTTGCCCTGTTTGGGTGTAGTAAATAACGAGAATCCTCTTGGTATCCATAATTCAAATTAAGCCGCCCAAAATTTATAGTAGTTGAACCATTGAAGGGGATATTTCTTCAATATCCAACTAATGCTATCTGTGTAAGCGTCCAATAATGACTGCGCATCTCTGTTCTTGAAGTTTGCTTTTCTTGCATAGAGGTGGTAATGCATGTTTTTCTCCCGCATGACGTACACGAAAAGCACAGGAGTCTGCAGCCTGGAGCTGATTAAAAATGGCCCTGCCGGGAACTCTGCGTTGGCATTCAGCAACTTCCCGGTCATGGTTTTTGTTTTTGGCAGAAATCGATCTCCGGTAAAACAGACCATTTCTTTTTCAGAGATCGCTTTGTTGATCTCAAAAATATGTCCCAAGCCATCATCGACGACGATGAAATCTGTTTTAGGCTTTGCTGTCACCGATTCCAAATAGGCTTTAATGGCTCTTTGCTCCGCGTCTGTTGTTACCAGATGTATCTTCTTGTCAAATTCGTCCATAAAATACTGGGCTACCTCGAAATTTCCAACATGCGCGCTTATCAAAATGCCAGCGGTGTCATTTTTGGCCAGTTCGTGGATATGTTCAATACCGTCAAATTCGTAGGTAAATTTATCGGCTAAACCAGAGGTGATTGCGACTTTATCAATTAGAGTTTGACCGAAAACGAAGCAGTTTTTATAGGTATTTATGAGGCTCGAGAAAGCACTCATACGCTGTCTTTTCCGAAAATACTGGTAGATGGATCGACTTTGGCGGGCATTAAAAATGAAAAAATACAGCGCCACAAAGACCAGTAAAGCATAGGCTACGCGTATTCCCGCCTTTTTGATCAGGAATATGAAAATCTTGTATCCCGTGACTGTTCCTTTAGATTGCCCTTTCCAGTCAGGATTTTTGGCATCAGGCGACCGCATGAAGTTTAGTGTTGATCACCTCATAGAGGTCTTCAAAAGTCACCATGTTTGCAAAATCCTTGCTCTCGAGTTTGATACCGAAGTTTGATTCGATGATCACAACCAAATCCACGTAATCCAGGCTATCCAGATCCAGGGATTCCTTTAAATTGTTGTTCGCTTGGATAATTTCAGGGTCCACCTCGAATTCCTCGACCAAAAAACGCTTTGTTATCTCAATTATCTCTTCCCTGTTCATACTATCTCCAATTTCTTACCATTTCTTTACTATCAGCGCCGAATTTGTTCCTCCGAAACCGAATGAATTAGACAAAAATACATTAAAATTTTGGTTAATCGTATTTTTGACCAATTGTAGGGATTTTGCAGAAGGGTCTACCTCCTCGAGGTTGATGTTTGGTGCGATAAAACCATTTTGCGCCATGAGCATGGAATAGACGACCTCACTGGTGCCAGCCATCCAGCACTCGTGTCCGGTCATGGATTTGGTAGAGCTCACATAGGGGTCGGAACCGAACAGTTGTGTGATCGCTTGCGCTTCGTTTGCGTCGCCGATCGGTGTAGAGGTCGCGTGTGCGTTGATGTATTCGATCTGACCGGCTGAAAGCCCCGCTTGCTTTAGTGCCATTTCCATTGCTCGGACCGGACCTTCTACATTGGGAGTCGAAATATGATCTCCATTGGAGGAAAATCCATAGCCGATAATTTCACCCAGTATGTTGGCTCCGCGCCTTACAGCGGACTCGTATTCCTCCAAGATGATACTCGCCGCACCTCCTCCCGGAACTAAACCATCGCGCTGTGCATCAAAAGGACGTGAGGCCCTCTGCGGCTGATCTTCTCTGTTGGAGAATACCCCCAACCCATCAAAACTAGCCATCGCATACTTGTTGCTCTCCTGTGCCCCACCGCATATGATTATATCTTGTAAGCCTTGTTTGATAAAAAGGTACCCTAGTCCCAGTGCGTGAGAGCCGCTGGCGCAGGCCGCACTGACCGTCATATTAATGCCTAAGATTTTGTAAATGGTCGCAAGATTCATTGTGACCGTGGAGTTCATAGATTTAAAGATGGCTCCGGATCCGACCAAGGTGGTGTCTTTTTTGAGCCTTACCGTGTCGATGGATTCCACAATGGCCTGGGATACGCTATCATTTCCGAAGATCAGACCGACAGTGTTTGTTTCAAAAAAATCCATGTCTATCCCCGCTTGCGTGAGCGCTTCCTGCGTTGAAACGAAGGCAAATTCGCTTTCTTCGCCCATGCTGATCCTTTGGCGACGATTCAGGGTTTTGGACAAATCAACGGGTGGCACTTGTCCCATTAAAGCAGACTTAAAGCCAAAATCCTTTCTTTCCTGCGAGAATACAATGCCGGATCTACCCTGGTAGAGAGAGTCTTTCACCTCTTCCTGGTTTTTGCCAAGTGAAGAGTAAATGCCCATTCCGGTGATAACGACCCTTCTCATACCATTTAGGAATATATTCCACCATTTATGTTGATTACCTCGCCGGTGATATAAGCTGCTTTTTCAGAGGCCAAAAAGCAGACCAAATCCGCAACTTCATCGGCTTGTCCAAATCTATTCAGTGGCACACGCTTTTTTAACTCTTCCTTATCCAATTCCCCCGTCATATCTGTTTCTATAAATCCTGGTGCAACCGCATTGACCGTTATTTTCCGCTTGGCCACTTCTAGTGCCAGTGCCTTGGTTGCGCCAATCAAACCCGCTTTTGCGGCCGAATAGTTTACCTGGCCCGCCGTCCCCATTACTCCGGAGACCGATGCGACGTTGATAATTCGCCCGTAGCGACTCCTAATCATTTCTTGAAGAAAGGCAGTCGTTACATTGTAAAAGCCGTTTAGACTCGTGTCCAAAACAGCATCCCATTCCGCTTTGGGCATCCACAGGAGCAGGCCATCTCTGGTAATGCCGGCATTATTCACGATGACTTCTATACGTGCCTCGGGATGCGCTGCTTTCCATCCGCCCAGAACCTCTGCACACTGATCGGCCTGTGCAACATCGAAGCGGAGCGCCTCAGCGTGTCCACCTCTGGCCTCTATCAGTCTCAGCGTTTCGTTGGCGGCTTGCTCATTTGATTGATAGCAGACGAGAACCCGGTAATTCAGCTCATGCGCAAGCTTGACGGCGATCGCACGCCCAATCCCGCGGGAGCCACCCGTCACTAAAGCATATTTATGAGGAGTCATCGCCATGGTATCATTAAAATTCGCGCTCTTTCAAAAAATCCTTGATCGCACTAAGATATGGTGATAAAACAATGTCTTCACTAAAGGTAGGAATAATTTTCCGGATTTCCTCGTAAATTTCACGATTTTTAGATGACAGTTTTCCATGATAATCACCCGTATCAACGGCCTGCACGATCGTCAGGACGTGAATAGCCATGACTTCGAAAGCGTTGTCAATGACTTTTTTGGTGAGCCATGCTGAATTGGTTCCCATGCTGACAATGTCCTGATTGTCCTTGTTATTCGGAATACTGTGTGTATACATGGGCGTGGCCAGCGTTTGGTTTTCTGCGGTTGTCGATGTTGCCGTAAACTGTGCACCCTGCATTCCAAAGTTCAATCCCAGTTTGCCTAAGTTGACAAACGGCGGAAAAATTTCATTGATGGATGAGTTAAGCAGGTAATTGAGTTGCCTCTCCGCAAGCATGGTCAATTTGGTGATTGCAATCCTTAGCTTGTCCATTTCCAGCGCAACATAGTCTCCGTGGAAGTTTCCCCCATGGTAAACATTGGCGGTGGCTACGTCCACGATCGGGTTATCGTTGGCTGAGTTAACTTCGTCGACCAGAATCGACTCACTTTTGTTCAGCGTATCCAGAATAGGCCCCAAGATTTGAGGGACACAACGGATTGAATAGTATTCCTGCAATTTGTCTTTAAAAATGATCTCCTGGACCTGGCCCGTATACAAGTGATCTTCCCGTTTTCTTATCAGCGCACTGTCTTTCAGGATTTCACGCATCTTTTCTGCGACGTATCGCTGCCCGACGTGCTTTTTTGCATGATTGAGATGCTCTGATATATGGTCATCGTAGCTCTGTACCAACTCGTTTATGAATGCAGAGCAGAGGATTGACCAATTGACCAATTTTTCCGCATAAATCGTGTTAACTATCCCTATCCCAGTCATTACCGAAGTGCCGTTGATCAACGCGAGACCCTCACGGAGAGAAATTTCAAGGGGTTTAAGGTTTTCTTTTGCCAGTACTGTTGCGGTATCTTGGATTTCCCCCTGATAATAAACTTGGCCTTCACCGATGAGGCTCAGCGCGATATGCGCCAATTGTACCAAATCGCCGCTCGCACCCACTCCTCCGTGCTGATACACGACGGGAAGTATGTCCCGGTTAATGAAGGCTTCCATTAGCTCCAAAGCATAGGGTGCAACGCCTGAATATCCGAGCGAAAGCGTCTGCAATCGGGCCATCAAGGCCGCCTTGCTGTACACCGGAGGAAGAATTTCCCCCATACCCGTCGAATGACTGCGGATGAGATTGTACTGCAACTGGATTTGATCCTGTTCACTAATGCGATATTGCGCCATAGGACCAAAACCGGTATTTACGCCGTAAATAATTTTATCCTTGGAAAAGGTTTTTAAAAACAAAAAACTCTCTTTGACCCTGTTTCGGGAATCTCCGGATAAACTCAATTTTTTACCAGAAAAGAGCACTTCGTAAAAGGTATTCGTCCCTATGGTGCTGGTCAGTTCAATCATCAAACTATGAATATTTTAATCGCGCAAATATGCGATGCAAACTTAGATAAAGTGCGCCTGAAAACCAAATGGAGAATTTGCATTTATGTGGAACTTTGTATAAGTTTGAGCACAATATCATCAAAAATGACAGAAGAAGAAGTTGAAGTCCTGATCATAGGCGCTGGCCCTTCGGGAGCAGTTGCCGCATCTTTACTCCACCAACGGAATATTTCATTCAAAATTGTCGAAAGGGAGAAATTTCCACGTTTTGTGATCGGCGAAAGTTTGATTCCCAGATGTATGGATCATTTTCATGAGGCAGGATTTGTTGAGGAAGTTGAAGAGAAGGGATTTGAGCGAAAAACCGGTGCTAGATTTTTGCGGGGTGAGGAAGTATGCTGGTTTGATTTTAGCCAGAAATTTTCCGACGGCTGGGATTGGACCTGGCAATTGCCCCGTGCTGATTTTGACCACACCCTTACTCAGATTTTGGAGAGGCGGGGAGTCGAGATTGCTTTTGAGACGTCGGTGGAGTCTGTGGTTTTTGAAGGAACGGATTCCATTACCTCGGTCGTCGATAAGCAGGGCAAAAGATCCAAGATCAGGGCCAAATTTCTAATTGATGCAAGCGGGTACGGCCGGGTTTTGCCGCGACTTCTGGATTTGGACAAGCCGTCTCAGTTTGAGCCTATGGGCGCGACCTTTGTCCATGTAGACGATAGCCGCCGCCCAAGCGACAAAGAAGGCACGCTGATAACCTTTGATGTGTTGAGCCAAAAAGTATGGTTCTGGGTTATTCCATTTTCTGACGGCCGCTCATCACTCGGACTTGTATGTCCCAAAGAATATTTAGAGGAAATAGATCAGGGCAGTCCCCGTGCCACTTTTGATTATATAATAAACCAGTCTGATCATTATAAGGAGAGATTCGGAGGTTTAGAATATTTATTTGAACCCAAGAAAATCGTGTCCTATGCAAAAGCAGTGAAAAAGCTTTACGGGCCTGGATTTGCGATTACCGGCAACAGCGCCGAATTTTTGGATCCTGTTTTTTCGTCGGGTGTCTGTTTTGCCACCGAATCCGGTGCGCTTTCAGCCAAGCTAGCCGCCAGGCAAGTCCGGGGCGAAGTCATAGACTGGCAAAAGGAGTATGAAGACCATATGCTATACGGTGTGGCGGTATTTAGATCGTACATCCGGGATTGGTATTCGGGCGACCTACAAAAGTTTTTCTTTCACCCAGAGGTCAATGAGGATGTGAGACGCAAGGTCTGTTCTGTGCTGGCTGGTTATGTGTGGGATAAGAGTAACCCCTTTGTCACCAAACATGATAGGGCTGTAAGAGCTGTCACTCACCTATTAACTTAGATGCCCGCATGCATTTTCCAAAAATCGAACAATCTTCCCCCAAGGAAATCGCTGCTTTTCAGGATCAAAAGTTGGTGGAGCTTCTTGATTACCTCTCCAAGTATTCTAAGTTCTATCAAGAAAAGGCACAGAGAGCGGGCATTCCCCTGAAATCTATACGAACCGTTGGAGACCTGCAGAAATTTCCCTATACGACCAAGGATGATTTACAGCGCCAAAACGCTGATTTTCTGTGTGTGCCGAAGGAGCGAATCATCGATTATGTGACTACTTCGGGGACTTCGGGCGACCCCGTGTTGTTTGGGCTGACGGACAAGGATCTGGACAGGCTCGCCTACAATGAATCCCTTTCTTTTCAATCAATGGATCTGGTTTCCGGCAATTTGATACAACTCACGACAACTTTGGATCGACGATTTATGGCTGGTCTTGCCTACTTTTTAGGTGCCAGGAAAGCTGGTATGGGGGTGGTCAGGGTCGGTTCGGGCGTTCCCGAAATGCAATGGGATACGATTTTTAAACTCAATCCCACTGCCTTGGTGGCTGTTCCATCTTTTCTGTTGAAAATGCTTGAATTCGCAAAAAACAGCGGCATAGATTATAAAAGTTGTAGTGTGAAAAAAATTCTCTGCATAGGTGAGCCGATTAGGCAAGCAGATTTTACTCCGAATGCCCTTTCAAAGAGAATTCTGGACAAGTGGGACGTTCAACTCTATTCGACTTTTGCTTCTACGGAGATGGCCACAGCTTTCACCGAATGCAAGGAGGGGCGGGGCGGGCACCTGCACCCTGAGTTGATTATTGCTGAGTTTGTGGATGAAATGGGGCAACCTGTGGCTTCCGGCGAGCCCGGGGAGCTGGTGATCACCACGCTGGGCATAGAATCAATGCCGCTTTTGCGCTTTAGGACCGGGGACATTGTGCAGGCGTTTAGGGAGCCTTGTGGCTGTGGAAGGACTACACCTCGACTCGGACCCGTGTTAGGCCGTAAACAACAGATGATCAAATACAAAGGGACGACCCTGTATCCTCCGGCCCTCTTTGATCTTTTGGACGATTTTGAAGAAGTAGAAAACTATATTGTAGAAATTAGTTCCGATGATCTTGGCGGGGATGAAATCCTCGTGAAAATCGGCTCGGCGAACTGGGAGGAGAGTGAGACCGAAGTTCAGGAAGCACTTTTGGCCAAGGTTCGAGACCGGTTTAGGGCCAAACTGCGCGTTAGTCCGAAGATCGTGTTTGAGAATGTAGACGCGATTCAAGCCTTGAAATTCCCGCCAGAAGCGAGAAAAGCGGTTCAGTTACTGGATAAGAGGCAATAGTAAAATTAAAAAAAGGCTGTACCCTAAGTAGAATACAGCCTCATACCAAGTGCTTTTACTTGTTTTCTTTGGCCAGTTTATTCAAAATCGCGTCATTTTTCACGATCTGGCTGTCTTTTGGCATTTTGGAACGGTCGCCGATCTCAATATTCCGACCCAGTTTCAAAAACTGAACTTCAGCTTTCGCCGTCACCTTGTTCCTTCTGTCTTTTCTTTTTAAACGAGTAACTCCCATTGTGCTTTATTTTTAAATCTTTTTAAACGAGGTCGGAAGCGGATTCGAACCGCTGTACAAGGTTTTGCAGACCTCTGCCTAACCACTCGGCCACCCGACCCTGTATTTAAAGGACAGCAAAGATAACAATTAATCTTTTAAATAGGCAAACTCTCTGGTTTTTTCTTTTGGCATATCAATTGCATGGGTATAGGTGATAATGAATAAATGGTTTCATTTAAATTTGAAAGTATGAAAAAGTTAATGATTACAGCATTAAGTGTGCTATTTGCAGCAGGAGTATTTGCTCAGGGAGAGCCGATGAAGTTTGGACTAAAAGCGGGTGTGAACTTCCCAAGCTATAATTTCTCAGGGGACAACAACTCATATTCAACCAACACAGCCACTAATTTTCACGTTACAGCGTTTCTTGATGCACCCTTGGGTGGAAGGTTTCTTTCCTTGCAACCGGGATTATCAATTCAGGGTAAGGGTGCAGAATTGTCTAATTCGCAGTTCGGAACGTTGACCCAAAACACAATGTGGTTGGAAATTCCGGTCAACTTGGTTGCTAAAGTGCCTGTTGGTAATACAAGTAATTTCTTTGTGGGTGCCGGTCCTTACGTTGGTTTTGGTCTATCTGGTAAAAACAAATACGATTCGGACTGGGGTTCAGCTGAGAGCGACTTTGAGTTCGGAAGCGACGGAACGTTAAAATCGACTGATTTTGGTCTGAATATAATCGCCGGTTTTCAATTGAGCCAAGGATTTATGATTCACGGCGGATATGGTATGGGCTTGACAGATATCAGGGCTTCCAATAACGAATACTTCCCAGATAATAGGTTGACAAACCAAGTCTGGACAGTGGGATTAGGATTCTCCCTGTAACCATCACGCGCAATATCGAAAAAGGGTTGCTGATTTTAGATCGGCAACCCTTTTTCTTTGAATACTTTGAAAAGTAAAAATCAATATCACACTTTGATCTCAACTTCAACGCCGCTAGGCAATTCAAGTTTCATCAACGCATCTACTGTTTTAGAATTTGAACTGTAAATATCCAACAGCCTTTTGTAGGAACACAACTGGAATTGCTCTCTTGCTTTTTTATTCACGTGAGGTGAACGCAATACCGTGTAGATTTTCTTCTCAGTCGGAAGTGGAATCGGCCCACTAACAACGGCGCCCGTAGGCTTTACAGTTTTAACGATTTTCTCGGCAGATTTGTCCACCAGATTATAATCGTAAGATTTCAATTTGATTCTGATTCTTTGGCTCATTCTATTTTAGTTATGGCCCATCCATTAGAGCTATTTATAACGGATGGAGCCTGTTTTTGTGTGCTTAGTTGCTTACTTTTCCTTTTGCTTTGGCGATCACCTCGTCCTGAATGTTGCGTGGTGCTTCTGCATAGTGATCAAACTCCATCGTAGATGTCGCACGGCCTGAAGTGATGGTACGCAACTGGGTTACATAACCGAACATTTCAGAAAGTGGCACCAAGGCTTTGATAACCTGAACGCCTGCACGACTGTCCATACCCTGGAGTTGTCCACGTCGACGGTTAAGGTCTCCCATGACGTCACCCATGTTTTCCTCAGGAGTCAAAACCTCAATTTTCATGATAGGCTCGAGCAGTACAGGAGAACATTTTGGAACGGCTTCACGGTATGCGGAACGCGCTGCGATCTCAAACGATAGTGAATCGGAGTCAACCGCGTGGAAAGATCCATCAATCAAACGCACTTTCATGCTATTTAACGGATATCCTGCCAACACACCATTTACCAAGGAAGATTCAAATCCCTTTTGTACTGAAGGGATATATTCCCGTGGAATGGCCCCACCAACGATTTCATTCACAAATTGCAAAGGCTGTTTCACAACATCCCAATCCTCATCAACAGGAGAGATGACGACTTTAAGGTCAGCAAATTTACCGCGTCCACCGGTTTGTTTTTTGTAGATCTCACGGTGTTCTGTACCACCAGTGATTGCTTCTTTATAAGCCACCTGAGGTGCACCCTGATTGATTTCTACTTTAAACTCGCGCTTCAAACGGTCGATCAATACGTCCAGGTGAAGCTCGCCCATTCCTTTGATGATGGTTTGTCCGGTTTCCTGGTCAGACTCAACGACAAATGTAGGATCTTCTTCTGCAAGTTTGCCAAGGGCTGTCCCAAGTTTATCCATGTCCGCCTGCGTTTTAGGTTCGATTGCCAAACCGATAACCGGCTCTGCAAAATTCATGGACTCCAGAATGATCGGATGTTTCTCATCAGATAGGGTATCACCCGTTTTAATGTCCTTAAATCCAACCACAGCGCCAATATCCCCTGCACCGATTCTTTCAATCGGATTTTGTTTGTTGGCATGCATTTGGAAAATACGGGAAATCCTTTCTTTATTTCCGGAACGGTTGTTCAAAACATAGGATCCTGCATTCAGAAATCCTGAGTACACGCGGATAAAGCAAAGACGACCTACGAATGGATCGGTTGCAATTTTAAATCCTAATGCGGAGAAGGGTTCGCTCTCTGATGGCTTTCTGAGGAGCTCAGCACCAGTCCGTGGATCGGTACCTTTGACAGCTTCCTGATCCAGAGGCGACGGGAGCAATTCCATCACGAAGTCCAACATGGTTTGAACTCCCTTGTTTTTAAAGGAAGAGCCGCAAACCATTGGTACAAACGCGTTATCAAGTACAGCTTTTCTCAAAGCATTCAGGATTTCACGCTCAGTTAGGGAGTTAGGATCTTCGAAGAATTTCTCCATCAACGTTTCGTCGTAGCTCGCGACCGCTTCCAATAAGTTTTCGCGGTATTCTGCCACTTCATCCAACATATCATCCGGAATAGGAACCTCGGTGAAAGTCATCCCCTTGTCTTCCTCGTTCCAGACGATTCCACGGTTGTTGATCAAATCGACAACTCCTTTGAAGCTATCCTCTGCACCAATAGGCAATTGCAAAGGAACAGCGTCAGATCCGAGCATCTCTTTGATTTGTTTACAAACCTTCAAGAAATCGGCACCTGAACGGTCCATTTTGTTGACAAATCCTATGCGTGGAACTTTATAGTTGTTCGCCAGGCGCCAGTTTGTCTCCGACTGTGGTTCAACACCGTCAACTGCTGAAAACAAGAACACCAAGCCGTCTAATACCCTCAGGGAGCGATTTACCTCAACGGTGAAATCCACGTGTCCAGGTGTATCGATAACGTTTACTTGATAGGTCTTGTTTCTGTATTTCCAGTTTACAGTAACTGCTGAGGACGTAATGGTGATTCCCCGCTCTTGTTCCTGTGCCATCCAGTCAGTGGTTGCAGATCCTTCGTGGGTCTCTCCCAATTTGTGGTTTACACCGGCGTAATATAGAATCCTTTCAGTAGTGGTGGTCTTTCCAGCGTCGATGTGCGCGGCAATACCGATATTTCTTACAAGACTTAAATCTTTAGACATAATGTTTTTTGTTCAGGGTTCAATATTAGAATCTGAAATGCGAGAAAGCCTTGTTGGCCTCCGCCATTTTATGTGTATCCTCTTTCTTCTTCACTGCTGCACCTTCTCCTTTAGAGGCTGAAATGATTTCGCCTGCAAGCTTTTCGTGCATGGTTTTCTCACCGCGTCTACGCGCGTAAGTGATCAACCATTTCATGCCCAAGGCAATTTTGCGTTCAGCACGGACTTCTGTCGGTACTTGGAAGTTCGCACCACCCACACGGCGGGATTTTACTTCCACAGCCGGCATGACGTTGTTCAACGCTTTTTTCCAAGCTTCCAGTCCGTTTTCTTCGGTTTTCTTTTCTACCAATTCGACCGCGTCATAAAATATAGAATATGCGACAGACTTTTTGCCATCCAGCATCATATTGTTTACAAAGCGAGTTACCTGAATGTCGTTAAACTTCGGATCAGGTAAAATGATTCTTTTCTTTGGTTTTGATTTTCTCATCTTTATGCCCTCCGTTTAATTATTTCTTGCCTTTTGTTGGGGCTGCCGCTTGTCCTGGTTTAGGACGTTTGGTTCCGTATTTGGAACGACGCTGATTACGGCCTGCCACTCCGGAAGTATCCAATGCACCACGGATAATGTGGTAACGTACACCCGGTAAATCCTTAACACGACCTCCACGTACCAAAACGATGGAGTGCTCTTGCAAGTTGTGTCCTTCACCAGGGATGTAGGCGTTAACCTCTTTACCATTAGAAAGTTTCACACGCGCAACCTTACGCATAGCTGAGTTTGGTTTTTTAGGGGTAGTGGTGTATACTCGCGTACACACGCCTCTTCGCTGTGGACAGTTGTCCAACGCTGGGGATTTACTCTTGTCCTCCAGAGCTACTCTACCTTTTCTAACTAATTGTTGAATAGTAGGCATTTACTGTTTTT
>CAYNZH010000010.1:0-7951 GCA_964401685.1 uncultured Sphingobacteriaceae bacterium
ACAAGTATACTGCTGGGAGCTGTCGTCACCTATATTGTCATCTCAAATATCAAGTTTGCGAATCGGGAGTCGAAGATCAAAGCCGAAAAATCCCGATTAAGTCTTCTGGACGAGCCGGACCTGGATGTGTATATTCGCAGTAAAAATATGATGATCACGATGATCATCGAAATTTCCCAGCATTACAACACCATTCTCAATGGAATCCGCCAGAGCGACGCTGGTCCAATTCGTAAGACTGACAAAGAGCTGATGGACTTGATCAAATATACGTACAAGTTAAAAAGGAACAGCTTGCGCGCGATCCGCCAACTTAATGCTGCGGATAGACGCTCGGCTGAAGTCATCGTCAACAGCGCGGATTTGATCCAGGATATGCTGCAGTCAGCTAAATTTTTGAGTGCGGAGAGCCATCAATATCTGGAAAATCTACACGAGCCCCTCCCAGGTGGATTCGTGGAGGTCCTTGAAGAGCTGAGTATCAAGATGGAGAAATTTTTCAATCTCGCTATCAGCGAACTGAAAGAAGGCGATGGTCCCGACGTTCCTTTGTTGCGTAAGAGCAGAAACGAAATTCGCAGTTTCATCAATACGCATTTTGGAAACGAGCTGGACATCATCCGGCAAAGAAACATCGGATCGAAGCAAGCCCTATTACAAACGAGTATTTTCCTGCAGAGCAGGGATATACAAGCGGTATTGTTCAGGATTTGTAAGATTTATGGACGGTTTGAAAACTAATTTTTCAGGAATAATTGCGTTCTATAGCCAAAAATAATTTGGAAATCATTTCTTTTTTGTCCGGGCTGACAGAAATTTGTTTTAGATCGCTCATCACGATGTAGCCACCGTCGTTTCGCACGAATCGTTTAATGAAATTGGGGTTGACTAAATAGGAGCGGCTGGGTCTTATGAAATGATAATCTCTGAGCAGAGCTTCTAGTTCTCTGAGCGTCTTAGTGACCAGAAGGCTGTCGCCCTCGCTGAAATAAATTTCCGTGTAATTGCTCTGGCTCTTGCAATAGGCAATCTGGTTGACTTCAATAAATTGTATACCCTCGCGCACAGGAAGCCCGATTTTTATTTTTAGCATTCCATCCCGCCTGAATTGCTCTAACAAATGTGTGTAGCGATCCTGAGGCTGTCTGCTTTTTTTTGGGTTTCGCCACGCATTGACCGCTTCCTGAAGATCTTCGTGGGCAATAGGCTTTAATAAAAAGTTTATCGCATTGGCCTTGAAAGCGGCAAGAGCATAATCGCTGTACGCCGTTGTAAATATGATCTCAAACGGAAATTCGCCCAATTCCTGAATCAATTCAAGACCGGTCAGCCCCGGCATTTCAATATCCAGAAACAACAAGTCCACAGGCTGAGTGCGCAAAAATCCCAAACCCTCTTTCGGGTTGGTCGTACTCAGGACGATCTCATCATCCGGATACAATTTCTGTAGGTCATATTCCAGTGACTTCAAGCAGTGCAACTCATCATCTATGATTCCAAATTTCATAAGGATAGCGTTTCTAAGTTTGTATCCATAATATCTTCAGAAGTCACTTGCGGAACGTCGTATATTTTAATGGCAATGGCCACGAGCGTACCCTGTGGATTCCCGGTATCCGAGACCTTGTCGTGGATTTGCCAGGAAATCTGGTGCTTTCCACTTTGATTAAACAAGTCAATGCGCTTTCCGATAATTTCGTGACCCATGCTGTGGTGATGTGATTTTCTTGGGGTTGCACGCCGACCCACGCCATTGTCCTCAATTTCGATCAGGAGACGCTCGTCTTCCGTCCTGATCCGTATATCCAATCGCTTTATCTCCTTTTCGCTTGGTAACAAGCCGTGCCATATCGCGTTTTCAACGATGGGTTGCAACAAAAGGGAAGGAATTACCTTCAGGTCCTGCCACCTATCTAAATCATTTCGAATGTGAAAGTGAAAATTTTCTGAGAAGCGATTTTGTTCCAGTTTCAGGTAAAATGAAATGAGCTTCAGTTCTTCTTCGATCGTGTGAGTAGGCGTTTTTGACGTCTCGAGCACCCCCCGTATAAACTTGCTGAAAACAAGTAAATATTCCAATGCATTCTCGTTTTTGTTGCTCTGAATCAGATATTTGACAGCGTTTAACGAATTGAACATAAAATGAGGATTTACCTGCATTTTGGAGACTAACATCTCTGCTTCCATCAAATTTCGCTCATAGATCGCCTGAAGTTTTGCTTTTTCTTCCTGTTGCAGCATTTGCGTAGCGGCGATCTTGGATTTCCTGGATCTGATGCCGAGTACGGCAAACAAGATCATTAATACGATCAGAATCCCCATGAAAATGACAGTTATATCTTTGATCCTCAATTCAGCCTTTTGGATTTCATGATTTACGGAAAGCAAGGCAAGTTCCCGCTCCTTGGCCTCAAAATCGTACTGCCTTTTTAAACTGGCCATCCGCATTACCTGCTGATCCATGCTCAGGCTGTCCTTATATTCGGAGCCTATCTTGAAATATTCAAGTGCTTTACCAGGTTGGTTTCTTGCTTCTGATATTTCCGCCATCAGAAAAGCGTTATTCATCAATAAGGATTTCTGTTTGAGGGTCTCTGCAAAAGCGGTGGACTGCCTAATATATCGTTCACTTTCATCGTGTCTGCCCAGTTTAAAGTATAACCCAGCCAATTGGAAAGTCGAGTTTGCCTGTTGTGTCTCATCATTCAACAGTCTAAATAATGCAAGGGCCTGATAGTGACTGTCAATTGCAGCTTGTAGTAGACCATCATTTTCGTAGGTCATCCCGATCTGCTGAAAAGTCATCGCCATTCCGTGCTGATCGCCCAACTCCTTGTTCAGCGCCATTAACTGATTAAGGGTTGTATGAGCCATAGGGAAATTACGCATTTTATTGTAATAATTGCTGATCGACAATAGCTGCATAGCCTGGCCTAACTTGTTCCCGGTCTCGGTGGCTATCTTTAAAGCCCGTTTTAAATAGTCGAGCCCCTCCTTTTCCATACCCGGAATATTCATCATGGAAATACCCAGGCCATTGCATGCAATTTCAACACTGCGTGCATTGTCACCGGACTCTGCAAGGTTTAGTGCTATTAAATAATATTTTACAGCCTCATCAAAATTGGTATTATAACGGCTGGCAACCCCTGCATTGTTAGCATAGATGACTAGTTGGGAGGGTTCAATATTTAGACGCTCACCCAGCTCGTAAGCACGTATGTGGAGATTCTTAGCCTCCTCATAATTTTGATGATAGCGGTAAAGCAGGCCGAGATTATCCAAGCTTTTGGCTAATAGTTCTTCGTGGCCCAAGGCAAGTGCCGCGTTGATCGCCTCCCGGGCTTCATCCAGACACTGCAAATTTTCGAATATATTATCCTCTGCCCGATGCACGGATCGGGATAATTTTATCATCGTTTCGATCTGGGCACTGTCAATAGGTCCAATACCGCTGCGAGCGACCTGTGCATTTCCGGTGTTACTCTGCGAGAAAAAAAGTACGAGAAGAGTCAGGTGCAAGAATTTTCTTACGTTGGCAATGGCTAACTTCATAATGATAACTCATAAGACGGGTTTACTTGGGTAAACAGGGCAAATGCTCACTGTCTATTGCAAAAAATTAACAAAATTTCCTTCTTGCCACGTAATATCGAATAAATTAAATGAAAATACAATAAAATATGAATAAATTTTATTATTTTGTAGTGATGGTATTCCTGTTGACTGGGGCGTGCGCGTCACCCGATCAGGGTTCTGAACCCAATAGCCAATACCTCGGCTGTCTTGCGGATTTTGATTTCCAGTACGATCAAATTCTTACTAAAGGCGACGTGCAAAAGCATGTCGAAATCGATGAATCCTCTTTCAAAGAAGAATTGGATACGAAAAACACCACGTACGGATCGGTGAGCTATGTATGGGATAGTGATCGTCCGGCAACAGAAATGTCCATGGGGGGAATGACATTGCCCGTACCCGATCGGAATCAAGTATTGTTGAAATTACTCTCCTTTTATGAGGAGGCCGATCTGGATAAATACAGTCAAAAAAACATTACGGCGCTTTTTAACCAGGGATATAAGGCAATTTCTGACGAGGAATTTCAAAATATGAAAGGAAATCTAGAGAAAAGATTTCAGGATTCTCCGGAGGAATATAATCAAGCCCTGGGTTTGTTGGAGGCTCGTCGCAAGCAGAATTATAATTTCGAAGAAAACCTCGCCGATCGCGCTTATTGGCGCTACCACGAGGATCGGGGCCTGGAAATGGCCGTACTTGCTGGAGAAGCGAACTTTACGCTTCATGTGAAAATCAGTGCGGATCAGGACGAGAATTTACGCGTCGCAAGGGGATTGGTCGGGGAAATTTTGTCAAAATGCAATCATTAAAGTTCGCATACATATTTTTGCTGCTGGCCGGCTCTTGTAGCGCAACCGCTCAGCGAAACCCACTTGGCGACGCGCACACCTTTCACATAAAGATTGACGATAAAATTTGGGATGCCGATGTCGTTTATTACTCCATTGTGCCCCTGGATGCTGACTCAACATTTTTAATGGGCATTCATGCGTCCCGAAGCGGCATGGATATGGATCCGGAGAATCGTGGTTGGGATCTTCGCCTGTTTATCGAACTGCCGTCTGGGACGTTCACGCACCGGGAAACACAATTCACCTTTGAGGGGAATCGACTGCACGGCGCCCTTCTCGAACACGATGAAGAGGAAATCGTTGTACAAGAGGGGCAGATCTTATTTTCCGGAAGCTACACCGGTGTCCCGGACACACTTATATGGACCTCCTTTTCGGGCTCCTACACGTTGAAGGGATCTCAAAACAAAATTTACTCAGGAGAATTTAAAATTGTACACCATCAAAATTAACAACAAAGAACGATGAAATTAACGAAAATTAAGCCAATACTAATAGGGGCAATGATTCTTTTGGCCTTCGCAACCATGTCCTGCAAGAAGAAGGAAATCGAGAAAGAAGAAGGCGGCGAAGCGACCGTCACCGCCAAAATCACCATGGGAGCTACATCCGTCGATTTTAAATCCATCGCCTTTACGGAGTATGGAAACTTCGAAAATGAGATAGCGCTATTGAAAAAGAATGGAAATCTGACTTTGTTTTTTACAGATAACAAGAATTATGATGATAATGGCACAGGAAATGGTCTTTTGCTTGGATTTCATCAGGTGTCCAGCGTTGGGAGTTTTTCCCTGGGCGGCGCTGAATTGGACGGTGACGGTAATATCCTCTCAGGGAATTTTCTGATGGCGATTTTGGATCAAGCTTCCTTTCCGCTGGATTTTTACGGAACGGGAATGGAGGGTGGATCCGGTTCTGTCACCATCACTGAGCTCGGCCAGAACCGAATCAAAGGCTCATTCACAGCCGAAGCGATTGGGATGGGAGGACAGAAAATCTCAATACGAGAGGGCAGATTCGATGTGCCGCTCAAGCGAGAATAATCTACGTAGTGTTGTAAATGTGATTGCAATTATAGTGGTAGAAATCAGGGGACTCCGGCAGTTTCCTGATTTTTTTATGATAGAATAAAACATAATAGGATATTTTCCGTTATATTTACGAAAAATCAACAGAAAAATAATTTGGCAGTAAAATTCATCGGAAAACCCGGAAGGAAGGCTTGCTTTATGGGGCAGTGTGATATTAGACGTGGCAACAATCAAGCAGAGAATTTATGGAACAATTTGATGATGTAGCCATTCCCATAGCCTGGCCGGATCAGACTGCCCGGGGCGACGAAAAGTGGATGCAAGTCCTGAAAAATATGGGGTTGGTTAAAAATCTCAACTTCCGGGTGGGCCATGCAGCTATCGTATTGGCTGAGCGTAAAACCGGGGACCTAAGATACTTTGATTTTGGCCGCTATATCACGCCGCGAGGCTATGGGCGAGCCCGGTCATCTAAGTTTGATCCTCGATTGACATTGCATACCAAGGGCGCGTTCGATAAATTTGGCAAATTGACCAATCTTGAGGAAATTCTAAACGAACTTTCGCAAATGGAACATGCCACCCATGGTAGTGGGCGATTATTGTGTAGCCTTACACCTCGGATTTCCTTTCGAAAAGGTGTTCAATTCGCAGAACAGCTTGTACAAACGGGTCCTATTTTATATGGTGCGTTGGCGAAAAACAATAATAGCTGTTCGCGGTATGTTGCGCAGATTATGGTCCATGCAATGCCGAAAAGGGATGCGAGAATCCGTCAAATCTATTACCCCGAATTTATAAAAGCAAGTCCTACGAGCAATGTGGTCAACGGAAGCCCCGATGGACATGTGTTTTGCTATTCGGAGGGGAAGCTGGCGCGCTGGCCCATGAGTCGTATGCGCTCCCTGCAATTTCAGGTCAAATTATTACAGGATAATTTTACCCATAAAGGTGCAATGCGTCTCAGTGATGATTCTCGCGTGGGCTTTGTAATCGAGCCGAACAGGCCTTCGTCCTTGCCAAATCATGCGCAATGGCTTGGAGGCATAGGCGAGGGGCGATGGTTTGCGCTGGATTGGAATGGTATCGACTACCAGATTACACGCTATGATGAACACGGAAAACAGGAGTATTCTGTTCTATCCACGACCGATCCCGACTTTAATTATCGTGCGCCGTTCACTTTCACTCATGACATACATTTCCATAAACACGTCGTCCAGCAAGGACTGAAGAGATTTGCTTTTACCACCGTAGAAACAGAGTTTTCCTCCCAACAAGTAGCATCATTTCAGGAGTTTATCAAATAATTCGGTCAAATTTTTGTTAAAGAATACCTAAAGGGCTAAGAACTCGGCTTTTTTAGTATTTTTACGGTGTGATTAGAATTATGATTAGAAGCCTCTGTTTCTGGCTATCCGCTTTCGTTTTTACAGTTGCCCAGGCGCAGCACACAAGCACTCCCCATGCAGGGGAAATCAAGTTGGGCCTGGAAAAGTTGGATGTGCTGGGGACGGTACTTTATTTTGCAGCCCATCCTGATGACGAAAACACCAGGCTGATCGCCTGGCTGGCCGGAGATCAAAAGTACAGAACAGCATACCTCTCACTCACACGTGGCGACGGGGGGCAGAATCTGATTGGAAACGAACTCGGCATTGAGCTTGGACTGATCCGGACTCAAGAGCTTCTGGCTGCCAGGTCTTTGGATAAGGGCGAACAATTCTTTTCAGCGGCCTATGATTTTGGGTTTTCGAAAACACATCAGGAGACCTTTGCTTTTTGGAACAAGGAAGAGACATTGAGAGAGGCTGTTTGGATCATCCGGACGCTAAAGCCCGATGTCATTATTACCCGATTCCCGCCTGATCCACGAGGAGGACACGGTCATCATCAGGCTTCGGCCATCCTCGCCCATGAAGCTTTTTTGGCCGCGGCAGATCCACAGCGGTTTCCCGAGCAACTCGACAGTACAAGTGTTTGGCAAGCAAAGCGCCTGGTCTGGAATACAGCAAACTTTGGCGGTCAGAACAACACTTCCGACGATCAGCTAAAAATAGAAGTAGGGGCCTACAATCCGCTTTTAGGAATTTCCTACGGAGAAATGGCTGCCAAGAGCCGGTCACAGCATAAAAGTCAAGGATTCGGTGCCGCTTCGTCCCGGGGAAACAGTGTAGAATACTTTGAACACGTTGCTGGGCAACCTGCAGAAAACAGCCTTTTTGATGGAATAGTGACCGATTGGAGCAGAGTAGCAGACGCTTCTCCGCAAATCAGCGAGAAAATCGAAGCGATACAGCGAGATTTCGAGATGAATCATCCTGAGCGGAGTATTCCAGCGTTGGTCGCGTTGCATAAACTGGTGAACAAGGTGCAAGATAAGCACTGGAAAGCTATCAAACTCCAGGAAATTGAATCGTTAATTCTGGCTTCCGCCGGCTTCTACCTCGATGCTCACGTAAACCGCGCCGATGTCGTCGCCGGCCA
>CAYNZH010000010.1:8051-15282 GCA_964401685.1 uncultured Sphingobacteriaceae bacterium
AAGTACCGCTACGTAGATCCGGTTCGGGGTGAAGTCCATGAACCGCTGACCATAATCCCGCCGCTGACAGTTTTCTCAGATCACAGTACCCTACTTCTTTCCGAGGGAGAGACGAAAACGATTTGGGTGGATTTTTCCCGGCACGGGTCCGGGCAGATCGAGACAATCAAGGTAGCAGCCCCGCCAGGTATCCGTGTTTCACCGGCAGAGGTGGTGCTCGACTTTACGGAGAATGAGATTTTGCGCCAGGCTTTCCATATAAGGTTGACAGCCGAAGGCAAAGAGCAGCAAGGCGGAATTTTGAAATTTGCGGATGCTAAGGGTCCTATCGTGCAATACAGAAGGATTTCCTACCAGCACATACCCGTTGTAACGTGGTTTCCTCCCTTGGAGATCAAGGTCGAGCCCATAGAAATTCAGGTACCCGTCCAACGTGTCGCCTACATACCTGGGGCAGGTGATCTGATCCCTGAAGCGCTGAGATCACTAGGCATACAAGTCGATGAAATCAACCCTAGTTCTGTCAACTTAACTACGCTTGCACCTTATGATGCGGTCGTCGTCGGCGTGAGAGCCTACAATATTCACCCCCAATTATATGCCCTACAACCTGTTTTCCAACAGTACATGGAGCAAGGAGGAGTATTTTTGGTGCAATACCAAGTCAGTTCCCGTCTCTCCGCGGATAAAATCGGACCCTTCCCCTTTCAGGTAGGGCGGTCCCGGGTGACGGAGGAAGACGCGGACGTCACATTTTTACTTCCAAATGACCCCTCCCTGCACTTTCCAAACCGCATCACAGAAGAAGATTTCGCGGGCTGGGTACAAGAACGGGGATTGTATTTTGTCGAAAACGCACACCAAGCCTATGCGCTACCGCTGGCCATGAGTGATCAGGGCGAGAAGCAACACCCCGGTTCAGTGATGACCGCAGAGGTTGGGTCGGGGAAGTTCGTGTATACATCGCTTTCGTTTTTCCGGCAATTGCCCGGGGGCGTACCCGGGGCGCACCGTCTGTTTATAAATTTATTAGCCAATGAAAAGAAAAACCACTGACAGAGGCCTGCCACCCTTTGTACGTTCGTGGAGGCAATTTTATTGGTTGGTGGTAATCTGGCTCGGAATATCCATTTTGTTGATGTACCTTTTTACTAAATACTTCGGATGAGCAGTTTAGATTGGATTGTTCTGATATGTACCCTGCTGCTGATCGTCCTTTATGGCATGTATAAAAGTCGCCATGTCAAGAATATAGACGGCTATATCTTGGGTGACAGGGAATTGCCCTGGTACAATGTCGGATTTTCGGTCATGGCCACCCAGGCTAGTGCGATCACCTTTCTTTCTGCTCCCGGCTTGGCTTATTCTCAGGGGATGAGTTTTGTCCAGTTTTACTTTGGTCTCCCGCTAGCCATGATTGTTTTGTGTATCACCTTTGTACCTATTTTTCACAGGCTAAAAGTGTATACGGCCTACGAATTTCTGGAAAAACGCTTCGACATCAAAACACGGGTGCTCACAGCAATTTTATTTTTGATACAGCGTGGTATTTCCACAGGGATTACGATTTTCGCACCGGCGCTCATCCTATCCACCATTTTTGAGATCGATCTCACCATGACCACGCTTGCCATAGGTACTTTGGTCGTCGCTTACACGGTTTACGGAGGAACTAAAGCTGTTTCTTACTCCCAGCTCCTCCAGATGGGGATCATTTTTGGAGGTCTTGTGTTGGCTGGAGCTCTTGTCGTTCACTTGATGCCGAGTCACGTTGGTTTGCGAGAGGCTTTGCATATTGCTGGCAAATCGGGCAAGACCAATGCCATAGATTTCAGTCTGGATCTGAATAACCAATACACTGTTTGGACGGGACTGATAGGCGGATTTTTTCTTCAATTATCGTATTTTGGTACGGATCAAAGCCAAGTGGGACGATACCTGACTGGTGCGTCCGTAAGAGCGAGCCGCCTTGGCCTGCTCATGAACGGCATGTTGAAGGTTCCCATGCAGTTTTTTATCCTGATGATCGGGGTACTGGTGTTTGCGTACTACCAATACCACACGCCCCCTTTGTTTTTCAATCAGGCCGTGACAGAAAGACTTGCCACTGGCCCCTATGCGGAAGACTACCAAGAGATTTTATCACAGCACGAGCGTGTGAGCCAGGAAAAAATCGTAGTCATTGATCAGCTCACGACGGCACTTTCAGTCGATGACCACGAACAGATCGACGCCTCGCGCACTTCTATCGCCACTTTCAACGAAACTGAAGCAGGACTGCGAGCCGATTTGATCGCATTGATCGAGCAAGACGATGTTAACGCAGATACAAATGACAATAATTATATTTTCTTGACTTTTGTCAAGGATGTTTTCCCTAAAGGATTGATAGGCTTATTGATTGCGATCATATTTTTAGCCTCTATGGGAGCTACTGCCAGCGCGATCAATTCCCTCTCGTCTACCACGGTGATAGATATTTATAAACGGTTCCTAAATAAGGAAGGGACGGATAAAAATTACCTGGCTGTTTCGCGTTTAGCGACCTTGTTTTGGGGTGTTTTCACTGTGATTATTGCGCTGTTCGCCAACAGAGTCGGCAATCTACTGGAAGCAGTCAATATTTTGGGGTCCCTTTTTTACGGAACCATTCTCGGAATTTTTCTTGTTGCCTTTTACTTTAAAAGGATAGGCGGAAGGGCCGTTTTTTGGGCAGCAGTCCTTTCGGAAATTGTGGTCGTCTTCATCTGGACGCAGGATTGGATTGCATTTCTATGGCTCAACCTGGTCGGCTGCGTTTGTGTCATAGTCTTCAGCTGGCTAGTCCAGTCATTCTATAAAAAGCGACCCCTTCGAGCGTCATAAGGGCTGGGCATTACAGGGATTCTTCACTGGTTTTATTTGCCCACTGGCACTGCAAATGGTTGAATAGCAGGGCAACTCTCATACAAGCCAGGCTTCTGCTTTCGGTATTTATAGGCAAAGCTTCTTCGTTTTGCTTCTGCGAGCTCACGACATTCGGTGTGGGGCTTACTTCCTTCATGTTGGTGTTAAATCTATTCATGGTTAATAAAAATTGACAAATTTTGAGAATAATTTGTGCAGCGTGTCTGACAAGATAACGCTAATTTTTGATATATATTTGATTTCTCACTCCAATTGATTTAATAATTTTTTTAAATCTGCTCCTTTTCCAAGCACCGGCTTGAACAGATCCCCCTCAGATTTTAGTCGATCGAGCGCATTTTCAATGGTGAAATCTGAGATCTGCAGGCCCTTTTTCACTTCCTCCCAGTGAAGAGGCATGGAAACAGTAGCTCCCGGCTTTGGCCGAAGGGAATAGGGTGCAGCAAGGGTAGCAGAAGGTCTGTTCTGAAGGAAATCCAAGTAAATCTTACCCTTACGCTTGGAAGTGGGCCGTTCAATACTTGTAAACTTAAACTCTTCATTGACCGAAGAGACTATCCATTTGGCAAAAAGCTGTGATTGATCGTAGGTATATTTCGCCCCGAGGGGAATATAAATGTGCAAGCCGGACGAACCTGAAGTTTTACAATAGGAAGGGATTTTTACGTCTTCTAGAAAATCATGGACGGAGCTGGCCACTTCGATGACCTGCTCGAAGGTATTGCCCTTGTCCGGATCCAAATCGATGATGCACCAGTCCGGGTGATCCGGCCGCTGAATGGTACTGCTCCAGGGGTTTATTTCAATAGAACCCAGATTGGCCATATACAGTAGGGCCGCCTCATTATTGCAGAGCATATAATGCTTTTTCCGACGGTCGCCTTCGGCCTTGTAAGGATATTTTTCTACCCAATCCGGTACTTTTCCGGTGACATCCTTTTGGTAGAAATTCTCCCCTTTGATGCCCTCTGGAAAGCGATTCAGCGATTGGGGACGATTTCGCAAATAGGGAAGAATATATTTTGCAATCTGATGGTAGTATTCGAGCATGTCGCCTTTGGTGTAACCCTCCTCTGGCCAATAAACCTTATCCACATTGGTCAGTGTCACAGCGTGGCCATCAACGGTTTTGGTCTGCCTTTTTTTCCCGGTTTCCACAAATGCGGAGGACTGCTTCTGAGGGTACTCGTGTACGACATCCTTGGGATCCTTGTCCGTTCTGAAGGCGATGAAAACCGGATGTCTGAAGGAGCCGCTTTTCGTTATTTCTGTAAAGTAGATTTCAGCAACCAAGGTCGGACTCACCCAAATGATTTCTTCGCCAGCAGATCCTCTGCCAAACTTGGCAGCGGTTGACGACGAAATTTCTGCCTGCTCCAATGGACTGGTCTTCCTTTTCAGTTTTTCTAGCTTTTTCAGGATGTCCCGCTGCTGTTTGTCCTTAAATCCTGTGCCGACCTTCCCTGCGAATTTCAGTTTCCCTCTGTCTTGTACGGCCATAATCAGCGCGCTGAATGGTTTGGGCGATCCTTCCTTCTTGGTGTAGCCCGCGATGATGACTTCCTGTCTCTTGCGAATCTTTATTTTCAACCAGTCCGATGATCTATGACCGGGAATGTATACGCTGTCTGCTTTTTTGGCGATAATTCCTTCAAATCCCAGGGCATCGACTGCATCCAGGAATTCTTGTCCGCGGCTTGTCACACTAAAACCTGTGCGTATAGTCGGATTTTCGGGGAGGAGACTCGCAAGCTGCTTTTTTCGTTCTGTCAAGGTGATGTTTTTTAAATCCTTACCATCGTGCCACAGAATGTCAAATACATAGTATATCAAATGATCTTCATTTCCTTGTTGCAATTTTTCAAAATTTGGTTTGCCGTCATCATCCAGGGCCACGATTTCTCCGTCTAAAATGACCTGGCCCAAGACTTTTTTCTGGTTCCACTCATCCAGTAATTCCCAGATTGAAGGGAAGCGCTCCGCAAAGGAGTGCCCGTTCCGCGAGTGTAGTAGTGTTTTCTTGCCATCTAAAAATGCCATCGCTCTATACCCGTCCCACTTGACCTCAAACTCCCAGTTTTCATCATCAAAAGCTTCGCCAGTCAGAGTCGCGAGCATAGGACTAAAGGGTTCTGGGAACTTGCTTTTCCGCGCTGAGGATTTCTTGGCGACAGTTCCGGCAGTTTTTTCAAAAGGTGGATCAGCCAAGTTTTCCAGGGTTTTTCCAGATTTGACCGATTTGTCCATCAAAAGAATATCTGTTTCCGCCGCAAAGCCGTCCTTATGCTTGATCAGGAGCCATTCCTGACTGGTCATACCCTTCATACGAACCAGCGCATATTCGCCCTGAACTTTCGTCCCGTGCAGATGGATTTTGACCGAACCGGCCTGCAACTGATCTTCGAGTATTTTGTTCCAGTCCTTTTTTCCTTTGGTCTCCGGAGAAACGGGCTCGTAGGTCCCTTCATCCCAGATAATCACGGAACCTGCGCCGTAGTTGCCTTTGGGAATGATTCCTTCAAAATCTTTATAATCAAATGGATGATCCTCGACCATGACAGCCAACCTTTTGTCCGCTGGATTGAGCGAAGGTCCTTTGGGAACGGCCCAGCTTTTGAGTACGCCGTTTACCTCGAGCCGGAAATCATAGTGCAAACGGCTGGCTTTGTGCTTCTGAATGACAAAACGCAGCTCTTTTTGCGGCGATTTCCCTTTTTGACTTCCCCGCTTACCGCCACTCGGCTCTGGGGTCCGGGTGAACGAACGTTTGTTCGTATATTCCTTTAAACTCATGCCAGGCTAGCTTTTAGTTGTTCCAATAAATCCTCGGAGGGTGCTTTTCTCTTCTTGATCTTTCGAATGGTCGGTCTTTTTCCCTTCGCTTTTGCCCGGATTATTTTCATCAATTCCTTGGAGTAGTCGTCTTTATATTCTGAAATGTCAAAATCCTTAGTGTATCGGTCAATCAGTTCGGTGGCCATTTCCAGCTCTGGTTTAGCAATTCGAGATGTCGCGGGCTTTAACTCATCTATACTCCTGATTTCCTCGTCAAATCGCATCGTATTGAGCAGTAGAATTTTGTTGTACGGCCGAATGATGGCTAAGCTTTCGGTGTTGCGCATGACAAAGGTGGAAAGGCCCGCTTTTTTCGTTTTTTCCATCGCACGAAGCAATAAGGTATACGCTTTCTCACCTCCTTTTTGCGCTTGTAGATAATAGGGATTCTCGTAGTAAATCGTCTCTATCTCCGAGATTTTCACAAAAGATTGAAGATTGATCATTTTCGTTTTTTCAGGGCTTGCCTCCTCAAAATCAGCCTCCTCCAACACCACATATTGGTCATCTATCATGTGGCCCTTCACAATGTTTTCCCATTTCACTTCTTTTCCTGTTTGCTCGTTGACCCTTTTATACCGAATCCTGTTGTGATCCGATCGGTCTAGCATATCCAGATCGGGTCTGCTATCGGTAGTCGCGCTATAAATTTTTATAGGGATGTTTACCAATCCAAAGCCTATTGCGCCAGTCCAAATTGCTCTCATTTTTTTGCTCCTTTTATCTGCGTTGCTTCTAGATAACAAAAGAGTTGGGATATTGTTGCTAACGCATGCCTATGAAAAACTTTTAGGGAAATGCGGCGTTTATTTATAAAAATATATTGTCATGAAGAATAAGATAAAAAGCAATATCCGCCACGAATTTGAACATCTGGGTTATGATGAACTGGTCGGCGGTAAAGGGATAAAGGTGGGTCAGGGACCAACCGCAGAACCCAACCAGAATCGACAGGAAAGCACGGCCCATCAGCACATGAATTCCACTGAGAAAGCCAATGAAGAGAAAAGGCTGGATAACGAGATCGAACAGAGCTTTCCGGCAAGTGATCCTCCATCAATGACCAAACCCTTTCACGACGAAGAGGACGAATAAAGACGAATAAAATAAAAGGTCGAATAAAAATAGAAACCGTCCCTGAGCAATCAGAGACGGTTTCATTTCATTTGGATATATGTGGAAAGGGATCTAAATCCCTCGCTTGTGTGTGAAAAAGAAGTAACGCAAACCTTAATCTTACAGTCTGGGAAACACACCACGTGTCAATAAACGATTTTGCTGGTTTACGTTACTTTTTATTGTTCGAGAATCACCTGCGGCTCCCTGTTGCAGCGTCCCCGCTTTGACCCGGTGAAAAGTTAGCGCCGTCATCAAGAGAAGTACGTCGTCGCTCTCTTACTCTGTCTCCGACATTCATCTCGGGCTCTGGTGGAACTATTGTTGCTTTGTGCTCACCGGTAGTTTTGTGTTCTTCCGCTGGTTCATCCAT
>CAYNZH010000010.1:15382-16890 GCA_964401685.1 uncultured Sphingobacteriaceae bacterium
TTTGAGTCAGACTCATTGAAAATTACCATAGCTAGAACCAAAATGTTGAGATCTGCAGTTTTTTTAATTTCTTTTTTCGTTTCCATGACATTAATTTTTTAATTAGTGGATATGTTGCAAACATTTTGTACTTAAAAAACACTTGATACTCAGGATAGTTTGCCGGTAAAATACTCAATCTTCACATTTTTATACGGTACCGAACCGTAATAAACCCCCGTATTTTACGTGTTATTCTATCCCTGGTACCGTTGAGGCTGCTCTACGAGCCCTTTCAACAGTGATTTCCACTGGGGATAAGATGCACCCATTTTTGCGCCAGCCCCCACGAGCAGATTCCTGAGTTTATCGCTGATACCACTCACTTCGTCGTTGACAACTTCGTTCCTGCCAAAGTAATTCGCTTGAATATTGTTGTCCACACGTATGATTTGCAGGGAGGAGGTGGCTAGGTTTTTAAAAAAATGTTTTGTTTCATCCGTGTTGTCACTATTAAACGGATCTCCTGCGGGTCTCAAGGTCAACGTGGTGACTTCTATATTGTCTTGTTCAGTCTCGTCAAAGTGATCCACGCGGACATAGTCATAACCATCGGTGCTTCTCAATCCGGGCCCAGGAATATTTATCTGAATATAATCTCCGACTTTCACTCGGGCATCGGTCGGTTCACCGTTTTCATCCAGATGTGTAAAGGAGGCCATAGGAATTTTAGCGTATTCGTACCAGCGATTTACTTGCAACAGACGCAGCTTTACTTCCTCGTATACGCGCTGTGCCTCTTCATGGCTGGAAAGGGTAAGATTTTCACTGGCGTCAATTTGACGGCCTTCAATTGGTGGTGGAATGGTGTGTTTCATGATTTCTAATGTTATAAAGTAAACACCTGACAAACACCTGACAACCAGAGTTGGTTTACGTGGAAATAAGGAATGGGTATTTTTTTCAGCGCTTTCCCGTAAAAATATCCCAGATTTGCGACAAATACCCAAATTTTTTATGCTTACAGCAAACAAATTATGGCCTGTGCTGTTTATTCCTACAATTAACTGAAATCTCATGAGTGTTGCACTTGACCAACAACGGCCAAATACCAGTACATACGAATCATTTTTTGACCAAGGCCCTTTTGGCATTGTCGTTTTAGATAGCAGTTTTCGGATTCGTTCCTTAAATCGCGCAGCGGAAAATTGGATGGTTGAAAACAAAAAGGCCTGGGAAGGACAGCTTATTTTCGATTTTCTCACCCATGAAGATGGTAAAATCCTCCAATCCTTGCTCAATCATATCGATGTTTTTAGGCAACCGCTTGATCTTCAGCTTTCGATGCAGGTTCGATTCAAAGTGGCCGTTCCGTTTCGGGTATTTTTATGGAAAAGGACCTCCGCTGAAGACATCGTACAATATTGCCTATTGATCTCGGATCCGCTTAATCCCCTGCGAAAGCAGCAGTTTAACAAGGACATGTATAAGGCAATCATCGAGAGTCAAGAGCAGGAACGAAAACTGAT
>CAYNZH010000010.1:16990-39848 GCA_964401685.1 uncultured Sphingobacteriaceae bacterium
ATCTCTTAAAGAACGGAACTGTCCCGGATATAGTCATTACCGATCTCAATATGGAGAACGGGGACGGAATTCATGTATTGAAGGAACTATCAGACATGAACCTTCCCACCAAAGCGATCGTGCTGACTATGCTGGACTGGGACGAGCATATCGTCAATGCGTTCAAATACGGCGCAAGAGCCTATCTCGTGAAAAATGTGACTTCTGATGAACTCATACACTGCGTCAATTTAGTTTACAAAGGAAGAAAATTTCTCTGTGAAGAATTAGCAATGAGGTGCGTGCAAAAAATGATTGGAACCAACGCCTCACGCAACCACAAAATCAATCCCGCCGAGCTGGATCTCACTCCCCGTGAGATGGAAGTACTCGCTTTACTCGGTGAGGGTTACACAAATCAAGAAATTTCCGATCAATTATTTTTGAGCAAAAGAACCGTCGAAGGGCATCGCCAGAGCCTTATTGACAAGACTAAAGCAAGAAATACAGCGGCTCTGATCAAATTTGCTGCCCTGCACGATTTGATACAATAGAAATTGTTTCTTATTTTCATCCCAGTTTATAACCTGTATTAAAAATTTGACCAATGAATAGATTGGAGATGAGGATCCCGAAGCTGGGAGCGAGCGTCGAATCTGTCCAGTTGATCCGCTTTACTAAAAATGTAGGGGATTTCGTGGCTCAGGATGAGACCATTGCCGAGGTTTTGACAGACAAAGTAGACGCTGAAATCCCTGCGGTCGCCAGCGGTACCATCGTAGACTACAGATTTTCCCCCGGTGACGACGTACCCGTAGGGGCCGTTTTTGCCATTCTCGAGCTGGGCGAGCGCGACGCAATGACGATTCAGGGAAAAAAATCACAATTCCTTTCCCCCTTAGTGCGTGCAATCATTAAAAAGGAGAATATTTCTGCCTCTTTGTTGGAAGAAATTTCAGGGACAGGCCGAGGGGGTAGGGTTTCCAAGAATGATTTGCTGCATTTCCTGAAAAACCAGCGTCGTCGTGAGTTTTCTGAGCCCACTCCCGAAATTTCCCATCCTGAAATCTTGGAAATGACCCAAATGCGCAAAATCATCGCCCAGCGGATGAAAAAAAGCGTTCAAACCTCGCCTCACGTCACGGCCTACATAGAAAGCGACGTGACCGATCTGGCCAAATGGCGGCTCCAACACAGGGATGACTTTTTCAACAAGCACGGCGAAAAACTAACGCTGACGCCGCTTTTTGTGTACGCAGTTGCGAGAGCCATCCGGGATTTCCCCCGTATAAATGTGTCTGTCGACGAAACCGAAACCAAGATCCTCCAGCATGATTCTATACATCTGGGCGTTGCAACCGAGCTTCCAGACGGAAATCTGATTGTGCCCGTGATACGTAACGCTGATCGTTTCTCGGTGTACGAGCTTGCCATGAAACTCAACGACCTGGTCCACAGGGCCCGGAAGCAAAAACTCACACCCGACGAGGCGCGGGGCAGTACATTTACAATCAGCAATATAGGTACCTTCGGGAATTTAATGGGCACGCCGATCATCAATCAGCCAGAGGTCGCCATTTTGGCCACGGGAGCCATCAAGAAGAAGCCAGCCGTGCTGGAGACAGAGGATGGCGATATTTTCGCCGTTCGCCAATTTATGTATTTATCGCTTTCTTTTGATCATAGAGTTGTTGACGGTTCATTGGGAGGCGTGTTTTTGACCCGAGTGGGCGAATATTTAGAGAAATGGAAGCATCTTGACCTTGACCTTGACCTATGAAAACACTAGCTATTACATTGACAAAGCGTGCATTTGAACTCATGATCAGGGCCAAAGCGTTGACTGAATGCTACGAAGCAAACAGGCAGATTACCAGCAAATATGTCCACGCCACGTCGCGAGGCCACGAGGCCGTTCAAATCGCTCTAGGCATGCATCTCAGGCCCCAGGATTATCTGAGCGCTTATTATAGAGATGATGCACTGTTGCTTTCCCTGGGCATTACGCCCTACGAATTGATGCTACAATTGCTCGCGAAAAAAGACGATATCTTTTCCGGAGGGCGTACCTATTATTCCCATCCGAGTTTGAACCGTTCGGACTTGCCTAAGATTCCCCATCAGAGTAGCGCAACGGGAATGCAGGCAATCCCCACGACAGGAATCGCTATGGGCCTTCAATACAAGAGATTGGAGGGTTTGGTGAACCCAGATGATGATGCGATTGCCGTCTGCTCTCTGGGCGATGCGAGTTGCACAGAAGGAGAAGTCGCCGAAGCATTTCAGATGGCTGCACTAAAGCAACTGCCCATATTGTACCTCGTACAGGATAATGGTTGGGACATCTCCGCCCGGTCGACCGAGATTTCCGCCCAGGATATTTCTGGATATATCAAAGGTTTTAAGGGCATTGAACCTTTTCAGGTGGACGGAGCCGATTTTGAAGCATCCTACGAGGTGTTGGAAAATGCCGTTCGAATTGTACGTCAAGAGGGTCGTCCGGTTCTCGTTCACGCACGCGTACCTCTGCTCAATCACCACACTTCCGGGGTGCGCATGGAATGGTATCGGGATGATCTGGAAGAGGCACGCGCCCGGGATCCTTATTTTCTGTTGAAAACCCGGCTTCTGGACGCAGGCATGAGCGCTGCAGAGCTCGAAACGATGGAGCAGGAGGCAAGCAGCGAAGTGGATGCCGCTTTTCAAGAGGCGCTGCGTGCGTCGGACCCCTCTCCTCAGGACCTGTACACCCATATGTATGCCCCGACCACGATACACGAGGAGAGCGGCGAACGCGAACCGGCCGACCGGGAAACCGTACACATGGTGGACGCTGCACTGTTCGCAATCCGTGAATTGATGGAAAAGCACCCTGAATCCTTGCTCTACGGTCAGGACGTGGGCTTGAGGCTGGGCGGTGTTTTTCGTGAGGCAGCGACTCTGGCTAAAACCTTCGGCGGAAACCGGGTTTTCAACACACCCATTCAGGAGGCCTTTATCGTCGGATCCACCGTAGGCATGAGTGCAGTAGGACTCAAGCCCATCGTGGAAGTCCAGTTTGCCGATTACATCTGGCCCGGCCTCAACCAACTTTTTACCGAGGTATCGCGCAGCTACTTTCTGTCCAACGGGAAGTGGCCTGTTTCCATGATATTGCGCGTTCCCATAGGCGCCTACGGTAGTGGTGGGCCTTATCATTCAGGTTCTGTTGAAAGTGTGCTGACCAATATTAAGGGGATTAAAATCGTCTATCCCTCCAACGGGGCAGACCTTAAAGGTCTGATGAAAGCTGCATTTTACGATCCCAATCCTGTGGTGATGCTCGAACACAAAGGACTTTACTGGAGCAAGGCTCGCTGGACCGAAAGCTCAGCAAGGACAGAACCGGCGGAGGACTACATTTTGCCCTTGGGCAAAGCAGGTATCGCCCTCGCCTGCGAGGCTTCCGAAACGGAAAATACACTGAGCGTGATCACCTACGGTATGGGAGTGCACTGGGCGCTGGAGGCAGCGAAATCCTATCCGGGTCAAGTAGAAATACTGGATCTCCGAACATTGGAGCCACTCGATAGAGACGCTATCGCGGCACAGATCCGAAAGCACGGCCGGGCCATCGTTTTAACAGAGGAACCCAAGCAACACTCCTTTGCCCAGAGCCTCGCTGGTTGGATTGGCGAGTCCTTGTTCGAGCATTTGGACGCTCCAGTTCACGTGATGGGCGCGGCCGATTTACCGGCTATTCCGCTCAATGAAGTCTTGGAAAGCGAAATGCTTCCCAATGCAAGCAAGCTTAAGGATTTGATTTCTAATCTTTTATCTTACTAGTAATTTTTTTGGCCTGGATATTAACGAACGTTCGTTAATATGAATGAACGTTCGTTAATATTTACTATATTTGTTTTGTCACCACCAAGAAGAACCACGGACATGTCCACGAAGAGAGAAAATATCATTAAGGCTGCAGCCAAACTTTTCAAGGAAAAGGGTTTTGCAGCTACTTCTATGCGGGATTTGGCAGACAGCCTTGAGGTTAGCGCGCCCGGATTGTACAATCATATCCGCTCCAAGGACGATATATTGGACGAAATATGCTTTAGGGTGGCCCACAAGTTTGTCGTTCATATAAATGACATCGATTCGTCAGAGCTATCAAACATCCAAAAATTGACCGACGTGATTGGTCTGCATGTTCGAATGATGATTGAATCCCCAGAAGAAACCACAGTGGCCAACAGTGAATGGAAAAATTTGAGTGCCCCCAAAAGAGAAGTTTACAAACAATTGAGGGATAGCTATGAAGCGAAGATAGCGCACCTTATTCAAGACGGGATGCACTGTTTGGAGTTTAGAAAGGTTCATGTTCCTGTAGCGGTCTACACCTTGTTGTCTGCGCTTCGATGGATAGAATCGTGGTACAAACCCGAGCGGAATATTACGCCCGAGCAATTGGAAAAGGAAGTGACTGCGCTACTCGTCGGAGGATTTCTCCGATAATACAAAAAGAACTTCGCAGTATTTAAAGCAATGGAATTTAATAAGTTGAAAATATCGGACATCCAAAGAGAGACGGCAGACTGCGTCGTTATCACCCTGGAAATTCCGGAACACCACCGGCAGCGTTACCGCTACTTGCCCGGACAGCATTTGGTTTTCAGGTATTTGCACGACGGACAGGAAATCCGGCGGACCTATTCCATCTGTTCCGGCGGCGGAGAAAAAACGCTAATGGTTGCCTCGAAAAAAATAAGAAACGGGATTTTTTCGACCTTTGTCAATGAAAAACTCAACGTAGGTGATGAACTGGAAGTTAGCTTGCCACAGGGGTCCTTTACGCTCACGCTGGATGCGAGTCATCAAAAGACCTACCTGGCCATCGCCGCAGGATCGGGAATCACGCCGGTGATCGCGCTTATCAAAGCCATTCTGCATCGGGAACCCCTTAGTCGGGTGATTCTCGTTTACGGCAACCGGACGCCAGCCAGTATTATTTTCAAAGGAGAGCTAGACGCCCTGAAAAATCATTTTATGGACCGTTTTAGTCTTTACCATATGATGAGTAGGGAGTTGACGGATGTTCCCTTTTTGCAAGGTCGCATTACGGCTGAAAAAATTGATCTGCTCACAAGATACTTCGTACCCCTGCAGACAATCGATGAAGCATTGCTGTGCGGTCCGGAAGAAATGATATTCACGATCAAAGAATTTCTCCAACAAAAAGGGATGGCCCAAAATAAAATCCACTTTGAACTGTTTTTTAGTGAACAGGGTGCCGTGAAAAGGGCGGAAAGGGAAGTGGCCATGCAGTCGGAAGCAGCTCAGGACCAAAGCGAAATTACGCTATTGATCGATGGAAAAACCATGTTTTTTACGCTTGCAAGACAAGGGACAAGTATTTTGGAGGCGGCGCTTCAGCGAGGAGCGGACCTGCCCTATGCCTGCAAAGGAGGAGTTTGTGCCACGTGTAAATGTATGTTAGAAAGCGGCGAAGTAGAGATGGACGTGAACTATTCCCTTGAGCCCGATGAGTTGGCGAGGGGGTATGTGCTTGCCTGTCAGTCGCATCCGCTCACTGAGAAAGTCACGCTCAATTTTGATAGAAAATAACCTCAAGAAAGGAGGATAAATGTTAAAAAAAGAAATGGATTACCAGGAAAATTTTGACCATAAAATTTCAAATGAGATAAGGATAGAGCCAAGAGATTGGATGCCTGATGCTTATCGTAAGACCTTGGTCAGACAGATTTCCCAGCACGCGCATTCAGAAATCGTCGGAATGCTTCCCGAAGCCAATTGGATCACACGTGCACCGACGTTGAACCGTAAAAAAATCCTGCTGGCAAAAGTTCAGGATGAAGCTGGCCACGGCCTTTACTTGTACTGTGCTGCGGAAACCCTTGGAGTTAGCCGGGCTGAAATGATTGACGATTTGCACTCCGGCAAAGCAAAGTACTCCAGCATCTTCAATTATCCGACCCTTACCTGGGCGGACATGGGGATGATCGGGTGGTTGGTCGACGGGGCAGCCATCTTAAACCAGGTACCCTTGTGCCGCAGCTCCTTCGGGCCCTATTCCCGCGCTATGGTCCGGATCTGTAAGGAAGAGTCCTTTCATCAAAGGCAAGGCTACGAAGCTTTGGTTTGCTTGTGCCAGGGGTCTGAAGAACAGAAAGCTATGGCCCAGGATGCTCTCGATCGCTGGTGGTGGCCGACCTTGATGATGTTTGGGCCCAAGGATTCTGATTCGACCAACTCGGAGCTATCCATGAAATGGAGAATCAAACGCTTCTCCAATGATGAACTCAGACAGCGTTTTGTTGATATTACGGTGCCACAGGCCGAATACCTGGGCTTGACAATTCCTGATCCCCAGTTGAAATGGAATCCCGCGCGGCAGCACTATGATTTTGGGGAAATAGATTGGGACGAATTCTGGCAGGTCGTAAAAGGCAACGGTCCCTGCAATAGACAAAGACTGGAAGCACGTAGAAAAGCCCATCGGGACGGCGCTTGGGTTCGCGAAGCAGCCCTGGCCCACGCCGAAAAGCGAAGAAAGGAGGAAATACAGCTATGAAACAAAAAGATTGGCCTCTTTGGGAGGTATTTATAAGGAGCAGGCAGGGCTTGGATCACAAACATGTCGGAAGTATCCACGCGTCAGACGAGAAAATGGCTCTGGAAAACGCCAGAGACGTCTATACACGGCGCATGGAAGGGGTCAGCATCTGGGTAGTGGCGTCCAAACACATTTTCGCGTCAAATCCCGAGGAATCTGCTGCCTTCTTTGATCCAGCAGCAGACAAGATTTACCGGCATCCAACTTTTTACGACGTGCCTTCGGAAATTAAAAATATGTGAACATGAAAGCGGATTTTATATTGCATCTGGCTGACACGAACCTTATTCTCGCCCAAAGACTTTGCGAATGGTGCGGAAAGGGTCCGGTTCTGGAGCAGGATATTGCGATTTCCAATATAGCCCTCGATCTGCTGGGGCAGGCGAGCTATTATTACGAGTACGCCTCCAGACTCGGCAGCCTTCGTTTCAACGCAGACGAGTTAGCCATGCTGCGCACTGAGCGCGAATATAAGAATCTGCTATTGGTCGAATTGCCCAACGGGCACTTTGGTGACACAGTCGCCCGGCAATTCCTGTACGACGCTTACCATGTGCTGCTGCTCGAGCAAATTATACACGCCAATGATTCCCCGGAATTGACCGGAATTGCCGGGAAAGCCGTGAAAGAAGCACGTTATCACCGGCGCTGGTCGTCAGAATGGCTTATTCGCCTCGGAGATGGCACCCAAGAGAGCCACCAGAAAATGCAGCGTTCCCTGGAAAATCTGCTGCCCTATGTGGGCGAAATGTTCACATTGGCAGACTATCAGGTCAATTTGTTAGACCAGGGTTGGGCAATAAACCCTGAAAACTTCAAAAGCGAATGGTTTTTATACGTTAATAAGGTGCTTCAGGAGGCAACACTTGAGCCGATAAACGAATTGGGTTTTGTTCAGCAGGGAGGAAAAAACGGCATTCATACCGAGCATATGGGCTACATACTCGCTGAGTTGCAGTATATGCAGCGCGCTTATCCCAATTTGAAATGGTAGGGCTTAACGAAATATGGAGCTATTTAGACGAGGTCGGTGACCCTGAAATCCCGGTGATTTCAGTCGTGGATCTGGGCATTGTCAGACATGTTGGCTATGATGCAGAAGGCCGGCTCAGCATTCATATCACCCCCACCTACTCGGGATGCCCGGCATTCAACGAAATGTCAACGGCGATTCGTCTGAAATTGATGGAAAAGGGATTGAGGGATTTCGATATCACCACCCAATTGACCCCGGCATGGTCCACGGATTGGATGAGCGAAAAGGGAAGGGAAAAACTCCGAGCTTTTGGCATAGCCCCGCCTCTCTCCGTCGATCGTGGAAGCAGTTTTGACAGTTTCTTCATGGATGATCCGCATATACCCTGCCCTCAATGTCACTCCTTAGAAACCTCTAAAATAAGTGAATTTGGCTCTACGCCTTGCAAAGCCCTTTTTCAGTGCGAAAATTGCCACGAACCCTTTGATTATTTTAAATGTCATCGATAACATGAAACAACATACCCAATTACATCCGTCTGTTGCGGTTCAGCGTAGGGAGAGCATTCTGGAACTCACCCTGAACCGCCCGGACGTCCTCAACAGCTTTAACCGGGAAATGGCGCTGGCACTTCAAGAACATTTGGACACCGCAGACGCGGATCCAGCGCTTCGTGTGGTCGTGTTGAAAGGCAATGGGAAAGCATTTTGCGCCGGTCAAGACCTGGCTGAAGTGCTGGGACTGCCGGAGTCGGCCCTGGGTCGCATCGTGGAAGAACACTATAACCCGATAATTCTCAAGATCCGGAATCTCAGCAAGCCGGTGGTCGCAGCTGTCAATGGCGTCGCTGCGGGAGCTGGCGCCAATCTGGCCCTTGCCTGCGATATAGTTCTAGCCAAAGAATCAGCGAGTTTCATCCAAGCTTTCAGCAATATTGGACTGATTCCGGATACCGGGGGAACCTACTTTTTGCCCCGGTTAATCGGTATGCAGCGAGCGTCTGCACTCATGATGCTCGGCGAAAAAATAAATGCGAGCGACGCCCTGTCCCTGGGTATGGTGTATAAGGTATTCGACGATGAAAATTTTGAGCAAGCTGTGCTTGAGATTGCGCAAAAGCTGGCCAAGATGCCAACCAAAGGGTTGTTTTACACCAAGAAGCTTTTGAACGAAACGTTTAACAACACATTGGCTGAACAACTAGAACTTGAGCGTGTGTACCAGGCTCAAGCCGGACAAACCTTTGATTATAAGGAAGGCGTGCAGGCGTTTATGGAAAAGCGAAAACCAAAATTTACCGGACAATAATTATGGAAACAATTGGAATAGTCGGAAGTGGGACAATGGGATTGGGAATTGCCCAAGTTCTGGCAGCTGCAAGCCGTCATGTAATACTTTACGACCACCAAAAAAACGTGCTCGATCAAGCAAAGGACAGACTGCACAAGAATCTACAAAAGCAAATAGCGAAGGGACGCATGACCGAGAAGCAGGCGGCAACCCTGAGCAGCCATATAACATTCGCTGAAAGCTGGGAAAAATTGCAACCTTCAGACTTGGTAATTGAGGCAATCATCGAGAATCTACCCGCTAAAAGGGAGCTTTTTCAGAGACTTGAAGCACTGGTTTCAGAGAAATGTGTGCTGGCGACCAACACATCGTCCATGTCAGTGACTGCGATAGCCTCTGCATGTAAGCTGCCTCATCGTGTGATTGGATTGCATTTTTTCAATCCTGCCCCTGTTATGGCTCTTGTTGAAATCATTCCTGCGGTGCAAACGAGCAAAGGGTTGGAGATAAAGCTGCGCCACTGGGTAGAATCTATTGGGAAACAGCCGGTCATCGCTAAAGACACGCCAGGTTTTATTGTTAACCGGCTGGTTCGGCCCTACTACGGTGAAGCCTTGCGCATTTTGGAAGAGGATCTGGCGACTGCTGCACTCATTGATTTCTCCATGACCACGGTGGGTCAGTTCCCTATGGGGCCCTTTCAACTCATGGACTATATTGGGAACGATATTAATTTTCAGGTTAGTACCACCATTTTTGAAGGCTTTTTTTTCGACCCAAGGTACAAACCTTCATTTACTCAAAAACGGCTGGTAGAAGCCGGGTACCTCGGTCGCAAATCCGGGCGGGGATTTTTCGATTATCAGACCGACGATTACCTCCTTCAACAACAGTATCTGCACAAGAATTTGCCGGATCAGCCTTTGCTTGAGCGAATTTTTAAAAGGATTCTCGTCATGCTGATCAATGAAGCGGCCGAAGCGCTCTACTACCGCCTGGCCTCCCGAGAGGATTTGGATCTGGCGGTGATGAGGGGCGTAAATTACCCGCAAGGCCTGCTCCGGTGGGCCGATTCCTGGGGAATACCCGCAGTCGTCGCGCATATGGACGAACTCTACAATCATTATCACGAGGACAGATACAGGTGCAGTCCACTTTTGAGAAAATTGTTGGCGGAAAATCGTGGTTTTTATACGGATTAATCTAAAATAAAATGGCAGTGAATGAGGTTTTTTTAGTTGATGGAATACGCACGCCGATTGGTCGGCTCAAAGGGAGCCTCAGTGGGTTGCGGCCCGATGATATGGCAGCCCTCGTCATTAGGGAATTGATACGCCGCAACCCGAATTTCGACCCTGCTCTCCTCGGCGATGTCATTCTCGGGTGCGCGAATCAGGCCGGCGAAGACAATAGAAATGTGGCCAGGATGGCCGCTCTTCTGGCCGATTTACCTCCTTCAGTACCCGGAGAGACTATAAACAGGTTGTGTGCCTCCGGTCTGTCGGCTGCGGCCCATGGCATGAGGGCGATCATGATTGGAGAAGCAGATTTGGTGATAACAGGTGGCGTAGAAAGTATGACGCGGGCTCCTTTGGTCCTTTCCAAGGCTGAGCAGGCGTTCTCAGGCAAAACCCAGTTATACGACAGCAGTTTCGGGTGGCGATTTATCAACCCGCTGATGCAGCAAAAGTACGGTGTGGATGCTATGGGTCAAACAGCGGAAAACCTTGCCGAAAGAGAAGGTATCTCACGGGAAGACCAGGATAGTTTTGCATTTCATTCGCAAAGAAAAACGGCAATTGCGCAAAGCAACGGACGGCTGGCGATGGAGATGATGCCTGTGGAGATTCATTCAGGCGAAGGTGAGAATAATATTTTCGCCCACGACGAATTCGCACGAAACGACACGAGTCTAGCCGGCCTCAACAACTTGAAGCCAGCATTTAAAAAGGACGGAACAGTCACGGCGGGCAACTCCTCCGGCCTCAATGACGGTGCCGCTGTTAACCTAATCGCATCGGAGCAGGCTTTAAAGACCTTTGGACTCAATCCCATGGCCCGACTGGTTAGCACGGGAAAAATCGGCGTCGAGCCCCGATTTATGGGTATTGGGCCAGTTGAGGCTGCAAATATCGCACTCAAAACCGCAGGTCTGACGATGGACGATATGGACGTGATCGAACTAAATGAAGCTTTTGCTGCCCAAGCCCTGGCATGTATACGCACTTGGGGTCTGGACGACGAGGATCCCAGAATCAATCCCAACGGAGGCGCGATCGCTTTGGGACATCCCTTGGGAATGAGCGGTGCACGCATCCTCAATTCTGCTGCTTACGAGCTTCAGTTGAGAAAGAAACGTTATGCTTTAGTGACAATGTGCGTGGGGCTGGGCCAGGGATTTGCATTAATCATAGAAAGGATGGAACAATGATTTACGAATTTAAAGGCTACAAACCGGTGGTGCACCCGAGCGCATTTGTTCACCCTCAAGCTGCGGTGACCGGCAATGTGATTATTGGCAAAAATGTCTACATTGGGCCAGGGTGCGTCTTGAGAGGAGACTGGGGTCAGATCATCATCGACAATGATTGCAATATTCAGGAGAATTGTACCGTTCATATGTTTCCGGGCGTCACCGTGAAACTCATGGAAAAGGCCCATATCGGGCACGGAGCCATCATCCACGGGGCATGTATAGGGCGAAACGTCCTGATCGGAATGAACGCGGTTATCATGGACAATGTCCAGATAGGCGACGAATCAGTGATCGGAGCGCTCAGTTATGTCAAAGCAGGGACCATTATCCCCCAACGCAGCGTCGCAGTGGGCAATCCGGCCAAAGTCATCAAGCAGGTCACCGACGAAATGCTGGTCTGGAAGGAACAGGGTACGCAGCTCTACATGGAACTGCCAAAGGAATGTCAGGACAGCTTGAAACCCTGTGAGCCACTTACAGAAGTGCCCGACCATTACCACCAACCGATGATGAACAATTACAAGACGTGGAACGAAACTAAAACTTAAAAAAGCGGAGAAATGATCAGAACTTTAGAGAGTTTTGCCCTTGGAAAATGGGTAAAAGGAGAGCAAGGAGGGAAATTGTTGCACCATGCCATCACCGGCGAAGCAATTGCCTCCGTCTCTCCCATGCAACTGGATTTTGCTGAGATGATGGACTATGCGCGCCGGGTCGGTGGGCCTCCTCTGCGCAAAATGACTTTTCAAGAAAGAGGTCTGATGCTCAAAAAGCTTGCTCTGTACCTGTTGGAACGCAAGGAAGAATTTTACCAAATTTCTCGAGCGACCGGCGCGACCAGAGCGGATAGTTGGGTGGATATAGAGGGTGGGATTGGAAACCTTTTCGCGAATGCCTCTCTCCGGAGGCAATTTGGCGATCAATCCTATTATGTAGAGGGGGAAACTCACAAGCTATCGAAAACAGGTAGTTTCCTTGGAATGCACCTGATGACACCCAAACGAGGTGTGGCTATACATATCAATGCATTCAATTTTCCGGTGTGGGGGATGTTAGAAAAAATCGCGGTAAATCTACTGGCAGGAGTTCCCGCTATGGTAAAACCTGCGACTTTGACGGCTTTTCTGACCGAGGCAGTGGTGAAAGCGATTATCAAGTCTGAGATATTGCCTCCCGGCGCACTGCAATTGATTGCGGGATCCGCCGAGGGTATTCTTGATTATGTCGAGTGTGAAGACGTCGTCACCTTCACGGGCTCGTCTGCGGTCGGACAGAAACTCAAGGGGCATGCCAGACTCATAGAAAAAGGCGTCCCTTTTAATCTGGAAGCCGACTCCTTGAACGCTTGTGTCCTCGGACCGGACGTGTCGCCTGATTCGCCCGAATTCGATCTGTTCATCAAAGAAGTTGTCAGAGAAATGACCACAAAAGCCGGTCAGAAATGTACCGCAGTTCGCCGCGCGCTGGTGCCGGAAAACCTATTGATCCCGGCACAAGATGCGCTTGTGAAAAGGCTTGAGGGAGTCACTATAGGAGATCCCTCCGTGGAAGGTGTACGCATGGGAGCTTTGGCGGGGCGGTCCCAGGTGGAGGAGGTCCGGGCCAACCTTCAGGAACTTTCCCAAGACCAGAGGATGGTTTACGGAGACCCACGGCAGGTAGAGGTGATTGGGGCGGATCCTGCCAAGGGAGCGTTCATTTCTCCCATTTTATTTCTCAACGAAAACCCGTTTGGGAAAACTGCCGTCCACAATATTGAAGCTTTCGGACCAGTCGCAACACTAATGCCTTATAAGGATATTGCAGAAGCGGCCGAGATTGCCCGTATGGGCAAGGGTTCTTTGGTGTGTTCGTTAGTAAGCCATAGCCCGGAGGTTGCACAGGAATTTGTCCTCGAATCAGCCTCACTTCACGGGAGGATCGTCGTTCTGGACAGGGATTGCGCACGTGAATCTACAGGTCATGGCTCGCCTTTGCCTCTACTGATTCATGGAGGACCGGGCAGGGCCGGAGGCGGTGAAGAGATGGGAGGCAAAAGAGGGGTTCTGCACTACATGCAAAGAACTGCAATCCAAGGTTCGCCCGACAAACTTACCGCGATCACCCAACAATACCAGTACGGGGCAAAATATCAAGAGGACTCAAAACACCCCTTTTCAAAGTATTTCGAAGAAATACAGGTCGGAGATACACTTATCACAGCCAAGCATACCATTACCCAGTCCGATATCAATAATTTTGCGAACCTTTCCGGTGACCATTTCTACGCACATGTGGATGCAACTTCACTGGAAGGGACTATCTTTGAACGCAATGTCGCCCATGGTTATTATTTGCTTTCAAAAGCGGCTGGACTCTTTGTACAGGCCAAGAAAGGGCCCGTTTTGCTGAATTATGGCTTAGATGAATGCCGATTTGTAAAACCCGTCTATCCAGGTTCGACGATTGGCGTGCGCTTTACCTGTAAGGAGAAAATTTCCCAGGAGAAAAAAGACGAAAACGATATTGCAAAAGGAATCGTGCGCTGGCTTGTCGATATATACGATGAAACCGGAGAAACAGTCGCTCTAGCCACGATTCTGACTATGGTTAAAAAGAAAAATCAAAATTAAGTATAGGAATATGGAGAATTACGTCAGAACCCGTATTGATCAAGGAATTGGTCGCATAGAATTTTTTCATCCACAAAGTAATGCGATGCCGAGTCAACAGCTGCATGATCTGGCTTCTGCGATAGAGACGCTCGGCCACGATTCCCAGGCTCGCGTCATCGTTCTTAGCAGCGCCGGCGACAGAGCTTTTTGCGCCGGAGCGTCCTTTGATGAACTCGTCGCGATACAGACTGACGCTGAAGGGCACAAGTTTTTCTCCGGATTCGCAAAAGTGATCAATGCGATGCGCAAGGCACCAAAATTTGTAGTCGTCCGCGTTCAAGGAAAAGCAGTAGGAGGTGGAGTCGGTATTGCAGCTGCAGGTGATTACACCTTGGCTACAAACGCAGCGGACATCAAACTCAGCGAGTTAGCCATAGGTATAGGACCCTTCGTCGTGGGGCCAGCCGTTGAGAGACGGGTAGGCGTGTCCTCGTTTGCGCAGCTGGCAATCAATGCATCAAGTTTTCAGTCTGCCCAGTGGGCATCTAGTCTAGGTCTGTATAATGAATTGCACGAGGACATATCTGATCTGGACGCAGCCGTCGAAAAATTGGCGCGGAGCCTCAGCACCTATAGCCCTGAGGCCACTGCTGAAATAAAGAAAATGCTTTGGACCGGCACAGAAGATTGGGATCAGCTTTTGAATGAGCGAGCAAAGATCAGTGGACGTTTGGTCCTGTCCGAGTTTACCCGCCAGGCAATCCAAAAATTCAAGCTTAAAAGCTAATCTTAGGCGCTGGATTTGGCGTTGATTTTTTCGATTAAATAGGAGAGTCCCAATATTTCAGAACAGGTCAGGAATGCAGAAACAGTCACGCCCATGATGCCGTGCATGTTGAGGTGCTGCCCTGTCATATATAGGTTTTTAATTTTAGTCCGTGACGGCAAAAAGTATTCTTCAGGATATTCCACGCTTTTGCTAAAACCGTAAAGGGCGCCATTCTCATTGCCAATGTAATCCCTGTAGGTGAGCGGAGTAGATGCATAAGACGAGCGAATTTGCTCGACAAGGTCTGGAAATTTTTTGGAAATTTCCCTGAGCAATACATCCTGCTTTTCTCTTTTGTACTCCTCGTAGTCCCTGGGTCTCTCGCTTTTTTCTGCAACAGTGTTACGCGTTTCTACCCACTTTTCCCATTCTTCGATGCTCATGTAGGTAAACACGGTCGCTGTCTCAGCAAAATCAGGATTTTTTGGATCTCGGGTCATCGAAAGCATGTAGCTTTGTGGCCATTGCGAAGGTTCGGCATGCACAGCATCCCACACGGCATCCGTATCCTTATGATAGTAGACGTTTTTAGGGCTGTAGCTGATCTTTTCAGGGTTTAAAGTCAGATATAGGCTGAATGAGGAAACAGTATCAGATTTTTTAAGGATCCTGTCTCTATAGGTTTTCCGCAGCGGCGCCTCGCCAAGCATCTCCAGTGTTTTTTTTGGGTGTGCATTCGAAATAAATAAGTTTCCCCCAAATCGCCTGCCTTGTTTTGTGCAAACGGCTACGGCCCTTCCATTTTCTGTTACAATTTGTGATACCTCTTGGTATTTCAGTATTTTTCCCCCCTGTTTCCTAATTTGAGATGCGAGGATCTTTGCAATCTGGCTGCCTCCTTTTGTGCATTTCCAGGCACTTTCCAAGTAGGAATAAACGGATAAAGCATGTACATAAAACGGTGTCTTGCCCTTTTCGCCGGCGTACAACAGATTCGTTCCGGCTAAGACTGCTTGCAGTCTGCGGTTTGATGTACAAGTGCTAATGACTTCATCGACACTTTGCCTCAAACCGAAGTTTGCGACGTCGTAGCCACCCTTTGCGTCAGCACGGAAAAGGGGAAACGCCTCGCAGCAGTTTTCCAACAACTCGACGTACTTACGGATACCTTCCACTTCGCTAGGAAATTTTTCCGCCAACAATTCAACAAATCTCTCCTTGCCCTGGCCATAGGGATAAGTGGCGTCATCGTCGCCGAAAACGATCGTGTCATAGATGTCGTCCATTTTTTCCAGTGAGAGCGCATTTATGATGCCCAGGTAGTCAAAATAAGGGTGAAGAGACTGGCCCTTATCGAGGCCTCCAATATAGTGGACTCCTGTGTCAAAGATTTTCTTATCTCGGACAAAAGTTTGAAGGTTTCCACCAAGCTGGTTGTTTTTTTCCAGTACCAGTACCCTGTATCCTTCTTTTCCCAGAATGCATGCCGAAATCAACCCGCCCAGACCGCTACCAATCACGATGATATCGAAATTATTTTCAATCATAGGCTTTTGTATATCTTTAACCCAGGTTGTTGCCATTTAAGCTGCCAATCTTCGTGCAGGGTAATTGGGTTTTCACCTTCCACCACAATGAAATCGAATCTCGGATCTTCAACGGGTATTTCATCGATGAATTTCACTTTATAACGATTTACCGCATAAGCGTTTTGTGAAACGAGGCGCTTTTCTTCGTCTGAATCCCAAGCCCATACCTCACGATGAGCCGAGTCGAAGGCCATTAAAAAACTAAAGAGACCGTAGCCCGACCCCAAATGAAGTATCTTCGCCTGCAAGGGAAGCTCTCTTACGGCTTGGTGATAAACATTTTTATACATTAGGAAACGCTCTTTGACGCCTTTGCGTATATATGCTGGTCGAAAGCTGTAATTCGCAGAAAGCTTGACCCAAAAGTAATCAGGGCTTTCCAATTCTCTCCTGATTTTGCGGAATTCATCCTTAAAATGCTTCCCAATTTTTTTTGCCCGTTGACTGTAATTTTCTCCCCAGCTGTGATCCTGATGCCGGATCAATGGCAGAAATTTCACGGTAATCTTTCCAGGTTTGAGCACATTGTCATTCTTGGGCAAAACGTCGGTATTCCCGTGGACCATTACTGGCAAGATGTCCAATTTCAGCTGTTCAGCCAGCAAAAATGCACCTTTTTTAAAGCGGGAGATCTCCGCAGTCCTGGAGCGCGTCCCCTCCGGAAATATGATAATTGAATAGCCTTCTTCGACCTTTTGCCTCAGTTGATCCAATTTATCGCTTGAGCCGTTTTGATCTGTGGAATAAAAACCCGCCATGCGGATAGCTCTACCAAAGAACTTTGAATTGAGGACACGGTCATTGACCACAAAGAGCATCTTTTCATGTAGCATCCCCATGGTAGGTGTATCCAACTGGGATGTGTGGTTGGCAATTACGATCACAGGCTTGGAAAAATGGGAGGAATCCTTGCCTACGACCTCGAGCCTGTTGAAAGGTGAGCCCTTCATGAGGGTCCTGAAAAAAATCTGCATGGTTTTGTGAAAACCTGCGAGCTTAGTTTCGCGTCGAAATGGCAGAATGGGGATTAAAATCTGGGCGAATACACTTAATATAAAACTTCCCACGAAGAAATATCCGAAAGTGAAGATGGTCATTATTATGTCCCAGATTTTTCGAGGAGTGTTGCCTTTCTCCTGGGCATTGATCAAATAAAATTCAAATAAAAAGGGTTGAATAGTGAAAGCCATCATCACTACGACGAAAAGGCCGATCAGCGGGATGGTTGCAATGGATTGGATCGCTGGATGCTTCGCAAAAATTAGGATGCCAAAACAGAGGAGGGTCGTGAGCGCAGACATCAAGATGCCCGCTTTGTATGCAGAAAGATCTGTTTTGCCAAAAGTAAACCGCTCTTGAAGACCCTTGGTGACAAAAATAGCGTAATCTATCCCTAAACCGAAAATGAGGGTCGTGATAATAATGTTGAATGCGTTGAATTCCACACCGAATACGCCCATGACTCCGAGGGTGACGAGCCAGCCCGCAAAAATGGGGATATTGGTGATCAACGTCAACTCCATGCTCCCAAAGAACAAGAAGAGAATCACAAACATGGCCAGGGAAGTTAGCAGAAGCAAGCGGTCAAAGTCCTTTTCCAGGTTGCCTAAGAATTGTTCCTGGATCTGCTTGCGATCGATAATCAGGACATTGTCTTGCTGAGCGACTAGCTGTTTGAGTCTTTCCTCTGCAGCCGAATCGACCCTCAGCGCAGACATCACTGTGATGAGTGCACCTTGTTTGCTTACAAATTCCGAAAGAAATAATTCTTGGATCAAGGGATCATCCTGCAGACTCGCCTGTGTATAATCGGCGCTTAGCAACTCTTGGAAAGGATCAAAGGTATTTGCTTTGAAGCCCTGCTGCGAACTTTCTTGCCTAAGCAATTCCAGCGTGCTATGCCGCTTTTCAGTATTCCAGTAGCGGTTCCAGATGTCTAATTTTTCTTTCCGTGCGTCCTCTGTCAACAAAAAATCGCCGATCGACGTGATTTGAAGGATTTCCTCTGCGAATCCCAACCGGATCGTCTCGAGAATCTGGCGATTCGTTTCCAATACCTGGTTTTCGATCTCCCCGTAACTGACCAAGTATAGGGCTTTTCCAGCCTGATCCTGAGATTCGGCCAAGCGTAATTCGGCAGCGAGTAATTCCGGTGTCTGGTAATTCAGTTGTGTAAGGTCATCGTTAAATCCTACCTTATGAAAGACAAATAAACTAAACAGGATCAGAAAGGCGCAACCAATTAACAGTCCTTTTTGCTTATGAAAATCAATGGTTGCCCAGCGATCTATAAAGGTGTTTCTCGTATTTTCCAGCGCCCGGCTGGGTTTGTACACCTGAGGAATGAAAATCAATGCAAAAAGCGCTGCGCCTAGGACGCTGACAGCGGCAAAAATACCCAAATCCCTCAGCACGTCAGACCTCAGAAACAAAAGGCAGAAAAAATCGACTGCGGTAAACACCGCACACATAATGAGGGGCTTTGTAGTGCTTTTAAATAAGCTATCGATATTTCGTGTACTCCTGTAATGGCTCAGGATATGAATGGAATAATCCAAGGTCAGCCCCAGAAGCACGGAACCTATGCCTATTGAAATGGCAGAAATAGTGCCTTTGAGAAAGTAAAGAACAGCTAGCCCCAGTAGACTGCCAAAAATAGCTGGAAACAGCACCACCAGCGGAACATGAATCTTCCTGTAAAAATATATAAACAGAGCGATCAGCAAGACTAGCGCCACGGATAGGGAGCGTTGAATATCTTTCTTGATTTGTTTGGCATTTGCTACGGCAACGGCCGTAGCCCCATAATATTCCCCTTTAACCTGCTGCGCTGCGAATTCCCGATTTAGAATGGAGAGCGTTCCGTCCAACCATTGAATAAATTCTTCATTATGTTGGGTTTCAGTAGATGCAGTCAGCGGAGTCAGAAAAATATGCAGCTTGCTTCTGTCTTCATTCATCAAGTAGCCGTTCTCCAACGAATAATTGCGGTTTTCCTGAAGACCCTGGAGTTTTTTCAATCCCATGTTGATCATCCCAAACGGATCCTGTCTAAAAAAGGAATTACTGATCCACTGCGTCCCAGAGAATAATTCTCCTCTCCACACATTCACCCGATCACGGATAGAAGTCTGCGAGGTGAGGCTGTCCAGCAAATGATAATCAGTAGGTTCCAGCAACAAGGGCAAGTGGCTTTTGCTGAAATCGAGCAAGTCGACAATATCCTCTTCGTGGACCTTGCCCTGAATTTTGGTGATAAATTTGCTTCCCTCATCCTCTAGTCTTTCGGTCAATTGGTCAGCGTAAGCGACCAACGCCTCGGGATCAGGAGTATCCCTGTATACCGTAATAACCGTCTTATCCGTAAACTGGACAGCGTTCATGACCCGGCTAAGCTCCTCGGTATTCTCTCCTGAAGGAAGGAGCTTGGCGATGTCTTCTTCAAAGGTAATTCGGCTCGCCCAATAGCCTAAAAGCGCAAAGATACCGAGGCAAAGTCCGAGAAAAAAGACACGCCTCTGACTGAAATAATGATATGCCGCTACGAAAAATGACGTCAAAGTTTTTCAGGTCTATGGTTTAATTGTGTTTTTCTTAACATTCAGGCAGACTTAGGGGAATGTTTATGGCCAAGCCCCCGTCGGCTGTTTCTTTGTATTTTACATTCATGTCAAGGGCTGTTTCCCACATCGTTTTTACGACAGCGTCCAGGCTTACCTTTGCTTTGTGCGGATTGGATCTGAGTGCCAGCTGGGAAGCGGTAATCGCTTTGATGGCTCCCATTGTGTTTCGCTCAATACATGGAATCTGAACGAGACCTCCGATAGGGTCGCAGGTCATTCCGAGATGATGTTCCATAGCAATCTCGGCCGCCATCAGAACCTGGGCCTGTGATCCTCCCAGGCATTCGGTCAGCCCTGCAGCAGCCATCGCCGAGGATACCCCTATTTCCGCCTGACAGCCGCCCATAGCTGCGGAAATAGTTGCGCCTTTCTTGAAAATACTGCCAATTTCTGATGCGGTCGCCATGAATTGCAGAATTTTGCCCGGGTCGTTGCCATTTCTGAAAATCATCATGTACAACAAAACTGCGGGTATAACGCCCGCCGCCCCATTGGTAGGCGCAGTCACCACCCGCCCAAAAGCAGCATTTTCTTCGTTGACCGCAAGTGCAAAGCAACTAACCCAATCCAAGATGTACTCAAATTGATCGCCGCCTGCGGCAATCGACTCTATCCAGGAATCAAAATCATGATATTGTTGACCACCTATTAAACGTTTATTCAGATTAAAAGCTCGTCTCTGCACATCCAAACCGCCAGGAAGAATGCCAGGTGTATGCGCACCGCGGTAAACACAGGACTTCATCGTTTCCACCAGCGCATTAATGCCCTGTTTGGTTTCCTCCTCAGAGCGCCAGGAATACTCATTTTCCATCACCAACTCCGAAATCTTCAGTCCGGTCCGTCGACACCCCAGCAACAAATCGTGGGCCGTCTCCACTGGGAAAGGCAGATCCACAACCTTCTGAGAACGAGCTTGGTCTTCGCCATCTTTGATCACAAACCCACCGCCTATTGAGAAATAGGTCTCACTGATTGCTTTACCATTTGAAAGAAAAGCCTGAAAAGTAACGGCATTCGGGTGCTGGGGCAGACTTTCGGTGTAAAGAAAAACCAGGTCCAAATCATATGTAAACGGAACTTGTGTCTTGCCGCCCAAATTCAGGGATTTTTCACTTTTGATCCGGTCGACCTTCGGGCGGACATTCTCTACGTCAAAAGTCACTGGGTCGTCCCCGCTCAGACCCAGCAAAATCGCAATGTCGGTCCCGTGCCCCACGCCTGTTTTTGCCAACGAACCATACAGAAGAATTTTCACGCCCTCCACCAAATCCAGAGCCTCCAGATGCTCCAGTGACTCCGTAAATTGCTGTGCCGCCCTCCACGGGCCTAATGTATGAGAGCTGGATGGTCCGATCCCAATCTTAAATATATCAAAAACTGAAATTTGTTCTTTCATCGTCTTCATTCCGTCATGGCATTAGGGCAAAATCCGCCTTTACAAAGATAACGAAATATTTTTCTATCTTTACCTTCGCTTTGTTCACCAGATAATATAGTGATTTTTTATGATAATCCGAATTTTTGCACTCATTTTTCTAACGCTTCAAACGGCTATCGTGTTCGCTCAAGATACTTTTCCGAAAAGAGAAATGCGCGGGGTGTGGATAGCAACGGTTGCCAACATTGATTGGCCGTCTCGTGCAGATCTGACCGTCGCTCAGCAGAAGCAAGAACTCATAAGTATATTGGACAACCATCAAAGGGCTGGTCTGAACGCTGTGTTTTTGCAGATTCGCCCTTCAGCGGATGCGTTTTATGCAAAAAGTTTAGAGCCATGGAGTCGTTTTCTGACGGGAAAACAGGGGAAGCAGCCCAATGAGGCATTTGACCCCCTGCAATTTGCAATAGACGAAGCCCATCAACGCGGCATGGAACTCCATCCTTGGTTCAATCCCTACCGAGCGACATTCGATCTGGTTCAGGCAAATATAGCCCCAGACCATATCACCAACCATAAGCCAGAGTGGTTTTTCACCTATGGAGGAAAGAAGTGGTTTAATCCAGGCATTCCCGAGGTGAGGGATTACATCGTCCAGGTCATCATGCATGTGGTGAAAAACTACGACATAGATGGCGTGCATTTCGATGATTATTTTTATCCATACCCCGATGGAAATAAACCAATTCCGGACCAACACACCTTTAAAAGATACGGAACGTCCTTCAAAAATCAAGCAGACTGGCGACGGGAAAATGTCAATCTTTTGATCAAGGACTTGTCCGCTGCAGTGCGGCACGAAAAACCCTATTTAAGGTTCGGAATCAGTCCCTTCGGCATTTGGGATAATAAAAGCCATCACCCGGATGGGTCGGCGACCAACGGCTTTAGTGGTTACAGGCAGTTGTATGCCGACGCGCTCACCTGGGCAAAAGAAGGCTGGATCGATTATTTGATGCCCCAACTATATTTTCCATTCAATTACCGGCCCGCCGCTTATGAGGTGCTTGTAGACTGGTGGAATGAGAATACCTTTGGACGGCATTTATATGTTGGACATGCATCTTACAGGGCGTCCGACAACAGAGACGGTTGGCAAAATCGCAGTCAGATTCCAGATCAAATCAGGTATCTAAGAGAGAAGTCTGACAGCCAGGGATCTGTGTTTTATAGCTCCAAGTCCATAGCCAATAACCTGGTCGGCTTGAGGGATTCCCTTCAGTACGATTTGTACAAATTCAAAGCCTTACCACCGGCAATGCCCTGGTTAGACAGTATTCCGCCGGCTCCGCCGCAGCACATGACTGCAGCCGTTTTGAAAGACAAGCCAGCGGTCATGCTAAACTGGTTACCGCCGCTAGCCGCTCCAGATGGAGAACGAGCCTTCGGTTATGTGATCTACCGATTCAACGAAGGCGAAGAAATCAACCTGGAAAATCCCAGAAACATTTTACACATCACTTATGATGGCAGTCAAACCACCTTTACTGATCATTTGATACGGGAGG
>CAYNZH010000010.1:39948-63820 GCA_964401685.1 uncultured Sphingobacteriaceae bacterium
CACATCACTTATGATGGCAGTCAAACCACCTTTACTGATCATTTGATACGGGAGGACGCGCACTACACATATATGGTCACCGCTTTGGACAGGATAAAGAACGAAAGCCTGCCTTCGAGGCAAGTCGAGATTTCCATGCTCGAACGCGTTGGCAGGAAGGATCTTGTTGAGCCTTGATTGGTTCAGTAACGGGAGGGCTTTTTTGGCGTAGATTTTGCTGAGGGTATTTAACATCTAGAACGTATAATATGAAAAAGTATCTTGTTTTATTCGTCTTCCTCTCTGCGGCAATAGGAGTGAATGCACAGTCCGCTCAAATCGGGATCAAGGGGGCTCTAAATTTCACCCAGTTAAAGTCCGACAATGACCAATGGCTATCTTCAAGCAATAGAGCAGGATATCAAGTCGGCATTTGGACGAGGTTTGGCAATATTGTGCATATTCAGCCGGAACTTTACCTCACCGGAAAATCCTCTCAGATCCAGTTTGAGGCTACTGGCGGCAATGTGACAGCGGATGTATCCTTTACTTCTATGGATCTTCCCGTTCTTTTGGGCACACGCGTTGGTTTGGGTCCTGTCGCCCTCAGATTGCAGGCCGGACCAATGATGTCTTTCATAGTAGACAAAAATATAGGAGAAGCCTTTAACAGCATCGCCGATTTCGATAATTATAAAAATAACAGTCTGAATTTTGTCGGTGGCGTCGGTCTTGATATTGGTAAAATCCGAACAGATCTCCGGTACGAAGGAAGTATGAACAGCCTGACCAACGATTCCGCACCCGATCAGCGCGCTGGTGTCTGGAGTATTGGAGTCGGGCTTCGACTTTTTTAAAGCATACAATGAACAACGTCGTAAACAGAGCCGTTCCCTTTTAAAGGAGACGGCTTTTTTTTCGCCAAATTTTGATTAGAATAGTTCTAAATTGATTATTTTGTCAGAATACTTTCGACTATATTAAATCAATTGTTAGATTTGCTTTCCAAAATTATATGTAATTTATAAGGATAATGAGTAAAGATAGACAGTTATTATCTTCTTCCATTGGGAAGAAACTGATCATGAGCCTAACAGGGTTGTTCTTGTGTATCTTCCTGGTGGTGCATTTGGTTGGTAACCTACAGTTGTTCAGTAATGACCTTGGGAAAGCTTACAATGAGTATTCTTACATGATGACCAGCTTTGCGCCTATAAAAATTGTATCCTATTTACTGTACCTTTCGATCGTATTGCATGCGATCTACGCGCTGGTCGTGACTATTAGAAACCGTAAAGCACGGCCTGTAGGTTATGCTTCATTTAAAGGCTCGGCAAATAGCACTTGGAGTTCTCGCAACATGGGGATTTTAGGGACTATTTTGTTGGTTTTTTTGGTAACACACATGTCCAATTTTTGGTACAAATATCATTTCGGTGACTTGCCATATGTAGAATACAGGACAGATCTTGCTTCCGGCGAGACCACTGTCAGAGACTTGCAGGCAAGCGAATTCTCGGGTTTTGTCACCTATATCGAAGACGGGCATGAGATTGTGCGGGCAAAGGATTTGTACCAGCAGGTCGCTTTTTCATTCCAATCCTGGTATTTAGTGCTTTTTTACGTCCTTGCGATGGCTGCACTATCTTTTCACTTGATTCATGGGTTTAAAAGTGCCTTCCAGACGCTTGGTTGGGATCACAGGCGCTATGCTCCTCTCATCAAGTTTTTAGGCGTTTGGGTATTCGGTGTGGCGATTCCCCTGGGATTTGCCGTTATGCCGCTTTATTTTTTCTTTAGCTAATTAATATCGTGTTTTATTATGTTAGATTCTAAAATGCCAGCAGGGCCATTGGCTGAAAAATGGTCTAAACATAAGTTCAACCTCAAGTTGGTCAATCCGGCGAATAAGCGTAAATACACGATTATAGTTGTGGGAACCGGCTTAGCGGGTGCGTCCGCTGCGGCATCACTCGCCGAGCTAGGTTATAATGTTAAAGCTTTCTGCTATCAGGATAGTCCGCGCCGCGCGCATTCCATTGCCGCTCAGGGCGGGATTAATGCGGCTAAAAATTATCAAAACGACGGCGACAGTGTGCACCGCCTGTTTTATGACACCATTAAAGGAGGTGATTACCGGGCCAGGGAAGCCAATGTTTACAGGCTTGCTGAAGTCTCCGTTAATATAATCGATCAGTGCGTTGCGCAGGGAGTTCCCTTTGCCCGGGAGTACGGAGGCCTGCTAGATAACCGCTCCTTTGGAGGAGCTCAGGTATCCCGGACGTTTTATGCCCGGGGACAGACCGGTCAACAATTATTGCTGGGTGCGTATTCTGCGTTAAACCGCCAGATCGGCCTGGGTAAGGTCGAAATGTACAACCGCCACGAGATGCTCGATGTGGTTACCATTGACGGACATGCCAGGGGGATTATCGCCCGGAATATGGTCACTGGAGCTATTGAATCACACGAAGGTCACGCGGTCTTGCTTTGTACAGGCGGTTATGGAAATGTGTTTTTCCTTTCTACCAATGCAATGGGCTGTAATGCTACTGCTGTATGGCGCGCCCACAAGAAAGGAGCGTTTTTTGGAAATCCATGTTATACCCAGATCCATCCGACTTGTATCCCGGTATCGGGCGATCACCAATCCAAGCTCACCCTAATGTCGGAGTCCCTCAGAAACGACGGTAGAGTATGGGTACCAAAAACGGTGGAGACGGCCCAAAAGCTGAGAAAAGGCGAGATCAAAATATCCGATATCCGTGAGGAAGACCGTGATTATTATTTGGAAAGAAAATACCCTTCATTTGGAAACCTTGTGCCTCGGGATGTTGCATCCAGAAATGCCAAGGAAGTTGTCGATGAGGGGCGCGGTGTTGGTGCTTCGGGTGTCGCGGTGTTCCTCGATTTTGAAGACGCGATCAAGCGGTTAGGAGAAGACGCAGTGAGAGCCAAGTACGGTAATCTTTTCGATATGTATTATCAGATAACCGACGAAAACCCGTACAAACAACCCATGCGCATTTACCCAGCGGTGCACTACACCATGGGTGGTCTGTGGGTAGACTATAATCTGATGACTACGGTTCCAGGGCTGTACGCCTTGGGAGAAGCCAATTTTTCCGACCACGGCGCAAACCGCCTGGGCGCCTCGGCCCTGATGCAGGGTCTGGCAGACGGTTATTTTGTGATTCCATTTACCGTGGGAGATTATTTGGCCGGCCTAGGTTTCGACCCAATCGATAAAAACCATCCCAATTTCGAAATCGCCCGCAAGGAGGTCGAAGATAGAGTAAAACGCTTACTTTCCCTTCGAGGATCCAAGACCGTGGATGATATTCATAAAAAACTTGGCCAAATCATGTGGGAATATTGCGGAATGGCAAGAAATGAGGAAGGTTTGTTAAAAGCCAAAGGCCTGATCCGCGAGTTGAGAGAAGAGTTTTGGCGTGATGTGACTGTCCTTGGAGAAAACGAAGAAATGAACCAATCCCTGGAGAAAGCGGGTCGGGTTGCAGATTTCCTCGAATTAGGAGAACTGATGGTCGATGATGCCTTGCACCGCAAGGAATCCTGCGGCGGCCACTTCCGTACGGAAAGCCAGACCGAAGAAGGAGAAGCCAAAAGAGACGACGAAAACTTTAAGTACGTTGCAGCATGGGAATATACTGGCGACAATCAACCAGAAATCCTTCACAAAGAAGAATTGGTTTTTGAAGAAGTGACTTTAACGCAACGTAGTTACAAATAATTGATGCAATTATGAGTGGGAATATGAACTTGACGCTAAAAGTATGGCGTCAAAAAAACGGAGACACCAGAGGTAAATTTGTGACTTACCAAGCCAATGGTATCTCGTCGGATATGTCATTTTTAGAAATGTTGGACGTGGTCAATGAAGATTTGGTCCGCAAAGGGGAAGATCCCATTTACTTTGATCATGACTGCCGTGAAGGAATTTGTGGAATGTGTTCTTTGCACATCAATGGTCGCCCACACGGCCCCAAGCAGGGTACGACGACCTGCCAACTACATATGCGTAGTTTCCACGATGGACAGACCATCGTTATTGAACCTTGGCGTGCCGCGGCATTTCCTGTCATAAAGGATTTAGCCGTCGACAGAACCTCCTTCGAAAGGATTCAACAGGCAGGCGGTTACGTCAATGTAAACACCGGAGGAGTTCCGGATGCCAATAGTATTCCCATTCCTAAGGTGGTTGCAGACGCAGCTTTCGAGTCGGCAACATGCATTGGATGCGGTGCCTGCGTGGCAGCTTGTAAAAACGCTTCGGCTATGCTCTTCGTTTCTGCAAAGGTTTCTCAATTTGCGTTATTGCCACAAGGCCAGACAGAAAGAGCCAGTCGTGCCCAAGCAATGGTCGCGCAGATGGATGCCGAAGGCTTCGGAAATTGCACCAATACAGGTGCCTGCGAAGCGGAATGCCCGGTCGGAATTAAACTGACCAATATTGCCACGTTAAATCGCGAGTACTTGTCTGCTAAAATATTAAAGCAGGAAAAACCTCATTGATTGCAGACAGGCAGTTTTAGGTGATTTTGAACGCATTGGTCTAAGTGGGATCTATTTGGAAAATAGTCTCACTTACACCAATCACCATTTTATAAATACTTTTATGAAAAATGCCAAAATCACCCTGCAGGTTATCTGTGTTTTGATACTCTGTATTGCCGCAACCCCCACGGTTTACGGCCAGTCATCGGGAACCGGCGATGAGGGCAAAAACCTCCTCAAATTTAAGGCCACAGCCCTTTTACTAAACAACTACGCCTTTCAGTACGAAAGGATGGTTTCCCCAAAGATCTCCGTTTCCTTATCCGCAAGGTTTATGCCCAAAGGAGGTGTTCCTATGCTGGGATCCTTTGAGTCAATCATTGACGATCCGCGGACATTTAACGATCTGGAAAAGCTCAAAATCGGCGGAAGTTCTTTCACCCCGGAAGTAAGATTTTATCTCGGCAACAACGAAGGGCCGAGGGGATTTTACGTCGCACCTTACCTGTCCTACACGACTTACAACGCAACATTTGAGGATTTTGAATTTACCGTCGAAGAAACTGTCCAGGGACAAACTTACACAGAGACCGAAAGAATTGATCTCAATGGAAATATCAGAGGAATTTCCGGCGGTGTCTTGCTCGGGATACAGTGGAAATTGACCGATCTGCTTTATCTGGACTGGTGGTTTTTGGGTGCTTCCTACGGCGGTTCGTCGGGAGACATGGAGGCGCGCACGGATCGAACCCTGGACGCAGAATGGCAGCGAGCACTCAAAGAACGAGTCGATGAACTGAGCATTCCACTCGTGAATATAGAGAGTACCGTTCATCAGAATGGGCTGGATGCCAAAATCAAAGGCCCATGGGCAGGCGTCAAAAGCGGGCTCTCTCTTGCTTTTCGGTTCTAAAAATGCCGTCGTCCTACGTAGGACCCTGATCATTCCTCAAGTTTTTTTGTAAATTGCGGAAAGATTAGGGTTTTATAATTTGATTCCATGAGGATTCACATCAACAACGTAGCGAAAATCCGATTTTTGCTATTTGTGCTGACATTGGGTTTTTTTACCACAGCCGTAACGATCCGGCTTACCTTCGACCGCAACGAAGTTCTGCTGGACGATGCGCGAAACCTGGAAGCCCGTCTTCAGGAAAAGGAGAGCATCATCCACAGTAAAGTCGCTGACCAAAGCTGGTTCGACGGACTAAAAATGCTTGGTCGCGGGGGAGGTCAGGATAGGAGTGAAGCCATTATCAACGAATTAACCGAGAAAAACGGTGTTTTTCTTTATACCTTTTCAAATAATGACCTGCTTTTCTGGTCCTCAGAGGTAATTGTCCCGCAAACCGATGTCGGAATTCTTGAAGGTTCGAGTATGATTCACGCAGAAAACGGCTGGTATCATGCGTTAAAATTCAGCGACCGGGACTTTTCGACCGTGTTCCTCATTCCCGTCAAGTGGGAATTCAACAAAACCAACTCCTTTCTCCGCAATCAGTTCGCCAGCGATCTGATCAAGACCAATAATTTGGATATTGCCGAGTACGACGACAGAAACGTTTACAATATTCGCAGCCAATCCGGGCAATACCTCTTCTCGGTCAAGTTATCCGTTGAGGAGCTCGACTCCTTTTATCTCGATCTGGAACTGCTCATGTGGTTGCTGGGGATCATCTTTTCGTTGATAGGCATCAATGTTTTATGCAGTATACTGGTCCGGAAGGGTCGGGCCTGGCTTGGCATAGTCCTTTTCGGTGCACTACTGGCTGGACTTCGTTATGCGGATCTGCATTTTTCCTGGCTGTCTCACCAATTCAATATTGGTCTTTTTGACCCGCGGCATTTCGCTGCAAGCTTTTGGTTTCCTCATCTTGGAGGTCTACTTTTCAATTTGATTTTCCTAGCTTGGTTTCTCAATTTTGTCTATATCAATAAAAGCGCACTCACCGAAAATCTTGGACAAATAAAAAGGTCACCCTTCGGTAAAGTGGTTTTTGTCATCGTAGGAGCTGCTACGAGCTATGGACTCGGTAATCTGATTTCAAGCGTATTTCAAAGTCTCATTCTCAATTCTGATATAAGTTTCAATGTAGCGAGCATTGTAAATTTGACAATTTACAGCTGGTTGGGCATACTCGCCTTGTGCCTGGCCATGACTTCCTTGATGTTATTTGTGGGAACACTGGTTCATTTTGCGCACAAATTTTTCCCAAACACCAGGCAATTGCTTATTCTGGAGGTTTGTGTAATTTTATTTTTGGCCATCTTTCTCGGAGCGATCGGAAAGCTCAATCCAGAGTTTTTCCTCATTTCATGCCTGGTAGTCCTTTGCACTTGGTACACCAAATCAAAGCATTCTTTTCAACTGGCGCTCGTCATTTCAATTCTACTACTATTAGGCACAATAGCCGCCCTGAAACACAATCGATTTCAGCAAATTAAAAGGCAGGAAGCCCAAAAGATGGCGATACAACAGCTTGAAGCCGTCGACGATATCGATGCGCTCGCACTCTTCCATGATTTAGAACAGGAAATTACGCAGGATCCTGAAGTCATCAACTATTTCATGGCGCCAAATTCAATGAACAAGTCTGAGCTTCAGGAGCATATACAGACAGTTTACCTGAGCGGCTACCTTTCTAAGTACGATTTTGCTTTTGATACCTACAATTGGCAGATGACGCCCATTGGCAACAGTGTTTACCGGAAACTGGAGGAATATCGTGACCGGGTTATTTCCGGTGCTATTCGAGTCACTGAATATTTTTACCGGGGAAATAGCAACTTCGGCAATTTCCAGTATTTTGCGCAGTTTCCCATATTTGAAGAGGGTGATGAAGAAAATCAGTTGGGACTTCTTCTTCTGGAGCTCAACCACCGTTCCTTCGGGCAATATGCAAATTACCCACTGATATTGGCCGACAACCGGATTGAACAGCAACAAAATGAATTGATCGCTGATTATTCTTTTGCGATTTATAGAAATGGGTCTTTGCTAAACCAATCGGGTAAATACGTTTATCCAACAGTCGACAGCCTGTATCAACCGATGGGAGTACGAGAGTTTAAACATGTAGGCCGGGACCAGGATTTTTCCCATATGGCCTACATGCCCAATTCCCGTGATTTGATCGTCTTAAGTAAGCCGGAGCAAAGCAGTTGGATGCAACTGGCCACCCTTTCCTTCTTTTTTCTGGTTTTCTTCCTGTTTTTCGTCATTATGAGCATCCTAAGGTGGGTCTATACGACGTTGGATAGCCACGATTTCAATCTGCGAAACCTGCGATGGAGTTTACTTATTTTAAATAATAGAATATTATACAGTACACGCATACAAATGTTTATGGTTGTGGCGGTGGTGTTTACACTTATTTGTACCGGAATTATCACCTTTTTCAGTGTGGGTCGGCAGTTTGCAGGGCAGCAAGAAAGGACGATGATGAAGCTATCTTCGGATGTGGCTAAAGCCTTCGAATCAAAGATGATTTTAAACAATCAGGAATTGACGAGCACAGTGTACGGAGAGATCGATGTTATTGCAAAATCCATTGCGCTAGATGTCAATCTATACGATGTTTCAGGAAAAATGATTTATACGACCCAGCCTCGTATTTATGATCTGAGACTGCAATCCGAATACATTAATGCGCTTGCCTACGTTCATCTGAATAATTACGGGCGCTCCCGCTACATCCAAGACGAGTCTATTGGCCGATTGCACTATACCACCGCCTTCTCCACAATCAAGAACGCAGATTACGAAACAATCGCATTTTTGAGTTTACCCAACTACGGCAGTTATACGGAGTTTGACCGCAATATCGGTGGATTGCTCAACACGCTGATCAATATCTATGCCTTAGTCATCCTGGTTTTAGGTTTGTTTGCGGTCTTTGTCGCAAATACGATGACCGTGCCGCTTCTCTTGGTTCAACGAAGCCTTGCCAAGACCAAAATCGGCTCGCCGAATGAGCCTATCTTCTGGAAGCGAAATGACGAGATTGGCAGTCTCATCCGTGAGTACAATCTGATGATAGCTGAGCTTGAGGAAAGTGCGAACAAGATTGTCCGATCCGAGCGAGAATCCGCCTGGAGAGAGATGGCGAAGCAGGTCGCTCATGAGATCAAGAACCCCCTGACTCCACTCAAGCTGGGAATGCAGCATCTGGAAAAATCCTGGAGGGATCAGGATCCAAGTTTTGAATCCAGATTCAAAAGATTTTCTGCTTCATTCATCGAACAAATCGATAGCTTGACGCATATTGCCTCCGAATTTTCGGATTTTGCTAAAATGCCCGACACGCAGCTCGAGGATGTCAATTTGCTGGATATTATCCAGAAGTCAGCGGATTCTTTTAAAAGCTCGCTAAATCTCTCAATCAAAGTCGTAAACCTCATTGAGAATGGTCCCATTATGACCAAAGGAGACAAGGACCAACTTCTTCGTTCCTTTAACAATTTGATCAAAAATGCGATTGAGGCATCAATCAGTCACCGTAAGTGCAAAATCCAGATCCGCTTATCCAAGTCTGAAACAAGGGGGATTGAGGAATTGCTCATCGAATTTACAGACAATGGGATGGGAATCAATGTCGAAGCCCGTCAAAAGATGTTCCAGCCCAACTTTACGACTAAGAGTTCAGGAACAGGACTGGGTTTGGCATTTGTCAAAAAAGCGATAGAAGGCATGGGTGGCAGCATTTCCTATAAAACAGCGATCGGCAAGGGAACCACGTTCTTTATCAAGATCCCTTTAGAGAAAAATGGAGAAATCGCGGGATGATTTTAGCCTAATTGATCAGTCCAGGACGATACTTGTACGGCCCATAGTCGTGTTTTCCGTGTATAACAGCACCGTGTAAATCCCTTTTTTAAAGCCATCAGGATCCAGCCAGTCAATGGTGTAGGATTCGCCCCTGTTGGTAAAGTTAATAACGGTTTTTGCGGTATATTGCATAGTATTTCCATCGAGTTGGAAAAACTGATCCTGTGAAGTATTCAAATTCCCCGTGGGGTCTATCACGCGTATATAAATGGGAAGTTCGCCAGGCTCAATGAGGGGGTTATCGACAATAGAGAAGGTAAGTCTCAGTTTATCTACCCTCCGGGCTCGGTGAGAAAGATCCTCTCGATTTCTGCTTTTCTCCCGAATGCCGTTTACTTCCAGATGGGAGGTTTTAAGTACCGACGCTTGTTTCACCTGATCACTTAGCACCATATTTCTTTCTGCCAGAAGGCGCAATTCCCGCTGTTTCTCGTCATACTCTCTTTGCAGATCGGCCTGCGCAGCAAGCAATTGATCATGCTGAGTCTTTAATTGTTCAAGGTCGGACCGGTATGCATACACGCTGCTCCGCAGCTGAGAAACTTCCCGTTGCGCCTCTTGAAGCTCGGCACGGCTTATTTCCTGCCCACTGAGTCTTTCCTTCAAGTCGGCAATAAGTACACGCACACTGTCCCTCGCCAGAATCAGTGCCTCCGATAAGTCCATATTTTCTGTACTTAAACGGTTGACTTCCGCTTCTATCCGCTCGACCTCATCACGCAACTGCATTTTTTCTGTTGAGATTTGATAAGAAATCTCAGTGGTGTTCTTGTATTTCAAATAAAAATACACGTTAGTGGCAACCAAAACTGCAATCGCTAAAATAAAAAGATATATCTTAGTGGGGTTTTTCCGCGAATACTCCTCTTCCCGTTCAGCCTCAACTCCAGTATTGTCATTGACCCGCATAGCATTTCCAAACTCTTGCATGTTTGTCCTAATACAAAAACTGTTCCATTATTCGAAGTAATTCAGGATGTCGAAACCTCCCTTTTTGAGGTAATCCTCCTTTTTCATCCATTGTATATCTGCATGGACCATCTCCTGAACAAGATCCTCCAGACTATATGTCGGGGTCCATCCGAGCTTTGCCTTCGCTTTGCTCGCATCACCAATTAAGAGATCAACTTCTGTAGGCCGGTAGTAGGCTGTATCTACTTTCACCACAGTCTGTCCGAGTTTAATACGAGTTGGATCAAGATTTAGTTTCTCCATTCGCTCAACATCTACGTCGATGATGACCCCTTTCTCTTTTTCATTCTTTCCGCTAAATTCGATTTCTATCCCGACTTCCGCAAAGCTCATGCGGACAAAATCCCGCACCGAAGTGGTAATTCCCGTCGCAATTACATAATCCTCGGGTTCGGATTGCTGAAGCATCAGCCACATGGCCTTCACATAATCCTTGGCATGGCCCCAATCCCTTTGGGCGGAAAGATTTCCCAAGTGCAGTTTATCTTGCATACCCAGGACAATTTTGGCAACACCTCTGGTAATTTTTCTGGTAACAAAGGTTTCACCGCGCACAGGGCTCTCATGGTTGAACAAAATTCCGTTGCAAGCGTACATTCCGTAGGCCTCTCTATAATTGACTGTAATCCAGTAGGAATATAATTTTGCAACTGCGTAGGGACTCCTGGGGTAAAATGGCGTCTTTTCATTTTGAGGGACTTCCTGAACCAGACCGTACAATTCGGAGGTGGACGCCTGGTAAATCCTGGTTTCTTTGACCCTATCCAGAAGACGAACCGCCTCCAAAATTCGTAGCATACCAACGGCATCAGCGTTCGCCGTATACTCAGGCGTATCGAAACTCACTTTGACGTGACTTTGCGCCGCAAGATTATAGATTTCATCCGGTTGTGTCTCTTTGATGATCCTGATTAGATTTGTTGAGTCGGTCAGGTCTCCATAATGCAACTTAAAATTCCGGTTCGGCTCATGCGGATCCTGATAGAGATGATCGATTCTATCCGTATTGAAGAGCGAGCTTCTGCGCTTGATTCCGTGCACCGTGTACCCTTTTTTAAGCAAAAACTCCGCGAGGTAAGCACCATCCTGTCCTGTTATCCCCGTTATAAGTGCAACTTTTTGATTTGTCGTCATGATTCTTTTAATACCGATTTTAACAAGTACTGGCCGTAACCACTCTTGGTCAATGGTTCTGCAATTGCTCTCAGCTGATTTGCGTCGATGTAGCCCATTCTAAATGCAACTTCCTCGATACAGCCGATTTTCAGTCCCTGCCTTTCCTCAATTACCTGCACAAATTGTCCGGCTTGCATCAACGAAGCAAAGGTTCCTGTGTCCAACCAAGCGGTTCCACGGCTAAAAACACCAACTTTCAGCTGATTCTGTCGCAAATATACATTGTTTATGTCCGTTATTTCAAATTCCCCACGGGCAGAAGGCTTTATACTTTTGGCAATGTCTACCACTTGATTGTCATAAAAGTACAACCCCGGTACCGCATAGTCTGATCGTGGTTTTGCCGGTTTCTCCTCAATGGAGAGCACTCGATTTTGAGCGTCAAACTCGACAACCCCATAGCGTTCGGGGTCAGCAACTTGATAAGCAAATACCAAACCGCCCACTGGCGACCGGCACTCCTGAAGCAACCTTGAGAGGCCGTCTCCGTAGAAGATATTGTCACCCAAAATGAGGCTAACCGCATCCCCACCAATGAAATCCTCGCCTATGGTAAAGGCCTGTGCCAATCCTCGGGGCTCTGGCTGTACCGCGTACTGGAAGGAACATCCCAGCCGCTTGCCGTCCCCCAAAAGTTTTTGGAAATGTGGAAGGTCATGAGGGGTAGAAATCACTAAAATCTCCCTTATTCCAGAAAGCATCAAAGTGGACAGGGGATAATAAATCATCGGTTTGTCGTACACAGGCATTAACTGCTTGCTGATTGCCAGAGTCAATGGATGTAGTCGTGTGCCGGAACCTCCGGCAAGAATTATACCTTTCAAAAACTTATTTTTTAGCGAATAAATTTAAAAATCAGATATCCGGTGGAATTTCCTAACTCGATAGGCATCCGCATTTGCATGGAATTTTCATCCGCATAGCTTAGTTCCATTCTGTATCCTGCCAGTACATTTTTCGCGCGGTCCCCGGGATAGATTTTCTTGAATTGAAAATGTGCAGAATTGCCCGCGCCTCTTTCTGTATAAATAGACCATTGTATGTTTCGCACGGCCCCGGGTGCACATAAGATTCCTTCTGATTCAAAGGTGATTTGCCCTCGGCCATTAGAAGGAAGGTGCCACACACTGCCGATAAAGCACTCGGGAGGAGCCTCTTCGAAGAGGGTTTTGACCACATAATCAGATGGAAAGTTCTGTTTTTCTACAGCGTTCAGTACCCACATTCCCTTAACTCCGTTTTTCCAGGCTGCTTTGGAAGGCGAAGTATCAATACCCTCGCGTGACGCGCCGCAGGCTGACAGGAGCAGGATAACCAACCCCAATACTGCCGATCTGCCCGCCCATTTTTTAAAAATCAAACAATTATTCATTTCCATCCCTGATTTTTGATAGTTTTGTAGTGTAAAGATAAATAAATATATGATTAAACCACCCAAAAACCATACCATCAGTCAAATGGTGGCAAAACTTACGACCAGACTGTTTGTTTTGCTGCTGTTGTTGTCGGTTGTTCCGTTTTTGGCTGAGGAGAGTTATGTGAGAAATCTCAATGACACTTATTTGTACGTGATCAACAAATGGGTACTGCTATTTCCTCTGCTTCTGTTTTTTGGATTTTTAACATTACTGGTGCTGGTGCTGAAATTTCGATATGCGAAGACCGATTTGAATTGGATGTTAAGTTTAAATGCTACACTTCTAGTCCTTTATTTGGTTTTATTGTATATTAGGATTTTTCCTTTGATATTTATCACTTAGAATTTTTTTAGGCGAATTATGAGAAAATACATATTTAATAGTCTGTTGCTTAGTGCATCGTTTTTGATTGTCTCTTCATGTACCCGAGACAACCGCTCGGAAAACCGTGAGTCCGTTCCATCAGAATATTCTGAAGAACTCCGCGAGGAAGAACCATCGTTCAACTTGCCTTATACGACTGGTCTGGATGAAAACGGTGAAATCATTGCAGTAGAGAACCCGGAATTTGATCCGGCGAATACCGAGGTAGACTATTTATTGGGGTCTATTGAGCGGATTTATCCGGAAATTAATCTGGAAGTACAGGAAATCTCGCGTGATACACTCTTTTTGCGTATCCCCGATGCTAGTTTTCTGACCCAGCGTATGGGTTCAATGGGAGCGAGGAGCTATTTGATGGAAGTGACGTATGCACTCACGACTTTACCGGATGTACAGGTGGTTCATTTTGATTTCACTGAAGGGGATCATGCCGGTCCGGGGTCTTATACGCGCCAGTCTTTCAACAGCCAGCTTATTTCTCCGTAATTTTCCTGATCCAGTCCCCTATATCTTTAAGCACTTCCGGCGATATTGTTTCGCTTATTTGGGCATATTCGTCAACCGCTCCTGTCTTTGCGGTTTGAAGCAGGTGATTTTTATCGTCATAAAAGATAGTCGTCACGCTCGTTCCTGCATTTCCGAGGACACTTTCGATGGCTTTTAGATTGTCTGGTGCGACTTGAATGTCAAGCTGCCCGTTGATCGCCAAAACGGGACACTTTATCCCTTGGAGGTATTCCGCGGGTTGAAACCGGATAAAATACGTAAACCAGGGGGAGGTCAGTTGCGCAGCGCTTGACCGTGCCGCGACAGAGGCATTTGCGGGAGTCAATCCCGCCTTTACAAATTTAGTCTCGTACATCCGAACAATGCTGTCACGCAGGGGCGCGTCGTCGATTCCCTCATTTTTCAGTACCGCATATACCTGTTCTACAAATTTCAATTCGCTTTCAATGACCGCTGGGTCTAGCCCCTGGCTTTCCATTACCTGTTTGTTTTGTACATACATCAGACGGTCTATCGCCATTCCCGGTGCAGCCATCATGACAACAAAGGCCACTCGATCATCATCGTGAGCTGCAATCTGGGCGATTAGCCCCCCTTCACTATGCCCCACAATACCGATACGCTTTTTATCAATAGCGGGTTCTTGTCGTAAAAACTCAAAGGCTCCAAGTACATCATCTGCGAAATCCCGGCTGGTCGCGCCGTCGTGAACGCCTTCAGACTCTCCGACACCCCTGTCATCGTAACGAAGAACCGCAATTCCCTGTCGTGTCAAGTAGTCGGACAGGATGAGAAAGGGCTGGTGCCCGAAGACCTCGCTATTGCGATTTTGAGGCCCGCTTCCGGTCACCAGAATTGCTGCGGGAAAGGGCCCATCTCCTTCAGGAAGGGTCAGCGTACCCGCCAAGCTTATTCCTAGGTCAGGATTTTCAAAGCGCACCTCTTTTGATCGGTATGGCAACGGAAACTCAGGAACCTGAGGGCGCTCAGAGCTCTTTGGTTTCTCCTGAATTTGTAATTCGCTCATTCGCTCCAAAATCAAGTCAAGTGAAGCGCCACCCTGCATAAATTTCCCTACAATTTGCTGCTGTGCATTCAGAACCCCCTTGAAACTCATTCCGGCCGCGGCGATACGCAACGACAGGGTGTCATTCGTAAACGATATTTCACTTACAGGGATTCCAAATGCCTTCTGATCTGGACTGTCCATTGTCGCGGAAAAAACATCACCGTCCCTCTTGATGTGAACGACCACCTTCAGGGTTTGTGCCCCTACGGCAAGATCACCGTGCCAGCTTCCCACCGGGTTTCGATCCTGCGCGTACAATTCATGCGCGGACGAGGATGCAAGTCCAAAAAACAAAACGTATAAAAACAAAAATCCAACGTACTTCATGGGCGTTTCCGTTTAGCGTTCCAAATTAGTTTATCTTTTATTTCGGGAATACTTTTTAAAACTGCGCCGAGTTCCTTAGGGTTTTGCGTGCCAAGTAACAAGCGGTCGCCATTCGCTAAAACTAGCTGAAGGCCCTGATTTCCTGAGATATTCAGCGCGTAATCCCCACCGAGACCGCGAATCCCCCAGCCACCGTATTCCTGCAGCGGTTGGTACGCCCTCATCTCCATCGACCTGATCTGTTCCCATTTCCTGAATTTCCCTTTTAACGGAAAAAAACGGCTGTATAAGCCATTGCTATAAACGCTGACTTCCAGTCTCGATAGCCACATCAGACCGACGACGCTAAGGAGTACTATAAAAATAATCCAGGTACTGCTGTCCATAAACGAATTTTCCACCGTTGGATTTTCAATGATTTGAAAATATTTGTAAAACAGGCTCGCAATGTAAAGGGTTAGAATTCCAAACAACACGACCCACACCCACCACTGGCGAAAGTACTGGGTTTCATTGTACAATAACTTTCCTCTGAGGTTGTCGAATGCTTCCATCACACAAATATAAAAAAATGATTACTATCTTTGCCATTTAATTCACATTCATGAGGAAGATTTTTGGATTTATTCTTACGCCGGTCTTTATACTGGTGTTTGGGCTGTTATTACTGATCTTTCACCCTATACAGTGGATCTGCCTCAACTTTTTTGGTTATTCAGCGCATAAGAATTCTGTAGATGTTCTCAATTGGTTTCTTATGAAATCCTATCTGATCCTCGGTAATACTGTCCAGTTTATCAACCAGCAAACTTTTCCCCAGGGTCGTCCGATCATCTTCGTCTCCAACCATCAAAGTATGTTTGATATTCCTCCGTTGATTTTTTACCTGCGCAAACATCACGGTAAATTTATTTCCAAGATCGAGTTGGCATCGGGTATACCGAGTATTTCCTACAATCTCAAGCACGGCGGCGGGGCGAATATCGACCGAAGGGATTCCAAGCAATCGATAGCCGAAATCCTGAAATTGGCCGAAAGAATCCGGGTCAACCGCTGGTCGGTGATTATCTTTCCCGAAGGTACCCGTTCCAAAAATGGAAAAATGAAGGCCTTCAACATCGGAGGAATAGCGACCATGTATAAAAAGAATCCTGACGCGCTCATCGTCCCCATTGCGATCAATAATTCTTGGCGGATGATGCAATTCGGTTTTTATCCACTGAATACGTTTCTTTCCTTAAAATGGGAAGTGCTTAGCCCTATTGAGCCGTCCGGCAAATCCATTGAAGAAGTAGTGAGGGAAGCAGAGTCCAGAATACGGGAGAGGGTTGTTGGTTTTAAAACCTCGGGAAATAAATAAAGGGTGCCCGAAGCACCCTTTAGATTAAACAAAATAGGTTTATATTTGGTTAGTAAAAAACCTGACCAATTTAAGGATTTGGTAATCCATCACATTTAAGCGTATACAATCGAGTAGTAAACAATTCCTTTGAGGAACCAAAAACCATCTTCCCCTTAACAGCAACAAACGTATGAATATAAATTATTAATCCAAAAAGTTTGTGAAAAATAAGTAAGTGTTCACTCACCTTGCAATTTGCTTTTTGCGCGTTTGTTACCGGATTCAGAAGGATCGGGTTTCCAAGTGCTTCTGCATATCGAGCAAGTCAATGCCTTTTTCCCACCAATCAGGAGCAGGTTTGCCTTTTAGGTAATGGTCCATAAACTCCAACATCCGTACGGCATAATCTTTCCGGTTTGCTTCCTTGACAATACCATGATTTTCCCCTTTGTAGGTTATCATGCTTACTGGTTTGCCCAACCTTCTGAGACCATTATAGTACTCTATCCCTTGCGTATAATCCACAGCACCGTCCTTATCGTTGTGTAACAGGAGCAATGGCGTCTCTACATTTTTGATGTAATAAATCGGGGAGTTACGTTTATAAGCATCCCAATTGTCCCAATAACCGCTTGTAAACCTCCCCTGGCTTGACTCAAATATGGATTGATTGGTGGAGCCGCTGTTCCAATAAATCAGACTGTACATGCTGATCATATTCGTCAAGGGTGCACCTGCCGCTGCTGCCTTAAAGATATTGGTCTGAGTGATAAGGAACGAAGTCTGATAGCCTCCCCAAGAGTGACCATGGATAGCAATGTTATCCCGATCCACTACGCCAGTTGCAATCGCCGCTTCGACCGCTGGCACCACACAGGCTACCGCAGAATTTCCGGGTTCATTCATCATATACTTGATGTCCGGCATCAGAACGGCGTAGCCCTGGCTTGTATAGACGGCCCGGTTGAAGCCGCCTCCAGGGTAAGAAGGGTTGGCATATCCGTTTTTATCCTGGGTTAAGCGTTCATAAATGTATGTAATCGTTGGGTATTTGCGTCCTGGCTCATAATTTGCCGGAAGGTATAGCGTCGCCTGCAAGGTGTCGCCATGAGCGCTCACAAACTCTATTAATTCCACACCCGTGGACCAAGCATATTTCTCCTGATCGGGCGTATTCTTTGTCATTTGAATGCCTTGATTGTGGTTTACATTGTGCGTAACCATCAATTCGGGCGCCGTCGTACTACTCTCTACAGAATAAACAAAGGTATTGCTGTTTTTCGCTTTCTGGAAGCCGCGATACACGTGATCTCCAGACATGATTATCCTCATTTGGGATTTTCCGGGCTCCAAAACCAGAATTCCAGCTTCTTTGGTGGCGTCATTCAGAAAAGAGAAATATTGGTTTTTCTTCAAATCTATGCCCTCGTCGTCTGGGTAAATTCTGAAAGCTGCACCCGCACGGATGCGCTGAGGCTTAAAGCTTGGCGTCAATGCGTCGAATCGACGGCCGTCTGCGCTGATCTTCCACAAATCGTAACCATCTTGTATAAGCACATATTTACTGTCCGAAGTCCATCCCATGAAAGGAGTTGCGGGCATCTCAATATTATGATCGCTCTGAACGTTTATAAACTGGGACGGTACATTTGCCGTCAACGCTGTTTCCCTTTGCGTGTCGAGATCCATCACATAATAATGTCCTTCCCGGTAATAGGCTAGCTGCTTGCCATCAGGTGAAAAGGAAAGCGTTCGGGAGGCATTCTGATAATTGTTCTCCAGAATGCATGTTTTCTGTCCCGTTTTTAAATTTAGCAAATAAAGATCAACATAGGTTTGACCGCTTAAATTATTGTCGACTTCGTAGGGCGTATAATCGTATCCAATCGCAAATAATTGCTTAGGACCCACCATCACGCTTCTCATCAGGCTGTCAGCAAGGGGCACAAACTTGTTGTCGCGTGCATTGTAGGCACTTAGGAAGCTGAAGTTCTTGTCCCGGCTTTCCTGTACTTGCTGGGCCGACTGCAACCTCTTGTCTTGCCAGTTCCAGATGATTACATCAGGTTTTTCGATGTCTGCGGCCGGCTTGGCTGCTTTCTGAGTGCTATCCGTTTTCTTTTCTTCTTTCTTCTCCAGCCTGGAAATTCCATAGAAAAGAAGGTTTTGATCGTCTGACCAGTACACCGCTCCGTTTCCGCTCACGCCCGCATTTACCGGGAACATTTTGTCATCCTGTCCATGGTATTCTACTTTTCTAACGCTTTTGCCACCAACGCCTGTGAATCCTAAGGCCGTAAAAAGATCACTTTTGAATCGCTCATCTTTTTTTCCTTTTAGGAGGGCAAGCGCATTTCCATCGTCATTCCAGCGCAGGCGACTATAATTTGCGCGGTCATTGTCCAAGGCAGTTACTACCCCCGTATTCATATCCCTGACTAAAACTCCATTTCCATTTTTTTCGTTTGCATCGATAATGTAGGCCAGCAAATTGCCATCTTCATTAAATGAAAATTCACTAACGTTACCAATGTTTAATGTCGTATTGTCTGCCAAATTATGTAGAATCAAGTCTGTGCCCTTCGCGGCCTCTGGGTTTCTCGGAGCGCCCGGCGCAGACTCAGGCGCTGAAATACGAACAGCAATCCAGTTTCCATTTTTACCTGAAAATTCAAAGGACTGTATTTTGTCAAAAGTCACCTTCTGGGTATCGGCCAATGACACCACATGTAACTTCGTATATAAAGGTTTACGATTTTTTCGGGCCGCCTTTGCGTCTTTGTCGTTGGCTGACTCGCGGTAGGCAAAATGACTTCCATTTTCAGAGAAAACTGCAGAACTCGCACTCGCTCCAATCGGAAATTCGTATAAAAACGTATCACGGGTATGTTTAAGGGTCAACGTCAAGTCCCCTTCGGTCGGCCCCGAGACCGATGTCAGCCAATTCCCGTCGGGCGACAGGCTTGAGTTGCCTGTGCGAATATATTTCCAGCTCGAAACGTCCTTCCAGGTAAATGCTGGCTTCTCCTGAGCCATAAGTGATGTCGCCGTGGCCACAATCACAAAAAGCGTCACAATTGTGATTAACTTTCTCATAAATGCTTATAGATATTTAGATTTTCTAATTCAACCCTCTAAGGTATTTCTTTTTATTAATAAAGCAATAGATTGTATCAGAAAAATTTCACTCTGGTCTGAGACGGCCGCTAATACCTTTGGAAGCTGGTATTTTATTGTAAATTTGCAGAAAAGCACGAGCATCACATGAAGATTTGGCAAAAAAACACCCTGGTTGATCAGCAAGTAGATCGATTTACCGCAGGAAAGGATCGGGAACTGGATATGATGTTGGCAAAGGCCGATGTCTACGGCTCCCTGGCCCATACCGAAATGTTGGAGAAAATTGGGTTGCTGGGCCATGATGATTTCGAATCCGTAAAAAAGGGCTTGATAGAAATCTTCTCGGAAATAGAAAGCGGACAATTCGAAATAGAAAATTCCGTAGAAGACGTGCATTCCCAGATCGAACTGCTGCTCACCCGCCGGATCGGTGAGGCTGGTAAAAAAATTCATAGCGGCAGGTCTAGAAATGATCAGGTGCTGGTAGATCTAAAATTGTTCTTCCGCGCCGAAATCGAGGAATTGGTCGTTCTGATGACTCAGCTTTTCACCCGTTTACAATCCTTGAGTGAAAAACATAAAGCGGTCCTGTTGCCTGGGTACACACATCTGCAAGTTGCGATGCCCTCTTCTTTTGGTTTGTGGTTTGGCGCCTATGCTGAGAGTCTAGTTGACGATTTGGAAGTCTTGCTTGCCAGTTGGAAGGTGTGCAACAAAAATCCCTTGGGTTCTGCTGCCGGATACGGATCCTCCTTCCCTTTGGACAGGCGTCTCACGACTGAACTCCTAGGTTTTGATGACTTGAATTACAATGTGGTATACGCCCAGATGGGGCGGGGGAAGACGGAGAAAATCCTTGCCCACGCGATGAGCACAATTGCGGCGACTCTGGCCAAATTTTCCATGGATGTATGCTTATATATGAACCAGAATTTTGGCTTCCTCAGCTTTCCGGATGAGCTTACCACCGGTTCTAGCATAATGCCGCATAAGAAAAATCCGGATGTTTTCGAGCTTATTCGGGGAAAATGCAACTTGATTCAAAGCTTGCCCAATGAAATCAGTCTGCTGATCGCAAATCTTCCGTCAGGCTACCACCGCGACTTGCAACTCTTGAAAGAATCCCTTTTTCCTGCCCTGACTTCCTTGAAAGACTGTCTGACTATGACAGATTTCATGCTTGAACATATTGAAGTTAAGGAAGATATTTTGAATGATAAAAAATACGATTACCTTTTTAGTGTCGAAGTCGTCAACCAGGAAGTGCTGAAAGGCGTTCCGTTTCGCGAAGCCTATAGAAACATTGGTCTTGCAATTGAAGAAGGACGTTTTACACCGGATAAATCCGTAAACCACACCCATGAAGGAAGTATTGGAAACTTGTGTACCGCGGAAATCAGACATTCCTTTTACAAAATTCATGAGCAATTTGGCTTTGAGAAAGTCCGGAAAGCCCTCAATAATCTCCTGGCCAAATGATGGACTGGAATAAATTGCTTTCAGCTAAGCGCTGGGGATACGAGACAAGGGGCTTGCCTGACGCCGATTCGGCCAGATCCGAATTTCAAAGGGATTACGACCGACTTATTTTTTCATCCCCCTTCCGTCGATTGCAAAATAAAACGCAGGTGTTCCCGCTCCCCGGAAGTGTCTTCGTTCATAATCGTTTGACGCATAGTCTAGAAGTAGCGAGCGTGGGTCGGTCTTTAGGAAGGCTGTTTTACCAGGATTTCTGCGCCAGGAATCCCGATGCAGACCGTAAAATCCCCTCGCTACAACAAATCGGGGACATCGTATCGGCTGCCTGTTTATCACATGATCTGGGAAATCCTGCATTCGGACATTCCGGCGAGGCGGCCATCTCCAATTATTTTATCAGCGGAGAGGGGCAGGCCTATCAAAACGATTTGAGCGCCACCCAGTGGGCCGATTTGATCAATTTCGAAGGAAATGCAAATGCCTTGCGCATCCTCACTCACGGATTCTCGGGCAAGGACCCCAAGGGATTTGCCCTTACCTACGCCACTTTGGGATCCATACTAAAATATCCCTGTTCGTCGACCGCTGGTCATAAAAAAAATCAGGCCCACCTCAAAAAGTACGGGTTTTTCGATTCTGAAAGAGGCACCTTCAATCAAATTGCCCAGGAATTGGGGCTATTGCCCGACCCAAATCAGGAACAAGCTTATTTTCGCCACCCCCTGGTGTACTTGGTCGAAGCCGCGGACGATATTTGCTACAATATTGTTGATCTGGAAGACGCCCATCGCCTCGGTATTTTGCGCTACGAAGAAATATCGGATCTGCTCCTGCCCCTTTGCCGGGATGCGAAATTGCCACAGAGGCTGGATCAGTTGGACGATGTTGATAGCAAAGTAAGCCTTTTGAGAGCAAAAGCAATCAACACGTTGATCATCTCTTGCGCAAACGCCTTCTCCGAGTATCAGGAACAAATTCTGAACGGACAGTTTAAAGCAACGCTGATGGACGTTATAGAGCCGGATTTGGTGGCGGCTCAAAAGCGAATTTCAACCCTCTCTTACGAAAGGATTTACAACGCGCACTCCGTTATTCAGATAGAAGTCGCCGGATACAAAGTCATGGGCGGTTTGCTGGAAGAATTTGTTCCTGCTTACCTTAACAATCACCGATCACCTCTAGACAAAAAGCTTCTCTCGCTCATTCCAAAGCAATTTTATACAAGCTCCGAGGATACTTATTCTAAAATCCGGTCCGTGCTCGACTTTGTCTCGGGGATGACTGATCTGTACGCCGTCGAATTATTTAGAAAAATTAAGGGAATTTCCTTTCCTTCATTAGATTGAAAAATTATGTCCAAACTATACGATCCTTTTTCGACCTTTTCCTTTGATAATAATGTTTGTTTTCTGAGTGGGAAGACCTTGCAATCTTCTGACGAAGAAATGCAGGTTTTTCCAACCTGGCTGATGCAAATGTTTGATCTGGAGGCCAAGCCCTTTAAAATGTTGGACGAACAAATCCTGACCTACAAGCAACTCAAGATCCCCTGCGCTGCCTCCACCGCTGAACGAATCGACCACCTGGAGAATCAAGTCCAACAAGCGTTTACAAACGGGTACGCCGCGGTTTCACAGATGGATCAGGTTACGCTGTTCCAATGGGTAGCGAAGCTGGTTTATGGTATCGTGTTCAACGAAGTCCGAGCGGGCATAAGGCAGCAACAGGCAACGGGAGAACCGCTGAATTTCTCTCAGGTTCTGGCGAAAAAATTCAAGAATCTCCATCTCATGCTGCAGTCTCTGCTCCTGGAAATGCAGTTTGAAGGGAGAAATCCCTTTAAGATTGTCGTCTTCCCCGTTGATAACCCCGATGATACCTTCATCTACCGAGACGAAATTAACACGTTGGTCTTTTCCCTCAGAATGCGTGATTTTGCGATTATCGCCACCTTACAAGATAACGGAACCAACGTGATTTATCATGAAGACGTTTTGAAACATGTACAGTCGCATGTGCTCCATCCTATACAATTCGAGGAAATCTGTGCCAGGTTCTTTTATTCGACCTATTTATTTAGTCGGTTGCCCGAATATACCGTGGCGGAAACCCCTCAACGAATATTTGTGGAGCCTATGTCCCTGCTGGATATGCATACTCAGCCTCTTTTTGATTATTGGGACAACAAGGTCTATGGGCAGGTTCTGGAGAATTTTTGGAAGCCCTGGGGTCTTACGCTTTTTGAAATTATTAAAAACCCTGAGCACCCCGTTTCCTTTCTGTATGATCAAGAAGGACTGTTTCTCGAGGCTTCTGCTATCGACCATCCAAAGTCATGAGTTGAAAATTCGAAAATAATTTCGTATATTTACTCCGAAAAATTATCGGTTTTAAAATATTATGATTCTGAAAAATTCCCCCATTGCTTTGGGCACATTTGCCGCTTGGATGTTTATACTCGTGATTTTGCTGGGTTTCTGGGGCTGTCCGACTTACAGGGTATGGCAGCAGGAAATGGAAGGGAAGGCCGAGTTTGCGAAAGCAGAGCAGAATAGGCGTATTCGAATTGAGGAAGCCAAGGCCAATCTTGAGGCAGAAAAACTCAATGCAGCCGCTGAGGTTGAGCGGGCTAAGGGTGCAGCCCAAGCCATCCAGATCGAAAACGGAAGTCTGTCTGAAGCGTACATTCAATATTTATGGGTGCGTCAACAAAATAATCTGAACGATAAGACCGTTATATATATTCCGACCGA
>CAYNZH010000011.1:0-60949 GCA_964401685.1 uncultured Sphingobacteriaceae bacterium
GGCTTCGGACGAATCTATGGATTGCTTTGGATTGATCTCGAGCAGCTTTTCACAGGAAGTCGCAGAAGCGAGCATCACGAGCGAAAAGGCGTATATTATATATTTCTTCATCATTTTCTAGTTTTAAAATCCGACTTGGATACCCACGAAAAAGGACTTCATCGCCGGGATGATGCCCACATTGGAAGTGGTGTTGCTCCCGGTGACATAAAATTCCGGGTCGTAACCACCAAATTTGGTCAGGGTATAAAGGTTATTGCCTTGTACATACACCCTGGCTTTTTGCATACCCACGGGCGCCAGTAATTGCTGGGGCAGGGTGTAGCTTAGATTGATATTTTTGAGCCTGATGTAGGATGCGTCCTGCAGATACCGCGTCGAAGCGAGGTCTCCTCGTGCATTGCCACGCTCGGCGGCACCATTGATAGCGCGAGGCACCGTCGTGATTTGCCCTTGCTCAGTCCACCTATTATCATAGTACCAGAGCATGCCATTGATCTGCGAATCGCCTTTTCTGGAAAGGTTTCTGGAAAAATTATCATAGAATACCCGTCCGTAATCGTATTGGAAAAATACGCTCAGGGAAATGCCTTTATAGCTCAAGCTATTGTTCCAGCCTCCGTAAAATTTCGGTAGTTCATTGGGAAGGCCGTGCGGCGCATAATCACCGATCTGCATGGTGCCTGGGCTATAGGTCAAATCACCGTTCCCGTCATACCAAAATGCACGTCCAGTCGCACTATTTACGCCCGCATACTGGGGAAGAACGATGGTACGGAGGGGATATCCTACCCGTACCGTATTGTCACCGGGAAGTTCTTCGAGTCCATCATAGAGCTGGGTAACCTCATTTCGCTGAAAGGAAATATTGAAATTACTAGTCCACTGCAAGTCTCTCGTCCTCACAATATGTCCTCCAAGCTCGATTTCCAGACCTTGATTCACGACTTGCCCCAGATTTTCGGAAATGGAGCTGTATCCGCCCGCCCAAACCACCGGTTTGCTTAGCAAAAGATCTTTACTGACTCGGTGATAGACCTCTACCACGCCAAAAAGGCGCGAATTAAACAAGGCGTAGTCTACACCGAGATTCGTCGTGGCGTTTCTCTCCCAGCGGAGGGCAGAGTTTCCGAGTGAAGACGCCTGAATCCCCGGCTCGCCGTTGTACGAGACACCGCCACCGTACAAGGATCTGGAGGCGAAATTGCCGATCTGATCATTACCCGTTTCACCGTAGCCCAGGCGGAGCTTCAACTGGTTGATCGCCGATTTATTGGTTATAAATTCCTCTCTGGAAATATCCCATCCAGCTGAGATCGCAGGAAACCAACCAAACCTTGAATTCGCTCCAAAGCGTGAGGATCCGTCATAGCGTACTATTGCAGAAAGCATGTATCGGCTGTCCCAGTTGTACACACCCTGCACAAAGGTTCCTAAACGGTTGACACCCGTCCACGAGCTGGTCGCAGACACAATAGCTGCTGCTGACGCCATTTGCTTGAACAAATGATTGGGAAATCCTTCCCCTCGAACGTTGCCGCTTTGATTTTGATAAGTACGGTATTCTACACCGCCCAGTACATTGAGGGAGTGTCCTTGAGGAAGCTGAGGATTGTATTGCAGGACGTGAGAAGTAGTAAACGTTTGTGGACGATCGTAATAGTCGATCAGGATGCCGCTTTTGGAATACGCATCTACGGATCGGGGATCGTAGTACATTCGCGCTGTAATGTCCCTGTAATCCACGCCCACGACACCACGATACTTCAGTTCATCGAGTATGCTATAGTGTACCTGTAAATTGCCAAAAAGACTGTTGTTTTTTTCAAGTGCTTCATTTAAAGCAGTAGAGTGTAGGGTGTTTCGTGTAAATGTTCCTGGAAATCCTGCCAGATCGAAATTATAAGTGCCATCCTCATTATAAATAGGAATGAAGGGCAAAATCATAGGATTGGCATAACTGGGAGCTGAAAACTGTGTTGTCGAGCCAGTTGCTCCCAAAGGTCCGTGCTGATTCAGACTTGCCAGGTTGACCGTGGTAAAAAGCTCGACCTTGTCGGAGATTTTATTGTTGTAGTTCACGTTGAGTGTGCCCCGTGCAAAATCAGAGCCGATGATGCTGCCTTCTGTATCTTCCCAGCTGCCCGAAATGCGGTAACCGCTGTGCTCGCGTCCACCAGCCAGGGCAAGGTCATACTTATGGGTCGAACCATCCGTGTAAGCGGCCGACTGCCAATCGTAAGTTTTCAGCGCTGCAATATCTTCCAAGGTCGTCTCCGCGGGAAGTTGTGATTGGCTCAATACTGTATTCCAGGCCTGTTGATCAGACCAGGTTGGGTTGAAGTTTTTCACGGCCTCGAAGCGGGCATTGAGGTACTGTTGTGAATTCATCAAATCTACCAGATTGATTGGTGACACGCTGCCGCCTCTATAAGAAAAATCTATGGATGGCTTGCCAGAACTTCCTTTTTTTGTGGTAATCAGGACGACTCCGTTCCCCGCCTGCGCTCCATATACGGAGGCTGCTGCAGCGTCCTTTAATACTTCAATAGAGGCAATATCTTCGGGGTTTATATTGGCCAAAGGGTTGGATGAGACCAGCGTGCTCATGTTGTTGTTGTCGACAATGAGTCCGTCGACAATGTATAAGGGGTCAGTTCCCGCAGAGATCGATCCAGGGCCGCGAACCTCGACCTTGATCGCCGCACCGGGAATACCGACGCGGGACTGCACGTTGACGCCGGACATCCTGCCCTGCATCGCGCCGTCCAATGTGATCATCTTACCGGCCTCTATGTCCTCGGCTTTAATGGAGGAAATTGATCCTGTTACTTCGCGTTTCCTTTGCACAACATACCCGGTCACAACAACCTCGTCAAGTAGCGCTTCTTCTTGTTGAAGACGCAACTCGAGTCCAGAAGTATTGGTAATTCTGTGTAAAAGGGTCTGAAAGCCGACGAACCGGATCTCCAACTGGTCTCCGTTCCGGCCCGGAAGCTCGAAAAATCCATTTTCCGTGGTACTGGTTGCCTGTTTGGTTCGGGTATTGATCACGGTCGCATCTGCGATGGGCTTACCGTCTTCGTCAAGCAACCGACCAGACACCATTTCCTGTGCGACTTTTTCCGCGACCGGGGTAGTCGCCCGTGCGGAAGTGGCCTGAGTGCGAGCAGGAAGCTCTTTCTCCGTAAGCACCAAAGTATTGTTGCTCAGCTTGTATTCTATAGGTTGATCTTTGAAGGCCTGCTCCAATACTTGCTCCAGTGCAAGGTTTGTCCCGGCTAAGCGCACGGGTCGGGCCTTTTTTAACAGCTCTTGCTGGTAAAACACATTGAGGGAGGTTTGTTCCTCAACATTTTTGAGAACTGTCGCCAGAGACACACTTTTCTCTTTAAAAGCCAGGGTCTGCGCCTTCGCAGAATCTGGAGTCATGAGAAAGATCGTCGCTGCAAGCAGACCGCAAAAAGCCGAAGAACCCTTTTTAAACTTTAAAAATGGCATCATAATTTTTTGGTGATTTAATTATTGTCTTGCTTATAAGACGATCGAGCACGTGGAAAGGGCAATCTTTATTTGACAATCAAAATTCCCTGCGAATGGTTGGCATGCAAGCCGACCTCGTTTAGGACATCAATAAACTCTTGCAAACTAGCTTGCTGGCTGAACCTCAGCGTATAATGGCGATCCTCCAATGACGTATCGAGCGAAAGCGCGACATCATACCAGCGAGCAACTTTTTGAAGTATTTCACTCAGCGGCTCGTCTCGGAAATGTAAATATCCGTGTGTCCAGGCGATATAGCTTTGAGGGTTCACCGTGCTGACGACAAATGCTTCATTTTCCCTCAAGACTGCCTGTTCATTGGGCCGGAGCAGCTGCTTTCCTTTGGCGGATTCTAGCTGGACAGAGCCTTCCACCAGGGTGGTTGTAATTGCGTCTGCCTGCGGAAAATTACTGATATTAAATTTAGTTCCCAACACGGTGACTACCTGTGTCCCGGACTGCACCCGGAAAGGGCGATTTTCCTCATGGGCCACTTCGAAATAAGCCTCTCCAATGATTTCCACTTCACGTTGCTGGTGGGAAAAAGCAGCAGGGAAAGTGACCGATGATTCGGCGTTAAGCCAAACTAAAGTCCCATCCTGTAGGCGGATTTTGTACGTACGTCCTTTCGGAGTAGCAACTGTATGCAACTTGTCATTTGCTGCAGGGTCCTCTGAAGGATGGTAAATCAATATATTCTCGTCGCCTTCGAAACCGTAACTTTGGTCTTCATACTTCTCACTGTCAATAAATTGCACCGTTTGCCCATCAGGCAATACAAGGGTGGGGCTGGAACGCTGTAGCTCCGCTGTCTGGAGGTGGTCCCCTTCATTTTGGAAGCCCTGGAAAGATGACCACGACCAGTATCCCACTGAAAAAGCGATAATCAGGCCAGCCGCTATGCCAATCCAAGGCCTCGTCAACCTGTGGCGTTGCTGGTTTGCGCCTCTAAAGTCGTCTTCCATTTCGGCCATCAGAAGCTTGTCCAGTTTTCCGTCAGCAAGCAACTGGTGGTAGACAGCAAGCTCCTCTTTGCTGAGATTACGAGACCTGTAGCCCTCGATCAAACGTTTATAGAAGTTCTCATCCATTTCGTGACGGGGACGTTAGGGTCGATATATTGAAGTGCTCCTCCACCTCACTTCTTATTTTCTTCATTGCAAAAACCATGTGATGTTTAACCGTACTTTTGGAAATCCCTAGTTTTTGAGCCACTTCGAGGTAGGATTGGTCCTCTTCTCGGCAGAGTCCAAAAATCATTCGCGACTTTTCCGGCAAATTTTCCAGGCATTCGTTTAAAAACTCAAAGTATTCCTTTTCTTGCAGACGCTGTGAAAGACTGGAATCTTCTTCCCTAAATTCGGCTTTTATTTTATTCACATACTTGATAGTCAAACTATTCCTCTTTAAAAAGTCGAGCGTATGGTTTCTGGCAATCTTGAAAATGTAACTTTCCCAGTTTCTCACCAGAGCAAATCGCGTAGGGTTTTCGAATACTTTGATAAATACATCATGCATCAGATCCTCCGCAATTTCTTGCGATGCTACGTACCTGTAGATGAAATCTCGCAGTCTTTCGGAATAGGTCTCATAAAGTTCTTTCCTGAAACGTTTTGAATACATGCCAGCGTCTTTAGGGTTTTAGCAAATCTAGTCTTTTATCATGAAATAATAACTGCTTTCATTGATTTCTTCTAAGTTTCGGAACGGCTGTGGTGGCTTCAGGTAGTTATTTAGAAACTTGTAAACGTCTAAACGTACTTCTTTAGCCTTCTTGGTGTCAATTCTATCGAAATGATGTCCACCCGGAACATCTTCAAAAATTTTGTATTCAAACTCTTTGTTATTGGCCTTTAACGCACTTATTAAGTGTTCTACCTCTTCGATCAAAACATCATCGTCGTTGGTGTTGGCATAAATCAGAAGCGGTGTCTGTAGCTTATGTGCGTTGAACGCGGGTGAGCGTCTCCGATATTCCTTTACGTCCTGAAACACTTCCTTGCCAATGTGATGGCTTCCAGAAAAAAGCTTCCTGTAATTCTCGTTCATGTAGCCAAGTCTCATGATTAGATCGGAAACCGGAACGCCTGCATAGGCCACCGTATAACTTTCCGGATAATCGAACACATTCATCAATGCATGTAGACCTCCATGGCTCCATCCCACCACACCGATGCGGTTTTCGTCTACAAACGAGTAATTTTCCACCATATAATCCCTGGCGGCCTTGGTATCGTCGATCTCCTTTCCGCCATAGTCTATATGCCGCTGAAACGCTCGTCCATAACCGGTGCTACCTCTATATTCCGGTGCAGCAACGACATAGCCCTGAGCGAGAAATTCCCTCACGATATGACTGTTTCCTACGCCCAGATTTCCATGTACACCGCCATGCACCAGAATAATCAGTGGGGCCTTCCCTCCTTTCATCGCGTTCTTGGGAATAAACACATAATTGTAGATAATCAGCGGATTACCGGCGCCCTTTGCCGTAGGATTATTGATTTTCCCTGGAGGCCCTGTCAACCGTACTTTATCGATAAAGGCTATATCTCCTAATTTTTGTACCCAGGCAACATCTTCTGTTTGCTTCTGAATCTTGTCCAGAGCATAGGTCAAATTTTCCACCTGAGTCTGCAATGCACGTATATCCTCACGTGATGCGGACTGCTGGCCTTTGGTTCCCGCAGTAGTGCAGATCAACAAAAAAACCGTCATACAAAGGCCCAAACTTTTCATTTTCATTGTCATAATATGTAGGTCATTAGTTAGTAAGACGATTATAAATCTAAGTCGGGCAACAAGTTTTCGAATTATTATTTTTTAATTATGAATTAATATTCTTACATTTGCAAGGTAGTTTAGGGATTGATTTTAATTTTATGTGCGGATGGAAATAGTGCTGGATGGAGGACCTCCTACGACAACCTTTATTGATTTGACATCGGATTTCGGATTTAAGAAGCTCTTCGGTGAGGAGCCCAACAAGGATTTGCTGATCTCCTTCCTTGGAGAGGTGTTTTCCGGCAGGAAGGAAATCCTTGATCTGGAGTATGCACCGACCGAGCATCTGGGAGAGTCCCATGAGGAAGGTGCGGCCGTTTTCGACCTACTTTGCACGGGAGCTCATGGTGAAAAATTTATCATCGAGGTACAACGTGCAAAACAGGAAAACTTCAAAAAAAGAGCACTGTTCTACACCAGTAGACTGATTTCCAACCAAGCCCCCAGAGGCAACCGTGCGGGTTGGGGGTACAACATCACTGAGGTTTATCTGGTGGCCCTGCTGGACGGATTCCTTGTCAGTGATCCCGCCGACACCAGCTACCTGCACGAGGTGTGCCTGTGCAAACGGCAAACAGGGGAGGTCTTCTACGACGCTCTGGGATATACCTACATCGAATTGCAAAAATTCAACAAAAACATAGACGGACTATCCAGTGACCTGGACAAATGGCTATTTGTGCTAAAAAACATGGCGAAATTTGACAAAATTCCTGTATATTTACGCAAAACTATATTCGAAAAAGTATTTGAACTTGCCACCTACAGCAAGTTGGGAAAGGAGGAAAGAATGGCCTACAATGACAGCATGAAAAGAAAATGGGATGCGTACAGCGTCAAGCAAACTGCTTTCAATGACGGTAAAAAGGAGGGAATCATGGAAGGAAAGCGAGAGGGAATCATGGAAGGAAAGCGAACCATAGCCCGGGAGTTGCTGAAAAAGGGTCTGTCAATAGATCTGATCGCCGAAGCAACGGGACTATCCAACGAGGAGATAGCGCAGTTGTAGGCGCGAACATGCTTTCTAGTCATGAAAGACGTAAGTAAAACGTAGATAAGTGTTTTGATGGGTGCAAATCGTTCAAAAAAGCTTAACTTTACGGCCAAATCACGTAAAACATGAGTATGAGCATAAATGAATTAGAAAAAACGGCCTCCCAGGTACGTCGCGACATTGTGCGTATGGTCCATGCCTGCAACTCGGGACACCCAGGTGGTTCACTAGGTTGTACGGACCTGTTGGTGGCATTGTACTTTAAGTTGATGGACCGCAAGCCCGGTTTCGACATGGACGGACGCGAGGAGGATTTGTTTTTCTTGTCTAATGGACATATTTCCCCCGTTTTTTACAGTACACTTGCGCGTGCGGGCTACTTTGATGTTAGCGAGCTCGCGACATTTCGTAAAATAAACAGTCGCTTGCAGGGGCACCCGACAACCCATGAGGGCTTGCCGGGCATAAGGATTGCTTCGGGCTCGTTGGGTCAGGGGATTTCCGCAGCAATTGGTGCAGCTTTGGCTAAAAAGATCAATCATGATGACAAACTAGTCTATGTCCTTACCGGAGATGGTGAGCTTCAAGAGGGTCAGATTTGGGAAGCAGCGATGTTTGCACCGCATAATCAGGTGGACAATCTGATTGCTATAGTCGATTATAACAGACAACAAATTGACGGATCTACAGATCATGTCCTTTCTTTAGGAGATTTACATGCAAAATGGAAAGCCTTCGGATGGAAAGTGATGGAGATGGATGGCAACAATATGGGTGAAGTAGTAAGTACGCTACAAGCTGCTAAATCCGAGACAGGAAAGGGTACGCCCATCGTCATCCTTATGAAAACCGAGATGGGCAACGGAGTGGACTTTATGATGGGATCGCATAAATGGCATGGAGTTGCTCCAAATGACGATCAGCTAGCTACGGCACTTTCACAATTGGAGGAAACTTTAGGAGATTACTAAGAAAATGAAAAAATACACTTATACCGAAAAAAAAGACACCCGTTCGGGCTTTGGCGTGGGACTATTGGAAGTTGGCCGTAAAAATCCGGAAGTCGTTGCGCTCTGTGCGGATCTGATCGGTTCCCTAAAGATGGGCGACTTTCAGAATGAATTTCCAGAGCGCTTCTTTCAAGTAGGGATTGCGGAAGCGAATATGATAGGGATAGCGGCTGGTCTGACTATTGGTGGTAAAATTCCCTACACGGGAACTTTCGCTAACTTTTCAACTGGACGCGTTTACGATCAGATTCGTCAGTCGGTTGCATATTCGGATAAAAACGTAAAGATTTGCGCATCTCACGCGGGGTTGACCTTGGGCGAGGATGGTGCGACACACCAGATACTCGAAGACATTGGACTGATGAAAATGTTACCCGGAATGACGGTAATCAATCCTTGCGACTTTAACCAGACCAAAGCGGCAACTATGGCGATCGCTGATCACCAGGGGCCAGTATATTTGCGTTTTGGCCGGCCAGCAGTACCCGTATTCACGGATCCAGATCAGGAATTTATTATAGGAAAAGCCTGGATGGTCAACGAAGGCACCGACGTGAGCATTTTTGCTACAGGACATTTGGTCTGGGAAGCAATTATTGCAGGTGAAAAACTTGCCGAAATGGGAATTTCAGCTGAGATCATAAATATTCACACGATCAAACCTTTGGATGAGGAAGCTGTTTTGAAATCAGCGGCCAAGACTGGATGCGTCGTTACAGCGGAAGAACATAACCGATTGGGGGGATTGGGTGATAGCATTGCGCAGGTTCTAGCGACGCAGTTACCCACACCTCAGGAATATGTTGCAGTCAACGATAGTTTCGGAGAAAGCGGAACTCCCGCCCAATTGATGGAGAAATATGGATTAAACGCCGACAGCATAATAGAGGCCGTTCAGAAAGTAATTTCAAGAAAATAATACCTTAGAAAAAGACCGGCGACGGATGGAAGATAGTTTGATAATAAGTAAGTTTGAAGATGAAGCGACTCGTGAGGAGGCTTTCGGCTTATTATTGAAAAAATACCAGGAAAAAATTTACTGGCACATCCGCCGCATGGTCCTCGACCACGATGATGCCGATGACCTTGTCCAGGATGTGTTTATAAAAGTGTGGAATAATCTGGATAAATTCAGAGAAGATTCCCAACTTTACACGTGGATTTACAGGATCGCTACCAATGAGTGCCTGACTTTTTTGAATAAGAAAAAACAAAGGCAAAACGTATCTTTGAATGATGAAAACTCTGAATACCTTAGTAACACGTTGGAAAGCGCCAGTTACTTTGATGGCAATGAAGCGCAAATGAAATTGCAGCAAGCATTGCTCCAGCTGCCCGACAAGCAGCGTTTGGTGTTTCAGATGAAGTACTTTGAAGATATGAAATATGAGGAAATCTCAGCTATTTTGGGCACGACGGTGGGAGGATTGAAAGCTTCCTACCACCTGGCAGTAAAAAAGATAGAAAAACATTTTAAAGAAACAAGTTAAACCATCGGCGTAAATTTCCATCTATATAGAACGATGAAGGAGAACGAGGACATATTCAAAAAGAACCCATTTACCGTGCCGCCTGGGTATTTTGAGCAGCTGACAGACGTGACGTCTTTTCGTGCCAAAATGCAACAGGAGCAAAAAAAAGACGGTTTCGGGGTTCCGGATGCATACTTCGATCGCTTGACGGACCGGATCAAGGATGGAATTTTTGTGGAATCATTGAAAAATGAGTCGGAAAATGTAGGAGGATGGACTGTCCCGCAAGGATATTTCCCTGATTTGGAGCAACGCATACTGGCCAAAACCGCAAAGCTGGAGGACAGCTCACGTGTGAAGTTGCGAGAACCCGTCAAATTGAGGAGACTTGAAAAGCGCCGCACCCCGGCCTGGCTCGCTTATGCAGCGGCTGCCTGTATGCTTTTCGTTGGGGGGCTGTTTATCAAAAACAGTATGAACACCCCTGAATTGGATCTGGGTACCATTCCTGAAGAGGAATTGGTAAACTACCTGACCTTATACGGTGGAACGGGAGACTATCTATTATTTTCCGAGGCTATGGTTGAATGGGATGCGCAGGCAGATGAGGGTGTGGAATTTATTCCTGATCTGAGCGACGAAGAAATAGAATGGTATCTTGAAAACACGTTTTAATTCAATGAAAAATTGGTGTAGTTTTTTGGTTTTAATTGGAGTGGGGCTGTTGCTCGCGCAAAATAGTTATGCGCAGGACAGGCGTCAACAGAATTTTGAACGTGTAGAATCGGAAAAAATCGTTTACATCACCAAGCAACTGAGCCTCACGCCCATGGAGGCCCAGCAGTTTTTTCCGATCTACAATAGCTACCGCAAAGAAGTAACCGATGTTTTGCACAGAAGTCGCGGCCCTGAGCGCAACCGCAGGGGCAGTCGCATAGATGAGCTTGCTGTAGAAGGAGAGCTGCTCGCGATCAAGAAAAAATACCGCGCGCAGTATGCAAAAATCATCGGACCTGCCCGCGCATCACGTTTTTTTGAAGTTGAGCGCGAGTTCAGGGAGATGTTGCTCAAGGAATTGAGAAAAAGAGGCGGCGGTCCAGATCGTTCCCAGAGACATGATTGACCTAAGACATTTATTTCTATCAAACACAGCGCAAACTTCTGACTCTCCCCGGCTGATCGAGGTCGAGCGAGCTGAAGGAGTGTATCTTTACGGTCCCCGCGGCCAGCGCTATATGGATTTGGTTTCGGGATTTGCGGTAAGCAATATAGGGCACAGGCACCCACATGTTCTGAAGGCCATTCACGAGCAGCTCGAAAAATACCTTCATGTCACCGTCTACGGAGAATTTATCCAAAGTCCCCAGGTTAGCTATGCAACCAAAATTCTAGAACAATTGCCAGAATTTTTCCAATCCGTTTATTTTACAAATTCGGGAACCGAAGCGACTGAAGGCGCAATGAAAATCGCCAAGAAGTATACAGGTCGGAGGCAAATTATTGCGGCAAAAAAAGCCTACCATGGGAGCACGCAGGGCGCTTTGAGTCTTATTGGAAATAAGGATTATCACGAGGCTTATGCGCCTTTACTCCCGGATATTGGATTTATCAGGTTTGGTGTGATGGAGGATCTGGGCTTGATTACAGATCGGACAGCCGCGCTGGTGCTGGAATCTGTTCAAGGGGAGGCGGGAATTCGTGTTCCAACTCCAGAATACATGCAGGCGGTCCGCCGCCGCTGCGATGAGACAGGAACTTTACTTATTCTTGATGAAATACAGACCGGTTTTGGCCGCACAGGCAAGCTTTTTGCCTTCGAAGACTTTGGGATTCGCCCGGACATCCTTTTGATTGCCAAAGCAATGGGCGGTGGTATGCCCATAGGGGGATTTGTGTCCAGTCGCGAGATCATGGGTGTGATCAAGGACAATCCAATGCTCGGACACATCACCACCTTTGGCGGGCATCCCGTGAGTTGCGCTGCCGGTCTTGCCGCGCTTGAGGTCATCCAGGAGGAGAGCCTCCTTGAGCAAGTAGACACAAAGGCCACTCTTTTCAGATCATTGCTGGCTCACCCTCGGATCGTCGAGATCCGTGGGAAGGGCCTGATGATGGCCATACAATTGACCAACTTTCAGCAGGTGGAAGCTGTGAGCGCCTATTGCGCGGCCCACGGCGTTCTGATCGACTGGTTCCTTCATTGCGACTCCGCCCTACGCCTGGCCCCGCCCTTGACCATTAGCGAAGAAGAAATCAAAAAAGCCTGCCAGGTAATCCTGACAGGCCTTTCTACGATCTAAAAATTCGCGGAGAATTCTTCTTTAAGGATTCCAGACCTGAGCCCTTCCTCCCCGACCAGCACCATTGAACACCCGGAAAACTGCCGATTCACCGGCCGACAGGGATCCATCATAAACAGGGCTGTCCACTGTAGGCTCACTTCCGTCGCGAGTAAATCGCACCACCATACCGGGGATTTGCACATTGACATCAATGCGACCCGCTACTTCCTGTATACCCGGAGTCGGAATGCGATAGTGAAAACCGCCATGCAGATGGTCCAGTCTGGGAAGCTCCATATGCCCTACCCTATGCAAAAAGTGAGACCACCCTTGATTGTATTTCCGGTAAAACTCTTCATCCACAGGAGATCCTTCCCACGCCGGGGCAGGAGCCCAGGCCCGCTCCGCCAGACCCAGCAATCGCGGAAGCAAGAGGTACTCGAGTCGCTCTGAACCCACGGTAAATTCACCCCAGATCGCACCCTGAATACCCGCAATATTTCTTTTGCCTGAATCAGTCAGTTTCACCCGATCACTGTATGGATTCTGATCCACGACCAAGCCGGTTTTGTGGTCGACAAGACTTTTAAACTGCTCATAGGGCATAAATCTAAACGGACGATCGAGTTCAACATACGCACCCCAATGCTGGCCTTTTTCATAATAACTTTGATTATAAGCCATATCAAAGTAAAAATTTGTGACATTGGTCAGCACAACTTTGTAGCCAGCATTAGCAAGGCGGTAAGCAAGATCCGCGTTTCCGCCAAGATTTTTCCATACGTTCAAATGCACATTGCGATCAGTCAGACGGGGCTCCACATTCATTCTGCTACCACCATCAGCAGTTTTGGCCAGACCGACTTCTTCCCAACCAAACATATCTACTCCCTTGTATTGCAACATATTATTCACTCTATCGTAAAAGTAAAACCAGAGATCGTCCACATCGGCTACCTGAGGATCGCTGCCATATAGGGCTTGTACCGCTGGGGATTGCTCCCAGACGCCTCCCGGCACTTCATCTCCCCCCATGTGAATAAATTCCAATTTTGCACCGGCTTCCTCGTACATCAAAAGGATTTCGTCCACGACTTTTTCCAAAAAGGTGTAGGTCGAGGGCAGCGCAACATCAATGACATTATCGTTCCAATGCTGAACCGAGCGAAACTCTGATTCATCGTTCAGATCCCTGAGCAGGTACTGTTCGGCTTTGACCGTGTCTCCCTGGGCGGCATAAGTTCTATAGCGCGCTTCCATGGATTTGATGGCCGCTCGCGCGTGTCCTGGAGTTTCTATTTCCGGGATCACCTGAATGTGCCGTTCTTTGGCGTACTTCAAGATTTCTATAAAATCTGCGCGCGAATAATGTCCAGATCCCAGATGCCCACTCGCACCGGGGCCAGAGGCATACGAGGGAAGCAAGGTGGTTTCTGGATCTGTAGGATGCCCGCGGCGACCACCTACTTCAGTGAGTTCCGGCAGGCCAGGAATTTCAAGGCGCCATCCTTCATCATCATTAAAATGAAAGTGAAAAACGTTTATTCGGTAAAAGGAAAGAACATCAAGTAGCTTGAGAATTTGTTCTTTGGGATGAAAATTCCGGGCTACGTCGAGCAAAAACCCTCTGTGCTCGAAACGGGGATGGTCGTGGATCTCTACTGCCCTCAAGGAAACAGCTTCTTGCTTCTCTTCCCAAGCATTCGGGGGAAGCATTGTTTTGAATGCCTGGGTCGCATAAAAAACGCCCGACGAACTTCCTGCGCGGATTTCTATAATACCTGGTTGGCCGTCTTCGCCTCTTATGTAGAGCTCAAAGGCTTCTTCCTGCAGATCTGGAGCGAAACTAAGTCTGACCTCGGTGCCCTCTCCACCCCTACTGTTCCCGTTTAACAAGGCTTCGATTTCCTGTTTGAAGCGTTCGCCGTCTTTCGCAAAAGGTTCATCAGCAGAGATTTCCAAGGGAAGCCTGAGGGTCACCTCGCCGTCAAGGTAAGCATAATGGGCCGGCGTCGGAAATACAGGGGCCAGGTCGGCGGCATCCACCTCAAGTATGTTGGCATTTTCCTTGTAAATCCTCTGAGCAATCTCGAGATCCAAGGCGTCGCCCATAGCATTTGGTCGATGTTTTAGGGGAATGGATTTCCCATCCGGAAACTCATCCGAGACCAGGTAAAAGCCGTGAGGTGCTTTGACCAAGTTGATCAGCGGTCGCATCGTAACTTGCAGGACCAAAGAATCTCCGGGGGCAAGCTCCGGCCAGTCGGGGCCAGGTCCCATCGACAGGAAATCCCCGTTAATCAGAGCCATCTGGACCCGGGAACTGTCAACGGGCTCGGCGAGGATTTCCCCACCATTGAGATAGATCATCCATCCTGATGACGGAAAAACATCATCACTGACGTTTTTCACCGTCAACTGATTTAGCGTGCGATTTGTACCATTGTGATTGGCTGCTCTCACCTCCCAGGTGAGTTCTAAGGGTGCAGATTGATCCTTTTTCGTCGCGCATGCCTGCGTGATCACGAGTGCGGCCAGAACCAGGCCAAAGTAAAGTTTATTGTTCATATTGTTTATTAGTCTCTAAGTAAGGGCATGCTCATGCAGTGGAATCCACCCCTAGCGCGGGAAAGCTCTGCCGAGGGCATCAAAATCAGCGTATCATTTAGATCGTCAACAGATACACGGCCAGCCTCCAGATCTTGCAGCAGATCTGGACCATTGACGATGTTGAATCCCGCCTCGGTAAAGGCATCGTTTGTTCTGTCGTTCCGGTCATAACCCAAAACGACGCCTTCTTTCAGTGCAAGAACATTGCAGCTATCCGTCCATTGTTCGCGTGCATCATAGGGAAATACATTGTTCCCAGATAACAGGATTTTAACGTCCGCTGCATCACAGCCCAAATCATAAACGCTTACATCTATGAGCAGGTCTTCAACTGTGGCAAAACGTTTAACTGCGACCCCTTCTCCCCGGTGAAATTGTAGGATTTCTGTGCCTCCATCCTGAGGATAGGGATCTATGGCCAAGGCTTGATCAATAGGGTCTCCCTGAGAGTTGTTTTTCCTGTAATTGGAAAATTCGCCCAAAAGCACCCAAACATTGCGTTTAACCTGCGTAAATACCGTATCAATATGCATATAATCCCGTTTATTGGGGATTTTCACGACCGTGACTTTGTCTACCACTTCCCGCTCAAAGAGCGCCCTGGTCGCCTGAGCAGCAGCTTCTTTACTTGTTCTTTCGCTCACGCCTATAAAAACGTGATTAGGGGCGACGACCATCACGTCCCCTCCTTCGATGGTGACTTCCGCGTGCTCCTCCTCATCGGGCAGCAAAAAATGGTTCAGGGAATCGCCCAGCTCAATGATCTTGTCGCGGTACCCAGCAAATTCGGGGTGGTGAAAAAAGATATATTTTGCAATCAGCGCTTCACGCTTTCGCGCTTCTTTCATCGGGCGGTTGAGCAAAATGTGATCATTGATCACTATTCCTATATCCCGGGTAAAAATAAAATTCGGTACGGGAGGAAATATCATGTCCGTTTTATTCCGTGTACCGCTGAAAAATACTTTAGCCAATTTATCAGGAGACATCTCCATCAATTCCTTTTGGAGACCAAAACTACAGACCTCAATGGCGCAGACTGCTGCGACCAACTGGCTCTTCAACGAAGGATCTTCTAGCACGTCAACCAGCAGAGACTGAAGTTCCAGAACTTTTTTTGAGCCGTGGAACTGATCACTATCCGGCTTGAAAAACACGCGGTTCTCCCCGGGGTCGTCCACTTTTGAAAGCTTGCCCTTGATTTTGTCCTCATCCAAGAAATAAAGCAGCAGCTTGACATAATAATCGTACTCGTCCTTTCGGATGGTTTCCAGGTGAACTATATCCTCAAAAAGCCAGTCCTGCGCCTTTGAAGGTACCACTTTACCGAGTCCACCGTCTGGACTATGAATAAGCACTTTTCTGAGTCTGCCAGTCTCGTTGGAAACGCTGATATTCTTCATATTTCTAGTGTTTTTTATTAGTATTTAGTCTTCCCAACCCCAAGGTGCCGGCGGCGCGTCAACGGGATTGCTCAGATCAAAAACTACTGTGAATAAACGATCACTGCCGATTCGGCGTAGATTATAGGTGATTTCTGTATCCGAGATCGTGAACCACCATACGTTTGTAGATGCGTATCCTATCCGGCTCGCAGTTTCCTGATCGGCCGGGAACATCTGGAGACCAGCGAAGCCTCCGTTACTTGCTGTTCCGCCGTATTGGGTCACTTCATCTTCGCTTCCGTCCTCCAGACGATGGTCGTGTTTAAGGGTGATTCGCCCGTCCTGCAAGGTCAACACCCAGGTGCGGGACAGATCGTCGCCGACGACAAACGGGATGCGAATACTATTCTCCTCACAGGACCGCACATGCATGAGCAGGCGCTTGCCCGCAAAACTTGGATCTGAAATCCCTTCGCCGAGTCTACCTTCGTAGGCTTTCCCACAGTGGGCTTTAAGGTTAGTCCAAAAAATCTCGGCGGGATTGTCCTGCTGGGCAAACCCCAACGTTGTAAAAAAAACCAAAAAAACTGTGAGGATACTATTCTTTTTCATAAATTGGGTCATTATTTACCAGTAAATTTCTAATTTAAACGTATGTACAGATTTCTAATGGTGTTGGCCGTCATTATTTCAACAACTATGGCACAAACAGACCGCGTCAGCGCGCAAGCTACCCGGGGTCCCTTGGACCAAAATTTACAAAAAGGCTTGGAACAAGTCGTGAAGGACTTCAAAGGCGATGTGGGCATTTTTGTGCAACATCTTCCTTCGGGGAAAACCGCGCAAATCAACGCGGATTCCTTGTTTCCTACGGCCAGCATCGTAAAAATACCTATTTTAATTGGATTATTTGACAAAATTGAGAAAAAAGAGCTGGATTACACCCAAAAAATGGTGTATAGAGACTCTTTGCGCTACGGGGGATCGGGTTTGATGCAGTTTTATAAGGATAGTTCGAGCACGGACCTTAGTACGCTTGCTACGTTAATGATTACTTATAGCGACAATACCACGTCCCTATGGAGTCAAAGTCTGGCTGGCGGAGGTGAGGCAATCAATGCACTCATGGCTCATTACGGAATGAAAGATACACGGGTCAATTCCCGGACCCAAGGGCGGGAAAAGGATCGCGAAATCTACGGCTGGGGACAGACCACGCCTTATGAAATCTCCCAATTGATGATAAAGATCCGCAATGGGGAGATGATTAGTCCGGCGGCCAGCGATCGCATGTACAGAATCATGACCAATATTTATTATGACGACGGTGCCATTTCTCAGTTTCCAGCCCAGGTGCAAAGCGCTTCCAAGCAGGGAATGGTCAATGCATCCCGGTCTGAAGTGATTCTGGTCAACGCACCTTCCGGCGACTATGTTTTTGCTGTTTTGACTAACAATAACACGGATCAACGCTGGTCTGCAGATAACGAGGCTTGGGAATTGATCCGTAAAATCTCAGCTCACCTGTGGAATTATTTTGAACCAGATCGTCCTTTTACCCCAATTGCTGCAACTCAAGCAAGATTTTAGATGCGAGCGCCTCGGCCCTCTCTTGGGTCGGGGCTTCTGTATATATGCGTACTATGGGTTCGGTGTTTGACTTACGCAAGTGAACCCATTCCTCCTGGAAGTCGATTTTTAGCCCATCGATTGTACTATGTGGCTCATGCTTATAGCGATCCTGCATCTGAGTGAGTAGGTGGTCTACATCCAGTCCGGGCGTCAGTTCTATCTTGTTTTTGGCCATAAAATAGGCCGGATACGTCGCTCTTAGGGCAGATATGGACATGTTTTCTTTGGCCAAATGCGTAAGAAACAAGGCAATTCCGACGAGGGCATCCCTACCGTAGTGGGAAGCAGGATAAATGATTCCCCCGTTACCCTCGCCTCCGATCACTGCCTTGGCTTCCTTCATTTTCTCGACCACATTGACCTCGCCCACAGCGGCAGAAAAGTAGGTCTGGCCATTTTTTTCGGTAATGTCGCGTAGCGCACGGGTTGAGGAAAGGTTAGAGACCGTCGGCCCAGGCGTATGTCTCAAGACATAGTCGCTGACCGCAACCAGGGTATACTCTTCGCCAAACATGGCGCCGTTTTCCATGACAAAGCACAGCCTATCCACATCAGGGTCGACTGCAATACCTAAATCGGCTTTTTCCAGAACCACCAGATCCGATAGGTCAGTCAAATGAGCTGCAAGCGGCTCGGGGTTGTGGGCAAAAATACCGGTAGGTTCGCAATGAATAGGGATGATCTGCTGGACGCCTAGCGCTCTCAATAATTCAGGCACAAAAATTCCTCCTGAAGAATTGACGGCATCGACCGCCACCCTAAAATTTGCCTGACGGATGGCCTCCACATCGACCAAATCCAAGTCCAGTATATGATCAATATGTTTTTGTAAATAACTCTCATTCGGAAATACTTCGCCCAGGTCCTCAACAGCAGCAAAATCAAAATCCATTTCCTCGCCGCGGCGAAGCACCTCAAGACCGTCTGCAGCAGAAATAAATTCGCCTTGGGCATTGAGTAGCTTGAGTGCATTCCACTGGCCGGGATTGTGACTGGCTGTCAGTATGATTCCTCCTCCAGCCTGCTCCAGAGGTACGGCTAGTTCGACGGTCGGAGTGGTCGACAATCCCAAGTCGACAACGTCCATTCCAATTGATTGCAGGGTACCTATGACCAGGTTGCTGACCATCGCACCGGAAACGCGGGCATCGCGACCCAGAACTATCTTGTCATTCTGCGTTCTCTCCTGGATGATTTTTCCGAAAGCTGCAGTAAATTTAACAATGTCCAGAGGTGTAAGCGCCTGTCCTTCACGCCCGCCGATAGTTCCCCGTATACCGGAAATAGATTTTATCAATGTCATAGGTGTCGTAATTTTTTTTCAAAGATAACAGATTATTCAAAATTATACTTAGCTTTGTTGCAACTTAGTTGAAATACCACATGATTGATCAATTGATCAGCCTGGACCAGGAGTTGTTTTTGGCTGTGAATAACGGAATGAGTTCCGCTTTTTTGGATTGGCTGCTGCCTATACTCAGAAATCCCTACACCTGGGCGCCCCTTTACCTTTTCGTTATCGTTTTTTGTATTATTAATTATAAAAAAGTCGGGGTCTTTATGGTCGTCGCTTTGTTAGTGAACTTTGCGATTTCGGATATGGTTTCTTCCACAGTGATCAAAAAATCCGTACAGCGCATCAGGCCATGCAATGATGTAGAGCTAAAAGATGATGTCATACTGAGGGTGCGATGTGGCAGTGGCTACAGTTTTACGTCATCTCATGCCACGAATCATTTTGCAATGGCTGTACTTCTGATCGGGCTGTTTTATAGACGATGGAAGCCGATACTCGGTGTGGGGCTTCTTTGGGCTGCGGCGATCAGTTTCTCGCAAGTTTATGTAGGGGTGCACTACCCTGGCGACGTCCTCGCCGGTGCACTGGTTGGCGCTGCGATCGGTCTGTTTACAACTTTTATTTTCAACCTGCTCAAAAATAAATTTAAATGGGCTCAATAGCTGTCGTTTCTATACTCTTCATTTCTGCTTTCCTGAGCGGCGCTGCCGTTTTTTTCATAAAGCGTGATAATGCTGGATTTCTAAAATTAATCCTCGCCTTCAGCGGAGCGTACTTATTTGCGATCACTGTTTTGCACTTGATTCCACATGTTTACCTCGCCGATGATGGGCAAAATCTTGAGACCATAGGCCTTTACATTCTGGGGGGATTTCTCTTCCAGATCGTATTGGAACAATTTTCCCATGGAATTGAACATGGCCACGTCCACAAGCCCAATACCGGATTGCATATTTTTCCATTGGGAATAATGATCAGCCTCTGTTTACATGCGTTTATCGAGGGAATGCCTCTAGCGTCTGAACACCAGGACCAACTGGTTTTCGGAATTGCTATACATCACGTTCCGGCAGCTTTTGCACTGGGATCGCTCCTAATCAATACGCGTCTTAGTAAAACCGGAATTTACCTGATGATAGGCATTTTTGCGATTATGACGCCGATGGGGTATCTGCTGAGCAAGTGGCTTAGCACAGGAGGGGTTAGCAATATTGAACAGTATTTTTCCCGGCTCATGGCTATCGTCATCGGAATATTTTTACATATATCCACGACCATTCTCTTTGAAACCGGATCTGAGCACCATCACCATTTTAATCGTAGAAAAATGATTGCGGTTTTGGTGGGGATTGCGATCGCTCTCCTCAATTTCGCCTTTGATGGGCACAGCCACGATCACCACAGCCACGATCATCACGGTCACGAACATCACGGCCACGATCACCATCATGAAGCTGATGATAAGGAGTGATTTCTAGTTACGCTTCTAAATGTCTGATATTATAGTGATCAACGATCTCAAAGCGGTCACCGTCCCAGGTCAGTTTGTATAGAGAGGTGTTTGTATGCTGAAAGGAATCCATTTCCTTTGGACTGACACCACTGAGCCAACAGAGTAGGATTCGCATCGCCCGCCCGTGCATGCAGATCAAGATCTGCTTTTCTTCTTCGAAGCTCAGTATATAATTGATTGCGGCCTTCTGACGCTCGACGACTTGCGAAGGACTTTCGCCACCTTCTACTGCGAGATCCAGATTTCCCTCATTCCACTGACCGGTCAGCAGCTCAAAGCCCCTGCTAATTTCCGGTGACTGTTCCTGACCCTCGTACACGCCCCAACTGATCTCATCCAGTCCGGCAAGGCGTTCCACGGGAATTCCATCCCTGATGAAGGGTTCTACAGTTTGGTAGGTTCGCTTGAGATGAGAGACGTAGATTTTGTCAAAACCAACGTTTTTATACGCTTGATAGAAAGCTAGAGCTTGCTGCTGGCCTTTTTCGTTTAAAGGGGAATCAATGCCCCGTCCCTGCACTATACCCTTTAAATTGAGATCTGTCTGTCCGTGACGGATTAGAAAAATGATCTTTTTCATGATATACCTTTGTGGTTCCTATGAAAACTGCTGCATATCGATGAGTCGTTTGTACACCCCATCCTGCCTGATTAGCTCCGCATGTTGCCCTGATTCCACTATTCGGCCGCCATCGACCACATAGATACGATCCGCATTCTGAATGGTGCTCAAACGGTGGGCAATCACTACAGTTGTCCGATTTTCCATGAGCTTATACAAAGCGTCCTGGACCAGTTTCTCTGATTCTGTATCTAAGGCAGAGGTCGCCTCGTCCAGTAGCAATATGGGCGGATTTTTAAGAATGGCCCGGGCAATACATATTCTTTGACGTTGTCCTCCGGACAATTTCACGCCTCTATCGCCAATGTTAGTCTGATAGCCCTGCTCGGATTTCTCGATAAATTCGTGCGCATTCGCGATTTTGGCCGCCAAAATTACCTGCTCCTTGGGAACATCCTTCAAACCGAATGCTATATTGTTGAAAATTGTATCATTGAAGAGCAGCGCCTCTTGATTGACAACGCCGATCTGATGGCGGACACTGTCCACCTGCAAATCCTTGATGGAAGTGCCGTCAAACAGAATTTCGCCTTCTGTTGTATCCATAAATCGGGGAATCAGATCGATCAATGTAGACTTTCCCCCACCTGATGGGCCGACCAGGGCAATGGTCTGTCCTTTCGGAATCTGGAGATTGATATCGTGAAGCACTTGATGGCTATCGTATGAAAAATTAACGTTTTTAAACGTTATACCTTCCTTTAGTTCTCCAAGCGGTTTGGCGTTCTCCTCGTCCTTGATCTCGCTCTCCAAATCAATCAGTTCCAGGACGCGTTCACCGGCGGCAATTCCCGAATTGATGTTGCTAAACGCATCGGTCAACGCTTTTGCCGGGCGCATGATCTGAGAAAAAACCGCAATATACGCGATAAACTCGGTCGCTTCTAGCGCTCCGCTCCCACTCAAAACCAGATGACCGCCGTACAATAGAATGATGGCAACCATAATTACTCCTAAAAATTCGGAGACAGGCGACCCAAGTTGCTGCCTCCGCACCATCCTTCGGCTGAGTTTAGAAAAATAAGTATTTTCCTGATGAAAGCGTTTTTTTATAAATTCTGTAGCATTAAAGGCTTTAATGATTTTGATTCCCGACAGCGCTTCGTCCAGGTATGAAATCATATTGCCATAAACTTGCTGCGCCTCGGTTGCCTGCTTCTTGAGACGTTTCACAATCCGGGAAATCAGAAACGCAGAAAGCGGCAGAACCAAAACCGCAAAAGAGGTCAATTGGGGAGAGATGATCAAGAGAGCCGCCAAATAAGCGAGGAGCTGCATGGGTTCCTTGAACACCACTTGAAGTGTCGCTGTCACTGAAAATTGGACGACCTGCACATCCGAAGCAATCTTTGAGATAATGTCCCCTTTACGCTGATTGCTGAAATAACCGACATGCAGACTCATGACGTTGTCAAAAACCGCTCTGCGAAAATTTAAAAGCGTATGTATGCGTAAATTTTCGATCACTCGCTGAGAAAGATAGCGAAAGACATTAGCAATGAACACCGAAATCACAATTGCGACACACACCCATCTGAGCGCGCCGTACGGCCCATAGGTCAGGCTTGCTTGGTTCGCATAATAGTTGAAATAGCCGAGTATATCGTGCCACTGTTCGGGCCGGGGCACAACTTCGGTGTTATCAGCATTGAAGAGAGTATGCAAAAGAGGAGCTAGCAATGCTAGGTTGAGTGTACTGAATACTACTGTAATCAACACACAGATCACATAAGGAATGGCATATTTCCCTATAGGTCTTGCATACGAAAGTAACCTAAAATACGTCTTCATCTAATCCGTTAGAGAATCGCAAATATACTAAAAAAAGGCTATTTTAGCCGCTCTAAATTTATTAATATCATGCAAGTACAGATTGCGGACAGGTTAAAGTCGACGGAGGAATACTATTTTTCCAAAAAACTACGTGAGATTGAAGTGATGAATCGCCAGGGTCACCAGGTTCTGAACCTTGGAATAGGAAGCCCGGACCTTCCTCCCCACCCGGACGTGATTTCTGACCTGGTTGAGCACGCGCAGCAGCCCCACACCCATGGATACCAAAGCTATAAGGGGGTCGCGCCACTCCGAAAGGCAATATCGGACTGGTATGGGAAATACTATGGCGTATCTCTCGACCCGGAGCGGGAAATACTGCCGTTGATGGGTTCTAAGGAGGGAATTGTGCACATTTGCATGACCTATTTACAAGCTGGAGACGAGGCGCTGATCCCAGATCCCGGCTACCCCACATACGCCACAGCCGTCAGGCTCAGTGGTGCAGATAGTCGCACGTATACGTTGACAGAAGAGGGACAGTGGCTGCCGGATCTGGATAAGCTCGACAAAGAAGACCTCTCAAAAGTAAAGTTGATGTGGATCAATTATCCGCATATGCCCACCGGTGCCAAAGCGTCCACTGAGTTTTTTGAGAAACTGGTTGATTTTGCCCGAAAGCACAATATACTTTTATGTCATGACAACCCCTATAGTTTTATACTCAACGATAATCCTCAAAGCCTGATGCAGGTGAATGGCGCCAGAGAAGTGGCCCTGGAGCTAAACTCCTTGAGCAAATCGTCCAATATGGCTGGGTGGCGAATCGGGATGATGGTGGGTGCCGCAGAACGATTGGAAGAGGTTCTTCGGTTCAAGAGCAACATGGATTCGGGCATGTTTTTACCTCTTCAAATGGCCGCGGTCAAAGCGCTTTCTTTGGATTCTTCCTGGTATAAAGAGCTGAACGCGAACTATGCGAGTCGGAAAAAACTGGTTTTCAGGCTTCTCGATGTGCTCAACTGCTCCTATGACACCGCGCAAGTAGGGCTGTTTGTCTGGGCTCGAATCCCGAGTGTCTGGGATGACGGCTATGCATTAAGCGACCATGTGCTGTATGGAGCGAAGGTATTCATCACGCCGGGAGGCATTTTCGGAAAAGGCGGCGATTCTTATATTCGCATTAGTTTATGTGCATCCGAATCTCAACTTGAGGAAGCTATTGCGCGCGTTTTAAACATTTCAAACGAATAAAGATGAAAATAGCCATTGTGGGGGTGGGCTTGATCGGTGGATCCATCGCCCTAACCCTGAAAAACAAGAAAGCGGTCCAGACGATTGTTGGCGTTGATAAAAACGATTTACATCTGGCTAAAGCCACCCGTCTGGGGATCATAGACGAGACGGCGTCCCTGCCAGATGCCATCCGGCGCTGTGACGTCATTATATTGTCGGTCCCGGTCGACGTAATTCTGCATCTGTTGCCCGAAATTCTGGACCAGGTGGACCGTCAGGTCATTGTGGATCTGGGTTCGACCAAGAAAACAATCTTGCAAGCTGTGGAAGGACATCCCAAACGCGGCCGCCTGGTCGCCGCGCACCCCATGGCCGGTACGGAATACTCCGGGCCGGACGCAGCCTTCGACGGCTTATTCACCGACAAAGTCATGGTATACACGGACGCGACGAACACCGACGACGATGCCTTCGATACCATGGAACAGATCACTGAACTGCTCGAGATGCGATCGACATTTATGAATGCTCACGAGCACGATATGCACACGGCCTATGTCTCTCATATCTCGCACATCACCTCGATGGCCTTGGCACTGACTGTTTTGGGAAAAGAACGTTCCCAGGGAAGGATATTCGAGCTTGCTGGTTCGGGTTTTGAGTCTACAGTGCGGCTAGCGAAAAGCTCTCCCGACATGTGGACGCCCATTTTTAAGCAAAATCGGGAAAATGTGCTGGAAGTCCTCGAGGAACACATCAGCCAGTTGCAGAAGATGTATGATTTGCTTGAGGACGAAGACTATCCTGCCCTGCACAAGATGATCAAACATTCTAACAAGATCAAAAGGATCCTGGCCTAGGGGCTAAGCCCAGGTGAGGACGATTTTTCCGAAAACTTCGCCGTTTTCCAGATCCCGGTGAGCCTGAACAATGTCTTTCGCGGAATAGATCCCGTGAATCACAGGGCGGATGTCCTGATTGAGGAAGGCCTGCCAAACTCTGGACTCGATCTCCTGGCGAAGTTCGCTTTTAAATGTCGCGTCCCGCGGGCGCAGTGTACTTCCCGTCAGGTGAAACCGCCGCTGCATCAGCTTCAAAAGATCTAATTCTACCTTGCGCCCCCCGGTACTGTTGATCTGCACCAACTTCCCGTCGTCTCTCAGAAGACTGAGATTTTTCTCGAAGTACTCGCCACCTATGGAATCAAGGATCACATCCAGCGATCTCCCCTCAATCTGCTCCGCGAAGTCCTCCTTTTTGTAGTTGAAGCAGCGATCAGCGCCCAATTCCTCGCATCGCCGGCACCGATCATCCGAACCAGCAGTCGCAAACACAGTTGCACCTGCCCAGCGGGCGAGTTGAATGGCCATAGTTCCAATGCCGCCGGAACCCCCATGGACCAGGAGGCGTTGTCCTCTTTCAAGCTGGCCCCGCTGAAACACATTGTGCCAGACGGTAAACAAGGTTTCGGGGATAGCTGCGCCTTCTTCGAAGGACAGGTGCTCTCCCAGTGGGAGGCAGTGATCTTCATGAACAAGGGCATATTCGCTGTAACCGCCACCAGCGAGTAGCCCACAAACGCGCTCGCCGATCTGCCACCTTGACGCGTTTGGACCACATTTTTCAACAACCCCCGCAATTTCCAGCCCGGGGATGTCTGCAGGAACGCCCTCAGGCGCTGGGTAATGCCCTTTTCGCTGAATGATATCGGGACGATTCACGCCAAAAGCCATAACTTTTACCAAAATTTGTCCTTCGCCGAGAACTACGGGTACCGAAGTGTCTCTTTGTTTAAGGACTTCTGGCCCACCAAAAGTGGAAATAACAATGGATTTCATTTTCATATCTTCTCCTTGTTTCGCAACCCTCAATCCGGTAATTTCTGCAAACGCAGATTTAATGATACCAAAAAATACCTTCCCAAACGATTATTTCTCATACTCAGGTCAATGGTGTCGTAAATTTCCTTTGAGACCCCTGTATTCTGATTAAAGATATCAAAGCCCTGAAAACGCAGCAGTGCCATCTTATTTGTCAAAAAAGTGACCTCCAGGTAGGCGTTGAAAAGCGTTGGATTGGAGTTGACATAGGAACTGTAACCTGTGTTCGCCCGGTGAGAAACATCAAATCCAAAGGCCCAAAAATCAGATAGATAACCCCTGCCTGCCACGCCGGCGAGGTAGGAGTTGGCGACCAGCTGACCATAGCTTCTCATGGACGGTTGGGATCTGTGGTGCATAAACGAACTGTTCAGCTCGACATCCAAACGGTTTTCCAACGAATATCTCAGCTGTAATGCCTGGGACAAAGCCATGTGGTTTCCATGATTTTTCTGATCATTGGTAAAGGAGACGTGATGTATATAATCGGCTGTTCCGTTTAGATTCATTTGCAAAGCTCCATCTCCCAAAGCGGATGTAAACATGTAATACCCTTTGAAATCATAGTAACCATCCGTGTTCAGGTAAGTCGTTTCAATCGCCGTACTACCGGGGATCGCTTTCCTATGTGGAACGATCTTGTTTTGAACATTTGAAAACGCAATTTGTGTTTCAAAAAACTGGCTTCTGGTAAACTTCGTGTTCCTAAATCGCGTACTCAGTTTATTTACGAATTCCGCCCGCAAATCCGCATTACCAACCAGAATATTCTGAGAATTGCTCAGGTCTCTCACGGGTTGGATTTGATAAAAGCTGGGCTGGCGATGGTGTCCGGAATACTCCATAAACCACTCATTTTCAGCATTAGATTTATAGCGTATATGGGCATGAGGAACCCAGTTATCGTAGCGCTGCTGTATACGCACAGACCTATCCAGCGTATTTCCATCCATCAACAGAGGGTGGAAAGCGACACCGAGCGCGAAGCGAAGCTTTGGATTTTGCTCTACCTGATAGGTGAGTCCGAGCCGGTTACTCCTGAAAAAATAGTCAAAGTCTAGTCCGAGCGTGTCTATCATCATTGCGTTTTCCACATCCCACACCTCCCTGGAGCTGTTTATAGACGTGTAATTGTACGTGTAACTCAATTCCAGCAAGGCCTTATCGCCGATTGGTTCCACAAGAGCAGCTCTCACTTCGCCGATTCGGTTAAAATTGATATTTTCGCTCTCTTGCAAGAAGGAGTAAATGTCTATACGCGGCTGAGCAAAACTCGAGTCGATACTCACCAGATAATCCCCGATTCGTTCCGTTTTATCCTGCCGGAAATATTCGATTTGTCCGTTAATGACCAGCTTCCGCCGCGGTTTATTAAACTGAAAATCGTAGATGACATCGAGGCCAAAATTTGGAGTGCGGGTCTTGCCATCGATTTCGTATTCACCCTCACTGCTAATTCGCCGATTATAAATGTTTTTCACACTGTTACTATGGGTGTGATTATTGGTGTAGGATAGGTTAGGCTTGAGTTTGATCGACTGCTTCTCGTCTATGCGGGCATCGACGTCCCAGGACATAACATGCTGATGCTGATTGGAAATCGTTTTCCTTGTTTCCAGATTCTCTATAAAATAATGATCAAAAGCATTTCGGAGATGGAGGTCGCTGTTCGTGGCATTTCTCTTGTGGGTATAGGAATACCTTCCGTATAAATCGACATTTTTGGAAAGTGGATCCGAAAAACTCAGGCCGAAAGAATTGATTCGGTTGACTCCATCGACAGGATCGGTCATCCCGGAAAGATCAATAGCGTCTCGCTCTTGACCTGCTCCACTCGGGGTACCGTAGCTGAACAAGCTCGTATTGGTATTATTTGACGAGCCTAGTACAGAAAGTTCCTGTCCATCGTTAAAGTTATTGATCCCAAAACTCCCGATGTAACGTTCCTTGCTACCCGCACCGCCCGTTGCCTGTCCAAACAAAATCCTCTTCTTGTCCTCGTGCAGCACAATATTCAATATTTTTTCCGGCTCAGTGTTGGACTGAATACCAGTTGCGTCCACGACATCCCCATAGCTATCGATCACCTGTACGTGTTTGATGATCTCGGCATGTAGATTTTTAGTGGCAGTCAGCACATTTCCACCGAAAAAATTTTTACCATCCACCTGCACGCGACTGACTTTCTTTCCATAAGCGATAACCGTCCCGTCCCTAAGCACTTGAATGTTCCCCAACTGCTTTAGCGCCGATTCCAGCAGCGTGTTTTTACCAAAATTATAAGCGCCAAAGTTATATTGGATTGTATCACCGCGCATAACCATTGGCACGATCCTGTTGATATTGACTTCTTTTAAAAGTGTCGCCTGGGGATACATGAGAATGGGAAGCATTTCCAGGACATCAAAATCGGAAAGGATGCGGTAGGTCTTTTCTTGGATTTGAAACCCAAACATACTGAAGGACAAACGAAAATCCACAGGCGAAACGTCCCTGAAAAAAAAGTGGCCCCGTGCGTTGGTCGCCGTAACCATCGTGTCGACAACACTGGACAAACGTACAGTCACACCTTGCAAAGGAATACCTGCAGTGTCCAGCACCGTTCCCTCTACAATTCCCTGCCTAGTTTGACCATATGCCGCACCAACGGACAATAAGCAAACAAACAGCAGGTTAAGGACTCCCCCTATTAATGCCCTATTTTGCAATGCGTCGATATCCCTTATTTGTATAAAAACGTAAGTTAGTACAATATAAGTATTATTACAAAAAAAATCGGGACACTTTTTCAACAAAAGTATCCCGATTTCCTTTAGCTGTTACGCCGATGATCAGGCTTCGTACGAGACCTTGGGAATATGCTTATCTATCTCCCAACGACCGGTTCCATCCTCTCCTATCACATCAAACATATCCAAGATTCTACGGGCGACGTACTCTTCTTCCGCCTGCTCCTCCAAGAACCACTGAATAAATTGAAAAGTCACAAAATCTTTCAATCTAAGGCACTTATCTGCGATCTGATTGAACTGCTCCGTCACAAACATTTCCTGCTCAAGCGTTTGCTCAAATACACTTCTGAACGAAGGAAAATCACTAGGAATATTGATGACCTCCGGAGAAATCGCTCTTCCCCCCCTATCGTTGACATATTTGAACAGCTTCATCATGTGCGCACGCTCCTCTTCTGACTGCTTTTCGAAAAAATCAGCACTAAAATCCAAACCCTGGTCATCGCACCAAGAGGACATGGAAAGGTACAAAGAAGAAGCGAACGCCTCGTGCTTAATCTGCTCGTTTAATATTTTTTCTATTTCCTCGTTTAAAGAGGTTTTCAGTTTCAAAAGATCTTTCATAGTCGTATTTTATTTACTTAAACAAATATAAGCAAATAAAACTCGAAATAAGCAAGAAATCTGTTATACGAATTCAGTCTAAATTAGGCTGGGACGTCTTGGTTAGAAAAGCCTATGCCGTTGGAATGCAAGACACTATTGAGCTGAATCATAAATTTTGCGCCTCCGAGTAGATCGCGCAGCCTCAAAATCCTTTTTATATCCAACACGAAACAATGGGTGGTGCGGAACGGCATGAGTACCTCCAAATCCGCGTGAGGCGCAGGATCCAGCAACATCGCTTGCAGATCGATCGCATCCACCTTGTTTTTGAATAAAAACAAATCCCGGATTTTAAAAGAAGTCCGTTTGCCCTCAAACTCCAACCAATAACAGTTGTGTGAATTACATTGAAGAACTGCACCAAACTCGGTGTGATACAATTCGTGCAAAGCAAGCGCTGAACAGCAGTTTTCCATTTCCCTCTGACTTCCTGAAATAAAGATCGAGCCAAAGATAAGCTTTATCTGGAATGAGTCCAAATAAATGAAGATAAAAAAATCCGGCCCCTTTTGATGAGCCGGATTTCGTTTGAAAGCGTTTCGTGTTTGACGATCACATATCGAGCTCATCCTCTGAAAGGATGATCTTTTCTTTATGATTGCTCGCTTTTGTACGCGTTTTGGTTTTATGCTTGTTAATCTGCCGTCTCAAAGACTCCAGGGCAAGATCGGTAGCCTCCTCAAAAGTCTTCGCCTGAGACTTAGCGAACAGCTGATTACCAGGTATATTGATTTTAAATTCCGTGACCTTATTTTCTTCATTATCCGAATTTTCCAACTTCAGAAAACATTCGCCATCAATAATCTGATCATAGAACTGATCCAATTTGTCTGCCTTTTTCTGAATAAAGTCGATCAATTTACGATCTGCGTCGAAACGGATTGATTGCACGTTCATTATCATATTTCCTCCTTTTTTACGCTCTTGGATGAGCCTGTTTATAAATTGTTTTTAAACGTTCAACTGAATTATGCGTATAAATTTGTGTAGCGGAAAGGTTTGCGTGTCCCAGCAACTCCTTGATTGCGTTCAGGTCAGCCCCATTGTCCAGCAATGCTGTTGCAAAAGAATGCCTCAGCACATGGGGACTCACCTTTTTGAGCGAAGAAACAGTCCTCAAATACTTTTGTACCCTACGATAAATCAACGTCGGATACGCAGGTGCCCCCTCGGATGTAACAATTAGTGCTTGATGTTGTTCGCCACCCGAATCACTGGGTTTCACCGCTAGATACTCCTTTACCAGCAAAATCAGGGGATCGGTCAAGGGGACAAGTCGCTGCTTGTTCCTTTTTCCCACCACGGAAATCTGATTGGAATAAAAGTCAAAATCTCCTTCCTTCAGAGATAGTAACTCAGAAAGGCGGATTCCAGTGCCGAACAAAAGTTCCAGGATCAACTTATCCCTCAAGCCTTCAAAATCACTGGAAAACGTCTCCTCGGAGTCGAGGAGAATATCCATCTTGGACTGATCCACCACAGCAGGAAGGACTTTCGGCGCTTTCAGGGATTTGATACCGCTGATGGGATTGACCGTGGTCAGCCCACGTCTTTGCAAATAACCGTAGAAAGTTCTTAGCGCAGAAATACTGCGATTTACAGAACGTGGGTGTGCGCCTGCTTCCATTTTCGAAGCAAAATATGCCCGCGCCTGATGAAAAGTCAAATCCGGCAAGTCAAAATCAGCAGCGCGTGTTTTGAAGTAGGCTTGGAGAATCTCTACCTCGTGAAGGTAGGCCACTTGAGTGTGGCGAGAGTAACGCTTTTCAAACGTCAAATAGTATATAAAATCGTCTTTAAACATCAAAAACTATTTGTCTATCCCCGAAATGTGAATATACAAATAGTTTTTTGATCTCACAAAAAAAGCTTTGTGAAAAATAAAATTATGACAAATCCCGAAGGAGTTATGCAGGCTCCTGATTGAGTTTCTGCTTGTAAATCGCTTTTTTCTTCTGAACTCGGCGGGCTACTGATTTTTTCTCATAAGCTTGACGAGCCCGTAGTTCGCGTAAAACTCCCGTTTTCTCAAATTTCTTCTTAAAACGTTTCAACGCCCTATCTAGCGACTCACCATCTTTTACATTGACAATAATCATAAGTATAATACCCCCTTTCGTTTTTTCAGTGTGCAAAGATAACAAACTAATCCGATGTGAGGAAATTTTAACAGAAAATTTTAATAATTGAACCCAAATACGTACTTTTGCTGCGCATTTAGCAACAACAAATTGCTGCGCCTATAGCTCAGTTGGTTAGAGTAGAAGACTCATAATCTTTTGGTCCCTGGTTCGAGCCCAGGTGGGCGCACAACACAGAAAGCCCCTTTTCATACCGAGAAGGGGCTTTTTCATGCACACTCATTTCCCCTGATTTCAGATATACATTTGAAAATAAGTGCAAATTCAATAATTTTGGTTACAATTGTGCTACGACAACAAATGAGCGTATGGCTACGATATGTTACAAAGAGTTTGTTATTAGGCGCAGCATCGCCGGAATTATCCGTATGTCCTTCGCTTGAAATTTTTAGCAGGGTTTTACTCAATGGATTTTTCCTGTACGATCTGGATCGAGGTAGTATTTGTCCTTCCTTTATCTAGTGCAATGTAAATATTGCCGTCGTCACGCCGTATAACATAAGTGGCGATTGGATTATTCCATATATCAATGCTACCATCGCTCCCCGCATAGGTGGCTAGTTCTTCGTATTTGTCCCGACGTTCCGTAGGCAGTTTACCCTCAAAAACCTTGACTCCACCCGCCTGAAGGATAGCATCTTCGAAACTTTTAATGAGGTAACGTCCACTAATTTCTTTATCACTTTTTCTGTCTTTATGGACATGTGCTCTAAACGTTTTTCCTTCCACTTCATAAATACTATTTTCGGTAACAAATACCATAAAATCAAAATCCACGGGTTTGACTTTATTAATATATTCTGATCCTTCAGGAGCCGCGAAAAATGGAAAATCGCCAATATCCGCCGTGGAGACCGGAATGGTGCTTATATCAAAGTCACCAGGAATTTCTTGGTCTTGCCGAGACTCGTCTTCTTCATTTTTTGACTGACTGGAAGAATTACAACCTCCGGTGAACAACAAAATTGCAAAGCTTAGAAGATAAAATAAAACGTTTTTACTCATAATAATAATCGTTGCTTTTTTTCAAAAATATAAAAATTCGCGAACTCTCCTTTAAATTCCGAAAACTATGTTTAGGTACGAAAAGAATTTGTAATCCTACTTGCTGTCATCGCTCTCAAACAAAAGTGACTCACCCAATACTTTATCAAATAAATCGCGAACACGCTTATCAGAAGGCCTAGGCGCATTAGCATCCACAATCCTACCTTGATCGTCCAGGAGGACAAAACGCGGGATCTGGGCAATATGGAACGCATCGGTGATCGCCTTGTGGTTGTCCGCGTCCACCCACACCTGTATGCCTGTCAATGCCCTTTCCTGTACAAAATCCACCCATTTTTGCCTATCACTCTCCCGATCCATTGAGATGCTGACAAAGACAATATCCTTCTCTGCATAGTCGTGTTCTAAAGTCTGGAGATGGGGAATCTCCTGTATACAGGGGCCGCACCAGGTAGCCCAAAAGTCAAGGTAGATATATTTACCCTCCCATTCTTTAAAGGTCGTGGGCACACCGGCAGTGTTTTGCAGTGTGACCAAGGGTGCCAGACTACCGTCCAGTATACTTTCCATGTCTTTGTACTTGCTTCGCACCAACCTGGCTAGATCGCGGTACGGCGATGACGGGCCAAATTTATCGTATAGCTTTCGTTTAAAGTTAGTCCGCAAGGCAAAAGCGTAGTATTCGTACAAGGGCTTTCCAGACATCTTCTCAGCGACAAAATCCAGATAGTCTTCTTCTGAATCGGACAGACGATAGTGTTCTTTAAGAAAATAGTCCAAAAAGTAAAAATAGGCTATTCCTTTCTCCTGCGCGCTGTCGTCGAATTTTACATCTGCCAAGAATTCGTAATAGTCCGCTGGCGCTTCATAGGTCTCATTGCGATAGCTACTGCGCATACCGGGGTACAGGAGACGAGCCATGACGGCGTCGCTATAGATGGTCCATTGGGCGACATGCCGCAGGTGTTTTGACAGCTTGTGGGAAGTTGCGTACTGATTCAAAAATTCAGATCTTGCTGCCTTCCGGTCCTCCACGTAATGGAGATACTGCGACTCACCGTATTGCACATAGGCAAAATAGTTTTTCAGGTTTTTATCTCGGTATTGATTGAAACGCCAATCCTCTTCGTTTAGATAGTAGCTGTCTGTGCTGTTTTTCCCGCTTATACGTAGGGTATTTGAGATATCACCTAAGGTAAAAGACAGTCTTTGTTTGACTCTCGGTTTGAGATAAAGATAAACGATTTCAGGACGATTTGTGTTGGTGCTGATCGTTGTATCCTTACCATCCGCTTTTGTCAATGTAAACGTTTCTTCGACGGGTGTTGAGCCGGCCACCAAGAACGCTCTCGTCGGTCCAGAGAGGGCTATATCAAACCGAAATTCACCCGTCGAATCTACGTCAAGTTCTTGCTTTTTCAGATCACTTAGAAGGGCGTACGATTGATAGTTGAGCGTGATTGTTCCTCCTTTAAATCCGTCGATTCGTCCGGTGATCACGGCGTTTGTGGACTTCGCGCCCGCGACTCCGTACAATAAAACAATCCCTATTGCCAATAAAAAATTCTTATACATGATATGGGCTCCATTTTTTTTTTGCTGGGTTGCCACCGAGCTTAACGATGGCAACCTTAGCATTTTAAATATCAGAAATTATAGATTCGGATTGGTCTTGACCGCTTCTTCCGGTAGCGGAAGGTAAATGGCGTCGGACTGCCAGCCGGATTTAAGTGCAGGAAGAATGTCGTCTGCACGGGTTTTTCCCGGGGCACCGGTCACACTCGGCCAACGACGCAAATCGTACCAGCGATGTCCCCATTCGGCGAAGAGCTCTACCCGGCGCTCTTGCTCCAAGGCTTCGCGTACTGCTTCTGCGTCATTTCCAAGGGATACTATTGGTAATCCGGCACGCTGACGGATGGTATTTATATCCTCTTGGGCAGCATCAAACTTATTCTGCTGGTATCGGGCTTCGGCACGGATAAGATATTGTTCTGCCAACCGCAGCACCATCGAGTATTCTTGCACCGGCGTTACTCCAGCACGGACTTTATATTTGTAAGGAAACTTATGTAGTTGCCCTGAAAGTGTGACTCCGCCCACCCACTGCTCATGACGTTTGTCTCCCACTTCAAACGCGTCGTAGAGATAACCTGGGATCAATCGAAACAAAGGAGTTCCTGTCACGACATTCACCGGGACAATGACAGACCCCTCCCAAGTATTTCTACCGCCTCCCACATTGACGGGCTGAAGCTGCCAGATTGCCTCTTCACTATTTTTCAAGAAAACATCATCCAAATCCGCACCAGGCAATAGCTCATAAAGCGGGTTGGTAATCACAGCGGTAGCTTCCGTTTCTGCCAAGGCCCACTGCCCAGTATAAAGATAGGTGCGCGCAAGCAAAGCCGACGCAGCCCCTTTATTAGGCCGAATACGTTCTCCACTCCCGTCGAGGTTAGTACCATTGGCATAGCCAGCGGACAATCTATTCCTCGCGTCCTCTAGATCTTCAATAATTGCGGAATAAACATCTGCCGTGGCTGTACGGCCAAGTGTATTGTTCTCTGCGACATTAATGCCCGTAATCAGCGGCACATCCCCAAAGTTATTTACCAAGTAAAAATAGCAAAATGCTCGCAGGAACTTCGCCTCCCCGATCAGCTGGTCTTTCACCGCAGGAGACAGGGCAGTAGAGGTTTCCAGTCCGACTATCGCCATATTGGCTTGGGCAATATATTGATAAGGTTGCGACCAGAGTACGCCCACGTATTGATTGGATGGCAGAACCGCATTGTTCTTAAATTCGTCATACGTAGCAAATGGAAATGCGTAAACGAATTCATCGGCTTGCATAGCTGGCAACATCATCGAAAGCACGTTTGCAAACTGATAATTCAGCTGGTTCATACGAGAAAAAACACCTGTCACCGAAGCGGTGGCGATTTTATCGTCCGAAAAGGCCAACTCTGCAGCGACTTCATCCTTGGGTACGCCAACATCCAAAAAGCTCTCACATCCACTCAGGCTGAACGCTAATAATGATAAAACGATATATTTCAAAAATTTCATATGCTTGCTTGTTTTTAATAAGTAAAACGGATACCTAGGGTATAGTATTTCAACGGAGGCAACCCTCGACCTTGGGTCTCTGGATCAAAGCCATCGTAATTGGTAAAAGTGAATAGGTTCTGCCCTTGCCCGTACAGTTGGATGCGCTGCGTTTTGAGTGCGGGTACTAAGGACGTGAAATCGTAGCTAAGCATCACGTTTTTCAGTCGAATAAAGGATGCATCACCCCATAATGCGTCCGAGTGGCGGTAATAAGTGTTATACGTACTGTAAGCCTCGTCACTGGACACGGCAGCTGCTCGCGGAATATCCGTCACTTGGCCCGGTTCCCGCCAGCGGTCACGCATCGACACATCGAAATTGCTCGCCAGCCCCAACGCACCTGTCGCAGAATAGCCGAAATTAAGCATTTCGCCTTCTTGCTTCACAAATTGGAAAAGGAAACTCAAATTGAGATTGCCATAGGTAAAACTGTTATTCAGACCGCCGAAATATTTGGGCAGGCGCGAGCCGAGAACATACATATCATCCCACTCCGCGTTCAGCTCACCATCACCGCTCAGGTCTGCGAATTGTGCAATTCCTGTCTGTGGATCCACTCCGGTGAACTTGTAGCCAAAGACGATAGCCATCGGATGACCTATCGCGTATAGCTGCTTGTTGTAGGGGTCAGCGTCTAACCCGGGATACGCCACTAATTTATTACTGGAAAACGTCACGTTGGCAGATGTAATCCATTCGAAATCGCCCCGTTTGACGTTGACAGAGCTCAGCTCGAATTCCCAACCACGATTCTGCACCACACCTGGCAAATTGGCCATATAACCACTAAATCCGGTTTGTGGAGAAAGAATCTGTTCGATAAGTTGATTATCCGACTCGTTCAAGTACCGGTTGACATTCAGCGTCAATCTATTTTGTAGGAAACCAAGCTCCAAACCTACTTCCAGTTTACGCGTAGATTCCCAACTATATAAGGGATTGGCGACACGGGTAGGATATAATCCAGACAATCCGCCGTAGGGATAACTGGTTGGGCTCCAAGTGTCCATAAAACCATAATCACCAATTTGGTCATTGCCGGTAACACCGTAACTGCCTCGCAATTTACCAAAGCTCAAAAATCTGTTCCCCTCTTTGACAAATTCTTCCTCGGAGAACACCCACGCTGCTCCAACCGAACCAAAGTTACCTACTCGTCGATCGGGGCCAAAACGCGAGGAACCATCACGCCGGAAAGTACCATTAATGATGTATTTATTTTCCCAATTGTAAGTCGCCCGAGCGAAGCCCGCTTGGTAGCGATACTTCGAGTATCGCATACCGTTAGAGCGAAGGCTCACCGCTAGATCAATATTATCCAACTGTGCATCTGAAGTGAAACCTTCACCCACGAAATAATTGCCATCACGCACGCTCTGCTGCCAGGTTGCTCCGGCGAGTACATTCAAGCTTCCTTTACCTATTTGCAGTGTATAACTCGCTTGCGGCTCGACACTGTACGATGAGTAAGATCCATTCCCTAAATACGACATACTTGACAATCCTGATGACGGATTAAAGGTTGTGCTCGGATACATTTGCAATTGGTTCAAGTCCGTGCGATTGTAGCCTATCGTGGCCGACAAATCCAGATTCTTTACCGGGCTATAGGCCAACCTCCCACTTGTCAGCAAGGTGTTGTTACGCGTCTCATGCTCACGCTGTAGGTAAGCATAAGGATTTTGCACATTGCCCGACCAGTAGAACGTGCCGTCTTCGTTGTAGATCGGCATATTCGGTGCGAGATTATAATATTGACTAATATCTGTTGCCAACGCATCGTTAGAGTCTCCCGTATAATTGGCGGTCGCCGTGGCCCTGAATTTGCCGTCCGCTGAACTATGGTTGACGCTCAGCATGCCTGATCCCTTGCTATACGCGTTGTCTCCCGGCTGCACAGTACTTTCCTGCCGCAAGGTTCCACTAAGCAAAAAGTTGGTAGTTTCCGAACCGCCGCTGATGGAAACATTTGCTTCTGTCAGCTTCGCCGTTCCTCCGAAGAGTTTATCTTGCCAGTTTTGATCAAGAGCCTGATCCCATTCGAAGAGATCCAAGACAGCAGCAGGGTCCGGAGTTTCCCCCGAGTTTGCATAGGCTTCGCGGCGTAGCTCCAGGTATTCTGCCGTACTTAACATCTCGATCATATTTGTGACGCGGCCGGCCCCCGTATACAAATTGAAATTAGCTCGGGTATTCCCTGCCTGCCCTTTTTTCGTGGTGATGAGAATAACACCGTTCGCTCCGCGAGATCCATAGATAGCTGTTGCATCCGCGTCTTTCAGTACATCGATACGTTCAATGTCATTGGGATTGACACCCGAAATGGGGCTTTGCGAACCGTTGTCGCCACTGAACATATTGAGTGACTCAGAGAAATACGGCACACCATCTACAATGTATAGCGGTGCATTACTCGCCCCTATTGAATTAAGCCCGCGCAAACGCACATTGAAAGAAGATCCTGGAAGGCCATTTGCTGGACTGATGTCCAGTCCTGCGATTTGCCCTTGCAAAGCCTCCAACACATTGTTGACAGGCGCGCGCGATATTTCCTCGCTGGTAATGCTAGCGGTCGATCCCGTACTGGTTCGCCTGCTTGTCGTACCATAGGCAATAACGGTTACAGCGTCCAAATCACCGAAATCGGGAGCAAGCGCAATCTCCTGCAGCGCTTGCGAAAACGCCAATTCGCGGGTTTGGTAACCAACATAAGAGATGATCAAAATCGGTTGGCCTTCTTCACGTAGGGTAAAGTAACCCGCTCCATCGGTAGACGTCCCTCGAGTGGTTCCTTTGACACGAATAGACACCCCGACCAACGGCTGCCCATTTTCATCGACCACGCGGCCCCTTATCTCTTGTGCCGACGCTGCCTCGTCTTCGAAAGCATCTGTGGCTAAAACACTCTTCTTCCTAATAACCACCGTCGTACCGACCTGACGATACTCTAGATCCGTTTCTTCGAGTAGATCCTCCAAAATCGCGGCCACGTTGGTATTACGCCTGTCTGCGCCGAACTGTTTGTAATGGTTGACATCTTCGCTTACAAAGGTAAAACGAATGTCTGTCTGCTGCTCCAACTGTTTCAAAGCCTCTCTTAACGACAGCGTGCCAGAGGGCAGCGAGGCCCGGACGGATGCCAAATTCTGAGCGATCGAATTGGCCGCTATTGTCGTAGCGAACCATGTCAATAATATTGCTAATGCTGATATTTTCATTAATAGTTTCCTATTGCACTTGTTTCGGATAAAATGCATAATTTTGATAATGATTTAATATGACTAAGTCTGTTTATTGAATCCTTAAGTCGTCTCGGGGACCAGCCGAGATGACTTTTCAATTGAATGTCTCATTCCTTCATATGCGCATATTGTTTTTGTATGTTAAAAAATGATATAGCTCTTTCCTTCTTTCTGAATTCTGCTGTCTGTCAATGTGCTGAGCACTTCAAGAATGTAGTCTGCTGAGCTATCCATAGGGACAGACATAGTGATGATTTTTTCGGCCGTGGAGGATTTGCGCCATTCAATCGACATCCCTCGGGCGCGCTCCAAATCGGCGATAATGGTTGAAATAGGTTCGTCTTCATACTCCAGATAGCCTTGGATCCAGTTTCCAGCAACTTTGCTCTTCAGTTCTTTTTCGACCACTTTCGGTGTATTAGCCTCAACTGAGCGAGGAACACTTACTTCTTGATTTCCGACAAGTGTTGCGACACGTTTTCGTTGTTTATTGACCTGGACCTTGCCACTACGAACAGTGACTAGCACGTCTCCCAATTCAGGATACGCTCTGATATTAAATTTTGTTCCAAGGACTTTCGTTTCGATCTCGCCGGTATGCACTATAAAGGGCCACTCTTCACTTCGTTCCACCTCAAAATACGCCTCCCCGTGCAAAGTTACCTCTCTGGGCTCCCCTTTTACAAACCGTTGTGGATATTCCAACTTCGAAGATCCGTTCACCCAGACCTTGGTTCCATCGCCAAGCAGAATCATCTTTTTCTCGTCATTAGCTACACTTTTGATTACCTGAACATACGCCTCGCCCTCTGTCTGGACCAGACGCTGTCCGTAATAGAAACCGATAAACAGCATAGCGACACATGCAGCTACACTGCCGTAGATCGCGAGCCTACGCCCGGCGGATTTACTTGGCAAAACGAGGGTAGATGGTGAGGGATCTACAATTTCCGATAACTGGTTTAGTTCTCCATTTTCGTCCACATAACTCGCGGACGGATCCTGGCGCTTCAATTCCTCATATCTTTCACGAATCAATGCGACCAATTCCCGGTCGTGCCGTGCCGATTGGATAAGTGCGAAAAATTCTTCAAGCTCTTGCCTGCTCGATTTGTTGTAAAAATACTGCTTCAGTAAATAGTCAATGCGTGCTTTCATTTCGTGCTCTTATTTAATAAGACGTATCTCGATCCAATGTGTCCTACTGCAAAATCGATTTTTTTTAATAAAACTCTACTTTCTTGCTATATTTGTTTTATCGTGATGGATAGCAAAGGACATATAAACCGCAAAGCACCTCTGGTCGCCGATGCGGATAAGCAACGAGAAGATTCGCTGCATCTACTCTTTCATGATATATTTTTGTCCTATGAAAAGTCGCTCTATAAGCTGGCACTCCACCTCTGCAAGGATGCTGATGTCGCGCGGGATATTGTCCATGATGTGTTCCTTAAACTGTGGGAAATCCGTCACCAAATACAGGAGATACAATCTATCGAATCTTTTTTGTTTGTTTTGACGAGAAACAAGATCATGGATCACCTGCGCAAATTATCATCTGACGCACGATTAAAGCAGGCTATATGGGAATCCATGCAACATATTGTGCTAGAAGAAGACAAGCACATGGAGAACAGGGAGTTTCAGGACCAGCTGCAACGTGCAGTCAACCAGCTACCTCCCCAGCGAAAAGCGGTTTATCTCATGCGCGATGAGGGATATGATTATAAACAAATCGCCGATAAACTTCAAATCTCGCGACATACTGTGAAAAATCACGTAAGTTCGGCATTAAAGTCGCTCCGTAAGTTGCTCCGATAGTTACGAAAGTTGACTATCGAGGCGATTTAACCGGATAGATATCCAAATCATGAAAATCGTAACTAACATCTGTCAGGGGGGATACGGCTTTCATACTGGCCCGTTTGACAGTACCGTCATGGTCCAGGGAAAATGTAATGAAGGCATCGGCTCTCAATTCTCGGGAATCCCAGGTCACTAGAAACGTATCGTATTGCCAATGCGTCACCACTCCTACCAGTTGTGGACTGTGTTCAAAGCGCATGACATACCCTCTGTCTTCCTTTTTGATCGATATATTGCCGTACCAGGCATCCTGGTATAACCCGACGTAGTTGTCCATTGATAAAGAAGGGCCGACGTCTGAACGACGGCTTTGCGCGGTGGATTCGTCTTGTGTCGCAATACGGGCAAATTTAACGTCCTCTGCCTTTCTGTAACCCGCGATCCAGTCAAAAGGAGGGGCACCAATCGCGTGGTCGACGATATGATTTATTACTGCATTATACGCGTTTGAGCTTTCCTGATTGGTCAATATTGAAATCCCCAAATCCAGTTCCGGAAGAAAGATAACATGAGAAACATAGCCATCTAGTTTCCCTCCATGGGCCACCGCTTTTTGGCCTCGGTAGGTGTGTATACGAAAACCGTGGGCGTAGCTAGCCAGATCCTGTTGTGCAGGAGCAATCCATTCCGGAAGCCTGCCAACTTGCATCGGCGTAACTCCACTCCAGAGGTTTGCCGTACTGTTTTTTGATAAAATTTGGTTACCGCCTTCATTCCTGCCAGAATCCAGCTGAAAACGAATCCATTTTGCCATATCAACGGCATTTGAGGCGATTCCGCCGGCTGGATTTGAAATATCACCCAGTCCCTGCTCAAAAAAATTGTACAACCGTTGTACGTTCCCTTCCACTGGTGCGTGAGAAAGTGCAATATTGCTTTTGCCCTGAAATTCAGAAAACCGCGATACACTATGTTGCAGATCAAGGATATTGAATATTCTTTCTTGGATGAAAGTCTCCCAATCCATGCCTGAGACTTCTTCTATGACCAGGCCCGCCACAAGATACAGCACATTGTCGTAGGCGTAAGTGCTGCGAAAGCTTGTTGCAAGCGGCAGGTAGCGCAAACGCTCAACCACCTCTGTGCGGGTATAGGTGCTGGGTGGAAATTGCAACAGATCCCCAGCATAGGGAGCGATTCCACTTCGGTGCACCAATAGGTCCTGTATGGTGAGTTCACTCGTGACATAAGGGTCGCTCAATTTAAACCAGGGAAGGTGTTCAATCACCGGATCGTTCCACTTCAATTTTCCATCATCGACAAGCAGAGCCAGCGCGGTGCCTGTAAATGCTTTAGAATTCGATGCGATGGGAAACAAAGTGAATTCATCAACGGGCTCTTTCGTATCCATGCTTTTGACTCCGTAACCCTTGGCCAGCAGGGTCTCATCACTCGATACGATGGCGATAGCCATCCCAGGTACGTCAAAAGTCGTCAATACCTGTTCGATATAGGCGTCCAGGTTTTCCGGAAGTTTTGAAGAAGGAGTAGATTGACGCGTCTGGCCCATCCCCGGAATACAGAACAACGCACTTAGTAAAATAGCTAAAGAATATCTTTTCATAAGTCGTACAATGTACAAACTTATTTTTTGAATTCTATGAGAAATTTGACGCAACTTCCTTGAGCCGTTCGACCTGGAAGTCGACCAGTTTCTGAAGGGGTCCCGAGGCGAGCATTTTGAGCATCATGTTGAGCTCCGCCTCGAGGATAAGGTTGACCTGAGTCGCTTGCGCGCTGATCGGACGGAGATCCCATTTCAATTGGACGTGAAAAGGTGCTTCGTCCGCTGGAACAAAGACAATCTGTCGGCCTGGCACAATCTCTCCAATCTTGAGCGACAGTTTTGCCATGTTTTGGACGGTAAATCGCGCTTCTGTTTCAGTGGATGACCAATTGTAAACATTCTCGGGCATCAACTGCTCGTGATTGTTGCAATTTGACAAAAAAGCAAACAGCTCCTCTGCCGGCTTATCTATCTCTGTCGAACTTTGGATAGTGGTCATAGTCTGAAAATTTAGTGTGCCTCACCCGTCCAGTTTGCCGGATCTTCCCGCCACGCTTTTAAGGTTTCTATTTCATTTGCATGAATGTAATTGAACTTTGCAGCAACCTCCAGAAGGGTATCATAATCGCACAGACTGATCTGTTCACATTTGGCATCGTCAAAATTCTGCTTCGCTTCGTCAAAGCCATAGCTGAAAATCGAAACAAGTCCCACGACATTGCAACCAGCTTCGCGAAGGGCTTCCACAGCCTTCAAACTACTTTTTCCGGTGGAAATCAGATCTTCAATGACCACTACTCGCTGCCCGCTGATGATTTCTCCTTCAATCCTGTTCTGACGCCCATGTTCCTTACTTTCGTTTCTAACATAAGAAAAAGGCAGCCCCAGATCTTGCGCAACGAGCACCCCTTGAGGTATGCCGGCCGTAGCCACACCTGAAATCATTTCAACAGAGCCAAACCCGTCCTGCACCACTTTGGAAAGTTTCTGACGGATGTATGTCCGGATAGACGGGTGGGAAAGCGTAATCCTGTTGTCACAGTAAATAGGAGATTTCCATCCCGACGCCCATGTAAAAGGGTTTTGGGGTTGTAATTTTATTGCTTTAATTTGCAATAAGGATTCAGCAATTTTTTGTGCAACCTCATTCATATCATTCATGCCGCAAATCTATAAAATTTATATGAACCAATCTGCTCTTGTCTTAACAGATTTTGAGCCAAAAAACTCGACAAACTACCAACGAATTGATTTCGAGAATTTTAAGTTGAAAGATCTTTTTAAAGCATCAAAATCCCTGCCAGAACCAACGACATTTCTGCTGATTTGTCAGTCTGTCGACGAAGTTTTCAAGGCCATCATCGACGATTTCAAGATGATCAAAGCTGCAGGTGGAATTGTTAAGAACGGAAAGGGCGAGATTCTGATGATTTTTCGTCTCGGCAAGTGGGATTTACCCAAGGGAAAATTAGATCCAGGCGAAAGCATGCGGGAAACTGCGCTTCGGGAAGTGGAAGAAGAGTGCGGAATCAAGATAGACTATTTGGGTCAGAATAAGTTCACGACCTACCATTTGTATCCACTTAAAGGAAAAACGGTCATCAAAAAAACGAAGTGGTATGAAATGGGTGTCAACGGGTCTCCCAAGCTCACTCCACAGAAAGCAGAGGACATCACCAAGGCAAGGTGGCTGAACTGGGATAAAATGGAGAAAGTCAAAAGGAACACGTATCCGCTCATCTTGGATATCCTTTACGCACTGGAACAAGATCATTATTGAGCGGCATTATTAAAATTGGATTGGATTCCCTACTTTTGTGGGACACATGGGTATGAAATACGATAAACGTGGCGTTTCCGCAGGCAAGGAGGACGTCCACAACGCTATAAAAAATATTGATAAGGGGCTTTATCCACAGGCTTTCTGTAAAATTATCCCGGACATTCTGGGCGGAGATGAGGCCTGGTGCAACATCATGCATGCAGACGGTGCAGGGACTAAATCTTCTCTGGCGTACATGTATTGGAAGGAAACCCAGGATATTTCTGTATGGAAGGGTATAGCGCAGGATGCCATCATCATGAATGTGGACGATCTCCTGTGTGTGGGTGCCACGGATAATATCCTGTTATCATCAACTATTGGGCGGAATAAAAATTTGATCCCCGGTGAAGTGATCGCTGAAATCATCAATGGAACCGAGGAAATATTGGAAGAACTCCGCAGCTTGGGCATCGGAATTTATGCTACCGGGGGTGAAACCGCTGACGTGGGCGATATAGTGCGCACCGTTATCGTAGATAGTACAGTTACTTGCCGCATGAAACGCGAACAGGTGATTTCCAATCACCGCATACAGGCCGGCGATGTCATTGTGGGCCTTTCCTCCTTCGGGCAGTCTACCTACGAAAAAGAGTACAATGGCGGCATGGGATCCAACGGTCTGACTTCCGCCCGTCATGATGTATTCCGCCATGAGCTGGCTAATAAGTATCCCGAGAGTTTTGATCCGGCTGTACCGCTGGATCTGGTCTTTTCCGGGTCGAAAAGCCTGACCGACCAAATCGAGGTCGCTCCTGGACAACAGGTTACAGCAGGAAAGCTTGTGCTTTCACCAACCCGCACCTACGCGCCCATAGTGCGCGAAATTCTCGAGGAGTTCAGGTCCGAGATCCACGGCATGGTGCATTGTAGCGGAGGCGGCCAGACTAAAGTATTACACTTTGTTGAGCAGTTGCACATCGTTAAAGATCAGCTTTTTGACACCCCTCCCCTGTTTTCGTTGATACAAGCAGAGTCCGGGACACCTTGGCAAGAGATGTACAAAGTCTTCAACATGGGGCATCGCATGGAATTTTACGTTCCTGAGGCAATTGCAGCTCAAATCATAGCTATTTCCAAGAGCTTCAATGTTGATGCACAAATCATTGGCCGGGTAGAACAGGGCGAGACCAAGCAGGTGACAATTCAGTCTGCCCACGGAACTTTTGTTTACAATTAACAAGAATTGAAATGGACGAAAACCTTCCCCATGCGGACATTCCCGAACTAAAAGTACTTGGGTGGAAGGAAAAAGTGGATCTTCCCGAATTTGAGCTATTTAAAATGCCTGCTAAAATCGATACCGGCGCAAAGACGTCGGTTTTGCACTGCAGTCACATCGCTTTAAAGAAGGTGGGGAACAAAAAATACGTAGAATTCTCCCCATTGGATCCAAAAGACGACCAAGGGCAGGAGCAAATCTTCAGATTGCCCTTTCACAGCGAGAGGAAGATCAAAAACTCCTTTGGACAGGAGGAAAATCGCTATATAATAAAGACAAAAATCAAGCTGCATGGGCAGTTTTATCCCATTGAAGTCTCTCTGAGAGACCGATCAGGCATGGAATTTCCAATGCTTTTAGGAAGGAGTTTTATCAGGGGTAAATTCGTAATCGATGTATCGAAATCAAATCTAGCATCGAAAACGACGTCCAAAACAGCAAGTAAAAAACATACAAGGTGAAGATCGCAGTATTATCAACAGGAAGAAACCTGTATTCGACCAAAAGATTGGTGGAAGCAGCAGAAAGCAGAGGCCACCAGTGCGTGATTCTGGACCATAGGCAATGTTATGTAAGTATAAAGCAGGGAGATCCCAGCATTCATTATCAGGGGCATGATGTGTCGGATATAGACGCGATCATCCCCAGGATAGGTGCATCGCTGACCTTTTATGGATCGGCGATCGTACGGCAATTTGAGGTAATGGGCGTGATTTCCGCCAACCCGAGCCAGGGAATCACACGCTCCAGAGATAAACTGCGCTGCATGCAGATCCTGTCGGGCGCGGGAATCGGTCTGCCGATCACCGGCTTTGCCCGAAATACACGGGACGTGGATGATCTGATCAAAATGGTCGGTGGTGCCCCCTTGGTGATCAAGCTTTTGGAAGGAACCCAGGGCATAGGTGTAGTGCTGGCGGAAACAAAAAAAGCCGCTTCATCGGTGATCGAAGCATTTTACGGACTGGGAAACAATATTTTAATCCAAGAATACATCAAAGAATCAAAAGGCACCGACATCAGAGCCTTCGTGGTCGATGGAAAGGTGGTTGGGGCGATGAAACGCACGGCCAAAGAGGGCGAATTCCGTTCCAATCTACACAGAGGCGGCTCAGCGCAATTGATCAAGCTCTCAAAAAAAGAGCGGGAAACCGCAGTCAAGGCGGCACGGGAACTTGGTCTGACGGTCTGTGGAGTGGATATGCTCCCTTCGGATCGCGGCCCCCTGGTCCTGGAAGTCAACTCTTCTCCCGGCCTCGAAGGGATTGAAAAGGCGACATCAAAGGACATTGCCAGCGAAGTGATCAAGTATCTGGAAAAACAATACGACCTGAAAAAACTCAGTTCAAAAGAAAGAAAATCAAGAAGCGGGCAGAAATTATAAAGTTTTTTATATATTTAGCCCTCAATTACAACGAAAAATGACCACACTAGCCGCCATTCACTGGGATATAAGCCCCGTGCTTTTCACTATAGGAAGTTTCGAACTACGGTACTATACCCTGTGTTTCCTGCTTGCATTTGTAGTCAGCTACATCCTCATGCTCAGGATTTTCAAGAGAGAAAAAAAATCCCAGGAGCTTCTGGATCAGCTAAGCATCTATATTTTTTTAGGAACCCTGCTCGGGGCCAGGCTCGGACATTGCCTCTTTTACGAATTTGACTATTATAAGGATCATCCCTTGGAGATGATATTGCCGTTCAGGCAGATCGACGGGCAATGGACGCTGACCGGATTTCACGGCTTGGCCAGTCATGGGGGTGCGATCGGGATTTTGACTGCTATGTACCTTTTCTGCCGAAAAACGAAGACGGATTTTATCTGGCTGGCCGATCGATTGGTGATTGTCGTTGCCATTGCAGGCGCTTTCGTCAGGCTGGGCAACTTCTTCAACTCCGAAATTATAGGCTTGCCTTCTGACCTGCCCTGGGCAGTGATCTTTGCACATGTGGACCCCCTACCCCGACATCCTGCCCAGTTGTACGAAGCCTTCGCTTACGTATTGATTTTTATAACTTTATGGACAATCTATCATCGCGCTAAAAACCTCAAGCCCGGGTTTATGTTCGGGATTTTCCTCATCACTCTTTTCGGTGCGCGCTTTCTACTGGAATTTCTAAAGGAAAATCAAGAGGCTTTTGAGGAGGCGATGACCTACAATATGGGCCAGCTACTGAGTCTTCCTTTCGTCGCTGTGGGAATAGGTTTTATCATCTGGTCTCTCAAAAGAGAACCCTATAAACTCAACAAAGCCACCACACCGAGGCGATAACTTTCGAGTCCAAAACCGCTGATCACTCCCTTACAGTGTTTTGCGAGCAGAGACTGATGACGTATGCTTTCCCGTGCATGCACATTGGATACATGGACTTCTACGACGGGTACACTGATCGCTGCGATCGCGTCGGATAGCGCGAGGGAAGTGTGGGTAAAGGCACCGGCATTGAGCACCACGCCACAATCGGAAAACCCGACTTCATGCAATTTATCGATCAATTCCCCTTCATGATTGCTTTGGAAATAACTCAATTCGACCCGAGAAAACGCTTCTTTCAACAAGGGGAAATACTCGTCGAAGGATTTGCTCCCATAGATATCGGCTTCTCTTTTCCCCAGTAAATTGAGGTTTGGGCCATTGATGATGATTATTTTTTGCATAGTGATGCAATTTAAAAAATAATTATTCTATATTTAGAATTTAAACGTATATCTTTTAAAAAATGGGTCCAATAGGTATTTTCGATTCAGGTTATGGGGGGCTTACTGTTTTCAGGGAAATCGAAGCTAAACTTCCCCAGTACGAATACATCTACCTGGGAGACAATGCCCGGGTGCCTTATGGAACCCGCTCATTTGAAACCGTCTACCAGTACACCAGACAGTGCGTGGAAACGCTTTTCGATCAAGGTTGTCCGTTGGTAATTGTCGCGTGCAACACCGCTTCCGCTAAAGCTCTGCGGACCATTCAACAAGAAGATCTGCCCAAGTATAAGGACGAAAAAAAGGTTCTCGGCGTGATCCGCCCTACTGCAGAGGCGATACAGCAGTATACCCGATCCGGAAAGGTAGGCATACTGGCTACCGCGGGAACGGTATCCTCGGACACCTACCCCACCGAGATCAAACGTTTTTTCCCACATATAGACGTGTTTCAGCAGGCCTGTCCGTTGTGGGTGCCGCTGATTGAAAACGGCGATCTTGACTCCCCGGCAGCGCAGTACTATACGCATAAATACGTCAACCAGTTGCTTGCACAATGCCCGCAAATGGACACGATAGTAATGGGTTGCACGCACTATCCCCTACTTTCGCCTTTGATCGCGAGTTTCCTCCCGCCTTCGGTGCACCTGCTTGGGCAGGGTAAACTAGTCGCAAGCAGTCTCGCTGACTACCTTCAAAGACATCCCGAAGTCGCGTCACGGTGCCGGAAAGGTGAATCCCGCACATTTCTCACCACAGACAGTGCCAAGGATTTCGAAACCAAAGGGATGGTCTTCTTCGGGCGGCCGATAGAGGCAACGCATTTTAGCCTCGCGGTGTAAACGGACTCCTGTTGGTCATTACCTTGTAGGTCGGATCCTCGATGATATTCACTTCGATGACACTCTCCGCATTTTTCAGGAGTGTTCTACAGTCCGGACTCAGGTGTCTGAGGCGAATGTGCTTTCCCTGCTTCTTGTACCGCTCCGTGAGCTTGTTCAGGGCCTCTATTGCGGACATGTCGACAACCTTACTCTCCTTAAAACTGATCACAACCTCTTGTGGATCCTCTTCTATATCAAATTTTTCAGCAAAAATTGCGGTCGAACCGAAAAACAGTGGCCCGTAAATTTCGTAATGCTTGACACCCTGCTCATCGATATACTTGCGTGCCCTAATACGTTTGGCACTTTCCCAGGCAAAAACAAGTGCCGAAATCACGACTCCGACCAGAACCGCAAGTGCCAGATTGTGTAGAAGCACGGTGATCAGCGCGACCAATATTCCCACGAAAATATCATGTCTAGGCATCTTGTTGATCAGCCGGATACTCACCCACTCAAATGTTCCGATGGCCACCATCATCATAACACCGACCAATGCAGCCATAGGAATTTGTTCGATGACAGGCCCTCCCACTAGGATGATAAACAATATCGCCAAGGCGCCTATGATAGCTGAAAACCTCGTCCGTGCTCCGGCACCAATATTGACCAAGGTCTGCGCAACCATCGCACAGCCACCCATTCCACCGAAGAAACCGTTGGTAATATTCGCAATACCCTGCGCGGCGGCCTCTCTATTGGCATGTCCTTTGGTTCCAGTGATTTCATCAACCATATTTAGTGTTAATAATGACTCAATCAGCCCGACCCCGGCCATCACCAGCGCATAGGGAAAAATGATCTCCAATGTTTCCCACGTAAATGGAATTTGCGGTAGGTGAAAAGTGGGCAGAGAGCCGCTCACCGAGGCAATGTCTATCACTTTTTTGGTATCAATTCCAAAGAAAAATACCAGTCCGAAAACCACCATAATCGCAACAAGGGAAGCTGGAACGGCCTTGGTAATTCGGGGCAGGATCAACACAATCGCAATTGTCAGAACCGTCAGACCGACCATGGTATATAGTGCCGGACCCTGCATCCAGGCCTCCGTCCCGTTTTGAAGGACTTTAAATTGCGAGATCTGCGACATAAAAATAATGATGGCCAGTCCGTTGAGAAAACCGAACATGACCGGCTGCGGAATGAGGCGGACGAACTTGCCCAACTTGAACGCGCCGGCCAAAAATTGCAGTATCCCAGCCAGGATTACCGCTGCGAAAAGGTATTGCACGCCGTAGGTAGAAGCGAGCGCGATCAGCACGATGACCGTTGCGCCGGCACCGCCAGACACCATACCCGGCCGACCTCCCAGAATTGCCGTCACAATTCCCATCAAGAAGGCTGCGTACAATCCGGTCAACGGAGACAGTCCGGCCAGAATCGCAAAGGAAAGAGACTCGGGAATCATGGTCATCGCAACCGTCAGTCCGGCGAGGATTTCGTTTCTATAATTTACCTTCTGTTTGAAATCAAACAGGTTGATGACTTTCTGCATAAGGATTCAAAGATAACACATTTCCCAAAATAAAAAGCCGCTCCCAAAGAGAGAGCGGCTTCTTTTTGATACAGGAATCAAAGTTTCCTCCGAACTTCCTGGCTTAAAAACTGTAGCGCAAGCCCATCAACATACCCCAGGTCGTTCCGAAACCGGACTGGTTGCTTGTGATTTCCTTGCTGGTCGGGAATTCCCCTCCAATTTTGTTGACTGTGAACGTTGGAACACCTTCAGCGGACACACTCGTCACATTTAGAATGTTCTGAGCACCTGTCAGGCGGTGCGCAATACCCCAGTCTGAATTTAGCAGGTTCCCGACGTTCAGGATATCCAGACTAAGCTGCAGCGAATGTCTGCGGCCACCTGCATTGACAAACAGATCCTGCAGCAAACGTGCGTCAAAGCGATTTAGCCAAGGCATTACGCCTGCGTTTCGCTCTGCATACTGTCCTCTTCGGCTGCTCAGATAGCTATCGCTATTGATAAAGGCGTCCAGCGCAGCGCGTTGTTCGGCAACAGAGGCATAAGGATTACCACCGAGTTCTGTTGCGAAAGTTAGATTGTTAACATCATTGGGGACGTACATCAAGTCACCGGATATTCCGTCACGATTGATGTCCCCAGTGTATGCATACGTATACCTACCCTGATTAGAACCATCATAGAACAAGGAAAGGGTGGTAGCCAAATGGTTTGCATACTCAAAACGGTAAGAAACATTACCCATTACCCGGTGCGGAACTGCATATTGAGAGTTGTACAGAATCTGGTCGTTCGCATTATTAATAGAAGCAAATCCCCACGCAGAACTCGCGTTTGATCCTGGATTGTCCGATTGCGATTTCGCATCACTATAGGTATAGTACAAACCTCCGTGCAAGCCTCTGCGCTGATTGACGGACAAACCAAAGGTAGCATTGAAGGAATAGCCGTTTACATCCGAATTGGTCAACACGACACCGCTGTTGGTACCAACATTGGGATTGTGACGAGCGCTGTTGGATCCTCCTGGCCAAAATTCCCTATCATCGTTTTCGCCCGGACCGTAGTTCAGACGGTGTTCGGTCGGTTTACGGTTTGGTGCAAATTGCATCACGGACACCAAATCCTGTGTAAACATGATATCCGTGGTGAACGTAAGCGGCGTATTTGGAATAGAATAATCTGCTCCCACACTGCTTCTCCACACGTACGGCATTTTAAAGTTGTCATCTACCAGCGCAAAACCACTTGGAAAGCCGTCAGTCGGTTCTTTGATGAATACGTCCTCAGCACCTGCGGGAGGATTGTTCAACCAGTGATACGGATCTGGATTGAATCGAATACCGCCAATCCAGTTTTCGACCTGCTCATAGGAACCAGGCTCCACAGTATTCTGGAGAACACCTGAGTTGGATGGCATATTGCTCAACCAAACAAAAGGCACACGTCCTGAAAATAGACCTGTTCCCCCTCTTACTAGGAGGGAATTGTCGCCAAATACATCGTAGCGAACACCAACACGAGGTGAAAGCATGACGCGGGACTTCGGCCACGAACCCGTTGAATAAGTCCGGAGGTTTCCGTCGGTATCATACAGTTCCAACTGGTCAATGGATGCATTGGCAGTCAAATCATTGAGGTACAAGGGGAGTTCAGCTCTCAAACCAATTGTGATATCCAACTGATTGTTCGGCGAAAATTTGTCCTGGACATACAGACTCGCCAATCCGAAGTCCGTACGTGCATAGGAGTCCATGCCGGCGTACGGGTAGGTGAGTCCGAACATGGTTGGAGCAACCTCTTGTGGCGTACCGGTTTTCAAGAAATCTTCAACCGACTTGTAGCGGTAGTAAGACGTTCCTAAACGCACATAATTGTTACCAAATTTCTGGACATCGAAGGACGCACCTGCTGTAATTGTGTGCTTTCCTGTCAAATAGGTCAGGTTGTTGATAAAACCGAAGTTATTATTCAGCATATCGTTGTTTTTGGTAAACAACTCATAACCTGCAGTAATATAATTATTATTGCCCGTTCCGTCTGTTTGCCCTTCATCCCAGATGTCTATAAACGGAAACTCTGCGCTGGGGGAAGTACGAACATCCTGAATACGGCTATAAGTGGCTAAAAACTGATTGGACAATGCCGAACCAAAGGAACTGTTCAATTCTACAGCCACGGATTTGACAGAGTTCTGCTGTCCGTAGTTTGAATTTTCGAAGGCCATTGAGTGCTGGCTTGTCCTGAAATAATCACTTCGTGGACGAGGTCCGGAATTGCCATTGACGACATTCAATGCATCGTTTACGGATTCATTGTAGCGGACGGCCATCCGATGATTTTCGTTGATATTCCAGTCCAGGCGGGCGAGGAACTTGTAGTTTCCAGCCACAGCCTCGTCTGCATAACCCTGGTATCTGCCCGGATCATAGTTCCAAACATCCCGCAAATGCGACTGCACAGCAATTAAATCCGATTCGCGCACACGAGTAATGTTGTTGTCAGGATCTGCGACACCATTGGTAGAGGCTCTCCAAAGATTGGATCCTCCAGCTGCTGCACCGGTTTTGTCATCCTGCTCGTAGTTTACAAAGAAGAACAATTTATTTTCAATGATCGGACCGCCTAGGCGAACGCCCAAAACACGGTTGGTCAATTTGTCACTGTTATCCAGTTCGACATCACCGATCTTTGTTCCTGAAAAATTTTGGTTGCGGTAAAACCCGTACACAGACCCAGTAAACGTGTTCGTACCACTTCTGGTTACTGCATTGATTCCTGCACCGGTAAATCCTGCCTGGCGCACATCAAAGGGAGCAATATTGACCTGAATTTCTTCCAAAGCGTCTACTGAAATAGGCTGAGCACCCGGAATCGATGAATTACTCAAGCCAAATCCGTTGTTGAAATTGGAGCCGTCCACCTGAAAGTTATTGTAGCGCCCATCACGACCTGCAAAGGACATACCGTTGCTCTGAGGAGTCAGCTTGGTTAGATCACTGATACTTCTGGTGACCGTCGGCATATTCGTGATCTGCTCCGTTCCTATATTAGTCGCAGCGCCCGTCCTGTCTGTATTGGCTCTGTCACGCGCAGCAATAACGACCTCGTCCAGTGCAAGCCCCCCCGAACGAAACACAACGTTTAATATCGACGTTTGGCCCAATTGGAGGTAAATGTTTTCATACACCTCGGGAGTGCGGCCAACAAACGTGACTTCCACCCTGTAAGGACCGCCAACCCGCATACTGCTCAGGTTGAATCGCCCTTCATTGTTGGTTGCGCCACTGTACACCGTTCCACTGGGCACGTGCGTTGCTCTGATCGTCGCACCATCGACAACCTGCCCGCTTTCCTGGGTTACAGAACCGGACAGACTACTCGTTGTCACCTGGGCATGCGCTATGAGCGCTCCGAAAAGCAACAACAAACCAAAAAGTAAAGACTTTTTCATGCTGATTTTTTGTTTGATTTTAATATTTGCCGCAAAGATACTCAACCCTTTTTAAATTTGGGTTGGTTAATTGTTAACATAAAATGAATTAATCATTCCAGGTAGGCATAGGTGATGCCGTCTCCGCCTCTATCCTGGTGCTCGTCCTCCATCCTGGTGACCTGACTGTACTTTTTCAGGTAGTTTCTGATAAATTTCCGTAGAATACCATCTCCCTTTCCGTGCACGATTCGCAAATGTGGAAAACCGGACATGATCGCCCTGTCCAGCAGTTTTTCGATCTCAAAGAGCGCGTTTTCGGTACGCATCCCTCTTACGTCTATCTCGGGAACGAAGTCGGTATTTACCTGCGACACATAGCCCGAACTTCTTTTGAGCGCCTTCTTCGCTTCTTTGGATTCGAGTTTTTGCAGGTTTTTACGTTTCTGGACGGTTCTGAGTTCCCCCATGGCTAGGATCACATTGTTTTTTGCGATCTCCAGCACCTGAGCTTCGTTATTACTATCAATAATTCGCACCCAGTCGCCGACCTCTAGCTTTTCTTCATCTGTCGAAGTAGGTGCGCGGCTCGCGGCACTTTCTTTCTTAGGGCTCTGCAGTTTCTTGATCTCAGTCTGAACGGATTTCCTCAGCTCACGGGTTTTTTCTTTGTCTGCGCCCTGTTGTTTGATTTCCGCAATCGTTCTTTCCACCAATCGATTGGAATTTTCAAGAATTTCCCTGGCTTCATCTTTCGCCTTTTTGAGAATGGACTTCTTATTGGTTTCCAAATATTCCTGTAGCGATTCGTTTTCAGCTTTCAAACGCTCAAGTTGTGATTGCCTTTTGTCGAGCTCCCGTTTCAAATCGTATAAATCGTTCTTTTCTCTTTCCAAATCGACGAGAAGCGTATCCACCCTTTTTTGATGCTTTCCCACCTTTTGTCTGGCCAGCTCCAAAATATCCTTTCTGAGCCCGATTTTCTCCGCAATTTCGAATGCATAGGAACTCCCGGGCTTTCCCAGCTGCAGGATATACCGGGGCTTCATCTTTTGATTGTCAAAAAGCATCGACGCATTGACTAAACCGGGCGTATTTCCCGCGAACACCTTCAAATTGGAATAGTGGGTCGTAATCACACCCTTGGCCTTCTTACGATTGAGTATTTCCAAAACCGCTTCGGCCATCGGTCCCCCAAATAGAGGATCTGTACCGGTCCCAAACTCGTCAATCAATATTAACGAACGTTCGTTAACATGCTCCGAGAAGTGCTTCATCTTGGTTAAATGCGCACTATATGTGCTTAAATCGCTCTCTATCGACTGATCATCACCAATATCAGCGAAAAAAGCCTTGAAAACGCCGACCTTAGACGAGGGATCTGCAGGAATCAATATACCCGACTGGGTCATCAGTTGAAGCAACCCAACGGTTTTCAGGCAAACCGATTTACCTCCTGCGTTCGGACCCGAAACAACAATGATGCGCTCCGTTTCGTCCAGTTTTAAATGCAAAGGAACGACCGTTTGTTTCTCCTTTTGAAAGGCCAGTTTTAGTAAAGGATGTTCGGCTCCCACCAGTTCCAAAGCCGGATCAGAAACCAAGATAGGCATGTGAGCGTCCAGCTCCAGCGCAAAAAGTGCTTTCGCCCGAACAAAGTCGATTTTCTTGAGCAGATGATGATAGTCTGCCAGCACCTGCAAGTAGGGCCTAATCTTAGTTGTCAGCGCAGTCAAAATGCGCACCAGCTCCCGGCGCCGGTCAAAATTTAGATCCCTCAGCCTATTGTTTAGCTGAAATACTTCTTCGGGTTCTATAAATGCAGTCTGACCACTAGCCGATTCGTCGTGGACAAAGCCCTTGATTTTACGTTTATTTTCCGCCAGCACGGGGATACAAAGGCGGCCATCCCTTACGGTGAGATTTCCGTCGGCCGTCCAGCCCTGTTGCTGTGCATGTCGGAAAACCTGAGCAAGGCGTTTGTGGACGTCCTGTTCGGCCCGGGCAATCTGCTCCGTGAGAGACGCCAATTCAGGCGATGCGTCGTTTCTGATCTTGCCTTTCTCATCGAGAACCCGGGCTATATCTGAGACTATATCCCTTTCGGCCACGATCCCCTGTATCATGTCGTGTAGTTGGGGATACTGCTCAGCCCTTTCGCCCAGATATCGCAAAATGCCGAGAACGTTTTTTACCGTTGCATAAAGATCTGAAAACTCGTCCTCGCTCAGGAAACTGCCCTCCACCCGGGCTTTTTCCACCAGCGGGAGCAAGGGAAACATGGGCTCGACCGATAGCGGCGCGTCATGCACGAGCAAGTTCTGGAACTCCTGTGTTTGTCTCAGAAACCTGTCGATCTGTTCAAAGCGATACTGGGGCGCAATTTTCCGAACCAACTCTGCACCAGCCTCGCTGAGGCATTTTTCCTCTATCCGGGCTTTAATTTCTGTAAAACCAAGTTTGTCAACCGTATTCGTAGGAAAAATCATTTGACCCAATTAATAATCATAAATATCTCCCGACTCCGTCCGCGGTCTCAATTGAGGATTGAACAATACCGTGTCTCTGGTTTCCGAATCGCCCTTCGGTTCTCCGGAAAAATAATCCGGGAAGCGGAGTTTCCATAAGTGCAAAGATTCGAATATATCCGTAGAATAACGCTCAAAACTAAAGGGAACCGAACTGTCCCGCGTGCTATCCGCCTCCTGCCTGAACAGCAAATCCCTCTTGTTCATCAAATCTCTGGCATAAAAAGATACCTGCCTCAGGCTGTCGCTGTGTCTGGCAGCCGCGATGGAATCCAAAATGACTCGCTCACGATAGGCCGCCGCCATCTTATCCTGTTCCACTTGCAAAAGATCGACAAGCACCTGGTTGACATTCTCATACATCGCCCTAAACTGGCCAGGACGGCTGGCATAATAAGCCAAACTCGCCTTGAACTGCTGAGAGTCCGTGTCATGGTAGCGAAAAGCCTGTTGATATTTGGCCATAAGCATCATACGCGCCGAGTCAATAGGCGAATGCGAAAGCTGCCCATCAATCAAATGTATATCCACAAGCAAGGCTTCCATCTCTTTGGGCTCTAGCACCTCCTTGGGGACGCCATCGCCACAAGAGCTAAGGAAAATCAGTATTAGCAGGAAAAATCCGAGTACGCGACTATACATTTCCAATTTTTTACAAAATTACAAAAACCCATCCGGATTGCAGAATCCCCCGTCATTTATTAGATTTGTGAATTAAAATTATATTCATGGGCATAAAACAGAATGTTGAGAAGATAAAAGAGGAAATCGGACGGCTGGGAGTGCAGCTAATCGCAGTGAGCAAAACCAAGTCGCCAGAGGAGATTCTAGAGGCTTATGAGACCGGACACCGGGATTTTGGTGAAAACCTGGTTCAAGAACTCGTGGAAAAGCGGGAGCAACTACCAGACGACATCCGCTGGCACCAAATCGGGCATCTGCAAAGAAACAAGGTCAAATACATTGCGGCCTTCATCGAGATGATACACGCTGTGGATAGCCTCAAGTTGTTGAAGGAAATCGACAAGCAAGCGGCCAAGCATGACCGGGTCATCGACTGTCTTTTGCAGATTCACATCGCTGATGAGGAAAGCAAATTCGGTCTCGACCACGCCGAAGTGATCGAATTGCTCAGGGATGAGGAGTTCACCCAGTTGAAAAACGTACGGATCCGCGGCCTCATGGGCATAGCGACCAACACTGACAACGAAAAAGTCATCAATGAGGAATTTTACGAGCTCCACAACCTATTTCAGGGGATCAAAACGTCCTTTTTCAGGAAGGAAGCTTTCTTTGACACCTTGTCTATGGGTATGTCATCCGACTATAAACTCGCGATACAGCAGGGCAGCACTATGGTCCGCCTCGGCAGTACACTCTTTGGTCATCGCCCCAAACCCTGACAACATGGATGAAAGCATGCCTATAAAGATTCGAAAAGCCGCGCCGGAGGATGCGCCCCAGATGATGGATTTGATCCGGGAGCTTGCGGTATACGAAAAGCAGCCCGACGCGGTGACGGTGACCATGGAGGAGTTTTTGGATAGTGGTTTTGGTCCCGAGCCTGTATGGGAAGCATTTGTGGCAGAACTGCACAGGGATTCGGCACCACAAGTGGTGGGACTTTCCCTGTTTTACATCCGCTACTCGACCTGGAAGGGTCGCCGGCTCTACCTGGAGGACATCATCGTCACCGAATCCATGCGAGGAAGAGGCATAGGCAAGCAATTGTTCGAGCATACCATTGCCCTGTGTAAGTCGCGGGGCTATTCGGGCATGGTTTGGCAGGCGCTGGACTGGAACGAACCAGCCCTGAACTTTTATCGTCAGTATCAAGCGAATTTTGATCATGAGTGGATCAACATTTCTCTGGAATTATGAACAAAAAACTGCTGTCTCCTGACGTCCAAGAGTTTCTTGAACAGCACAGAGCCTGGTCTCCCAGTGATTTGGCGTTAAAGAAAAGTCCATTCGAGGGGATTTCTTCGAGCGAACTGGCCGAGCAGCTGGACGGATGGCAACGCAGCAGGCACAAACTTCCCCTTTGGAACTCGACCCCGGGTATATATTTTCCTTCGCGCTTAGCACTGGAACAGTGTTCCTCGGAAGCCACAGCCCGATACAAGAGTCGACTTTTCCAAGGTTTTGCGAAAATCTTTGATCTTACGGGTGGATTTGGTGTAGATAGCTACTATTTCTCCCTGCAAGCAGCGGAAGTCGTGTACTGTGAGATAAATCCGGCTTTGGCTGCAATTGTAGATCACAACAGCCTTCAGCTAAAAGCCTTCAACTTAGGTGTTTTCCCCGGCGACGGAGTCGAATTCATACAGCAACTGGCACAAAAATCCCAATCGGCTTCGCACCGACGGGCCCTCCGCAAAAGTGCCATTTTCATAGATCCCGCGCGGAGGATTCAACACGCCCGCACTTTCAAACTGGAGGAAACCCTCCCCAATCCTATAGCCGTGCATAGGGAATTGCTGGAAATCTGCCCTATACTCATGATAAAAGCAGCACCCATGCTGGACATCGAGGCCGCCTTAAAGCGGTTGGATCAGGTGAGTGAGGTACATGTAGTCAGTCTGGATAATGAGTGCAAGGAGGTTCTTTTTGTCCTGAAGAATGCCTTTAAAGGCGAACCGCAAATTCATATTGCCTGCCTGAAATCCGACAAAAACGAAGAAGAATACTTTTTTACATTCACCAGGGAGCAGGAAAGGGTTGAGAAACCTTTTTTCAGTGTGCCACTCAACTACTTATACGAGCCAGATGCGGCGGTTCTCAAGGCAGGAGCTTACAAGACTACGGCACGGCGATTTGAACTGGATAAGCTGCATCCGAATACCCATTTGTACACTTCGCGCAGACTTGAACCCGCTTTCCCAGGCAAAACCCTTGAAATTCAACAGGTAGAATCCTACAATCAATTTAAGAAAAGTCACCCACCCCACGAGCGGGCCGTCGTAGTCAGTAAGAATTTCCCCATTTCCCCCGCTGAATTGAGAAAAAAACACCGGATCGAAGAGGGTGTGGACGATCACCTGTACTTTTGCCGAGACCACTCAGAGTCACTTATCGTGATACACTGCCGGGTCATTCATCCAAACCGCTAACGCCGCCGGACACCACCAGTTTCATGGCGTCAGTTGCACTGATGGGCAAGAGTTTCACATGCTCGACTTTGGCAATGACCACCTGGCCTGCAAAAGAGTAGGCATAGGGAAAATACACCATCACCTCCCCTTCCAAACCGATTTTGCTCAAGTCCCTTTGCGTCAGAAATCCGATCTTTTTCAGACCGCTTCCGTTTACCGTGACCAGCACCGGCTCATTGAATTTCTTAGAATCGCCGACAAAGGCTTCGGTAAAGTCTTTGATCGAGGAATACAACGTATTGAACAGAGGAATTCGGTTGAAAAGTCGGTTTAGCCACTGATAAATGGGTTCGGTGACGACACTTGTAAAGATCATCCCGACCAGAATGAGCAAAACGACCACCGCCAATATACCCAGACCGGGTACGTAGATTGCGCGTCCAGTATCATCAGGCCAGAGCCAGGTACTGATATTTAGTGCCTCGTCTATGCTGGAAACTATCCAGACAATCAAAAACAACGCTCCCGCGAGCGGGACAACGACCAGTATGCCTTTGATCAAGTAAGACAGGAGCAGTCGCCAGGTTTTCTGTTTCATAGTATACGTGCTAAATAAGACAAATCTAGCTGTAAAGATACACTCTTTTGACGCGTTGTGAAATACTGACCAACAATTCGTAGGGGATGGTCCCGATTTGTCGGGCCTGTTCGGTCAAATTCGGGTAAACAAGCACCTCATCGCCTGGGCGTACCTGCGGCTGTAGACCGGTAACGTCCAGCATGCACATGTCCATACAGACATCACCGATCGTGGAAACCTCGCTGCCGTTGATAAGCATGCGCCCTATGCCATTTCCAAAACGGCGATCGTAGCCGTCGGCATACCCAATTCTTACGACTGCTATCTGACTATCTCGGACAATTTTGCCTCGCGCACCATAGCCAACACTCTCACCTGCAACCAGATTTTTGACCTGGGTAACCTGTGTTTTCAGTTGCACGGCATTTCCATACCCATAAAGGCCGATACCTAGCCTTACCATGTCTAGGTGTGTCTCCGAAAATCGGTCGATAGCGTCCGAATTGGCAAGATGAGTCAGAAATTTATAGGGTAACGCAGCTCGGAGCTGGTTGACGGCTGCCTCGAAAAGTGACAGCTGTTTGCGGGTTAAATCATCCAAATGAATATCCCCTGACCCTGCGAGATGGGAAAACACCGTTTTGACGACAACGTTCTGCTGCCCTTGTAGCGTCTCAATTACCTGGGGTAGGTCCTGGGGCAGAATACCTAATCTGTGCATACCGGTATCGATTTTCAAGTGTACTGGCCAATTTTTTATTCCCTGATGACGGAGCCAGGCGAGCCAGTGGTCGAGAATTTCCTGACTATATAATTCCGGCTCCAGGTCATACTTCACGAGGCTATCAAAGGACGCCGGATCTGGACTCATAACCATGATGGGCAGCTGAATACC
>CAYNZH010000012.1:0-60208 GCA_964401685.1 uncultured Sphingobacteriaceae bacterium
CCATGGTCAACTCATACGGATGAGGAAGGCAATGTTATTGCAGTTTTCGATGATAATGATCTTAGTGTATATCGTCATGGAACAAATGCGGATGGATCTTCCGTTACAAAAGCTCAGCTCGTTAGAAGGCGAGAAAGATATGGTCTAAGTGCTAATGGGAAAAATATGGGAGCGACGGAGTTCTGGGATGAATTTATTGCACCAGGGAATACAGAAGGCTCAGGCCGAATAATTTTTGATCCGTCAAAAGAAGATGGTCTTTTACAAGTGGGTGATTGGGATGGAGTGATAGTTAATCTCAACCGGAAAGCAAAAAATCAGGACCTTACAGTTACGATGGAACAAACGAAATTGTATGGTGATTTTGATATAAAGTCTGACGTACATGAAATTGGCCGGAGCGTATCAACAAGGGCAGCTGTCTATGAAAAATATTGGATTAATAATGTTGTTTGGGAAGTCTTTTGGATCTGCTCCGTATTATGGTGAACAAGAATATTCAGGAAGAAGAATATTACAGGGTATTAATTATGCTAAGAATAGATAGATTTGGTTATTTATGCGTTGTTATAGCGACGCTTTTATTTGTCGGGTGCATCGATGTGCATGACACATTTCGTAGCACAGAATTGGTCTCTAGCCAAGGTGAGAAAATCTACGTTAACACTTTGAATTGGGGAATGACGGACGACAATCAATATACAATTGTGTCCAAAAATCGGGATAGGCTGAAGAGCAGGAAAGATACTGTTGGAGGAATCAAGGGACTAGCTCCTTTCATTTATAGATTCAATAACGACACGCTATATCTTTTTTTTCCGAAAGAAAAATCCATTAATGTAGATGATGACCTGCAATCGGTGCAACTGTTTTATGTTCCTCTTGATAATAAGGAATACATGAATATGTTAAATAAAGCCGGGAAAGGTGAAGATGGGTATCAGTTGGTACCTTAGCACCTTTTTTATCAATAGACATCTAACCCACTAGTTCATCGGAATGGGCTTTTTTATCCCTAAATTGCAATGACGTTCTTCAGTTTAGTATCTTTGATAATCCCATCGATGGGTGAGTATGTGCGTTTTATTCTATGTTGCATCAGCAGCAGGACTATTATCCCTACGGCCCAAGAAAAATATAGTCAAGGAAGAAGATATAGATAAAAACAAGTAAGCTATGAAAAGCTGGTTAATACTTTTTAGCGGATTAGGTATTCTTATATTTGGAATATGGTTGTTAATCCATATGATTAACGCAACAAGTAAAGGATATAAAAGTAGACTTGGTAATGGTATTGTGTTATATATATGGGCTATCGGCTGTATTCTGTTTGGTCTGTTCCTAATCTATCAGGAGGCCTTTTAGAAAAAATCGGATTGTTTTTGTAGTTCGTCGCTAATCCCCTGCCAAGCGCGTATAGACCAGCGCCTCGGTCAGCTACACCTACGACGCCTTGGACAGCAAGCAGCGCAGTGATGGAGCGCTGTCAACGGGTCACGTGCAGGACCAAGAGAGGTTATAGGAGTAGATATGGTAATGATATCGGGATTTATTTTGGTGCTATTTTCTGCATCATTTTCGGTCTAGTCCTGATCTACCAGGAGGCCTTTTAAGGTAATCGCCCAAAACCACAAGGCTATAGGTATTGACGTCTATAACAGAGAAGGTGGAATTGAGCAGGCCAACAAGGGCTTTGATGATCTTGTAGTACGAGGAACAGCAAGACCTATTCCGAATGGTAGGGTAGGTAAAACTGCTGATGGGAAAACGGTAAATGTTAGAAATAAAAGCAGCGATGGTAGGCCAACGTTAGAAGTATACATCCCTAATAATCAGCATTCAGAAACTAAAATTAGATATAGTTAATATGGAGTTTGGTAAATATACAGCTTGGGAACCACTTGAGAATCTATCTACTGGTTTGTATTTTTTCGAATTGTATAATGAAAGAAGTCGATTAACTATTTCGTTAAAGAGTTTTGAAGTTCCTAATATTGTCCTTAAGATAAAGTTTGAAGGTGTGCTGGCTTACCGTGTTGTTCAGGAAGCGGGCAGACTCAAAACGTTAAGCCAAATTGACTTAAGGAATACCTTTAGTACCACCACTGACTCTTCTTATCTAAAGTGGTTTCAAGAAGAAAGTTCGGGAATTTTTGACGACTGGTCACTTATGCATCTAATAATATGCAATTCTGACAATATAATAGATATAATTACCAATCAGTACCCTAAAGTAGCGTGGGAACCCACCGATTTGAAGTAAAAGCATTAAAATAGCCAATTGAATCATAATATTGGCTGATGGGTATTACGGAAAGCCCTTGCAGGTGCCACACAAAACTACTATCTTTACAATTAGCAACGCTCGCTCCGGCGATCCCGTTGGGGGGAGGCTACAACAACTATTATGTGCGCTGCGCACACGTTCATTTTTGTTTCCTCTTTCGCTCGCTCAAGCTGCGCTTGGCTCGCTAGAATCATTCGAGAGTGGGATTGCCTCCGCTCGCTAACGCTAGCTCCGGCGATCCCGTTAGGGGGAGGCTTCAAAGCAACTAGTACGTGCGCTGCGCTCACGTCCATTTTTGTTTCCTCATTCGCTCGCCCAAGCTGCGCTTGGCTCGCTCCCTGGAAACAAAAATACCCCGCTAATGCGGGGTAATAGTTGCTTTGGCGGAGAGAGTGGGATTCGAACCCACGGTACCTTGCGATACACACGCTTTCCAAGCGTGCTCCTTCAGCCACTCGGACACCTCTCCTATTTGCGATTGGGAATGCAAAGGTATATATTTATACGCATTTTGCAAGGGTTTCCGGCACTTTATTTGTCACCTCGAACACGTGTGATCTCCTGACCCAACAAATTCACTTCTTCATCAAGGCCAAACAAAGGTAGCCCGGTCTTCGGGTCCAACTTAATCCATTGCGTCCCTTCATCTTTTTGAATGATCAAATACTCTTTCCCATCCTTGAATATCGCATAGGTCCCATCTTCTTCGGGAAAAACTGCATAAGTCTTTCCGAAAATATCAATATCAAACGGATCAATATTTTTCATTGGACAAAGATATCAAATTATCTGCGAATCGCAGTGTGAATAGAATTTATTTCTTGGAAGTAAATTTTCTAGCGGTCATTCTTGTTTATTTCACCGGTAATATTTAACTTTGTCGATATGGATGTAACGCATGATATAGCAATTGGGTTTGTAAGAGGCATTGGTCCTTACATAGGGAAAAAACTTATCGCGGAGTTTGAGGGCTCGTCTGGAATTTTCGCGGCCAAGAAATCCGACTTATTCGGCATATTAGGTTTGGTTGGTAATGAGATTTACGATAATCTTAGGAATCCGGCAGTCTTTAATGACGCTAGGCGCGAGCTGCGATTTATTCAAAACCGAGGTATCGAGATTATTTCGTTTGAGAACCCCAAATATCCCTCTCGGTTGAAAGAGTGTCCCGATTCACCATTGCTTTTATACCAGAAGGGCCGTACGCAAATGGAAGATAGGAAAATAATAAGTGTGGTAGGGACTCGGAATGCAACCGACTATGGAATTAAAGTCTGCAATCAAATCGTACAAGATTTACAATATTTAGATCCTGTCATCATCAGTGGCTTGGCATCAGGCATAGACGGTGTTGCGCACAGGGCAGCCTTAAATGCCGGTATGGACACGGTCGCTGTACTGGGGCATGGCCTGAGTATGGTATATCCACAGGAGCATTGGGATTTGGCACGGTTGATAGGAGAAAAAGGAAGCTTAATGACAGAGTTTACCTATGCAACGGCCCCTATCTCGCCTAATTTTCCCAAACGAAACCGGCTGATCGCTGGTCTTGCGGACCTTACCCTAGTCATCGAAGCAGCAGAGTCGGGCGGGGCGCTGATCACCGCACGACTCGCCAATGATTATCACAGAGACGTAGCGGCAATTCCGGGTCATTTGTTCCAAAAGTATTCCAGGGGATGCAATGAACTAATTAAAACGAATAAAGCGGCTTTAGTGGAATCGGCAGAGGACATCGCACTCCTTATGAATTGGTCGGTTAAGCAAACGCAGTCAGGCTACCCCACTGCACTTCCAGAATTAGCTGAGGAGGAGCTCACTATAGTCAATGCGCTGATTCAACACGGCAATATGGGCCACCAGGAGATCATCGGCGAAAACCCAAAGGATATCGGCAGGGTCACAAAAATTCTCTTGGATCTCGAACTAAAAGGCGTAATCGTATCTTTACCAGGAAAAAAGTATAAATTAAGCCATGAATTTTTGAATGTATGAAAAATACTGCTAATTTTGCAGCAACATTAAATAAGTAACGTCCACATGCACCTAAGTTTTGCGCATCACAAGCATTTTAACCATCGCCACCTCGGCGATATAAAATAATTGTGTCTCTACGTGAAACACCTCTTCCCCCGGACTTTATTATTTATTTAATTTTCTACTTTTCAAAATACCATTCATGGAAAAAATAAAGATTGCCATCCAGAAATCGGGCAGGCTAAACGAAAAATCTATTCAGTTACTTCAAAATTGCGGAATCAAATTTGAAAATTATAAAAGCTCGTTGATATCCAGTGCATACAATTTCCCAATGGAGATATTGTTCCTGAGAGATGATGATATCCCGGAATACGTGCACGAAGGAATTGCAGACATAGGATTTGTCGGAGAAAACGTAATTGCAGAAAAAGACTTACCGGTGACGCATTTGCAGAAGCTTGGCTTTGGCCGGTGCCAGCTAAAAATAGCGATCCCAAATAAGAGTGATATCCACCGCGTGGAGGATCTACAAAATAAGTCAATTGCGACCTCCTACCCTACTATTTTAAAACGGTTTCTCGAAGAAAACAATCTTAATGCGGATATACGGACGATCTCTGGTTCGGTAGAAATTTCACCAAGCTTAGGTATGAGTGACGCAATTTTTGATATTGTATCGACAGGCGGGACGCTTAGAAGTAACGGATTGAAGCCGTTTATAAATGTATTTGATTCCGAGGCGGTCATGATAGGCAAGGAAGGCGTCGGAAAGCACCCTCTTGTAAAAGATCTGCTGCAGCGCATTCAATCTGTGCTAAAAGCGGCTGAGACAAAATACGTCATCATGAATGTCAAAAAAGTCAACGTCCCGGAGGTGGTCAAGCTACTTCCCGGACTCAAAAGTCCGACTATTGTGGAACTTGCAGAAGAAGGTTGGGTTGCTTTACATACCGCCATTTCGGAAAAGGATTTTTGGGAAAAAATCAACCAGCTAAAACTAGCGGGCGCGCAGGATATCATGGTGATACCTGTGGAGAAGCTGATTCTTTAACCTTACAAACAGAAAGTATGTTACGGGTAGTAGAATACGAAAAGATGACAGAAGCTGACCTGGAATCGCTGGTCGCAAGAAATTCAGATGTGAATAAAGAAATCGAAGGTCAGGTGATTGAAATCCTTGATCAGGTGAAATCAGAGGGGGATCGGGCCCTTAAAAAATTGGCTCAGAAGTTTGATAAGGATTCGCCAGACGAGTTGGTTCTCGGTGAAGATGTCATCGCTTTGGCGGCAGGAAAATTGGACCGAATGGCTTGCAGGGCCTTAGAAATTGCGTTTTCAAATATTTATAGCTTCCACTCAGTACAAACCAAAAAGGAACGTAAGGTCGAAACCATGCCCGGGGTGGTGTGCTGGAGGGAAATGCGACCTATTGAAAAGGTCGGACTCTATGTACCGGGGGGGTCCGCGGTGTTGCCTAGCACCCTACTGATGCTGAGCGTGCCTGCAAGAATCGCGGGCTGCAAGGAAATTGTCGTTTGTACGCCCCCTCCGGCTGGCGGCCACCTCAATCCTGCCATCGCCTACTGCCTTCAACTATTGCAGATCGATAAAATTTACTTGTCGGGTGGTGCTCAGGCTATCGCTGCCATGGCGTTTGGTACGGAAAGCATCCCTAAAGTAAATAAAATTTTTGGACCTGGAAATCAATACGTGACTATGGCGAAAATGCTCGTCCAACAGCTTGCAAATGTAGCGATTGACATGCCTGCGGGTCCATCTGAGGTGCTCATCATTGCTGATGATACAGCGAATCCCTCCTATGCCGCGGCAGACTTATTGGCCCAAGCCGAGCATGGTGCTGATAGCCAAGCAATTCTGGTTTCTACCTCCGAAGCCTTCATCACGGCGGTGAACACGGAATTGGGAAAGCAGATCGAACAACTGCCTCGCGCGGCCATCGCCCGCAAAGCGCTTCAAAATTCTTACGCTGTCCTAGCCAAAGATCTGGAATCATGTTTTGCCTTTTCCAACTCCTATGCGCCTGAACATTTAATGATTCAACTGGACGATTGTCAGAATCACCTTCGGTCAATACAAAATGCGGGGTCCGTGTTTATGGGGCACCATGCTCCGGAAAGTGTGGGTGATTATGCATCGGGCACTAACCATACCCTGCCAACTGGCGGGTTTGCTAAAACCCATTCGGGAGTTTCTGTGGACTCATTTGTCAAAAAAATCACGTTCCAACTACTGAGCGAAGAAGGCTTGGAAAGAATTGGCCCAGTCGTCGAAACTCTGGCGGAGCTCGAAGGACTTCAGGGACATAAGCAGGCCGTCAGTATCCGAAAAAAATAAACAATGTTAAAAATTAACAAATAAAATTCTTATATTTGTACTATGTGGTCATTTCTGAGACTATACAATTTCGGGGCCGACCGGAATTGACAGGGTGGAGATGATTATGTAAGCATGCAGTGCGTTGTGAGTATAGCACTTAAATCTGAACTTTCAACCTTTTAAATGGCGAAAACAACTACGCCTTAGCTGCCTAATTTAGAATTAGTTTAGCTTTTGTCCCGCTAGAGTTCTGTTCTGTAGCTTTAGCAACCGGGGCATCGAAATACGGAACTGGTTGATGTGATGTCGCGCCGCATCGACGAGAAACAGCGAATAAGGAATACGGTATAGGTGAGCTTCTGACCTTCCCTTTCCTGACAATCTAACAGCAGCTAAGCATGAAGAAAGCGTAAATCATACCATGTTTGGACGAGGGTTCGAATCCCTCCGGCTCCACGAAACAAAAAAAAGAGACCACCATAGCGGCGGTCTCTTTTTGATTTTATAGGGAATCAGGTTACGCAGATTCGTATTCAAATCCTGCTTCTTCATAGATTTCCTCTAAACCTTCTTCAAAGAAAAACTTTTCACCAAAAGCAGGCACCAAATCATCCATCCAACGCGCATCGGGATCGTATTTGGCGTAAAAGGGTCGAGCGACCCAATCGGTGTCCCGGCCTTGAAGCATCTGCAATACAAAGACTTTTTCCATCTGCCCGTTGATCGGTATTTCGTTGATTCCAAGAATCTGGACTTTGCCCGGGGTGCAAGACATGCTCGGACCGCGAACCGTTCGGCAGATTCCGCTAACCTGTTGGTAAGCTTTCTGAAATATGGTCCAGGTTTCTTCCAGAGGCACATCGAAATAGTGCCTCGCACCCGTGTCTCTTTCTACAAACATATAATAGGGAATCATTCCCATGTTGACCTGCTTCCGCCACATTCTCGCCCACATGTCTGCGTCGTCGTTGATGTTTTTTATCAAGGGGGATTGCGTCCTGATTTGTGCACCCGTTTCCCGGATCAGACGGACCGCTTCTTTCACTGCAGGTGTCTTTAGCTCATTTTCATGATTGAAATGCGCCATGAAGGATAGATTGATGCCACTATCCACTATCCTTTTGAAGAGGGCGAGGAATTCCTTTCCGTCCTTATCGGTCAAGAACTTATAGGGCCAAAAGCCTAGCACCTTCGTTCCTATGCGAATGGTTTGAATATTGGTTCTATTTTCTGGATTTAGGAAGGGCTCTATGTACTGGCTGAAAACCTTGAAACTCATAATCATAGGATCGCCTCCTGTGAAAAGAATGTCGGTAACTTCCTGGTGTTCCTCTAAATATCCCATCAGTTGCTCGGTTTCTCGGGCGGCAAACTTGAGTCCGTCCATTCCCACGAATTGTGCCCATCTAAAGCAGAAAGTACAATAACTGTGGCAAGTCTGACCAGAGCTAGGGAAAAAGAGCAAAGTCTGCTCGTACTTGTGTTGTACGCCGTGCAGTTTTTCACCTTGATATTCAGGGACGTTCAGTTCCATCTGACCTGCTGGATGCGGATTCAGTTTGGCTCGTATGGAGTCTGCGATAAGTTTAAGGGAACTTTTGTCCACCTTCTCCTGGAGCGCCATCTTCATCGTGTCGAAATCTTCTTCCAGAAGCATATCCTTTTGGGGAAAGGTCAGCCTGAAAATAGGATCAGACGAATAATTGTTCCAATCGATTAGTTCGTCTATGACATAGTTGTTTACCTTAAATGGAAATACGTTCCCTACAATTTCTATATTCATTTTTTCATGTTCACTCAATGCAGCAAGCTGTGGAATATTGCGAAAATTGTGAACTTGATAAGCACGGTACTTCATTTCGGATTTGATCATCTAATTTTAATTTTGTTAAACCATAGTACAGAAAAGTTGGCTGACCAAAAGTTTGGATTTTGGTATTAGGCCTTAGGATTTTCCCCATTGAATTCGCAAAAACGCGATGCCGATAAGATAGGCAAAAATCCCCAAATTGGAAAATATTTTTTCAAATGAATGAACAAAGCCCGCCCTTGATTGTACTATATAATATCAAAAAGGAGCTCATTATGGTAAACGAACATGAAAATTTAGAGCCAAAAAACAGATTTAAGGACGAACAGCCCTTACCTGACCCTGCGATCCACGAATCTAGGAGCGAGAGGGGGCCCGAGATAATGCACGAGTATGATGAAGTTCATCCGGAGCGCAATATCCCCGAGGAGGTAGTTACAGAAGAGAACGATGAGCCGGCTGGTTTGGCTATACACTGGGCTATAATGATCGCCATAGGCGTTCTGCTAGCCATATACTTCTTCTTTTTTATGTAATTGGATGTAATAATTGATGGTGATAACAAATAAAAATTAGAAAAATGGAAAATCAAACAAATGCACACAATGTCGTTGAAGGACTAATTAAGATCAATAATGATAGAATCCAGGGTTATGAAAGGGCGATAAAAGACGTCGGAGAAGGCGAAATGGATCTTAAAACGCTGTTCAGCGAGTTTAAGCAACAGAGTGAATCTCTAAAATCTGATCTGGAGTCGCACATCAATTCCTGGGATCCGGACAATGCAGACAAGACCACCCACAGTGGAAAGGTGTTCAGAGCATGGATGGACGTAAAATCGTTTTTTAGCGGCGACGATCGTAAAGCGATGTTGGAAAGCTGCGAATTTGGCGAGGACGCTGCTCAGAAGGCCTATCAAGAAGCGCTAGATGACACCTCCCTCCCTTTAGAAACTCGTTCACTTTTGGAAAAACAAAAGACTGAGCTTTTAGCGGCACATAATCAGGTGAAACAACTAAGAGATTTGGAAAAAAATAAATAAAAATCGACATGCAAGAATCTGCAAAGCACTTGGATTTATTGAGAGACAAGACCATTGCCATACTCACCGAAGACGGCTTTGAAGAAATAGAATTGACAAGTCCCAAGGACGCTATGGAACTCGCAGGAGCAACGGTGCATATCGTTTCTCCGCAGCAAAAGGAGGTAAGGTCCAAAAGTGGAGATGAGTGGAACGAAAAGTTTCCAGTCGATAAATCCCTTGACCTAGCTAGGGCCGACCAATACGATGCGCTGCTCATCCCGGGCGGCGTTATCAATCCCGACAAATTGCGGACAAACGAAAAAGCACTACGTTTTGTCCGGGATTTTGCGGACGCAGGAAAGCCTATCGCTGCCATCTGCCATGGTCCGCAGGTGTTGATCGACGCTGATTTAGTGAAACATCGCAAGATGACATCGGTCAAAGCGATCAGTAAGGATCTGATCAATGCAGGTTCTCAGTGGGAAGACTCCGAAGTTGTGGTCGATAAGGGCCTAATAACAAGCCGGTCTCCGGATGATTTACCTGCTTTTAATAAGCGGATCATAGAAGTCTTCGCCAGAGCATGAGACATACATACGAAAGTGGTATCATTGGAAACTGCGCTTTTATCGCTCACGTTTCCGATGATACCAATATTTCATGGATGTGTTGGCCCTACTTTGACAGCTCATTTGTCTTCGGATCACTACTCGATGAGGAAAAAGGTGGAGAATTTAGTATAAAGCCAGAAGGTGAGTATTCGAGCCGGCAATACTATGTGGAAAACACGTGTGTCCTAAGAACCGAGATCACTACAGAGGAAGGGCGGTATAGAATCACAGATTTTGCTCCGAGATTTCAAGTACACGATCAGTTTTTCAAACCCTTGATGCTGATCCGTATGATAGAGCCCCTGTCCGGTCGACCGAAAATCAAAATACGGTGTTCGCCCAAAGGGGATTACGGCAGAACTACCTATGATATGAGCCGCGATAGTCTATCCTTAACGTTTGTAAACGGAAAGGAAAGGATGAATCTGGAAACCAACGTTCCGATGGATCACTTCTTTTTGGACGAGCCCCTTACCCTCGAACGCACCAAATTCCTGGTGCTCACGTATGACGGGAAGCTGAATGCACCTCTCCGTGAAACAGCAGAGCACTATCTGAAGGCAACGCTCCACTACTGGAGAAACTGGATCAAGCGGTCCTCCATCGCACCTTTCCATCAAGAGATGGTCATCCGTTCTGCGCTGACCCTCAAGATTCACCAATACGAAAACACAGGGGCAATCATTGCCTCCAGCACGACAAGTCTTCCAGAATTTCCCGGCTCCGGTAGAAATTGGGACTACCGATTTTGCTGGCTGAGAGATAGCTACTACGTGATTACTGCGCTCAACCACATTGGTCAATTTGAGGAAATGGAGCTCTATGCCAACTATATAAACAATATCACCCAAAGTAAAGATTCCCGCATACAACCCCTGTACAGCATACATGGGAAATCCGAATTGACGGAAGTAGAAATGAAGCACTTGTCGGGTTATATGGGCAATCAACCCGTAAGGGTGGGCAATCAGGCCTTTGAACACATACAGAACGACGTTCACGGCCAGGCAATGATCGCTTTGTTGCCTTTGTATACTGATTACAGATTTGTGTTTAGAGAAAGAACGGATTCGTCGCTATGGGCAAACTACATATTGGATAAAATCGAAGCAACAATCGACGAAAAAGATGCTGGCATCTGGGAATTCAGAAATCTCTCCGGTCATCATTGCTATTCCAACCTATTCCAATGGGCGGGATGTGCTGCTGCGATAAAGATTGGCCATAGTCTAAAGGATCAGTCCGTCATAGACCGCGCAACCAAATTGAAAGAAAAGGCGGTTGCCTACATAGAAGCTTGCTATGACGAGGATCGCCGGGTCTATACAAATGCCGTTGATAGCCCGTCTCTGGATGCAAGTACTTTACAACTTATCCTAATGAACTACCTCGATCCGGCCAGCGATCGCGCAAAACATCATCTTGAGGCATTGGAAAAAGTGCTCAAAACAGATGATGGGCTCTTTTACAGGTATAGGTATCACGATGACTTTGGCAGGCCACAGGCAACTTTCCTAATCTGCGCGTTCTGGTACGTCGAAGCGTTGGCCTGTGTCGGTCGGGTACAAGAAGCTATTGATACATTTGAAAATCTTCTCAAATATGCCAACAAGCTCAACCTTTTCAGCGAAGATATCAACGCCGAAGACGGGAGCCAATGGGGCAATTTCCCACAGGCCTATAGCCATGTGGGACTGATGAATGCCGCTTACCGTATTTCTATGAAATTAGATCAGCCTTTATTTCTGACTGCTTTGTAGGTAAAGACGTTTTACCGAATTGAGCCAAAAGTCGACGAACCTCGTCGTAGTGCTTCACAAATAGTTTTGCATGGGAATTGGCATTGCCCACCTTGATCGTGATCGCGTCATCCGGTAGCGCGAGAAAAGTATCCTCATCCGTACGGTCATCTCCTGCAGCAAATATGTAGTCATAATTGTGCTGGTGAAGTATGTTCGCGACCGATCTTCCTTTGGAAACCTCAGCATTTCGAACTTCGATGACTTTGTGGCCTTCGAGGATTTGGAGCCCGTAACTTGCTGAGAAATCCCTCAGGCTTTCAATCAACTCAGAGCAGCGGATGAGGCCGAGATCCTTATGTACTTTTCGATAGTGCCAAGCGATAGAATGGCTTTTTCGTTCGACCATCGCTCCCGGTGTGCGGTCGGCAAAGGCCATCAGTAATTCGTCGACTTCGTCCTGCCAATGAGTTGAAAGCCCTGATTTTAATTTCCAGCTTTCATTTTTGTTTTTGCTCCAAACTCCGTGTTCTGCGACCAATCCCAAAGGCAGATGTCCAAACCATTTACCCAGGCTATCAATTTTTCTGCCACTGATGATGATCACGGTGTTTTTGGGGTCGTCGGTCAGTCGTTCCAAAATTTTATATAATTCCGGATCGGGCGACGCTTTGTCAATCTCACGCTTGAATCCAACCAAGGTTCCATCATAATCCAACAGAAGAAGACGTTTTTTTGCGCTGAGGTAGCGGTCAATAACTTCTGTGGAACGCTTCTGATCCAGACGCTTTGTTCTCGATGCCTGTTGGAGGAGCTTGATATCGTTGAGTTTTGTGAAAAACGAATCCGCCCAGTAATGAATATCAAATCGCTCCACAACACGCCTCAACGCCGACATGCGCTTTTCCATTTCATCTTCCGGCATGTTCAAGGCGTCTTCCATCGCGGCTTTCATCTCGTGGAGATCGTTGGGATTGACAATAATCGCATCAACCAACTGATGGGACGCTCCGGCAAGCTCACTGAGTACTAAAACTCCCGTATTGTCTATTCGGCTTGCGACATATTCCTTGCAAACCAAGTTCATCCCATCCCGCATGGGCGTGACTAGACATACATCTGCTAAGGAATAAAGGGCAGACAGCTCAGCAACTGGAAAACTCTGGTAAAAATACGAAACTGGCTGCCAATTGTAGGTGCCAAATAAGGCGTTGAGACGTCCGACCTCACGATCGATTTTGTTTTTCAGATCCTCATATTGAGGAACGTTGTCCCTGGAGGGAACAACAATCATGTATAAAGTGATCTTTCTGCGCAAATCCGGCCGATCCTCCAACAGCAACTCGTAGGCTTGCAAGCGTTGCAAAATCCCTTTACTATAATCCAGTCGATCGACAGATAGCATAAGTCTTTGCTTGGAAAATGCGTTCTTCAAACGATTAAAGCGTTTTTGCACATCCGGTGTTTGCGGCAAAGCAGCGAATTTTTTCGCATCCATCCCAATGGGAAAAGATTCCACATAAACCGTTCTACCTTCGTATTCTAGTTTATTGGCCTGCTGATGTGCACCGGCGATCCGAATTGCTGCACTCATGAAGTGACGCACATCATCATAGGTGTGAAAACCGAGGAGATCGGCTCCCAGCATTCCCCTTAATAATTCATTTCGCCAGGGAATCAACCTGAACAGCTCCTGGGAAGGGAAAGGGATGTGCTGGAAAAATCCGATTGTCGCATCAGGGAGCGCTTCTCTGAGCAACCTGGGTAGCAGCAATAACTGATAATCGTGTATCCAGATCACGTCTTTAGGGCCGACATGTTCGAGGATGATGTCCCTGAACTTTTCATTTACGCGCTTATACCACTCCCAATTGTCTGGTTCGTAATTTGAATAAGTTGAAATGTAGTGAAAAATAGGCCATAGGACTTCGTTTGAAAAGCCTTCGTAATAGCCGGTAATTTCTTCCTGAGACAGGAAAACGGGAACAAGAGACTTGGTCGCCAAGTCCGCGTGAATGGTATCTTTCTGGTGCTCGTCTCTGGCTATTATTCCTGGCCATCCAATCCAGAGATTGTTTCCTTTATTGTGCACGGAAGATAGCCCCGTAGCGAGCCCCCCTTCACTCGGAGTCATTCGCAGCCCTTCAGGCCCTTCTGAAATTTTCAAGGGCAATCTGTTGGAGACTATAATCGTCTTTCCCATAGTTCATTTAATTTTTCAATCTGTTATATAAGGACAAATTTCCTGATTAAATGTTTGAATGATTGTGCTATCGACCTGATAAATAGGCTAAAAAATTGAATATTGACAAATAAAAATGCACACCCACCCAAACAATTCTCTGTTCTATTTGTCATTTTATTAAAGAGACTGCAATATAATAATTATTTTTCAGTAAATGCTCATTTAAACAAAACATTATGAAAAAGTCAGTCATACAGTATTCCATATCCGCCCTGCTGATCGCAGCAACTGCCGGCTGTAACAACGACCGGGCTGGACGCAATGATAGCGTGGATATGGCGAAACAACAAAATGACAGTACCGCTCATGTGATCGAAACGGATGCAAACTTTGCTGTTAAAGCGGCGGACGCGATCATGACGGAAAATGAACTCATCAGCATGGGGGAAGAATCCCTAACAGATCAACGCTTAAAGGCGATTTCAGAAACTCTGAGAGGCGACACAGAACAGATAAATGACGAATTGCTCAATATTTCTTCTCAGAAGATGATCAGCTTGCCGCCGGTCGTCGGTGAAGATAAGCAAGAGAGAATCAGGAATTTGCGTGAGGAAAGCCGTGAACGCTTTGATCAAGCTTACATCAATGCGATTATAGATCAGCATAGAGAGCTTTTAAATCTCTATGATGACGCGAGTAAAGATGTAAGGGACAGTGACCTACAGGCGCATGCTGCAAAGCATGTACCCGTATTGAATAGAAACTTAGAACAATTGCAGGCTCTGAGGGATTCATTGGGCTACAATACGGAGATGGAAATGGATCAGCGTCGGGTGATTCCGGTGACGACTCCCTAAATTCACTCTTCTAGCACAGATCAAAAGAAAAAAGAAAACCGCTATAATTTTCTACACTTAGGGTTGTCGGAGTTTTCCGGTAACCCTATTTTTGTATCAGGGTCAAAGATAGATGTATGATTTGATTGATTGTCTGAGCGATAATTTGATCAACATCGCCTTTGAAATGGTAGGTCTGAGCCAGCCTCCCTCCTGCTTTTGTTGCGCACTCAACAAACACAGTTCCTACCGGCTTCTCCTCACTCGTATCGTCACATTCGTAAGCGAAGCCTGTATTTGCAATGCAAAGATCCGCCTCCGGGAAGTTTCGTCTCAAGGCACTTACCATCTCGCTAGTCACTTCAGATGAAACTGCTCCATGTTTGTCAATGAAGTCTTTTTCAATACCGAGGGCCATGGTTTTCATTTGGTCGTGGTACACGACTTGCGAACCCAAGAAGAAATCTCCTGCGCAAGAATCTAGACTGATAATAGCAGCGGCGCTCCCTGCTGTCATGCTTTCTGCTAAAACCATAGTCATTTTCCTTTCGGACAGCATTTTTCCTAATTGTTCAAGCGCTTGCTGATCAATTTTAGCCATCAGTGTTGAAATACCGGTATTTTTCATAGATTTGAGCTTTACATGTGATAGAACACCCATACACTATTTATTGTTTCAAATTTTTAAATGATGGAATCTGTGAATTGCAGCCTGATTATCTCCGTGTACAAAAACACAGCATTCCTGAAGGAAATATTGGACAACCTCCCGTTACAGAGCAGAATCCCAGACGAAGTTATTGTTTCTGAAGATGGGGAAAGCGAAGAAATGCGCAATTTCCTTGCAGATTATAAGACAATTGGCGGAGTACCGGTCAGGCATCTGACCCAATCAGATCGGGGATGGCAAAAAAACCAAGCATTGAACCAGGCAATCCTCCAGGCGAAGACTGATTATTTGATTTTTATCGATGGCGACTGCGTCCTTCATACAAAATTCGTAGAAAACCACCTGAAGCTCAGTCATCCAAAAAAAATCCTGGCAGGAAAGCGCGTAAAGCTGGGGGCCGCAGATTCTGAAATTTTAAAGCTGTGGAAACTAAGGAAATTCCAAAACTCCTATTTGAGACGCTTTTCCAGAATCAAAAAGCAAGGGGGTAAATTTGTCGAAGAGGGGGTCTACATGCCGCTAAATGGGGTTACAGCATGGATTATCAAAAAACTTGGCATATCCAGCATAAAGGGTTGCAACTTTTCCTGCTATAAGCACGCAATGATCGAAATCAATGGTTTTGATGAGGATTATTTGAGACCCGCGATTGGTGAGGATCATGATTTGGTCTGGCGGTTTAAAGGTATGGGATATGAAGTACTGTCCGTCAAACACTTTTGCATTCAATACCATTTGGACCATCCCGAAAGCTGGACCTCCCAGGAAGAAAATCAGCGGCTATATGAGACTAAAGTGTCAAAAGGAAACTTCAGGTGCATAAACGGACTGTCAAAACGGCCTTGACCTTGGATTGACTCCCTTTTTTCCCTAAGTTTGTAGTGCAAATAGAAATATGGTCGAAGCATTAGTTATAACTCCGGTAAAGGATTCACTATCAAATACTTTACAAACGATACGTTCCGTAAGGGAAAGTAAAGCCCCAGTAAGGCACCTGGTCTTCAATGATTTCAGTACGCAAACGACTAAAAATGCGCTTGATGGCCAAAAAACCGCACTGGGCTTCGAATTGTTTCATTTGGAGGATATGACAGACCATCCTTCGCCCAACTATAAGTTGGTTTTGATCGAGGCCCAAAAAATGGCTCTCGAATCGAGTCTGCCACTGATTATTGTGGAGTCCGATGTAGAAGTGAAACCAGAAACCTTCAAAGAAATGCTTGCGTTTTACAAAAAGCATTCAAATATTGGGTTGCTAGCCGCAGTAACGGTGGACGAGGAAGATGCGATTAATTTTCCGTATCTCCGTTTCAAGCAGTTGCGCGCCGACGAAGGGTTCACGGACACCAGGAAAAGTCTCAGCTTTTGTTGCACTTTGGTATCTAGCCGACTCCTCCGCCAATATGATTTGGCTCAGTTGGATAGCACGAAGCATTGGTACGACACTTTTCTCTCTGATCAATCCCTGAAATTGGGCCTGAGAAATGTCCTGCTAACGCAGACTAGAGTTCTCCATAAACCTCACGGCAGCCGTCCATGGAAGCAACTGAAGTATAAAAACCCTTTGAAGTATTATTTGTTGAAATTATTAAAAAACAGAGATAAAATCTGAATGGCACATGTTGGCAGAAAAAAATCGCTTCGCAGCTCTTCTGAGGGATAAAAACTTGAAGGTGACTCAACCCAGGCTGCATGTCATGGATGTGATTTCGAGCAAGCGCACAGCTGTCTCCCAGCCTGATCTGGAGAAGCAACTGGGCAAGGAATTTGACCGTGTCACCCTATACCGTACGTTGACAGCTTTCGAGGAAAAGGGTATTTTGCATAAAATTCTTGACCTCAACGGGACTGCCTCCTATGCGCTTTGTTCCAGCAACTGCAGCGAGCAGAAACACCATGACCGGCATGTGCACTTCATCTGTTCGTCCTGCAACGATATTTTTTGTTTGGAAGCAGTCAATTGGCCTCAAATCGGCGTTCCAAAGGGATTCACCATTAATAGTATGGAAATGAACGCCATCGGATTGTGTGATCGCTGCCACCACTAAGCTTCGTTTAGTATGCAGGTCAAAAGAACATGGATTATATGGATTTGCTCTTTCTGTGTATTGCTTTGTTTTCTTTACCTGGCCCTCCCGAGAGATTTGTTTTCTGCACCGACTTCCTATGTGCTCGAGGATGCCTCTGGTAAACTTCTGAGTGCAGGTATCGCTGCCGATGGCCAATGGCGGTTTCCAGAACCCGATCACATTCCGGAAAAATTTAAAACCTGTTTGATCCATTTCGAGGACAAACGATTTTACTGGCATCCGGGTATAGACCCCGTGGCAATGTTGAGAGCTGTTCAGCAAAATTTTCGGGGAAACCGAGTCGTCAGCGGAGGCAGCACCTTGAGTATGCAAGTCATTCGCATGAGTCGAGCAAAACCTCGTTCGCTTTATCAAAAAATGATCGAATCCGTTCTGGCTTTAAGTTTAGAGTTGCACTTTTCTAAGGCTAAGATCCTTAATTTGTATGCGGCAAATGCACCCTTCGGCGGCAATGTCGTCGGTTTGGAGGCCGCATCCTGGAGATACTTTGGTCGCCCACCAGAAACGCTTTCGTGGGCGGAATCAGCTACGCTGGCCGTGCTTCCCAATGCCCCGTCGCTCATCCATCCTGGAAAAAATAGAGTAAAACTACGGGAAAAGAGAAATAGGTTGTTGGATAGGCTTGCAGAAAGAGGTGCGATCACTTTGGAAACGGCGAAATTGGCAAAACTTGAAGAAATACCACCCGCACCTCTCCCGCTCCCACAACGGGCACCTCATTTGCTCGAAAAATTTAGAAAAGAATCCCAAAAGCTAGACCGCCGGGCTCAACCGCAGCCAAACACGAAAATCCGGAGCACGATCGACGGACCGCTTCAGGATTTCGTCACCGGAATTGTCTCGAGACATCATGCTAAAAACGCGGCTAATGGCATCTTGAATGCATCCGCGCTGGTTCTCGATGTAGACAACGGAAATGTTCTGGCCTACGTGGGCAATACAGGTAAAAGTGCGGATCCTGAACAGGAGTTCTATGTGGACATGATAGGCGCAAGAAGAAGTCCGGGAAGTACCCTAAAGCCCCTGCTGTACGCGGCCATGTTACAGGATGGCCTGATTCTTCCAAAAACCTTGATTCCAGACATCCCTACGCAGATCGGAGGCTATACGCCACAAAACTTTGATTTGGGCTTTGACGGCGCCGTCCCAGCCGATAAGTCTCTGGCCCGCTCTCTGAATATCCCAGCGGTTAAGATGCTCCAACAATATCGGTATCAGCGATTTCATGAACTACTTAAAAGCCTTGGATTTTCTACCTTGGATAGAAATGCAGATCATTATGGGCTTTCCATGATTCTGGGCGGCAACGAAGTCACTCAATGGGAATTGACAGCGATTTACGCTAGTCTGGCCCGTGTATTAAAGAACTACGAGAAGAATAGTGGTCGTTTCGATCCAGCAGATTTTAGAGGCGCTAATTTCCGGGATGCATCGACGGAGCCTGAACGAGAGCATGCAGGCAAGGACCTGGAAGCCTCATCTTTTTTTGACTACGCAGCTTTGTATTTCACCTTTCAGGCCATGGTAGAGGTGGTTAGACCTGAGGAAGAACAGTTGTGGGAACAATTTTCTTCCTCCAGGAAAATCTCATGGAAAACGGGGACAAGTTTTGGCTTTAGAGATGGATGGGCTATTGGCATATCTCCCACCCATGTGGTTTGCGTGTGGGTAGGAAATGCTGATGGCGAAGGTAGACCGGGACTTACAGGAATACAGACTGCTGCTCCTATCCTTTTTGAAATATTCAATCACCTCCCCGCTTCAGAAGCATCCTTTCCCGTGCCCTTAGATTTCATGATACAGACCGACGTCTGTCAGGAGAGCGGACATTTGGCAGGACCGGATTGCCCGCATGTAGACAGGATTTACATTCCGGCTACAGGTTATAAATCAACAGTATGTCCCTACCACCATGTGATTCATACCGACCCCTCTGGCCAGTATAGAGTGAGCCACACTTGCGACCCGCAGTCATCGGTTGTATCGGAAAAATGGTTTACTTTGCCTCCATCTATGGCCTATTATTATAAACAGAAAAACGTAACGTATAAGGAACTTCCACCCTACCTGCCTGGATGCCAGCCGAATTCGCAGGCTACCATGGAAATGATTTATCCGCGAAATAACGCAAAAATTTACTTACCTTTAGGGCAAGACGGACAGAAACAGATGGTTATCTTTACAGTGGCGCATCAACATAGCCAGGCAAAAGTGTATTGGCACCTAAATAACTCGTATATCGGCGAAACGGTAGGTGTTCACCAGCAATCGTTTAAGATCGATCCAGGTATGCATCGCTTGACGTTGATCGACGAATCAGGGCAGCAACTGGAATGCCGTTTTGAAATTTTGGACAAGACTTAGTGCCCTATTATAACTATAAAACTATGGCAAAAAAAGACGAAAATACATTTAAAAACATTCTTACACAGATGGTCGTCGATGTTTTTGAAAAATCAGACAACCAGCCCTTGAATTATAAACAGGTTTCGGCCGAATTGAATATCGGAGACCCGGAGTCAAGAAACGTGATTTTAGGAATTTTGTCAGAGAAGTCAAAAACCAGCCTTTTCCACGAAATGAAAAAAGGAAAATTTGTGTTAAAGGAATTGAAAGCTTTGGTGGAGGGGAAAATTGACATGACGGCAGACGGTTCCGCCTATGTGATCGTTGACGACGAATTTGAGGAAGATATCTATATCGCTCCGCGGAAGCTACGCCAAGCGTTGCACGGCGATATCGTGAAGGTTCACGCATATGAAAAGAAGCGTGGGCGCAAAAAAGAAGGAGAAGTTGTAGAAATACTGCAGCGCGCGCGAACCGAATTTACGGGAATCATCAAAATCTCGGATAAATTTGCCTTTTTTGTTGCCGACGATCGCAAAATGATCAATGACATATTCGTCCCGCTGGATGCTTTAGGCGGGGCTGCCGACGGTGAAAAAGTGCTCGTAAAGATCACAGATTGGCCGCCTGAAAGCAAAAACCCTGTCGGCAAGGTCACCTTTGTCCTCGGGAAAAAAGGGGAAAACGACACGGAGATGAACGCCATCCTGGCAGATTTTGGCTTTCCATTGTCCTTTCCTAAAGAAGTCGAAAATCAGGCGGAAGCGCTGCCTGCAGGGATCCCCCAGGAAGAGATTGAAAAAAGAAAAGATTTCCGTAGTGTAACGACTTTTACCATCGACCCCGATGATGCAAAGGACTTTGACGATGCAATTTCACTGAGGACGCTAGAGAACGGCAATTATGAAGTCGGAATACACATTGCGGATGTCAGTCATTATATTCGACCGGACTCTCCTCTTGATCAGGAGGCTTACGAGCGCGGCACTTCGGTTTATCTGGTAGACAGAGTGATTCCAATGCTGCCCGAGCGCTTGTCCAATGATCTTTGTTCACTCAAACCAAATGAGGATCGCCTAGCTTTTTCTGCCGTCTTCGAAATGAACGAACAAGCGCAGATCATCAATGAATGGTTTGGAAAAACAGTGATACATTCTGATCACAGATTTAGCTATGAACAAGCGCAGGAGAACATCGAGAGCAAGTCGGGAGCGTATGCGGCCGAGTTGGAAATTCTGAACAGGCTCGCTTACATCCTGAGAGAAAGGAAGTTTAAAAACGGAGCGATCAGCTTTGAGAGTACCGAGGTAAAATTCAAACTGGACGAAAAGGGGAAGCCCTTGGGGGTGTACGTTCGCGAAAGAAAGGACGCCCACCGCTTGATCGAAGACTTCATGTTGCTAGCCAACAGACGCGTGGCGGAATTCATTGGTAAACAAAGAAAAGGTAAACCAAAGAAAACCTTTATTTACAGGGCTCACGACTCGCCGAAACCCGAGAGTATGATGGTCTTCTCCCAATTTGCATCCAGATTTGGCCATAAACTCAACCTGAAAAACGACAAAGAGACCGCACGGTCGATCAACGCGTTGATGCTCAAAATCGAAGGTTCCAGGGAACAAAATGTGCTGACAACCCTCGCGATCAGGTCAATGGCGAAAGCAATATACACCACTAAAAGTTCGAGCCATTACGGTCTTGCCTTTGATTACTATACGCACTTTACATCCCCTATCCGACGGTATCCAGACGTCATGGTGCACAGATTACTCGAACATTATAGTCAAGGCGGAAAGGATGTAAACGCAGAAGCCTACGAAAAATTGTGTGCCCATTCTTCACAGATGGAAAAACGTGCTGCAGATGCTGAACGCGCGTCAGTGAAATACAAACAAGCCGAGTTTTTGCAAGAACAGGTGGGTACCCATTATAAGGGAATTATTTCCGGCGTCACGGAGTGGGGTATCTATGTCGAAATCGAAGAAAATAAATGCGAAGGGATGGTGCGTCTGCGCGATATAACGGATGATTTTTATGCGTTAGATGAAGCCAACTATGCGATAATCGGCAAACGCAAAAAGAAAGTGTACCAGCTGGGTGATGAAGTAGAGATTATGGTAAAAAAGGTTGACCTGGCGCGGAGACAGATCGATTTTACCCTTATATCCTAGGAAATCCAGTTCACAAAACTAATCTCAACGGCGATGGAAAAGTCTACAGACAAATCGGCTCACGTTATCAAAATTGCAGCAACCCTGATCTCCCTGTCATTGATCATTGTGCTGATGTATTCCCTTCAAACGGTTTTATTGCCCCTTTTATTTTCCATCCTGATTGCCATGACCCTGCTGCCACTTGCTTTGTTTCTCGAAAAATTAAAGCTGGGTCGCGCTTTTTCGGCGCTGATTTCGGTCATTTTGGCGATTGCAGTGCTCTCTGGGCTCATGTGGTTTATCGTCCATCAGGTGATCATCATTGGTAAAAATGGTACAGAGCTACAGACGAAATTTTTGTCAATCTTCGATACCATACAATTGTGGCTATATCAGGAGTTTGGTCTGGAACCCACGGAGATAGCCCAATACGTGCGCACCCAGACGGACAAGATAGTCAGCTACCTGGGATCTTCTGTCTCATCGGCTTTTGGATCCCTTGGCAGCACCCTGGCGTCTGCAGTTTTGGTTCCTCTATTTTCCTTCTTTCTACTGTACTACAGAAATTTCTTCAAAGAGTTTTTTTTCAAAGCCTTTCACAATACGCCCGCCGATAAAATCAACACGACCCTAAACAAAATCTATGAGGTGGTGCAGAGCTACCTCCTAGGAATGGTGATGGTAATGGGCATCGTCGCCGTGCTAAATACCGTCGGGCTTTGGATACTAGGCATACAGTATGCTTGGTTTTTCGGGACGCTGGCATCTTTACTCATGCTCCTGCCCTACATCGGAATTGCAATTGGGTCAATTTTACCTGCAATATTCGCGCTTGCGACCAAGGACAGTGCGTGGTACGCCCTTGGAGTCATTATCTGGTTCCAGGTCGTCCAGTTTCTCGAAGGAAATTTGATCACGCCAAATATTGTCGGCGGTAAAGTCAGCATCAATCCACTGATGGCCATCATCTCTATTTTATTGGGGGGAATGATATTCGGCCTGGCAGGGCTGATTCTGGCCCTCCCCATCACTGCGAGCCTAAAAGTCATGTTTGATGCATCTCCCTCGCTGCGTGCATTTGGCTTTTTGATCGGTGAGCCGGAACGGCGGCATCTAAGGGTAAATTCCAAACCTAATAGCGACGATTTTTGGGAATCATTCGAAAATAAGGTTCGTAAGCGTACGGTTAGAAAAAGGCGACTGAAACAGGGGAATCCACCCGCCGACCAGCCTGTTGCGACCGACGATTCTTCACTTCAGAACGATTTCAGAGAATAGTATTCGATTATTTGCCAAAATTTTGAATATTATTCTAAATTCTGTATTTTTGCAGAATGATGGAAGAAAGTACGTTCAGTTTAGATCACATCGATTTTCAGATCCTCGCGTTGATGCAGGAAAATGCAAGAATTAACAATGCAGATATAGCGCGGGAACTCGGAAAAGCTCCCTCAGCCGTTTTAGAACGCGTGAAAAAACTTGAACAAAAGGAAGTAATCCTACAATATAATGCAAAGATAAATCCGAATGCAGTCGGACAAAAATTGCTTGCATTTATCTTTATCAAAGCTTCAGATGGAGTGAGTTGTGCCAGTACAGGACAGGCACTTGCAGCTATTCCGGAAGTTCAGGAGGTTCACGATATCGCAGGGGATGATGGCTATCTGGTCAAAGTACGAACACCGGATTCCGCAGCCTTGATCGAGCTCATGAGAACCGCGTTTGCAAAAATTCCGAACATCGTTTCGACCCGTACAACGATTGTACTGGACACCATCAAGGAGCAGCATCAGATTGTGCTTCCAGATCCTTTAGTATAAAAATGAGATTTTAAAAGTATTTTATCATAAATGATTCCGAGCGTTCCCAACACAAAAAGCAGATTCTTGCTTATGGTCGTGATAGCCTTTGCCATCGTTTACGTGGTCTGGGGCTCGACCTATTTTTTTATTCATAAAGCGCTGAGTGGCTTTCAACCGTTCATGCTAGGGTCTTTTAGGTTTACCGTAGCAGGCGTTCTCATGCTGGCCTGGTGTCGGCACAAGGGTTACAAGATCTTTGATTTTTCGACGATTAAAAGCGCAGGAATTACTGGATTGCTGCTGCTATTTATCGATACCGGAATCATCATCTGGGTGGAACAATTTTTGGCCAGCGGACTGGTCGCAATCATGGCAGCATCGGCAGCCATCTGGTTTATCATATTGGATAAACCCAATTGGAAATACAATTTCCGTAGCATTCCTATTCTCACCGGCTTGTTCTTGGGCTTCTTAGGCGTGATCATGTTATTCAGCGAGCAATTGTCAATTGCTGTTGACGAAAGCCAGAGGCAGTCCAATTTTGTGGGGATGACCTTGCTTATCGTCGGTGCGGTGGCGTGGACAGCGGGATCCCTTTATTCCAAATACTTTAACAGTTCAGAAAAGCAAGCGAACACCAATTCGCTGGTGGGAACTGCTTGGCAAATTTTGATTGCAGGAGTTGCCTTTATGATTACGGCATTTTTTACGGGCGAAATGGCCGAGTTCCAACCGAGTCAGGTGCCTGCCGAAGCCTGGTGGTCTATGGCTTATCTTATTGTTTTTGGATCCATAATCGCTTACTCGGCCTATATCTGGCTACTCAAAGTAAGGCCTGCGACAGAGGTAAGTACTTATGCCTATGTAAACCCAATCGTTGCGGTGATGCTGAGCTATTTTCTTACGGACGAAAATATTTCTGCGGTGCAGCTTCTAGGCCTTGGAGTCATACTTCTTTCCGTATTTATGATCAATCTGGAAGCGTACTTCACGTCAAAAAAATCAAAGCGTGAGTCTAAGGCAATAAAAAGGATTAGAACCAAGCCGAAGGATGGTGTAAGAAGGAAGTCCCGACGATTTCCTGCAGCCGGATCCCTACCCGAGGAGGGCAAAGCAATAGACTAGCTCTTGGCTTCCCACCTCTTGTATCGCTCGATTCTGAAGCAGATTTCACTTCCAGAGCGAATTCCGTCATTGTGCTTGCATTGCAACCATATTGGCGGATGATTTCGTTGCAAATTCATAGGCAGTACCTCGATTTCCCAATAGTCCCCGTTGTAATGAACCTCGCCCACCACTCCTTTCATGAGTTCCATGGATTGATCCGACAAAGACGCGACAGGATCTCGCGTGACAGCTGTATGAGAGGGGCGAAAAAAGATTGACGAGGAGAGGTTATCAGATGCAAAGCCACCGCTGTCTGATAAAAAACCAAATGCAGTAGCCATCTTTCCTGAGGCATCCGGACGGACGTCCAGAACGTTGAACTTGCCGAAAAGTTTGGCGACATAGGACCAGGCGGGCGATTCGTAAATTTCGCTCGGAGTCGCCTTTTGAAGCAATCTCCCCTGCTGCATTACAGCAATCTGGTCTGCCGTGGAAAGCGCGTCTTTCGTATCATGGGTAACCATTATCGCAGAAATGCCCGTTGCTTTGATGATGTTACGCACTTCGATGCGAATTTGCTCTTTCAGGACAGCATCCAAGTGACTAAACGGCTCATCTAGGAGTAGTAACTTCGGCTGTGGCGCCAGTGCCCGGGCGAGTGCAACCCTTTGCTGCTGACCGCCGGAAAGCTGGCTCGGGAACTTCGTTGGGCTTTCTTTAAGATTGACCAGTGCTATCATCTCATCAATGATCTGGTTTCTTTGCGCTTTGGATTTGACCTTTATCCCAAAGGCAATATTCTCACCAATCGTGAGGTGTGGAAATAAAGCATAATCCTGAAACATCATGCCTACGTTTCTTGCGTTTGGTGGTACGGACCGCTGTCCGGTGACCATGGAAACTCCATCCAAAATAATTTTACCGGCATCCGGATGCTCCAGCCCGGCTATCATCCTCAGCAAAGTGGTTTTCCCGGAGCCACTTTCTCCGGCTAAGGCCAAAATCTCGCCTTCTTCCAAGGTGAAGGAAACGTCGTTCACCGCAAAATCTGAAAGATCCCGGTATTTCTTAGACACATTTTTCAGGGTAATCATACTCATCAAGAGACGCTTTTATCCGAAATTAAACGATTCAACAGAATAATAGGTAATATCCCTATCAGAACAACAACCAGCGATGCATTGGCGGACTCCGCAATTTGCTCGTTTGTCGCCAGATCAAAGGCTTTTGTGGCCAACGTATGAAAATTGAATGGCCTCAAAATCAACGTGAGTGGCAATTCTTTGATAATATCTACAAAGACTAGGAGCAATCCCGACGCGATACTGCTTCGTACCAGGGGCAATTCCACACGCCAAAGCGTCCTCCAGCTGCCAGCACCTAGCATACGGGAAGCCTCGTGAATGTGGACCCCTGTTTTGGCAAAACCAGAGAAAACTGCCTGATAACCAATAGCCATAAATCGTACCACGTACGCAAAGATCAAGATAAACAATGTTCCGGAGAAAATCAAGGAATTGACCTCAGAAAATTGTGAAATGAGCCAACGATCGAAATTGACTAAGGGAACGCGGATCCCTATGGCAATCACAGCGCCGGGAATTGCATACCCCAAAACGGCGATCGCAGTGATATAATTCAGCCAGGGTAAATTCCTCACTCTATTGGCATACAGCAACATAATCGCGAGTATCATGACAAAAACAGCCGAACCGAATGCAAGAGAGAAGCTGTTAATCATAAGGGCGATGAATTGAATGTTTATCACCTTGGAGGCGGTGAGGGTCACCCAGTAAATGATTTGAATGAGTGGAAGACAGAAGCTCACCGCAAGAACCGACCAACAAAGTCCGACGGCAATCCATTTTTTCACACCTGCGAGCCGCTTCCTTAAAGGGGCCTTATGTTGCCCGCTTTTTGAGGACCAGGCTCTTTGCCCTCTGTTTCGATATTCGATAAGAAGCAAGATAAGAACTAACGCGATGAGTATCGCCGCCAGGCGAATGCCCGTAGATAAATCTCCTAAAGAAAACCAAGAGCGAAAAATTCCCGTTGTGAACGTATTGACACCGAAATACTTGACAGTTCCGTAATCGTTTAACACTTCCATCGCTACCAATGCGAGCCCACCAACTATCGCTGGCCTGGCCATGGGGAGGGCGATGCGCCAAAATGTTTGCCAGGTATTCTTGCCTAATAAAAGCGCTACTTCTTGGAACTCACGTGATCGTCTGCTGAAGGAACTCCTCGAAAAAACGTAAACATACGGATACAAGCTGACTGACAACACAAAAATAGCCCCTTGGAGGTTCATAATATCAAAGATGGGCCCAGTAATCGAAATTCCAAGCTGGTGCCTCAGGAAAGCATGGAAAGGACCCGTATATTCTAAAATTCCCACATACGCGTAGGCCATCATATACGCGGGAAACGCCATAGGCAAAATGAGCAACCACTCCATCAATTTCCGACCGGGAAACTGATAAGCGCTTACCAGCCACCCAAGTGACACGCCCAAAATCAGGGTAAGAATGCATACGCCAAACAACAATAAGGTGGTGTCCAGGACATAGGTCTTGAGTATTGTACTCAAGACGTATTCCCAGGTCGGGCCTGCATCGTCAAACAAATGAATGACAATGGTAAAGACCGGAGTGGCGACCAGGGCCAGTACAAAAATCGCAACCAAGCTCCAGGAACTCCACCAAAACAGCTTCTTTTTCATGACGACGACCGGGTTTTGGCTGCGCTTAGTCCAATCCTAAGTTGAAATCCTGTTGCAAGCGCTCCAGCAGAGGATTTTTAGACAAAAGTGCCTGAAATTTTTCCATTGATGTATAGGGCTTTCTAACGATATCTTGTTCGGCCATTCGTGGGACAAGGTCAATTTCGTAATTTTTAAGCGCGCGCCTTAAAGCATTAATGATATCGTATTTTTCATTCTGAAGCAGATCAAGCTGAATGGGATTTTCCACCAGTACTTCAATCTTTGCATCATCTAAAAGCTTTGGAGGATTGGCAGTCAGTAATGTAAAAACACTCTGCTTGTTGAGCTCCTTGTACTCAGTTGCTATTGTATGCCAGACACTCATCATTTCACTCTCGGAAAATTTGCGGCTAGTGTCTCCAGAAATCAGGGTCGGTAAGTCGTTTTCCGGTGGGGACTCTGGCCCTTGCAAGCCAGGAAGATCTCCGCCCAATCGGGCATCACTCCAACTTCTGGCGGCCGCCTTCACGGGTATGGTTTCAGTCTGCTGCAGCGGTGTTGTCTCAATCTGCTGCTCTGGTACTGCTTCCGCCTTTCGCTTTGGTTCGGGTTCCGGGTCTATTTGCCTAAGAGGCTTTTTTTTTTCTGCAACCGGCCGAGAATCTTCAATCGCCCCAGGCTTTAATTGTAAAGCCGCGCGCACATGTCCCATCTTCAACAAAGCTAGCTCCACTTGGAGTCTAGGATTTTTACTGGCTTTGTATTGAAGTTCGACCTGATTGCCAATATTCAGTACAGAAAGTAGCCACCCGGCGGGAAAATTCCCCGCTTGCTCCAAATACCGTTTTTGCACCCCTTCACTCAATTCAAGCAGTATAACGGTAGATGGTTCCTTGGCCATCAGCAAGTTGCGAAAGTGGGTGTTCAGACCCGCGATAAACTGACCACTCTCAAAGCCTTTGGCCATTATTTCATGGAGAACGAGCAAAGCATCCGCAGTTTGCTGGCCATAAAGTGCTTGGGCAATCTTAAAATAGTAGTCATAGTCGAGTATGCTCAGATTTTCTACAACGGCTTTATAGCTAATGCTTTTCTCCGAAAAACTAGCGATCTGGTCAAACATGGAAAGTGCATCTCTCAGGCCCCCGTCTGCTTTCTGCGCAATAATATGCAAACCGTCAGTCTCATAACGAACTCCTTCTTTCTCGGCAATCGTCGCCAGATGCCCTGTCATATCTTCAACCTTGATACGGTTGAAATCGAAAATCTGACAGCGGGAAAGAATAGTCGGAAGAATCTTATGTTTTTCGGTAGTCGCGAGAATAAAAATCGCATAAGATGGCGGTTCTTCGAGTGTTTTCAAAAAGGCGTTAAAAGCCGATTGTGAGAGCATGTGCACCTCATCAATGATATAAATCTTGTACTTCGAAGACTGGGGAGGGATACGAACTTGTTCGATCAGAGTTCGAATATCGTCCACAGAGTTATTGGAGGCCGCATCAAGCTCGTGGATACTGAATGATGCTCCCTGTGCAAAAGAGCGACAACTCGGACAGGTATCGCAGGCCTCTGTATTGGCATTGATATTTTCACAATTGATGGTCTTTGCCAAAATACGGGCACAGGTCGTCTTACCCACACCTCGTGGACCACAAAACAAAAAAGCCTGCGCAAGCTGGTTATTCCGAATTGCGTTTTTAAGTGTGCTGGTTATATGTTGCTGACCAACAACAGAGTCAAATGTTGTTGGCCTATATTTTCTAGCAGAAACTATAAAATTATCCATTGCCACGAATATAGTTATTTTTTGTATATTTGATCGTAATGGATAAAGAAAAAGATATAAAGAGTCTAGACGACATCAAGCTTTTGGTCAATGATTTTTATGCTCAGGTGCAAAAAGATCCATTAATCGGACCTATCTTCGACGAAGTCATTCAAGATCAATGGCCTGTCCATCTCAAGAAAATGTATAGCTTTTGGCAGACTTTGCTTCTGGGAGAACGCACTTACGATGGAGCTCCATTCCCGCCTCATATGAAATTGCCCATCGAGGGGAAACATTTTGAGCGTTGGATAGCGTTGTTCCATGCGACAGTAGACAGGAATTTTATAGGGGAAATCGCTGAGGAGGCCAAATGGAGAGCAGATAAGATGGCTGCACTTTTCTTGCATAAGTTGGATCATTTTCGCAATTCACCGCACAAACCTCTGGTTTAGTTAGTGACTTGATTCAGATTTTTTACGTATGTTTGTGAAGGAAATTACTATGCTGAAACAAACATTACAACAGAAGCAACTTCAAAAATTATCGCCACAACAGATACAATTTATCAAACTGTTGCAGGTACCTACCGTCGCGCTTGATGCTCGGATCAAGGAGGAGCTAGAGGAAAATCCTGCTTTGGAAGATATCAGTTTAGTCAATATGGATGATCCGGTCGACGACTATCCCGACAACGATCCAGATGAAGATCGTTTCAATTCGGAGGAAATCAAGACAGAAGCTGATGAATTTAATGTAGACGATTATTTACAGGCAGACGACACTCCCGATTACAGTGGCATATCCAATAGTCCCGACGATGAGGAGGACAGAAAAGAACGCCCCATTGCGATACAGAATTCTTTGTTTGAGATACTAAACCAACAACTGGGTTTATTGGACCTTTCCGAAAAACAAGAGCAGATCGGCAAGCAAATTATAGGGAGTTTGGATGACGATGGATATCTCCGTCGACCCATCATGTCACTAATTGATGATCTGGCCTTTTCACAGAATATTATCGCCGAGGAGCATGAGGTCGAGGACGTGCTAGGTATTGTACAACGCTTTCATCCTCCTGGGATTGCAGCGCGTGACCTCCAAGAATGCTTACTTATACAACTGCGCTTGAAAATGGGCGACAATCCGGCCATAGAAAAAGCGATTGAGATCATTGAAAACTACTTGGATGAGTTCATCAAAAAACACTACGACAAGCTTGAGAGATCGCTGGGTATTGATTCTCAGGAGTTAAAAGAAATCATTGCGGAAATCTTAAAACTCAATCCAAAGCCGGGCGATTCGGACGTTGTGACCGAAAAACAGATGCAGGTAATCCCCGATTTTCACATCACTAATAATGATGGTGTGCTGCATTTAACCTTAAATTCCAGGAACGCCCCTGAACTACGAGTGAGTCGCTCCTATCAGGAAATGTTTGACCATTACGACAAATCCGCTCAAAAGAACAAAAAAATGAAGGAAGCTGTCCAGTTTGTCAAGCAAAAATTGGATTCTGCGAAATGGTTTATAGATGCGATCAAACAAAGGCAGCAAACGCTGCTCAGGACTATGAACGCTATCATGAACTACCAATACGAGTTTTTCCTGACCAACGATGAGCGGAAGCTCAAACCGATGATCCTAAAGGATATAGCTGACCGGATAGGGATGGATATTTCTACGGTTTCACGTGTAGCCAATTCTAAATACGTTCAAACAGAATTTGGGACATTCCTCTTGAAGTCCTTTTTCTCAGAAGCTATACAAACCGATAGCGGAGAGGAAGTTTCCAACAAGGAAGTCAAAAAAATTCTGGAAGAGTGTATTGCAAATGAAAACAAAAGAAAGCCACTGGCGGACGAAAAATTAACAGAAATATTGAAAGAAAAGGGGTATACCATCGCCAGAAGGACTGTCGCAAAATACCGGGAAGCCATGAATATCCCAGTAGCCCGCTTGCGTAAGGAGCTGTAATAAAACGTCCAACACATTTTAAATACGTAATGAAAGTAAAACTAAGTTTATTGGTTCTATTGTTAATGGCTACTACGCATCTCGCCGTCGCCCAAATCGAAAGAGACGACCGGGCAACCATCAATAATTTCAAAGGAATACAATATACCAGCGAGGACTCGACCTTTTACATCAACTTTCGCTTTAGGATGCAAAGCAGGCTCAAATACAATTCCGTTGCTGGAAACGATCTTGCTGTCGATGAATTTGAGGCAAGAGTGAGGCGATTGCGATTGAGAATGGACGGCTACCTGTACGATCCAAAAATTTCTTACAGTATTCAGCTGGCGTTCACGCGTGGAGATCAGGACACAGAGGATACGGGGATTGCCAACATTGTCCGGGATGCAGTGGTGTTCTATAACTTTACGGACAATTTTTACGTGTCATTCGGACTCAATAAACTGCCGGGCAATCGCCAGCGAGTCAATTCTTCAGGCTCCCTGCAGTTTGCAGATCGATCGCTGGTAAATTCCACCTTTAATGTTGATCGGGATTTCGGTATCAAGGCCTATTTTTCTCCGACATTGGGTGAGCTGCCAATCAATCTAGCGGCTGCAATCACGACCGGTGAAGGGAGGGTTGCAAACGGCACCGATGAAGGTCTTGCCTACACGGGACGAGCCGAAATACTTCCTTTGGGCGAATTTACCAATGGAGGAGACTATTCGGAGGGCGATCTGGAGCGAGAGCCTACTCCCAAGCTGTCACTAGGCGGCGGATATAGCTACAATGACCGTACCATGCGGTCCAGAGGGCAGACAGGCAAATACCTGCACAACCCGCTGACGTTGAAAACTACATTTTTCGATTTGATCTTTAAGTACAGGGGTTGGGCGTATCAAGCCGAATTTATGCGTTTAGATGTGGATGATCCGATTACCATAAAAGCAGAAGAAACTCCGATTTACGCCTATAAAGGACGAGGACTGAATCAGCAGCTCAGCTATTTGATCAGCGATCGCGAAGGTTATGAAGTTGCTGGTCGTTACACCCGCGTTATACCGCACCAGGATATAGCTGCCTTCGAAAAGGAAACCGAAATCGTGGAATTGGGCCTGACCAAGTATTTTAGGGCACACAGATTGAAGTTGCAACTAAACGGAAATTATACTGTAAAGGAAAATCGCTTCCATCCATCGAATCCTGGAAATCAATGGGGAGCTACTTTCCAGGTAGAATTGGGAATTTAAACTTGATCTAGAATGAAATATTTTATCATTGCGGGGGAAACATCTGGGGATCTGCACGGCGCCCACTTGATAAATGCCTTAAAAACAGAGGATCCAGATGCCCAGTTTACGATTGTCGGTGGCGATGAAATGCAAAAATCTTCAGGTATGACGCCGCTCCTGCACACTTCAGAGCTTGCATTCATGGGATTCGTGGAGGTGATCGCAAACATCCAGGTCATCCGAAAAAACCTGAAATTGGTCAAAAATGCGATTCTCGAAAATCAGCCCGATACAGTGATCCTGATTGATTATCCTGGATTTAACATGAGAATCGCTCAATTTGCCAAGAAAATCGGACTGAAAGTTTGCTACTATATTTCTCCCAAGATTTGGGCATGGAACCAGAAGAGAGCGATCAAAATACGCAAATACGTCGACAAAATGTACTGTATTTTGCCCTTCGAAAAGGTATTCTACAAGAAGTGGGGCATGGAGGTCGAGTACGTAGGAAATCCGTTGCTGGATGTGGTCCAAAACCATAATTTTAATCCAAATTTTCGCCAAAATAATCAGTTGAGCGATCGACCTATTATCGCTCTGTTGCCGGGGAGCCGAAAAATGGAGATACAAAATCTCCTGCCGGTGATGGCCGATCTACAGTTTTTGTTCCCCCTGCACCAGTTTGTGGTCGCGGGTGCGCCAAATTTGCCTGAATCCTTTTATTCGCAATATTTAAAAGGGCAAAATTTCAGGATCGTTTACGGAGCAACCTACGATCTGCTAAAGTCTGCAGAAGCAGCCGTCATTACGAGCGGGACCGCGACCTTGGAAGCGGCTTTGCTGCGTGTTCCTCAAGTGGTGGTGTACAGAGCTAATCCCCTGTCAGTGGCCATAGCCAGGGCATTGATTCAAGTACGCTTTATTGCACTCCCCAACCTCATTACCAACATGCTGGCAGTACGGGAACTGATTCAAAAAAACTGCACGACCATCACGATTGCTGACGAACTCGATCTCTTGATCAACGATCAAGAATACAGAGACAATATTTATGAAAATTACGATATTCTCAGTAAACGCATGGGCGAACCTGGGGCTGCGCGCAGAACAGCAGCATCCATAGTCAAATTCCTCAGCGAAAAGGGTGGATAGCGCCTTCTTTATGCCGTTTATTTTTCGTATATTTGCGCGTTAATTTAAGCATTGTCACTATGAAGTTATCCCAGTTTAAATTCGATTTACCCGAGTCCCTTATTGCCTACGAACCTGTAGAAAACCGGGACGAATCCCGATTGATGGTTCTCCACAAGGATACTGGAAAAATCGAGCATAAAATATTCAAAGACATTCTGAATTATTTCGATGATAAGGATGTCATGATTCTAAACAATACAAAGGTGTTCCCGGCCAGATTGTATGGAAACAAGGAAAAAACAGGCGCCACTATCGAGGTGTTCCTATTGCGCGAACTAAATAGGGAGCTGAGGCTGTGGGATGTCTTGGTCGATCCGGCCCGCAAAATCCGCGTTGGGAACAAGCTCTATTTCGGCGAAAATGATCTTCTGGTCGCTGAGGTAGTAGACAATACCACTTCAAGGGGCCGAACTATCCGTTTCCTGTTTGACGGGACGGACGATGAATTCCGCAAAAACATTGAAATCCTGGGCGAGACACCTCTTCCAAAGTACATCAAAAGAAGAGCGACCCCTGAGGACAAATTCCGTTATCAGACCATTTTTGCGAAGCACGAAGGCGCAGTGGCTGCTCCAACCGCAGGATTGCACTTCAGCCGCGAACTCATGAAAAGGCTGGAGCTAAAAGGTGTGGAATTTGCGGAAGTCACCTTGCACGTAGGATTGGGCACGTTCAGAACAGTAGAAGTCGAAGATCTGACCAAGCATAAAATGGATTCTGAGCAGTTTATTGTCCCCGAAGAAGCGGTTAAAACCGTCAATAAGGCGATCGAAGAAAAGCGACGGGTGTGTTCGGTAGGAACGACATCCATGCGAGCGATAGAATCTGCCGTCTCTGCGGACCGACGCTTGAAACCAGCGAATGACTGGACGAGCAAGTTTATCTATCCACCCTACGAATTTAGCATTGCTAATTCAATGGTAACGAACTTCCACACACCGGAGTCTACCCTACTCGTAATGGTTGCCGCATTTGGGGGGTACGACAACGTGATGAATGCGTATGAACAGGCACTCAAAGAAAAGTATCGTTTTTATAGCTATGGCGATGCGATGCTGATCATCTAGATTATGTCGGGCTTTCATCATATTGCTGTTATCGTTGCTGGTGGCAGAGGGTTGCGCATGAACAATCCGTTGCCGAAGCAATTTTTGCTTTTAAATAATATCCCGGTGTTGATGCACACCATACATGCATTCCATCGTTCCGAAAGCAAAGCGGATTTAATCGTTTGTCTTCCGGAGGATCAGCACGATTACTGGATGGATCTTTGCTATAAATATAAGTTTCATGTGCCGCATTTTATTGCTAGCGCAGGGGAAAGCAGATTTCAATCAGTCAAGTCTGGCCTTAAATTCATTCAGGAGAATCCCAAATGGTCCGGAGACATTGCAAAAAACAGTGAAAAGTACCTAATTTCTATTCACGACGGTGTTAGGCCGCTAGTCAGCAGCGAATTGATTGACCTGAGTTTTAGACAGGCAGCATTACATCGAGCGGTAGTACCAGGATTGCCTTCCAATGAAGCTATACGCATCTTGAATCCCGATCGCAGTAGCTCGTCAATAGAACGAGATAGGGTAATCCGGGTACAAACGCCTCAAGTGTTTAGCGCTGACATTCTTCTGCGGGCGTATGCCAAGGAAGAGCGACCAAGCTTTACAGATGATGCGTCTGTCGTTGAATTAAGTGGGTTCCCGATCACGATCTTTGAGGGGGAACCCACTAACATCAAGATTACCCACGCTCAAGACTTAAACATCGCCATGATGTACTTACAAAAAGACTAGCCTTAAGCGGCGCTCCTGATCACTCTTAATAGAACTGCGACTACTGCAATCACCAACAGGATATGAATGATCCCACCGGTATAAAAATTTCCAAAAAAGCTGATTGCCCAAATAATCACGAGGATGACGGCAATAACGTACAATAAATTTCCCATAACAATTTTTTAAATTAAGTTAATTTGTTATCTATCCATAGTGATAACAAAAGCCGAATGCCATTGTTTGCGGGCCTGAATTAATTTTTCTTGAGGAACTCGTCGGAAGTCAACTACGGGAGCGAAATTTCCAGACCATCATAGGCAAACGCAATATTGGAGGGCAATACATCGTGGAAACTGGCATGCAAACCCATATTGTGGCTGATATGGGTAAAATAAGTTTTTTCGGCTCCTATATGTTGCGCCATCTGAATGGCTTCTTCCAAGGTAAAGTGGGAAATATGGGTTTGAGTTTGCAAGGCGTTCAATACGAGATACTTTGTGCCTCTGATCTTACTTATTTCGGACTCGTTGATGGTTTTTGCATCCGTGATATACGTAAAATCCCCTATCCTGAAGCCAAGCACCGGCATCTTGTAGTGAAGCACCTCAATAGGGACGATTTTCCGGCCGTAGAGTTCGAAGTCGCTGTGGGAATCAATACCATTGAGTCGAATCTGTGGAACGCCGAAATAAGCATGAGGATCAAACGCATAGTGGAACTCGCGCTTTAAAGCGTGCTGGACATATTCATCGGCATAAAGATCAATGGGTTCACCTTGCTTCCGGTTGAAGGCGCGAATGTCATCAAGCCCCGCAACATGGTCTTTGTGCGCGTGGGTGTACAAAACGGCGTCTAAGCGCTGTATTCCAGCACGAAGCATTTGATAACGGAAGTCGGGGCCGGTATCCACAACAATATTCTTCCCGCCATACTGAATCAGTATAGACGACCTTAGTCGCTTATCCTCTGCTGCCCCGGAAAGGCATACTTCACAGTCACATGCGATCACAGGAACGCCCTGAGAAGTTCCAGTTCCTAAAAACGTAATTTTCAAATGCCTAACTTTTTCTGTTTAATCGTCCAAAGAAAACTCCTCTGCTTCTCATCCAACTCGCCTTGCACATGATCAGTCGGGACAGTCACAAGCAAATCGACCAAAGCAGTTATTTTGGCCTCCAAATCTAAAAAGCGATTGACGACCACTACTTTACTATTCAAAATAATACAAGCCCCTGTGCGAAAGTTGCCCTTTTCATAGCGAACAATATACCCCAATCTGGACAAAATTCCTTCAAGCTTTGCGAGGCTTTGCTTGCTTATGGAGATGCGATTTTCCATGCTTTATAAGATGCAAATTACATATCTACTCCCAAAAATGCAAATCAATCGGGCTGTTTGCCCGTGATCCAGGCTTGAAGAAAACCTAAGCCGTACGCATAAAATTGATAAAACACTGCCACAACCCCTAATATGGCGACATATGGATGGAGACTAGTCCGCCAGGAATCGATAAATAAGAGCAATAGCCACCCCAAAAAGACCAGATCTACAGCTAAAATCCAGTTTGAGAGGGGAAAATATCCAAAAGACAACCAAAAAATATTCAATAATGTCAAAAAAACAGTTCCCAGCACAAAGATCGACGGTAAAAAATGTATGAGTTTGAGTTCGCCGGGAAATGATCGCGCAACTTTGATGCGGCCTTGGCCAAAAGCATGAATTTGGGTGAAAAATTGCCTGAAATTCACCCGTCGTTTATGGTAGACCCATGCGTCCGGAATGAGGCCCACTTTGAAGCCTTCCCGTATCATGCGTATACTGAACTCCAAATCTTCACTCCTGCGCGTCCACCGAAAACCACCAGTTTCCTCCCATACTTTCCTTGAAATCCCCATATTGAAACTCCGCGGGTGAAAGGTCCCGAGATGGTTTTTCTTGCCACGGATACCGCCTGTGGTCAGTACAGACGTCATCGCATAACTTATGGCTTTCTGGGTAACCGAAAAGGACTCATGAGCCCGGTCTGGACCCCCAAACGCATCCCAGGAATGTATTCTCAATGCGCCAGTTACCTTTTGAAAGTAATCTGGTGGTACCAAGCAATCCGAATCAAAAACGATAAAATAATCACCTTTGGCTTGCGAAAACCCGAAGTTTCTAGCAAATCCCTGGCCTCGGTTAGGAATGGCAAAGTAGGTCAACTGCAACTTGTGCTCAAATTCCGCAATAACTGAGTTTGCTGGCAAGGTCGATCCATCCTCCACAATAATCACTTCAAAATCACGATAGGCTTGTTCGCAGAGGGAGTCAAGCAGTTCTCTCAGCTCCTGCGGCCTATTGAAAACGGGAATAATGACGGAGAAAAACAAACCATCCATTTAAATGACTTTCTCGATCTGATACTGATTTCGGTTTGGACTGTTTCTGGAGATCAATTCTGCCAAGAATCCGGTTACAAACAACTGCGTACCGATGACGATAGCGATTAATGCAAAGAAAAACAACGGCTGCTCGGTAACGTTTCTGTAAACGGTCTGATTGGCAATACTAATGAGCTTTTCCGCGATTAGCCAAACGGCGATAATAAAACCACCGAGAAAACTGATTACGCCCATGGTACCAAAAAAGTGCATGGGCCGTTTACCGAACTTGCCAACAAAGAAAATGGAAAGCAAATCTAGAAATCCCTTGACGAACCGTCCTGGCCCGAATTTGGTAGTCCCGTACTTGCGGGGATAGTGTTGGACAATTTGCTCGCCGATTTTGGTAAAACCCGCCCACTTTGCCAGAACCGGAATGTATCGGTGCATTTCCCCGTATACTTCGATATTCTTAACCACCTCTTTTCTGTAGGCCTTCAGTCCGCAATTGAAGTCATGCAAGTTATGAATGCCGGACATCGAACGAGTTACAGAATTAAAAAGTTTGGTGGGAATGGTTTTGGATGGAGGATCATAGCGCTTTTTCTTCCATCCAGAAACCAAGTCATATCCCTTTTCTGTTATCAGTCGGTAAAGTTGGGGAATTTCGTCAGGAGAATCCTGCAAATCAGCATCCATCGTGATCACAACATCTCCCTGCGCAGCGGCGAAACCGACGTTCAGGGCTGCGGACTTCCCATAATTCCTTCTGAATTTTATTCCCGAAATCCGCGAATCCTGTTGTTTGAGCGACTCGATGATCTGCCAGGAACGGTCTGTACTGCCGTCATCCACAAACACAATTTCAAAGGAAAATCTATGCTTATCCAATACGCGCGCAATCCAGGAACTCAATTCAGGCAAAGATTCCTCCTCATTGAATAAGGGAATAACAACAGAAATATCCATTTTTATTTTATACCTCCTCGTCTCTAACAGCCATGAATTCAGGTCGACTCCGCTTGAAGATCGCTGCAAATATCAGTGCTCCGACAAAGTAGATAATAATCGCTATAGCCAGACCTTGCAAAAACTCGAGCAAAGTTGGATTCAACGATTTTTCGAGCCTCTCCTCGGTGTCAGCGATTTGCTTGTCTATCATTTCCTGATCAGTTGACATGTTTTGGAACAATTCCGTCGTAGAGTTCAGCGTCGCTTCGCGAATAAAATCTCCGTAACCGGGCTCAATCCATTTCGCGAAAGCTGTACTAAAGCAAGTAGTGATCACAACCTGAACCACAAACATAAGGAAGATGGGACCAAGCGCTTCTCTAAAAGACCAATATCCGCCTACTTTCTTCCTGAGATCGAGGGTAAAAAAAATCGCCAAACCTATGCTGATCAAAAAGCTGATAATGGCATAGGATACGGTAACCATCATGCTTGGCAACGCATAGTAGGTCAGTAAAAAAATCACAATACCGATGATTGCCCAAATAATCCCGTTTTTTACGGCGGCCCCTTTGGCATTGACTTCCTCCGTGTGCAATGTTTGATTTTCCATGATTTGAAAAGATTTATTTGTTTGAAAAGTTGGTTAGCAAAGCGTAAAGCGCTACATCAAGCGCCGGGTTTGGGGCGGAAGCCTTAAAATCTTTCCAGTCCTGAGGCGTCGGCGCCTGTACATGGAAAAAGCCCATAATAACATAAAAAAGATCTTCGATCTCGTCCGAATGAATAGGCTTTTTCGCAGCATCAGCGATCTGATCAAAGGATCCTTCCGTCAGTGTCTGCTGAGAAATAAAGGATTCGTAAATCTTGTGTTCATCCTGAAACTCATCATCGTCAACCAGCAAAAATTCCGAAAGATAATCGTTTAAATCCGGTTCAATCTCTTCATCGGCACATTCATTCAAGTATAACAGAAGGTTCAAAAGTTCCGTGCCTCGATCCAGCGTTTTTTCTTCGATTTCCTCCCATTCAGTGGATTCTAAATAGTCACCCTCCAGTTTTTGCACATCAAGGGCAAAAAAATTCATGAGCAAAAGGTCAAAAAGAAATTCACCCAAAGGCTCTAGTGCCTGGTTCTCGGCGACTATCTTGTCCATCGCAGAAACCTTGTCCAAAAACGCGGCATCTTGGGAAAAGGTTTCCTTTAAGGAGGGTAAAACCCGGGTCAACGTGTCTTGGTCAGCTTCCAAAAACTGAGAAATTGCCGCATCTAACGCTTGCTCAATCGATTTATCCATAATACTCGTTTCTATATGTTTGACCATTGTTTGAAGTCAATGTTACAATTCCCGTTAATTTTTTCCCAATATAAGGACTATTTGAGGATTTTGAAAAATTATTTTCTGGAGTAAATTCCCAGGTTTTTTCCATATCGAAGAGGACCAAGTTTGCTTTTTCGCCCTTATCAATGCGTGGAACTTCAAGTCCAAGAATTTTCCGTGGGTTGATAGCGAGCGTGCTGACGATCTGCTCGACACTCAATCCGGCTTCTACAAGCAGGGAAAACACGGTCTGAAGCCCAATTATTCCGTTTTGTGCGATTTGAAACTCTACGTTCTTGAATTCGATTTCATGAGGCGTGTGCTGAGAAACGACAGCATCCAGTGTACCGTCAGCCAGTCCCTCGAGGAGGGCCTCAGAATCTCTTTTAGTTCTGAGTGGCGGGTTGACTTTGTAATTGCTGTCGAAACCTCGCAAATGCACGTCAGTCAACAGAAGCTGATGGGCGGCGACATCAGCAGTGACCTTTATGCCTTGAGATTTGGCCTGCCTGATAAGGTTTACACTCTCCCTTGTGCTGATGGTCGTAAAATGCAGGGGCGCTTGATGGTATTCTGCCAACTTCAAATCTCTTTCGACCACCAAACTTTCGGACAAATTTGGCTTGCCCTTCATTCCCAAAAAAGTACTCATTTCTCCCTCATTCATTTGTGCACCGTCTGACAGCGTTACATCTTCGGGAAAAGATATCACCAGGCCTTTTATTCCACGACAATAGAGCAGGGCCTTGCTCATAAGGCCGGCTTTGGAAACACTGCGGTCACCGTCGGAAAAAGCAACAGCACCTGCGCGCTGCATGTCAAACAATTCGGCCAGCTCCTCCCCTTCCCTTTTTTTGCTCAAGGCACCAATAGGATGAATATCTACCGGCAAAGGCTTGGAGCGATTGACGATAAACGCGACTTCGGCGTGCCTCGCGAGGGGCGGTTCGGTATTGGGGTGTATTGCAACACCCGTAAATCCCCCGGCCATAGCAGCTCTTGCGCCGGATTCTAAATCTTCCTTATGTTCCAGTCCGGGTTCGCCGAAATTTGCATTCAGATCAAAGAATCCAGGAGCAAGCACCTGTCCCTTGCCGTCGACGAGCTCGTGATCTGCATCATCACTCATCTGCAAATCCTTGCCCATGTCAGTGATCAGCCCGTTTTTGATTTCGACGTCGATAATCTGATCGTGGAAAGTCGATCCCGGGGAAAATAATCTTACATTTTTAATGGTAAAACTAGACATGGATGGCTGGTCTTGAAATGATTAATGGAAAAAGATGGGCTGCTGAAGCTAAGCCACCAGGGGCAGGAAGATCTCGTTTTAATGGATATTTAGCGACATGCATATTCATTAAAAAACAAAAGTACAAAATCCCTTTAAAACGCAAGGGATTTCTTGCAATTATATTTATTCGTCCCGGCGAGGCTGCTTTCTCCCATTGATCGTAAGCGAATATAAACGTTTAAAACGGAGCATCGTCTGGCGAGTCACCCAGGTCACTCATGTCGTTCATTCTCGATTGACGAATAATATTCTGCGAAGGATCAAATTGTGTAGATGGGCCTAGTCCCGACTGGAATCCCGCGTTGGGTGAAAGACCTGTCCCGAAATTAAAGTCAGTTTCCATATCTGTAAACTTGACATATTTGCCCACAAATCTCAGTTGGACGGTGCCTGTTTCTCCGTTTCGATGTTTAGCGATGATTACTTCCCCGACCCCGGCCGTCGATTGCCCCGCTTCATCTTGATCCAAGCCATAATATTCAGGTCGATAGAGGAATAAAACCATATCGGCGTCCTGTTCTATGGATCCCGACTCACGCAAATCCGAGAGCATGGGTCTCTTGCTGGTGCCGGGTCTGCTTTCTACGGCACGGCTCAGTTGGGATAGCGCAATTACGGGTATATTCAGTTCTTTTGCGACAGATTTCAGGGAACGGGAGATACTTCCTATTTCCTGTTCACGGTTTCCACCTTTGCCTTCGCCCTTCCCCTGCATCAATTGCAGGTAGTCGACAATCACCATCTGTATATCATATTGCGCTTTTAAACGTCTACATTTGGCTCGAAATTCAAAAATATTTAGGGCAGGCGTATCGTCGATCAGCAAGGGCGCTGAGGTAAGTCTTCCTATCCTGGAATGAAGCTGAGTCCATTCATGGTCCGCCAGGGTGCCGCGCCTCAGTTTTTCCTGTTCAATTTCAGTTTCCCCGGAAATAAGTCTGTTGACCAACTGCACTGACGACATTTCCAGGGAAAATACTGCAACCGGCTTATTGTGTAGCACTGCGGCGTTTCTTGCGCAACTGAGCACAAACGCCGTTTTTCCCATCGCAGGTCTGGCAGCAATGATAATCAGGTCGGAATTTTGCCATCCGGAGGTCATACGATCCAGATCTGTAAAGCCTGAGGGGACGCCGGTCAAAGAATCTGCCCTATCTTTAAGGCTCTCCAGGGTAAGAACGGCCTCCCGCATAATATCGTCTACTTTCCGCGTGTCCCGCCGAAGGTTATTTTGAGCGATATCAAACAGCGATTTTTCGGCATGATCCAACAAATCGAAGATGTCTGTCGTATCTTCATAAGCGTTGTTGATAATCTCTGAAGAAACTTTGATCAGCTCCCGTTGGATGTATTTCTGGGAAATAATGCGGGCGTGGTATTCAATATTGGCAGCCGAAACAACGCGGTCTGTCAGACTTGTAATATAGTAGGCACCTCCGACCAATTCGAGTGTACCTTGTAGCCTTAGCTCGGCGATAACGGTCAAAAGGTCGATGGGTGAATTCTTTTGAAAAAGATTGAAAATTGCTTCGAATATCTTCTGATGTGCCTCCACATAAAAAGATTCAGGTTTAAGTATATCGATGACCTCCGACAATGCATTTTTTTCCAACATCAAGGCACCCAAAACCGCTTCTTCCAGATCCGTGGCTTGTGGAGGCAATTTACCCAGGTTCCCCGCGAGGTTAGTCAGCCGGATTCTCCTGTCAGCATAACTTCCTTGTTTTGTCTTGTCAATCATAGTTCATCTTTGAATTAGGGAAAGCAAAGCTACCTAATTTATCCATTGTATACTGTTCGAGTTGTAAACAGATACTTTGGATTAAATGATTAAAACGTCTTAAAATGTTGTTCATTAGCAGACCAAGATACAATAATTTTATGTAAAAATGTTAACAACTTTGTGGATAACTCCGTATATTACTAAATATCAACCGCTACCCCATATGTGGATAACTTTTCAAATGTGAACAGAGCCGGGTAAACAATTAAACTGTACGCTATTCGAATTTACCCTGTTTGGGCCTGCATAAAGAAACCTATGCGTTTATTCGGGTTTTATATATTTTTATTAGTAGGTTTGCACACTTTTACATTTATAAATGATAACAGCTGAATCGCTCAAAGAGAAACTAAAGGAACGAAAGCACATTATCATCACCACTCACTTCAAACCGGATGGTGATGCTTTGGGCTCTTCACTTGCATTATTTCATTGGTTGTCGGCTAAGGGCCATGATGTTAAAGTAATTCTCCCCTCCGATTACCCTTATTTTCTCAAATGGATGCCAGGGGCTGAGAGATGCTTTATTTATACGGATAACAGCGCACTGTTTGACCAGTTTATTGCAGATGCAGATTTGATTTTTTGTCTGGATTTCAATGGCTTGGGTCGAACTCAGGAAATGGCTGGGGCGCTGCGAGAAGCCAAAGGATTGAAGGTGATGATTGATCATCATCTGGATCCCGATGGTTTTGATGACTTTCGCTATTGGAATCCCAGTGCCGCGGCCACGGCCCAGTTGATATACACGTTTATCACCGAATTCTTTCAGGAAGGCGATTTTTTAACTGAAGACATTGCGACCTGTTTATATGCGGGTATTATGACGGATACAGGTTCTTTTCGATACAAATCCACAACCGCTGAGGTACATAGAATTGTCGCTGAATTGCTGGAACTCGGGGTAAAAAGCTGGCTGGTTCACGAACATATTTTCAACAGCAATACCGAAAGAAGACTAAATTTCCTCGGATTTTGTCTTTTAAATAGATTGGAAGTACTACCTAATTATAAAACCGCTATTTTTGCAATCGGAAAAGACGACCTCGAGCGTTTTGAAATTGAGACGGGTGAAACGGAGGGACTGGTCAACTATGCGCTTTCCATAGCGGGAATTCGCTTGGCGGTTCTGATTATAGAAAGGGATGAAGCCGTGAAGATGTCGTTTCGATCCTTGGGGGATTTTCCGTGCAACGAGTTGAGCAAAAAACACTTTAACGGTGGCGGGCACCTGAACGCAGCAGGAGGAATGCATGAGAAGCCCCTTGGAAGTGCATTGGCGAAATTAAAGGAAATTTTACCAGAATACCAGGCGTCTTTAAACGCATAAAATTAAAGTGAATATCACAACAAACGAATCAAACTAAAAAAGAAACACGACTAATTAATTACACAACATGAAGAAATCAATTCTATTATTTGGATTAGCATCTTTCTTACTTTTCACGGCATCGTGCCAGCAGTTTAAAACTGGCGAAGGCGGTCTACAGTACAAGATTGTAAAAGATGCGGGAAATGAGAAAGCCCAGGTCGGCGACCTGCTCTCTATCTCATTGATTATAAAGACTGACAGGGATTCTATTTTAACCAATACCCATGAGATCGGCCTGCCTCAGATCGTAAACATCATGCCAGACACACTTCCGGGAATGTACCCAGGAGACTACAACACCATGTTTAAAATGCTTGGTGAAGGCGACAGCGCAGTCTTTAAGATAGATCTTGATACCTTGTTTGCAAATACAGGTCAGCCAAAGCCCGAGTTTGCCGACAAGTACTTCATCTTCGAGGTCGCTGCGATCAAACTTTTCCAAAAAGGCGACTTGAACGATACCGTATTTTATGAGCAGGTGAATGCATACTATGACGGCGAGATTGAAAAATTGAGGACCGCGGAAGAGAAGAAAATATCCGACTACGTCAGTAAAAACAAACTTGAGACAGAAGTGACTGCCTCTGGATTGCAGATTGTGTACGAAGAAAAAGGAACAGGTCCAGTCCCACAGCCCACGGACACGGTTGAAGTAAATTACACAGGTTATATGACAAGTGGAAAGCTTTTTGACACTAGCGTCAAGGAAGATGCTGAAAAAGGCAAAATCTTCAATCCAATGAGAACCTACGAGCCTGCGAGATTTGTTATCGGTGTTGGACAGGTCATTCCGGGTTGGGATGAGGGCTTGACAATGGTTCCTGTAGGTTCAAAATTCAAATTGATCATTCCATCCGAATTGGCTTATGGAAAACAAGGGGATATGAGAGGCCAAATCCCTCCCTATGCTCCACTGATTTTTGATATCGAACTCTTGAGCATAGTTCCTAACAGCCAAAGCGACGATATTGTACCGGCTCAATAAAGACTTATTAATTTTGTGATTCCAAAGGCTGTATTCTAACGGGGTACAGCCTTTGGCTTTTTAGTCCCCTTGCTTATAATAGGCAATTTTTATATGTTTGCCTGATGATGGAAACGGAACTTATAGATACACATTCACACCTTTACTATAAAGCTGGAACGCCCGAACTCTCGGCGCAGATCGAGCGTTGTAAAGCGCAGGGTATTGGAAAAATCTTGATGCCCAATGTAGACTTGAACTCCATTTCCCAAATGAAAGAAAGCCAAAAAAAGTATCCCGCGCATTGCTTTCCGATGATGGGACTGCATCCGTGTAGCGTCGATGCAGGGTATCGCGCAGTACTGGAGCTTATGGAAAAGGAACTCTCCACACATACCTATTACGGAATCGGCGAAATAGGCTTGGATTTGCACTGGGATCAGACGTTTTTCGCTGAACAGCAGGCTGCACTGGAGACGCAGCTTTCGTGGGCCCGGGAGTTGGATTTGCCGGTCTCGATTCACTGCAGAAAAGCGTATGAGCCTCTTTTCGAAATTTTGGAAAAGCTCCAGGATGGCCGGATCAAAGGTGTTCTTCACTGCTTTTCCAGTACTTTTGAAGACGCAAATAAGGCTATTGAACTCGGTTTGCACCTGGGCATCGGAGGTATAGTGACGTATAAAAATGCCGGTCTGGACAAAGTCGTCGCCCAGCTTGATCCCAGACATCTGGTGCTGGAAACCGATTCGCCCTACCTCGCACCGACTCCTTTCCGCGGGAAGGAAAACGAGAGCAGCTACCTGCGTGTTGTGGCCGAAAAGGTAGCCGAATTGCAAGGGATTTCGCTTCAAGAGTTAGCAAAAGTGACCACTAAAAACGCCACATCAATTTTTCCTCTAGCCTCATGAACAACATATTTGTAATTTACACTGGTGGCACCATCGGAATGGTCAAAGACACCACCTCAGACGCATTCGTACCCTTTGATTTCGAACTAATTGCAAATAATATCCCAGAGCTGTCGAGATTGAACTATAATCTGACGGTGCACTCTTTTGTCCCCATCATCGATTCGTCAAATATGACTGCGGATATCTGGATAAAGATCGCTACTTTGATCAGGGATAGGTACCAGGAATACGATGGCTTTGTAATTCTACACGGATCGGATACGATGGCATTTACAGCATCTGCCTTGAGTTTTCTGCTCGAAGGCCTGCAAAAGCCCGTGATTCTTTCGGGTTCGCAATTGCCCATAGGTGAAATCCGAACAGACGCTCGCGAAAACCTCCTCACTGCACTTGAGCTCGCTTCTGCCAAGAAAAATGAGCGTTCTCTGATACACGAAGTATGTATATTTTTTGACAATAAATTGTATAGGGGAAACCGCGCATTTAAGTACAACGCGGCGAAGTTCGAAGCATTTCGCTCCCCAAATTATCCGGTGCTGGTGGAATCCGGCGTGCATATCAATTACAACCAGGAAGCGTTGCTGGACAACAGCGGCAAGGAATTTAAAACCCACACCGAGATGGACAATTCTGTCGGCGTGTTGAAATTGTTGCCCGGGATGAATCGCCCATTTATCGAAGCAGTTCTGAATTCAAATGTCCGGTCCATCATTCTTGAAACATTTGGTGTGGGAAATTGCAGTACAGAAAAGTGGTTTTTGGATTTGTTGGGTGAGGCCATTGCTGGCGGGAAAAACATTCTGAATATCACCCAATGTAAAGTGGGCTCTGTGGAAATGGGCCGTTACGAGACGAGCCAGTACCTCAGTTCATTAGGCATACTTAACGGCAAGGATATGACTTACGAATCGGCGGTGACAAAATTGATGTATCTACAAGCGCAGTTTAGCGATCAGGCAGAAGTTGCTTATTGGGCAGAAAAGAGCATCAGGGGAGAATTGACTGAGTTGGAGTAAATTCTGCAAGAAAATCGCCTACAACGAAGCTACTGCCTCCAACGAATATCAAATCCTCAGGCTCCGCGAACCGCTTTGCAGCGATAAACGCTTCCCTGACATTGGGAAAATTCTGACCGGAAAGCCCAAATTGGGCCGCCTTGGCCTTGAACTCATTTGCGGGTAAGGCCCTGGGAAAATCTACCTGACAAAAGTAATAGTCGGCATGATCTGGCAACAAGCGAAGCATGCTCGCAAGATCCTTATCCGCCATCACACCCAGAACCATGTGGAGTCTTCGGTGGGGCGTCGACGAGATGTTGCTCAATACGACCTTCCATCCTTGCTCGTTGTGTCCCGTATCGCAGTAGATCCTAGGCAGGTCACTTATCCTTTGCCAGCGGCCTTGTAAACCCGTCAGAACTTGAACATTTGCCAAAGCTTCCCGGACCGCTTCGGCGGGCAGGTGAAATCCAAGACGCCTGAGGTCACTGACAGCGGTCAAAATGCCGGGTAGATTCATTTTTTGATAGCTTCCTCGTAAATCCAGTGTCAACAATCCATTCAGATCCGAATCGCCACCCTCACCCGAGAAAGATACCTCAAATTTCTGGCCTTCTGCTGTCATTTCTACGAAAGTGACATCGCATTCCGATGAGGCAAAACGCAGCGGTGCATGTCTAACTCTGGCAATCTCCTGAAATACTTCCGAGACTTCAGGCTGAAATTCACCGATGATGACAGGTGTATGTTCCTTGATAATCCCTGCTTTCTCGCGAGCAATCTTTTCCAGGGTGTTCCCCAAGAGGCTGACATGATCAAAACCAATGTTCGTAATGAGCGACAAAATGGGTTTGATCACATTGGTCGCATCGAGTCTTCCGCCCAAACCCGTCTCGATCACCGCGATATCTACATGTTGTTCGGCAAAATAATCAAAGGCCAAGGCCACGGTCACCTCGAAAAATGAGGGTTGTATACGCTCGATTTCCTGCCGATATTTTTCGACAAAGGCGATCACCTTATCACTTGGGATCATTTCGCCGTTACAGCGAATTCTTTCTCTGAAGTCAATGAGGTGGGGAGAGGTATACAGGCCTGTTTTATACCCCGATTTTTGAAGAATCGCAGCGATGGTGTGGGAACTGGAACCCTTCCCATTGGTTCCAGCTATATGTATACTTTTGAATCTTTCCTGAGGATTGCCCAATAGCTGGCACAAGGCTAGTGTATTGGTCAGATCATTCTTGATTGCAGAATCACCGTCCCGACTAAATACCGGCAAGCGATGGAATAAATAATCCAGGGTCTCTTGATAATCCATCGAATTTTAAGAACTATTAGAAATTTATGGCCTACTTCAACCCAAAATTGATGTGAAATATAGCTTTTTGATTGGTTGACGAACGATCCGCAGTATTGAGTCTAGCGGCCCTCAACGCTCTTACGGCCTCGTCCCACGCTGCAGGATCAGGATTTTGGGTCTGGCCGGGAACTACCTTCGCAGAGACGACACGCCCATCGGGGGCAAAAATCACCTCCACGGCCACCCGTCCCTTGGACTGTCCTCTGTCGTCAAATTTTGGAGCGACCTCCCACCGGATGTTCGTTATGTTCAGTGGCGTATCACCAAAGCCTGACCCACCCTCTCCATAGTTGGAGGCCAAGGGATCGCCCAGAGCACTTCCTTGGTTGCCAGCGACATTGCCTGTCCCGTCGCCACGTGCCGTAGAACTATTGCGTCTTCCTGTATAAAGCGCGTTCGGATTGACCGCTGGCTTGCTATCAGTCTTGTCTTGCGTTGTCTGCGCTGAATTTGCCTGAGTAGGCTGATCTGCAACAATCGCAGGCGCATCATACATGTCTTGAGTCACTGCCGTCCTATCGGTAATCTGCTGGGAGGCCGTCATTTCGGGGGATTGATTGGGGTCAATCATATCCGGTACGACGGCGTTGGCATTAGGATCCATCGATGGCTCATCTATGCTCATATAATCGTTACCCATTCCAAACTCCGCAGTCCCGTAATTGACAATCATTCCACCCATCCCAAACTGTGGCATCTTACTACCAATCATGATGAAAAAACTGATCAGAATCAATCCTCCGAGGATGCCGCCTGAAATAGCAAACGCCCTGGGAAAATTATTTTGCTCTTCTAAATGATAATTCATCTCGCATATCCTTTCAATTGTACCCTAATACGATGCTTCCCATTACAAATATCCATAAAATATTTCAGAACATCTTTGTAAAATGCTAATTCCTTACCGGTTGGGTAGCGACAAATATCTGCATTCGCAGTTTATGGGCAATATCCATCACCGAAATCACTTCCTGAAAGGGAACATTGCTATCCGCATAAAGCATTACCGTCAGTTCGTCACCCGTACCGGCTTGCGCTTCAAGGCGGGTATTGAGTTGGTCAAAGGGTAGCTCCTGTTTTTCAAGATAATACCTCAAATCATCGGTAATGGACAGCGTGATCGTGCGTCTGGCCACCGACTGCTCACCGGCACTTGATGAAGGTAGCAAAAGCTTTACTACCTGGGGATTGGCCACTGCTGAAGCTAACAGGAAAAACAGCATCAAAAAGAACATGATGTCATTCAAGGCGGAGGTATGCACCTCTGCATTTTGCTTGCTACGTCTATTTCTCAGATTCATTCTTTTCCTTCTTTAAACGTATTTAGGATCCTGGTTCGTCCAGTAAGTCAATAAACTCGACGGCATCAGTTTCCATTCGCAGGATCAATCGCTCCACCATCATATTTAGCATGTGAAACCCAATAAAGGACAAGATACCTATTGTCAATCCAGCAGCGGAGGCAATCATTTTCACGTATAATCCTCCGGAAACACTCGCAATGTCAATTCCTCCAGCCATTTCCACGTCGCGGAAGATGATGATGACCCCGAAAATCGTTCCAACGAAGCCCAGCATGGGTGCAATGGTGGCGATAATTCCCAAAATATTTAAATTCTTCTCAAGTTTTGCGACTTCAAGTTTGCCGACGTTCTCAATAGCGCCCTCTATATCTTTAATCGGACGTCCTATTCTCATGAGTCCTTTTTGAAGCATCCTGCCCAATGGATTGTTGCTTGCGCGGCAAATCGCCATAGCGGATTCCAATTTCCCTGAAAGTACACTTTGTTTGACCTGCGTAAGCAGACTGGAATCGTATTTTGACGCCTTTCTAATGGTCAGATAGCGTTCAAAGAAAATGACGAGTGCAACAAAAAGCAATAAGGCCAATGGAAGCATTATCCATCCCGCTTTGAATAACAGTCCTATCAGGCTAATTCTCTCCTCGGCGTGCGCTACGGTCTGCGATGCTGTCTGTGCCATGGTATCCAACGGATATGCCGTCCCTTCTTGAATTTGTAACATCATTTTACTTGTGATCTTCGTTTATCTTTAAATATTGCTTGTCTGTGGCGAAAATAAAAAATATTTTACAATCTGTCATCGATTAATTTCTGTTACCCAGGCCCCCGCTTCGACTTCTCTCTGCACAGTTCTCAATGCCCTGTAGGCTTCCGCTCGGGTTGCGTAGTAGGCGTAAATCACTTTCTTCCTATTTCCGGGCATTCGGCTGTCTAAAACTTCAAGTTTGTGTCCGTTTCTTAGCATTTCCTCAGCAAATTGTTCGGCTTGAGCCATAGTCGTGAAGGAACCCACGACGATGCCGTACCGCGCTTCAGGCACCGCTTCTTCCTCGGGCAGAAGACTTGTGGAATCTGTTTCTGTAGGTTCAACTGCGGCCCCAAGCGTATCAAGGATCGACGTCTCATTATTGAGGGAATCATTGGTGAGGAAATCGGGCTCAGTGATGTCCGACGGTGTTTCAGTCGGGTTTATGTCCGTAAGTTGATCGTTTGGAGAGACAAATCCACTGACATAAGCCATCCCTTGTGCGGAAAGATCAGGCCGGAAATAATGAACAGCAAATGCCGCACCCCCTAACACAATCAAAACGAACAAGGCAATCACCCAAGCACTGAATCGGGATCTGCGCTCCTCGAGAATTTCCTCTTCCTCAACCGTCTCAGCCATTTCTACAGGCGATGTAGCCACCGGAATGGATATAGCAGAAGGATCAGCGGTCAATTCGGGTTCGGGATTAGGAATTGGCTCAGTACGTTGCGAAGCTAACGGTTCGTTGCCGCTCAGGTGCATAGCCTTGAACAGGATAACCCCATCTCGCATGTATAGTTCGCCAAGTCCATCGAGCATAACGGGACCATGCGCCAGAGTCTGGGTCAATTCATCGAGGGCCTGATTTAATAAGTGGGATGCCTGCTCATAACTGATCCATTTTTGTGCTTTGATAAAGGCAACAATATGCTCGGAACCCGCACTTTTATCGGGTTCAAAAAGCACACGCCGAACCGGCGCTACAAGGAGGCCTTTATTGGAATCCCACTGTGCTGGATGCTGCAAGCATCGGAACGTGCCAATACCACTTAGGCCGACACTCTCGTGTTTGCCTAACAAGTACGTAATGCATCGCCCCAGATTGATCATATTATGCGCTAAATGTTTAAAAAGCGAAGTTTACACCACCGATAATGTTCATGCCCAAACTCGGGTAATACAAGTATCGCTGGTAATTTGCATTAAATATATTATTAATTCTCCCAAATACACCAATTCTATCCGTAAATTTTATATTCAGGCCCCCGCTGAGGTCCAAAAATCCGGGTAATGACTCCGTCGAGTAAGTTCTGACAGGCGGTATGTGTGGTAATATTGGTAGTATAGGTTCAATATAATCTGGAACATTTGCATACGTCTGCCCATGGTAGAAAAGCTCCGCATCCACGTACACGCGATCACTGATATTGATGCGACTATTTGCGGAAAGCTTCATCTTTGGCAAATACCAGGCTTCTGTCTCGCCTTTCAGATCATACTCGTTGAGATTTATGGTTCCCCCAAGACTGACCATTTCCGAAATGCGAATGTTCATGGATCCTTCGAGTCCGAAAATCGAAGAATTCAACCCATAATCCTCATAAATCAATTCAAACAAATGAGGACCGGTTCTCATATGGCTGAAAAACTTCATGTTATCCATTTGTTTGTAGAATACTTCCACCTTATAACCAAAAGTGGCACCCGCGTTTCCTTTTATTCCTCCATAAATATTGAATCGCTCCAAGGTATTTCTCACATCATTAAAGCTGCCCAACCATGGGTTTTCACGTGACAATTCGCGGAACGAAGTTTTGTGAACATCTCCCCCAACCCCTCCAAACACGTGAAAATAGCCAGGCAAGAGGGCAAAATCAACAGCAGCAGCCGGCATCACGTGAAAACGCGAGGAATCATGACCAAACTCTGAAACCAAATTGGCACCCAGGCGTATATCGTAATTTTCTCCCGAAAACCGTACAAAGGGTTGAATCCGTGCAATATTATTGGAAAGTGAAAACTGGTTATCAGAATGCTGGGTGAAATCCCCGGAAAGGTGCGTGCCGAACTGTACATTACTCCATTGTTTTGCCAGAAATGCGCTGAGCGCTAGCGAATTCTCTTTGGTTTCAAAGGCATTACTATAAAGGTAGCCATCCATCTTTATCGAATACGCTAGGGGCTCGAGGTTGTCCTCCCCAGAATTGCTCGCCAATTCCGCGTTAATGTAAATATCGTTGTAATGTTGCTTGGCTCCAAGGTCGGGGTTGAGATTCCCACCGGACTGCCCGGGGATAAATCCAAACTGACGTGTTCCGTAGCGCTTAAAGCCTAGCGTCCCTCCGATGGTAAATTCCTCATACAACTGCCGACCAAAAGCGGCGACCTCCTGCTGAGAATAAAACTGATGGTCCAAATTCCCCATCTGATTGAGGTGCTTGACAAATGCGCCGAAACGGGTATCCTGAAAACTGGTATTGGTCAAATAGGCTTCACCCAAAAAAGAGCTATAGTTTCCCGCGCCGACCTTGACGTAGTTATCCGTGCGTGCTTCTGGCCTGATTGGAGGCATTTCTTGGATGCTTAACTGTTTAGTTCCTGTTGTAATGTCAAGCTTTTTATCCAGGACACTATACCTTAGGGTGGGTTGGTACTCCCGTTTGTTGGTCATGTCGGGGCTGCGACGGATTTTAACCGCGTCAGCTAGTATCGGCCGATAATCCCGGATGACATCAATGGAGTCAATCGCGGTATTCCTTTGCTCCTGTTGTTGCTGTTGCTGTTGCTGGGCAAGAACGGTTAGCGACGAGGTCAACATGACCATAGTCCCTAGAGTTTTTCCGGCTGCACGAATATATCTTGTCATAAAATCTGGCTCAATTTTATTTGTTATTCAATTTATTAAGTCTCTCCTTGGCGGATGGAATGATATCATCCTCCAGATCATAATTTTCAATAATACTTTCCAAAGTGCTCCGCGCCTGGAAATCATCTCCTTGGGCAGCGTAGATGTCTGCCAAAAGGATGAAGCTTTTAGCGACCCAATAATCATGGTAGGATAGATTGTTGATCACGTCAAAAGCAGATTCAAGTGCTTTATCCAGTTCACGAGCCTCATATTGAAGCTGTCCCACGCGGTACCTCGCCTCTGCCCCGACCACGGTCTGGCTTTTGAGCGCTGCGAGGTTTAATTCCTTCAAAGCCTCTTCCACCTGACTGCGACGAACCAGCACCCTGCCTGCGTGCAAATGCGCATTCGCGATCTCCTCGTCGGAGGACCTGTCGTACTCCTTAATGTAGGTCGCATACTTAAGCGTCTCATCCAAATCACCAATATTATAGTAGCATTTCAGCAAATTATTGACTGCAAACCCATAATTAGACCGGTATTCAGAGGTCAGCTCCAGCTTCTTTAAGTGTACAATCGCTTCATTATACTGCTCCAAGCCCAAATAGAGGTTGGCCACACTCACCAGGGCGCGCTCGGTATACGCACTGGTCCAGTCGTTAAGGATAATATTAAAATCGTGCAGAGCCGCCTCCGGATGCCCGGTCCTATACAAACTTTCACCGCGAATATAGCGGGCAAACTTTTCTTGTATGGGTCTAGGAAACTTGTCGAAGTACGCATTTATTGCTTCGACGGCTGCTGCGAACTCTCCACGCTGAAATAAGGTGTGTGCCACCTGAAAGGTCAGATTATCTTGTTCAGCTGTGGTAAGATCCCCAATATTTGTACTTGTAGCGTAGTTGATATAGGCCGTGGCATTCCCCTGATCGAGATAAATGTTCTCTATCGATCTGAGGGCTTGTTTCGCTTCGTCAGTCGTGGAATACTGCTCGACGATTCGCTTAAAGGTGGACAAGGCAGCATCGTTGGATTCCTTATTATATTGGACAAGGCCAATGGTCAGAAGGGCTCGCGGGACATAACTACTCCGCGGATATTCCTCAACCATAGTTTGTAATCCCTCGATGGCTCGGTCGTAATTGTCCATCAGGAAATACGTATAGGGAATCTCAAAACTCACATCATCGGCATAGTTCGAGTTGGGGAAACGTTGCAAGACAGATCTCAAGGTAGCCAGTTTGCTTTCGTTGTCACCCTGCAACCCCTGAATCATACCTCGCTGAAACAAAGCATAATCCTGGCTTGAAGCGCCACTGTTGATCAGTCGGTCATAATACTGCATTGCGCGTCCATAATTCCTCAGTGAAAAATAGGAATCGCCAAGTCTGGCAATTGCATCATTGCGGACATTATCATCGATGCCCGTTCCCCCGACAGAAAGAAATCGCTCAAAGTAATTTGCAGACGTATTGAAATTGTTATTCCGGAATGCCGCGTAAGCCAAGGCATAATTTGCGTAGCTATATACATCCGTTTGCCGGGCTGCAGGATAACGTAGGAATTTATTGAAGTTTTCGACTGCCTCACCGTATTTACGAACTTCATACATCGCTTCTGCCTTCCAATAGGTGGCTAATGCAAGAATTTCCTGATCAATAGGGTGCGCCTCGGATCGCATAAACATCGAGATACCGTTTTCAAAAGCCCGCTCGTTGTAAAATTCCAGCCCCCGGTAATAGGTCACTTTTTGATAGGCGGCATTGGCCTCAGGAGAGCGATTGTCCAAAGATTCCAGCAGATCGACAGCTGCACGGTAATTTTGTGTACTAAGCAGAGATTCCGCCAAAAGCACTTTGGTCTCGTCTACCCTGCGGTTGGGGTACTTCGCCATATATTCCTGGGTGGCCTCAAGTCCGACCTGATGAAACTCAAGCTCATAGGACAGTTTCGCGTAGTTAAACAAGCCTTCCTCCTGCATATCCGGATCAAAATCTAATTTTGAAGCCCTGAAAAACGCGTTTCTTGCGGACTGCTTGTTTCCTGTTTGGAGAAACGCATCGCCCAGAGCAATCATCGCGCTCTGATAATATGCATCAGGTTCGTCCATTTTTTCGAGCTCCTGGATTGCTTTTTCATAATCGCCAAATTTATACGCAATATACCCTATCTGATAATGGTCCTGATTGTTCTGTGTCCTCCCTTGATCGCCTTGCTGGAACCTGTCGTAGAAAATCTTGGCATTTTCAAAATCATTCTTTGCAAAATAAGTGGCGCCAATTATTCGGAACATTTCCGTTTCATGGGTCTGGCGTGTCTGCTCAAGTATGGGCAGTGCGTAAGCTAGAACATCATCGTAGCGACGGTCTAAAAAATAGAGCGTAGAAATATAGTAGGGATATGTTGCCTCGTAAGTCTTTGAACCCTTGAGCTTTTCGAACTCCCTGAGCGCCGTTTGGTACTCCCCGTCCATGTAGGAAATATACGCATAATAATAGGTAGAAGACTCTGTAAAACTGTTTCGCTGCTCTTTCAGAGATTCGAAAAGAGGTTTGGCTTCCGCCATACGATCCGTCATAAACAAGGAATAAGCCATCTTGAATCGGTAATCGGTTGCTTCACGGCCGGAAAGAGAATATTCATCCAACTTTTCAAACCATTCCAAGGCTTTCCCGTAATCGTTTTTCGCAAAATAAGAGCGCCCCACATGATAGTAGGCAACTTTTGAGTTAGCACTTGCTGGATAGTCGCTGATATATTGCAGGAACCGGCTTTCTGCATCGAATTCTTCGAGTTCGAGTGCGCAGAGGGCAAGGTAAAAACGAGCATTCTCTTTGAGGAGGCTCAGTTCCTGCGTGGCATCCTCTTCTAGGGAAGAAGTCGTGCGACGGCTTTCCACTTGTTCAAATTGCTGCGCAGCGGCTGCATATTTCCCTTGCTCAAACAGCTCCATTGCCGTTTTATAGGTTTGGTTTAGTTGTTGCCAGACGCTTTGCTGCGCATGGGCGATGACGCCGAACATACAAAGGACCAGCACCAAACAATAGGATTTCTTAAACATAGAGTATTCTGCTTATTTTTTTATTCAAATGTCAAAATCAACGCCAAAGTACTAAAATAAATGAAAAATTCGGGGATTTTCCCCAAAAGTTGTTCACAAATGTTAGTAAAGAGTTCGTGATAAAGGCATTAGCCTTTTGAAGCCAGCAAGTACAGTACTGCCATTCTGATAGCTACGCCGTTTTCCACCTGATCCAGGATGATAGAATGATCGCTATCCGCCACATCGGAGGTGATTTCAATGCCCCTATTGATCGGTCCAGGGTGCATGATTACAATCTGCTTCTGCAGTTGATCCAATCTTGCTTTATTGAGGCCAAAAAGCATCGTATATTCACGCAGCGAGGGGAAATAAGCAGAATCCTGCCGCTCAAGCTGTATGCGCAACATGTTTGCGACGTCGCACCACCGCAGCGTTTCCATCAAATCATAGGAGACATTCACGCCCAGTGAAGAAATATACTTAGGAATCAAGGTCGGAGGCCCGCATACGGTCACTTCTGCACCCAGCTTTTGCAAGCACAGAATGTTGGAAAGCGCAACCCGCGAATGCAACACATCGCCAATGATCGCGACTTTTTTTCCCGACACCTCGCCCAGTTTTTCACGTATGGAAAATGCATCCAAAAGTGCTTGTGTGGGATGCTCGTGGGCGCCATCCCCCGCATTTATGATCTGAGCATCGATATGTTGGCTCAAAAAAACGCCTGCACCCGGATAGGGATGTCGCATGACGACCATATCCACTTTCATAGCCAGAATATTGTTGACCGTATCGATCAGGGTCTCGCCCTTACTGACTGAGGATGAAGAGGCAGAAAAATTAATGGTATCTGCTGATAAACGTTTTTCAGCAAGCTCAAAAGACAGGCGAGTCCGGGTGGAGTTTTCAAAAAAAACGTTTGCAATCGTAATATCACGCAATGAGGGAACTTTCTTGATCGGCCTATTGATCACATCTTTGAAATTGTCTGCCGTATCAAAAATGAGTTGAATATCTTGTTGATTGAGATCCTTAATCCCCAGTAAATGTCTAGAACTTAGTTGTGCCTCGGTCGCCATTGTTATTTTGATACTTAAACGTTTTCATTTCTGCCCGTCAACAGAACAATTCTGTCCTGTCCGTCCGCTTCATCCCAACTCACCAACACCTTTTGGGAATCAATAGTATCGACCTGAATTCCTATATAATCAGGTTCTATCGGTAGCTGCCGGGAGAATCGCCTGTCAACAAGGACCAGCAACTCTATTTTTTCGGGACGGCCGAAGGCCTGCAAAGCGTCCATAGCGGAGCGTATGGTCCGACCTGTCCACAAAACATCGTCGATCAGAATCACCCTTTTTCCTTCAACGATAAAATCAATTGACGTACTGCTTGGGACGAGGGGGCCCGTTCCCTTTCGGCGAAAATCGTCCCTGAAAAATGTGATATCCAGTTCGCCAAAACCCCGAATTGGATGCTGCAAAATATTTTCCAGCTCATCTCTTAGGCGGCGGGCAAGATAGATACCTCGGGGCTGGATGCCAATAAGAACAGTACTTGAAAAATCCTCCTGATTTTCAATCAATTGATGGCATAATCTCTGAATAGTGATTTGAAACTTGGGTCCATCCAATAAAGTTGACTGTTCCATACGGCAAACCTATGCATTTTTTTTTATTTTATCAGCTAAGCTCAGTGGAATTTTTCGTTCCCGCGAACTCGCGCTTTTACACTTACTGCAAAGAGAGAATGCTATCGCGCTCGCTGGATACGAACGAACGTTCGTTAATATACTACACCCTAACAATTAGATTGTTATGAATTTGCCTTAAGAAGATTTGCAACAAATAAGGTGTCGGATTTTGATTCATATCCCTTGAGGTAGCGCATCGATTGCAGTTTCAGCGGAAATTCAGCGAGCAGAAATTTGACAATTTCCTCGTTCTCCTCAGCAAAAACAGAGCAAGTGATATAAACCAACGGGCGATCATCTTTAAGGTGCCGGATGACTTGTTTGGCTATAGTTTTTTGTAGTGCCGCATAATCCGCAATTGCAGCGGTATCGAAGTGTTGGAGCATTTCAGGGGTCCGTCCCCAGGTTCCAGACCCGGAACAGGGTGCGTCCAATATAATACCGTCAAAGGTTTCGTCCCCCAGAACCGGAGACGTATCCTTGGTGAGATCGATGATCTTCCGCCTGTAATTTGCCAGTCCAGCTGCTTCAAACCTGAGGTCAAGATTTTTTAATACGCTCGCACGCTTGTCCGAAACAAGCAATTTTATATTCGGATGTTGGTCCATCATCAGCAGGGATTTTCCGCCCGATCCGCTGCATGCATCCCACCAGCTTTCACCGGGGAGCGCACTAATATTTTCCAGAGTCTGTTGGGACGAAAAGTCTTGTACCTCGACCAGACCTCTGAGGGCGGGAATTCTGTCGACACCTGCCCCGTTGGGCAAAGCGAGCGTTTGAGGACGAATTTTCTCGAACGGGATTGCCGCACTCGTGAGTAACCGAAGCACTTCCCTGTTCTTGCCCTTTCTGATTCGTAGAAAAAGATCGGGTTGAATGAAAAACTGCTTTATATACAGGTCCGAATCTAGCGAAAGCGATAATTTGTCCTTAAAGGGAAAAACGTCCGACAGCAGAAAACTTGTATGGGATTGCAGAAAATCTAGTTTAGCACTAAAATCCTCGGTGAGGAAGGGTAACCACTCCGGCTTTTGGATTCCGACCAGCTCGCTTTCCTCCGTGCAGAGAAATTCAGCCCACAAGAGTTTCGTTTCAAGATCCATTCCTGCCCCAGCGCCTCCCAACCTGAAATAATGATAAGCGTAGCGGGATACCATCCTCCGGTCCTTTGAGCCCATATTTCTGTGTTCTTTGAAATACTGGCCCAAGTATCGAGAAAAAGGTCCCTCGCCCTTGTATCCCTCCAAGACTTTGGCCAAAGAACGTATGTATTGCTGGGTTCTGGCCATCTACTTCGCCCGGGTAAATTGCCCGTTTTTGAAAGTCAAAAATTGCAAGGAATTATTGATAAAACCCCAATCCGAGTGGTATTTAAAATCGAAGCCATTATGTAACCCTTCCATGGTTGCCTTGGTCAGTTCAGATGCGTAATTCTCACCGGATTTTTGGATCAGCAACCCAAAGAATTTGGCCGTATCATAACCTTTGAAGGAAAATTCGGTCGGGGCGCTGCCGTAAAGTTGCTGGTAGGCAGATCTGAAGGAACGCACCGCGGTGGAATTGTTATCAATAAAATAAGAACTGCTAATCTCAAGACCTAACTCTTCCAATGCAACGGGATCCGGCAATTTCAAGCGCGTCCAAACCGGAT
>CAYNZH010000013.1:0-15673 GCA_964401685.1 uncultured Sphingobacteriaceae bacterium
TCCCCAATAAGGAAGCCTTCAAAACCAGCGGATTTCAACGTTCGAATGGTTTTGGGGTCACTGATTCCGCTTTCCGATATTTTGACCAAAGAAGATGGGATATGATCGACGAGATTTAGAGAGTGTTCAATAGAGACCGAAAAATCGTGTAAATTCCGGTTGTTCACACCGATAGCGTCTATTCCTGGCCATAAATTTTTCTGCAGTTCTTTCAGATTGTGCACTTCCAGCAGAACGCTCAATCCCAGTTGATGGGCAAACGCAGCAAGTTCCTGGATCCTTTCTGACGGCAACATGGCCGCAATGAGTAAAATAATATCAGCGCCATAAGCCTTAGCTTCGAGAATTTGATAGCTGTCCACGATAAATTCCTTGCGTAACAGAGGTATGGACAATACGCTTCGAGCCGATAATAAATCGTCCAGTGAACCCTGAAAGGACGGCCCGTCGGTGAGTACCGAAACGGCGGAGGCACCTGCAAGTTGATAGGACTGCACGACGTCCGCCACCGTGGAATGGCCGTTGATGAGGCCACGGGAAGGGGAAGCTCGTTTGAATTCAGCGATGATTCCATTTTTCGTTGAATCCTTTATTGAGTCCTCCAGCGAATAGCACATTCTCCCGAAAAATTCCGAATCTTTCAGTTCTTGCGCAGTTCTGATCCGCTTGGACCCCGCCACTTCTTCCTGCTTGTAGGCGAATATTTTTTCTAAAATAGTCATGAAAATAAATTTAAATCATGTGCGAATTCAGCCAGTTTTCAATGAGTTTTCTCCCGTGAACAGTCAGTACAGACTCTGGGTGGAACTGTACACCTGTGACAGGATGAGTTTTATGACGCAGGGCCATGATCACTCCGCTCATGTCTTCTGCGGTGACTGATAGATCCTCCGGCAAATTTTCCGTTGATACTGACCAAGAATGATAACGGCCTACCGGAAAAGGTGATGGGACCCCCCGGAAAAGAGGATCTAGCTCGTCCTTTACCACAATCGGCGTTGCGACCCCATGAAAAGGTTGCTCCAGATTGTACAGATGACCTCCGTAAACTTCGGCGATGGCCTGCATTCCAAGGCAGACTCCAAGTATGGATTTACGGGCGCCGTAACGACGGATCACGTCCATCAGATGTCCCGCGTCACAAGGCAGTCCAGGCCCGGGAGAAAGCAGCAAATAGTCGAAAGACTCCACCTCGTCCAGCTCAAATTTATCATTTCTCCAGACCGTCGGTTGGTGACCGAGTTCCTGCAAAAGATGAACTAAGTTGTAGGTGAACGAGTCATAATTATCGATGACGAGAATTTTAGGTTTCATGTTTTGTTGAATCATAGCGTTTCTGCTAATTGTAAGGCTTTCCGTAAGGCAGCAATTTTGTTGTTCACTTCCTGAAGCTCGTTATCAGGATCGGACGCAGCCACCACGCCTGCTCCGGCTTGGTAGTGAAGTACATTGTTTTTGCTCAAAAATGAACGAATCATGATAGCATGGTTAAAATCGGCACGAAAACCCATATAACCCACCGCACCACTGTAAAAACCCCGGTGAAAATTTTCATACTGATCTATCAGCTGAATTGCCTTGTGTTTAGGCGCTCCACTCAGCGTGCCAGCGGGAAAAGTATCGCCGACCACGGCAAAGGAATCGTCCGAAAGCTTCAATTGTGCGGTCACTTTGGAAACCAGATGAATGACATGGGAATAAAATTGTGCTTCCTTGTAGCTTTTGACCGTTACTTCCTCGCCGTGCCGGCTGAGATCGTTGCGGGCTAAATCCACCAGCATCACATGTTCCGCGCTTTCCTTTGGATCGTCCTTAAGTCTTTCGGCCATCCTAAGATCTTCTTCCATATTGCCTGATCGTCTGAAAGTACCCGCAATCGGGAAGAGGGTTGCTTCACGCCCTTTGATCGTCAATTGGGCTTCCGGCGAGGATCCGAACAACTTGAATTCGCCATAATCAAAATAGAACAGGTAGGGAGACGGATTTATGGACCTTAATGCCCGGTAAACGTTGAATTCATCACCGGCGAAGCGCTGAGAAAACGCTCTTGACGGAACAATCTGAAAAACATCTCCCAAAAACACATGCTTTTTCACTTGCTCGACCAACTCCCTGAATTCCTGATCACTGCGGTTTGAAGATTCCATTCCCTCGAGCGAAAATCCATATTCCGGTACATTCTTGTTCTGTATCAAATATTTAATTTTGTCGAGTTCGGATTTTTCCTGACCGTCCCAAGAATGTTCAAAGAGATGCATTTCATTCCGGAAATGGTCAATTGCGATCACATATTTGTACACATGATACTGCATGTAAGGGATATCCTTGGCCTCTTCAACAGGTGCGTTCAGTGTAATGTCCTCAAAAAACTGTATGCAGTCAAAAGTAAAGTAGCCAAAAAGCCCATTGGGGATCACCTTAAGATCTGCTGGCAAGCTTTCATCTTCGGCGAATGCTTTTCTGAACGCCGACACTTCCTTTCGCAAGTCAATTTGGACCGCTGATTTGGTGGTTCTCTGGCCATCAGGAAAATAGCACTCCAATTTCCCCTTATGCAGTTTTATCCCAGCAAGAGGGTGACAACATATATACGACACATTGTTGTCCCTGGACTGGTATTCAGATCCTTCGAGCAACAGGCTATTGGGGAAAATATCTCTGATGCGCAAATATATGGAAACGGGGGTTATCGTGTCCGCAAGCAGCTGTTCATAGCTTGTTTTTAATTTGTATTCCATCGATCAATTTCAATTTTAAAAATTCTGTTCACAAAAAAACCCGGCACTTTCATGAGGCCGGGCTTTATATCTTTTGGTTGAAGACTAGTATTTACATTACATCGCCTTTACCTGCCGGCAAATATTCCGGTAGGCCACCAAAGTAAAACGGTATTTTCCTGTGTCAAATTCATTGTTGGTTCCAAATGTATAAAATTTACTTCGACAATTAACAAAAAAATAAAAATTTATTCGTCAAGCAGATCGGGACGGCGCGCACGGGTTTTTTTCAGCGCTTCCTCATGACGCCACTCTCTAATATGCTTTTCGTGACCACTGAGCAACACATCTGGCACTTTGTGGCCTCTCCACTCGGCAGGCCTGGTATAAAGAGGTGCATCGAGTAATTCTCCCTGAAATGAATCTGATAGTGCAGAGGTCTCATCCGAGAGTACACCGGGGATCAAGCGCACTATTGCGTCAACCAGGATCGCCGCAGGCAACTCCCCTCCCGAGAGTACAAAATCCCCGATGGAAATTTCCCTGGTCACGAAAATGTCGCGGATCCTCTGATCTATCCCCTTATAATGGCCGCATAGGAGCATGAGGTTGCCTTTGAGAGACAATTCGTTGGCCATTGATTGCTTGAATGTTTCTCCGTCTGGCGTAAGAAAAATGACCTCTTCATATTCCCTTTCAGATTGGAGTTTTTCTATGCAGGCCGCAAACGGCTGAATTTGCATGACCATTCCGCTGCCACCGCCGAAAGGATAGTCATCGACACTTTTGTGCTTATTATCGGCGTATTCCCGCAGTTGATGCACATGGATCTCGCAAAGTCCTTTGGTTTGCGCCCTTTGCAAGATGGAGTGGGCAAACGGGCTTTCCAACAGGCCGGGTAAAACGGTGATGATATCAAATCGCATGGTCAAAGATAAAAACTTTATTTAGTTTGCGGATTTTTCAGTATTTTTGATCTTTTTTATGACTGCAAAATTGGCCCGGAATTCGGCATACACACTGATTTATTCCTTTGGAGAACACCCCTACCTTGGGTTTCTTTTGGAGCCTCACGTGGTCAGGCTGAACGATAACGGTAGCCTATCTTTCAGTTATACACGGGTGTTTTCCAACACCCTTGACGACTATCCACTGGATCTGGACGAAACCGACCGGGCCATTGTGGCTCTTTTAGACCAAATCGAGCCCAATTTTGTCATTAAAAAACATCATAAAAAAAACATTCGTGCTACAGACTACTTTGCTACTGTCTTCGACAGCAGGATTTTCGAATTTTTGCGACCAAAATTGGAGACCAAGATTCTTAAAGTTTTGGCATTGATAGGCAAAAAGCCTTTGTATCTGATGAGTAAGGACGGATATCCAGCGGACACCCGACTCACCATCGCGCCTGAGCCCGCAACTGTGCTGTTTCACTTCAGGCGAAATGAGCTTGAAACCAGGTATTTCCCGACCATCAAATTTCAGGGTCAACGTATAGAATTTATGTACCGGGATGCCCAGATTCTGATCAACCAACAAGCGTGGCTCCTGCTGGACCAAGTGCTTTATCATTTTGATCAACCGCTGGAAGGCAAGAAACTCAGTCCATTTTTGCAGAAAAGATATATTTCTGTGCCACGCTCCACCGAAAGGAAATACTTTGAGATGTTCGTTTGTGGCTTGATCGAAAAGCATCATGTGTACGCGGAGGGTTTTGATATAAAAACTGAAATGCACGAGGCCGCTCCTGTGCTAAGATTTTCTGCCTCTGGCGATGGTCGGGAAGAATTACACTTGTATTTTCAATACGATAAATACCTTTTTTCGGCTGGAACTGAAAGTCGGGTAACTGTCAAGATGGAGTACGATGCCTCGCGCGACCACTATACTTTTCAACGGATTAAACGCTCTGTTCTATGGGAGGAAAAACAATGGAAAAAGCTGGAACGTATGGGTTTGAGGAAGGGTTCCGATCTACTTCAGGGATTATTGGTGGGTTTGGAGGAGCCCAATGTGACGCTCTCCGACTGGCTTGTCATGCATTTCGATACCCTGAACTCCGAGGGTTTCAAGATTGATCAGAGCCGATCGAACAAGATATATCATTTGCAGAGCTCCGTAGTAGATTTACAAATTAAGGAGGGTAATGACTGGTTTGATGTGTACGCTGTGGCGCGATTCGGCACCTATGAGATCCCCTTTTTGCAATTAAAAGATCATATTTTAGACGGTCGACGTGAATTTGTGCTGCCGGGAGGCGAAATCGCACTTATTCCCCAGGCGTGGTTCGCCAGATACAGCCAGTTATTTCAGTTCTCAGGATCCAAAAGCCAGATACGACTGAAAAAGCACCATCTCGGGTTATTGAAGGAAATTTCTGAGAATACCACCACCAGTCTGGATCAAAAGCTGCAAGAGTTGACCTCTTTTGAAGGCATTGAAGACCTGCCGATGCCAAAAAATTTCCGCGGGGTGTTGCGACCCTATCAAATGGCCGGCTATCAATGGTTCGTTTTCCTCAAAAAATATCACTTCGGCGGGTGTCTTGCTGATGATATGGGCCTTGGAAAAACCATACAGACCCTTGCACTCTTGCAAAGGGAAAAGGAATTGGCCGAAGAGGCTGGTACGGCTTTTACCGCGTTGATTGTGATGCCCACTTCGCTGATTTACAATTGGGTAAATGAGGCGCAGAAATTTACTCCCCAGCTAAAAATAGTGGTTCACACCGGCAACCTGCGAAGCCGGTCGGTCAACCAGTTTGAGTCGGCAGATATAATCATAAGTACCTATGGCATAATTCGAATGGACGCGGAATGGATGGGCGAATATTGTTTTGATTACCTGATCCTGGATGAAAGCCAGAATATCAAAAACCCAAGCTCCAAGGCTTTCAAATCCGTCAAAAAGCTGCGCGCGACACATCGTTTGGCCCTTAGCGGCACGCCCATAGAAAACACGGTTTCCGACCTATGGTCGCAGATGTCCTTTTTGAATCCTGGATTGTTGGGATCTTTCAAGTTTTTTCAGGAACAGTTTGTGCATCCTATAGAGAAGAAAAGTGATGAGGAAAAAGCTGATCGCTTGCAAGCGCTCATCAAGCCTTTTCTTTTAAGGCGTACCAAGGAACAAGTGGCCTCGGAATTGCCGCCAAAATCCGAGCAGATCATCTACTGCGAAATGACGGACGGGCAAAAGCAACGCTACGAAGAGGTTAAATCTGAATATAGAAATACTATTTTGGAGGGTTTGACCCAAGACGACACAATGACTCCACAGATGACGTTGCTCCAGGGACTGATGCGGCTGAGACAGATTGCAAATCATCCAAAACTCAACGATCCTGCGTACCAAGGGAGCTCGGGCAAAATGGAAGAGGTGTTGCTCAAACTGGAGAACGTACGCCAGCGTGCAAACAAAATCTTGATTTTTTCACAGTTTGTCCAGCATCTGAAACTGATTCGAGATCATTTCGATAGAGAGCAAATCAAATACGCATATCTTGACGGGTCTACTTCCGATAGGGCAAGCGAAGTCAGCAAATTTTCCACAGATCCAGAAGTCCGGATTTTCCTCATTTCCATCAAGGCAGGTGGTGTAGGGCTGAATCTTACCGAAGCCGATTACGTGTTTATATTGGATCCTTGGTGGAATCCGGCCGTCGAGCAGCAGGCCATAGACCGGACGCACCGCATTGGGCAAACTAAGAATGTCTTTATTTACAAGTTTATTTCCGTTGATTCTGTTGAGGAAAAAATCGTCGCGCTCCAGGAGCGAAAGGCTAAGTATGCCGAGAGCCTTATCCGAACGGAGGAGAACTTTTTCAAATCTCTCACTGCTGGGGACATTCGGGAATTATTGGAATAATTTGTTTTTTTCCTTTTTAATCAATACGTTTACACATAGCAATTATAAAAAATTATGATGTTATGGAAAACAAGAAAAAACTGACAAGGACTACCGGTGCTCCGGTTCCGGATAACCAGAATGTTCAAACGGCGGGACCGCGCGGCCCGATGCTCATGCAGGATTTTTGGTTTTTGGAGAAAATGGCTCATTTTGATCGGGAAGTGATACCAGAAAGACGCATGCATGCCAAAGGATCCGGGGCTTTCGGGACATTCACGGTGACTCACGATATCCGCCAATATACTAAAGCAAGCATCTTTGCTGAAATCGGTAAGGAAACGCCGATGTTTGTTCGTTTCTCGACGGTAGCGGGGGAGCGCGGCGCCGCCGATGCCGAGCGGGACATACGCGGTTTTGCTATGAAATTTTATACCGACGAAGGCAACTGGGATCTGGTGGGCAACAACACCCCCGTGTTTTTCTTCAGAGATCCCATGAAGTTTCCAGACTTGAATCATGCGGTGAAAAGAGATCCAAAGACCAATTTGAGAAGCGCCAACAATAACTGGGATTTTTGGACACTTTTGCCGGAGTCCCTGCATCAGGTGACTATTGTGATGAGCGACCGAGGAATTCCCAGGTCATACAGGCACATGCACGGCTTTGGCAGCCATACCTATAGCTTTCTGAACGCAGACAATGTGCGTCATTGGGTAAAATTTCATTTCCGAACGCAGCAGGGCATAGAAAATTTGACTAATGAGGAGGCGATCAATATTATAGGCACCGACCGCGAATCGCATCAACGAGATCTTTTTGAGGCAATAGACAAAGGTGATTTCCCAAAATGGAAAATGTTTGTCCAAATCATGACCGAAGAACAAGCCAATACGTATAGATATCATCCCTTCGATCTGACAAAGGTCTGGCCGAAAGGTGATTTTCCTTTGATTCCTGTGGGTGAGTTTGAATTGAATCGCAACCCTGAAAATTACTTCGCTGACGTAGAGCAATCCGCATTCAATCCCACCAACATTGTTCCGGGTATAGGATTCTCGCCGGACAAAATGTTGCAGGGACGCTTGTTCTCCTATGGGGATGCCCAGCGTTATCGTTTGGGAGTCAATAACTACCAGATACCAGTGAATGCACCTAAATGCCCGTATCATAGCTTTCACCGGGATGGAGCAATGCGGGTTGATGGCAATTTCGGAGACACGAAGCATTATGAGCCAAATAGTTACGGCGAGTGGCAAGAACAGCCACAACACAAGGAACCACCGCTGGCACTCCATGGGGATGCCTACGCCTGGGAATTTCGCGATGACGATCAAGACTACTTTTCTCAGCCAGGAAATCTATTCCGCCTGATGAACGAACAGCAAAGACAGTTGCTTTTTGACAATACTGCGGCCGAAGTTGGTCAGGCTGAGCGTTTTATTCAGCTCAGACACATTAAGCATTGTTATCTGGCCGATCCGGCTTACGGCGAGGGCGTCGCTAATGCGCTCGGGATACCGATGAGCGAGGTAGAACTTGGTTGAGTTTGAATGAGCTTGCACGCCTCTGGCGAGGGGCGGCAGGCTTTTAGCTTTTAGCGTCCGAAGTCATCCTGGACTCGTACAATGTCCGATTCTGAGGATGGGTTTTCGGGGTCAGTATGTTGCCAAATCTCGGCAACGACACTCCATTTTTCAAGTCCAACCAAGCGATGTCGCTGGTAGGCGTCAATTTCGAGCCGATCACCTTGAGACAGGATAGTCATTTCACCTTCCTCGTCGGTCAAGCTGGTGACTGCCCCCGCTTTGCCCTTAAAAATTCGCCAAATCTCCCTTCGTCTTTCATGAAATTGCCAGGACAGACGACATTTGGGAGCAATGAGCAACATTTTGCTGCTCACATGAGTTTCTTGTTCTAGTTTTGAAGCTATGTCCACGCCAAAGTAATGCGTTGCAAAAAGAAGGCTTTGCGCGGGGTCGATGACAAAGTAGCCGCCCCAGGGCCTGGAGTCGTCGACCATCGCGATACGAAAACCCTGGGTTTCCAGCTCCTTTTTTATAGTTTCGAATATGAGATGGCGTTGTGCGGGTTTTAGACCCATTTTATGCCCCATCTTAAGCATGAATTTCTGAGCTTCAGTTTTGTTATTCGGGATTTCACCTTCGAGAATGGCCTCGCGAATCGCATTTTTGATCATGCCAATCTTTTTGCCCGGCTTCAGCTGAAAAGTTTCCATAATATCCTGTCCAGTTACCGGAGGTTGCCAATTGCGAATTTTGTCTCTTTCTTCGACGTCCTTCAGTTTTTGACGAACCAACTCGAAATTGTCCCTGTATTTTTTCTTTTTAAATTCGTTTTTAGTGGTCACGTCGGCGTGGCAAAGAATCATCAAGCTGTCGATGTCGTCACCCGCCTCAAAGAGCAATCTCCGAACTGCAGAGTCGGTTACAATTTCCTGGGCCAAAACTATTGGTCTCAAATGTAATAAAACAAGCTTTTGGACAAATTTCATTTTTTCGTTGAGAGGGAGTTTGAGCTGTGCAAAGAGTTTGGGAACCATCCGAGCTCCTCGATCCTCATGTCCGTGGAAAGTCCAGCCGACCTTGGGGTCAAATTTTTTGGTTGCCGGTTTTGCAATATCGTGCATGATGGCCGCCCATCTTAACCAAAGACTGTCAGAAACTTGCGCGACATTATCGAGTACTTCCAGGGTATGATAAAAATTGTCCTTATGTCCTTTCCCCTGTATGATCTCTACACCGGCCAGCTGAGCCATTTCGGGAAAGATGATAGCCAACAAGCCAGAGTCCATAAGTAGTTTAAAGCCGTACGACGGCGTGTCCGAAAGGATGATCTTGTTTAGCTCGTCTATAATTCTTTCTTTCGAAATGATTTTTATACGCTCATGATTCCTGGCCATAGAATCCAGAGCGTCAGGAGCTATTTTAAAGCCCAGTTGCGAGGCAAAACGAATGGCACGCAACATGCGCAAGGGGTCGTCCGAAAAAGTGGCGTCGGGATCCAGAGGAGTTTTAATGAGTTTCCTGTCCAAATCTTCTATTCCGCCGAAAGGATCGACCAGCTGGCCGTACGTCTCCCTATTGAGGGAGATCGCCATCGCATTGATCGTGAAATCCCGGCGATTCTGGTCATCTTCCAGGCTTCCATCTTCGACAATAGGATTGCGGGAGTCACTGCGGTAGGATTCCTTGCGGGCACCGACAAATTCAATTTGCAGACCGTCGTAAACCAACATCGCCGTGCCAAAACGCTTGTAGACCGCGACGTCCACGCCGAGCACCGCGCCGACGGAATTTGCAAATGCAATCCCTGAGCCTACTACGACCAGGTCAACATCTTTTTTGAAATCCCTCCCCAGCAACTTGTCCCGAACGAAGCCGCCGATGACGTAGCAGGGGAGTTTCTGATCATCAGCGAGACGACCAATAATTTCAAAAACCGGATGTTGCAAAAAACCTTTTTCTATCATGGTAATTTGCAAAAATAAGGAAATTTTGGTGTTTGTGTCGATTAATCTCTATCTCTTGATAATTTCCGGATAACCAGAGGTTTTTCACTGAGAACGGCTTGTTCCCGCCTTTTTTTAACAATGTGCGTCGCAAGGAAAAGCGCTTCTCTGAAGGACTGTTCGGAAGCCACGCCTTTTCCACTTATGTCATAGGCCGTCCCGTGGTCAGGCGAGGTGCGTACCACAGGGAGTCCAGCGGTAAAATTAACACCACTGCGCATCGCAATATGCTTAAATGGGATCAGACCCTGATCGTGATACATGGCAAGAACACCATCGAACTGCTTGTAGGTGTCGCCGGCAAAAAATGCGTCGGCTGCATAAGGACCAAAGCAAAGCAAGCCCTCCTGTTGTTGCAATTGTTCGACGGTTGGTCTAATGATTTCCTCATCTTCCTGTCCAATCAAACCTTGGTCTCCCGCATGGGGATTGAGTCCCAAAACTGCGATTTTAGGTTTGCGAATCCAAAAATCCTGTTTGAGACTTTGATTGAGCAGGCGCAGTTTTGCTCTGAGCTTCTCGGCCGTGATTTGCCCGGCAACCTCGCCTACAGGAACATGGCCAGAGACCAATGCCACTCTAAGTTCATCGTGGACCATCAGCATCAAGACATCCTCAGCTCCCGTCCGGGCCTGCAGGTACTCCGTGTGGCCGGGAAACTCAAATCCCTCCCGCTGAATATTTTGCTTATTTATTGGAGCTGTGACCAACGCATCGATTTTGCCGTCGACCAGGTCTTGAGTTGCTCTTTCCAGGGAAAGAAAAGCAAATTTTCCACCTTCTTCCGTCTGCTCGCCCAACTGAATGTTGACATTTTCGTCCCAACAATTGATCATATTGGCTCGACTTGGATTTGCCTGTTCTGGTTCCGTCACAATATTAAAGCTAAAGTCATGGATTCCCAGTGCTTTGCGATGAAAGGAAGCGACCTTTGAGTGACCATACACTATCGGGGTGAAAAACTGATTGACCTTGCCGTCCATCAACGTTTTGATGATCACTTCAAGGCCAATCCCATTAATATCCCCAACCGAAATTCCGATTTTTAGCTTCTCCGACATTAATTGTTTCTATTTTGTTCGATTCAAAATTAACAAAATATAGGAGGAATTTACATTTTTATGAATTATTCCTCGCACTTCAGTCCCTGCGACGTCATCATCCATATCGTGCGGTCATAATGTGCACCGTGGTTGCCGCGAAAAGCATTTCGACACTGTCTGTAGGGGAGATCTCTGAGGTACCGACTCAACTCATTTGATATAGTCAATGGAGTTCCCACGGGAATATTCAGTTGCAAGTGGACTTCCTGACCCCGATACAATTCGTTTTGCTGTATCTGGGGATGGCTGTCAAAGATCAAGTGTCCGCCGTTTTGTTCCAGACGATAGGTCAGCCTTTCGATGTGTTGTGACGCTTCCTCGAAGGTCGATCCTCGGGAGCTAAAATGATAGTCCACTGAGGGCTGATCCGTAGAGTCAACGGGCACAATGCGTATGCTGATCGTGTTGTAATCGAGAAAATTATCATTATTTATCGTTCGGATCCGTCTGCGAATTCCTGTTTCCGTTGCTTGACTATCCACAAGGTGGGTGATGCGGCTGTCATTCAGAGACAAGACATAGGCAGGTTCAGAGCTAAGCGTCATCTGCTCGACTATTGTACTTTCTTGTCTGAAGCCCTTGGCAGTACGAACCGCGTATACCGTTGTCACACCGATCGCGATCAACCAAATAGCGAAAAGCGTGAAATTTACGTATTTACCCATAAATTGCTTTTCAAAAAGAATACGCAAGATAATGCCTATTAAAGCTATTAACGGAATAGCAACCACTACCAAGGCGCTGGCCAGCAGGTTCATCCGAATTTCCGGCTCTATGACGTTAAGGGGAAACATCGCCATTTCACGGTTCGCCCCCAGGAGCTCAAAACTAGCAAATATGCTTATAATCAGCGTGATCAATCCAATACAAATGCCCGCCACGAAGATCACGCCTATTGCTTTGGCCAAAAATACAACCACTTTTGTTAGCGCATGACCGACGGAGTCAAGGAAGTTTCTAGCCTTTCCTCCGCCTTCGGAAAAATTTGTCCGGAGGCCCTCCATTTCCTCCTGAAAATTGCGTTGGAAATTTTGCAAATTGGGCGCTTCCCCGCGCATTGCCATGCGGTCTGCCCGCGTACGAGCGGCTGGAACTACGATCCAAAGAATGATATATACCAAAAGTCCTGTTCCCCAAAAAATAAAGAGCAGCAAGAAAAGCAGGCGTACCCAACGAGACTCCATTCCGAAATAATGACCCAGACCGCTACAAACACCACCGAGAAAGCGGTCGTCCATATCACGCATCAGTTTTCTCTGAATAGTTTCGTAGGTAGGCTCATAGAATGCCTCTCGGTTTGCATCTTCCGTACCTGCAGTTTCATCGGAGAAGTCACTTACTCGGCCCATTTGGGCGATGATTTCCTGCACATCCAATGAAGTGATGACTTCTTTTTTGCCCGCAGAAAGCCGTTCAGAAAACATCTCTGCAATACGATTTTCTATATCGCCTACGATTTCATGGCTATCGACCGAATGTCCAAAGTGCCTTTTAACATCAATCATATAGGTACGCAGCTGATCGTATGCTTCTTCCTCTATGTGAAAAACGATCCCGTTTATATTGATAATGATTGTTTTGTTCATTTTTTTAAAGATAAATATCTAATAATTCGTTTATTGATCCTGTGATGGGTTGTTGTCGCTTTCGGTGTAATTTTGCCTCCCCTCCAGAGACGTTTGCACGGCGTGGACGAGTTCCTCCCAGGTGTTATCCAATTTTTTTAGGACTTCCATCCCTTCCTTGGTAATTTCGAAATACTTACGCGGCGGACCTGAAGTGGATTCCTTCCACACGTAGCTTAGAAGCCCGTTGTTTTTCAGTCGCGTCAACAAGGGGTAAAGCGTACCTTCGACCACCAGCAATTTAGCTCTTTTGAGTTCGGCGATGATGTCTGAAGCGTAAATCTCACCTCTCGAGATGATAGAAAGGATGCAATATTCCAGAATCCCTTTCCTCATTTGGGTTTGTGTGTTGTCTACTATCATATTGCAAAGATATATGTTTTGGTTGGTATTATGCAATACATAGTATTCGGTGAAGTTTTAAAGTGCTGGTAATCAACGGGAAAATTTTCAATTTTCTTTGATGACAACTGGTTTTAGGCAATAAAATTAGGAAAGCAGAAGGCTAGACGCTAAAACGGTGTGAAAGTAGGGGAAGGAAATCCGAGCGGGGCGCTCAGAGCAAATTGGAAAACAAGCACCGACCCGGCCTGCGACCAGGCGGTGCTTGCTTAAAAGCATTAATTATCTTCGACCGGCCCGGTTTCAGGCGCTTGATCGATCAACTCCATAAACTGATCCAATTTTGGCGTAATGATGATCTGCGTACGTCGATTACGGGATTTACCCGCTTCTGTATTGTTGTCAGCAATAGGATTGTATTGTCCGCGACCACCTGCGGTCAGGCGCTTAGGATCTACACCATACGTGTTCTGTAAGGCTTGAACGACAGAAGAAGCTCGCAGCACACTCAGATCCCAATTGTTCCGGATATTCGTTTGCTTGATCGGAACCGTGTCGGTATTACCTTCGACCAAGACATCGTAGTCCTTATAATCAAGAATGATCTTCGCGATCTTGGACAGTGTTTCGCCGGCGGTGCTGGAAATCTCGTAGCTTCCGGATCTGTACAGCATATTGTCGGAAAGTGAAATATAAACCACACCTTTTAGTACTTGGACATCCACATCACGCAATTCATCCCGGCTCAAAGACCGCGTCAAACGATTGGTGAGGACCATATTGAGTGAGTCGCTCTTGTTCTTTGTGTTGACAAGATGTTGTATGTACCTGTTTGATGCATTGATTTCATCCACGAGTTTGGAAATGTTTACGTTACCCTGCGTGTTTTGGTTGATACTCCGGTCCAGCGTGTGTTGTAGCGCAGCCAGGGATTTTTTCAGAGATTCGTTGTTCGCTCTTTCCGTGGCCAATAACTCCTCGAGGCTTTTTATTCGTACTTTACTTGCCGAAAGATCACTCTGACTTTCCTGGAGATTTCGCTGAAGCTGCTCATGCCGAGACTGCAAATCCTGATGTGTTGCCTGCAATTCGGTAAACTGCTTTTTCCCGACGCACCCAGAAAAAACGAGCGCCCCCGCTACTATTATTAGACTTATTTTCTTCATAACCTTAATTTTTACATGTTTCTCTAAAGGATTATCAACAACTGTTCCATAAATATGCGGATTTGGCGTATATTTGCTGATCACTGTTTAGTCAAAAGCAAACGTTTACAATGGATTTATTTGAGGTGTATACGATTAATCCAATCGAAATTACACGCGGAGAAGGTAGCCTGATTTGGGATAAGGATGGTCAAGAGTATTTGGATATGTATGGTGGTCACGCAGTGATTTCTATAGGTCATTCTCACCCACACTACGTAAAAGCGCTGACCTCTCAACTGCGAAAGCTTGGGTTTTATTCGAACTCTGTGGAAATTCCTCTGCAAAAGGAACTTGCTAGCCTGTTGGGTGAGATCTCTGGAAAACCTGATTTCAAATTGTTTTTGTGCAATTCAGGCGCTGAGGCCAATGAGAATGCATTGAAACTAGCCTCCTTTCACAATGGGAGGAAGAAAATCGTTGCTTTTGAAGGGTCATTTCATGGAAGGACTTCTTTGGCCGTTGCTGCAACGCACAACCCAAAAATCTGTGCTCCCGTCAACGAAACGCCTAATGTGATCTTTCTTCCCTTCAATGATGTGCAAGCATTAGAAGCTGTGTTTGCGGCTCAGGGCAAAGAGATTTCCTCAGTTATCGTCGAAGGCATACAAGGAATCGGAGGTATCCGGGTGGCATCACGGGACTTCCTGGCCAAGATCCGGGAACTTACTCACCAATATGGGGCGGTGTTTATCGCTGATTCCGTACAGTGTGGCTACGGGCGATCGGGACGATTTTTCTCTATTGACGACACGGGTGTCGATGCGGATATCTATACTCTGGCCAAAGGAATGGGCAATGGCTTTCCTATAGGCGGGCTCGCGATCGGCCCACAGTTCCAAGCAACGAAAGGTATGTTAGGGACGACTTTTGGCGGAAATCATCTCGCCTGCGCTGCTGCGATCGCTGTTCTTGAAGTTATGAAGGAGGAGAGCTTGATTCAAAATGCACAAAATATAGGTGAATATCTCGTGGGGGAATTGCGCAAATTCTCTGCGCCACTAGAAATCAGGGGCAAGGGACTCATGATCGGGATACAGCTGCCACCAGAATGGGCTCATTTGAGAAAAGAACTTCTCGAACAACACAGCATCTTTACTGGGGAAGCAGGCCCTCAAGTGATACGTTTATTGCCCGCCCTCAACCTTTCCAAAGCGCACGCGGATCGCTTTCTGAACGCATTTGATCAATTGACCAAAAATTAATCTGCCGCGACACTGAAATTTAGACACATGAAACAGTTTTTTTCTGTAAAAAATATTGAAACCCCGCTTGGAGATGTGATACAAGAGGCTTTGGA
>CAYNZH010000013.1:15773-32371 GCA_964401685.1 uncultured Sphingobacteriaceae bacterium
GGCCTAAGGTCCTTTCCTAAGCTGAAAGACCGTGAAGAAGATTACAGCGAGGATTTTTTTCGTAAATTTACCGAGTATGCGGGTGTGCCCGTAATCAGTCTGGAAAGCGCTACCCGCCATCCCTTACAAAGTTTGACCGACCTGATCACGATTACAGAGCATGCTCCAACGGACAGAAAGCCGAAAGTCCTGCTCGCCTGGGCGCCACATATCAAAGCTTTACCTCAGGCTGTACCAAATTCCTTTGCTGAATGGATGCTGGAAGCGCAGGCGCAAAACAGGGTCGATTTTTCTATTGCCCATCCAGAAGGATACGCATTAAAAGGAGAGTTCATGGAGGGCGCGAACATCTACCACGATCTGGACCAAGCTCTTGTCGATGTAGATTTCGTTTACGTGAAAAACTGGTCTTCTTACGAGGACTACGGAAGTCTGCCGAAGGTGCAGGGTAACTGGATGTTGGATGAACAGCGATTGTCCCGTAGCCCTGAGGCCAAAATTCTCCACTGTTTGCCGGTGCGCAGGGACCTGGAACTTTCCGCGGCCCTAATGGATGGTCCCCGTAGTTTGGTCGTCAAACAGGCCTCTAACCGTGTGTGGGCCGCACAAGTTGTATTGAAAAGCATTCTAGAGCAATTAAATAAGCAAATATGACAACATCACGATTATTGATTGTAAAGATTGGCGGTAATGTGATAGATGACCCTCGAGGTCTACAGGATTTTGTAGAAAAATTTGCTGCCCTTCCAGGAAAGAAGATTCTGGTGCACGGAGGAGGTAAGCTTGCCACGGATCTGGCGACAAAGATTGGATTGGATGTCAACATGGTGGACGGCAGGCGGATCACCGACGAGGAAATGCTCAAGGTGACCAGCATGGTCTATGCAGGTTTGACGAACAAGTCTATAGTGGCCAAGCTCCAGGCAGCAGGTTGTGATGCAGTCGGACTGAGCGGTGCCGATGGAAACACGATTCAAACCATGAAGCGCCCCGTAAAAACGATTGATTATGGCTATGTGGGGGATGTTATGCACGATTCTGTTCAGGTCGCAGCAATCAAGAAGTTTCTTGATGGCGGATTTACGCCGGTTTTCTCAGCGATTACTCATAATGGGTCCGGACAGTTGCTCAATACCAACGCAGACACGATAGCGTCTGCACTCGCTGTAGCGATGACGAGCATATACGAAACTTCGCTGATTTACTGCTTTGAGAAAAAAGGAGTATTAAGGAATCCAGCCGATGAGGATTCAGTCATCGCCGAGCTGAGCAACGGTGATTTTGAGCGTTTGCAGAAAGTGAAGGCAGTTTCCGAGGGCATGATTCCAAAGCTGCAAAACGCTTTTGATGCTGTGGCTAAAGGCGTTTTTTCAGTCGCAATTGGTCAGGCGGAATCCTTGCATTTGATACAGCAAAAAAGGGCCGGAACGGCAGTGGTGAATCGATAATACCGAGGTAAACATGGAGAATAGGTTCGAACTTAGTTTGGATTTGCTGCAAAAACTGATTGCGTTGCCTTCTTTCAGCAGAGAGGAGAGTCGGACCGCCAGGCTTATAGAAGATTTTCTCAATGCTAGAGGTGTGCCTCATTTCCGAAAAGGGAACAATGTCTGGGCATTCAACGCTTATTTCTCCCCGGAGAAACCAACGATTTTGCTCAATTCACACCACGACACCGTCAAGCCAAATCCCGGCTATACCCGCGATCCCTTTGCCGCCGACATCTCGGATGGCAAGCTTTATGGCTTGGGGAGTAATGATGCTGGTGGCTCTTTGGTGGCTCTTCTGGCCGCTTTTCTTCACTTTTATCCTATGCAGGGTCTGGCTTATAACCTCTGTTTTGCCGCAAGTGCGGAGGAAGAGATCTCTGGTGCTAACGGGATTGAATCTATACTCAACGACCTGGGCCCGTTGGCTTTCGCCATTGTTGGCGAACCCACGCAGATGCAGATGGCTGTCTCAGAAAGAGGTTTGCTCGTGCTGGATTGTACAATTTATGGGAAGGCAGGTCATGCTGCGCGTAACGAAGGTGAAAACGCGATATACAAAGCTTTAACAGCCATCGAATGGTTCAGAACCTACAAATTTCCCCGAGTTTCGTTTTTATTGGGCGATATTTCGATGAATGTCACCATGATCAATGCTGGTAGCCAACACAATGTCGTGCCCGCTGCCTGTAGTTTTGTCGTAGATATACGTGTAACTGACGCTTACACACATGAGGAAGTATTGAAAATTGTAAGGGAAAATGTGGATGGAGACGTAAATCCCAGGTCTATGCGCCTAAGGCCTTCGCATATAGCGCTCGATCATCCCTTGGTGCAAGCCGGCATCCGCCTGGGAAAAAGTACTTATGGTTCGCCAACACTCAGCGATCAGGCCTTATTGAATATTCCATCTCTGAAGATGGGCCCGGGCGATTCGGCTCGATCTCATAGTGCCGACGAATTTATCTTTGTCCACGAAATAGAGGAGGCTATCTCAGATTACACAACCGTGCTCGCTGAAATCCTATGCGCTTAAAGCCGGGTCATAAAATTACAAGAGGCCCAATTCGTCGAGAACGTTTATAAGCGTTTGAATATCCTCCCGGGAATGCGCAGCGCTGATGACAATCCTGTCTACTGCCGGGTCCTCAGGATTTGGGTAAGCAAAACTTGAAATCAGTATACCCTTTTGTATCAGCTGCTCGTAAAGCGCTACCCCAGGGCGGGTAAAAACAGGGAAGCGGGGAATCCTAAGCCAGGAGGATTTGAGCGCAGCTTCAAATTGACTGATATTGCGTTGTAGTTTCTTGTGCTGTTCGAGATAAAGATCACTTGCTTGCAGCCAGGCATACAGAAAGGCCGGGGCCGGAGGAGATGCACCGACAAAAATACCCGTCTTGCGGAGATTTTCAGCAGTTTCTCTATTGGTCAAAATCAGGCCGGCGTCAATACCCATCCCTTTTGCCATCGAAGCCACGATCGTTGTGGAGAATCCCGCTTGATCAGGAATCGTCCGCGCTACTGGACATTGTCCCGGATCGAGAATTCCGAGGCCGTGGGAGTCATCAAGTACAAAGTGAATCTGCTTGTCAGCATGCACCCGCGCGAAACCCGAAAAGTCAAAACAACGCGGCAGCACGTTGTCCACAGTATTGCTGAGTATTACAAAAAAAGTGTCAGGGGAGTTGTTGATTTCCTCAATCGTTTGCGTTGTCCATTCTTGGAAATCAGATTGGACCTCAGGCCTGCCAGCTGTCCAGAGCGCAGGGTGGTGACAGGGTCCATAAATCAATTTGACTTTGTTTGCGCCACCATTCTGAGAAGCGAAATATCGGGCAACAAGTTGGGCTGCCAAAAAACCACTGGATAGAATTAAGCTGCTTTCGAATTGAAAATGCCGTGTAGCGTAGCTTTCTGCTTTATTATAGATGTCCAGCTGAACGTTATTGGTCCGGGAAGTGCCATTGTTTAACCCGTATAACTCCAGTCCTTCCAAAAAACGATTCAGGAAATCGGGATGTTGATTGAGGCCCAGATAAGCCGTTCCTCCAAAAAATAAATACGAACGCTCATCCAGTACTACCTCACGACCAGTAGCGAGGGGCAGTTGGCGAGCCATTTTTTTCAGCGCCGCGGCGGCCTCAGATTCCTGGTTCATGAGGTGGCTACCAATTTGTTGTTTTCATCCGGAAAAACAAGCTTCGGCTCGAAATCCCGTGCTTCTTCCCTGTCCATATGGGCGTAGGATATAATGATAATCACATCGCCGACCTGAACCAAGCGCGCTGCAGCACCGTTGAGGCACACGACCCCAGAACCTTTTTCGCCTTTTATCACATACGTCTCAAAGCGAGCTCCGTTGTTGTTATTTACTATCTGTACTTTTTCGTTTGCAATCAAGTCCGCAGCATCCATCAGATCCTCGTCAATCGTAATACTCCCGACGTAATTCAACTCCGCCTGGGTTACTTTCGCCCTGTGTATTTTGGACTTTAAAACCTCAATAATCATAGCACAAAGTTACGCAAAAATATTAGGAAAGTATCATATTGTCAAGTAGGCGAACTCCCTCAATGCTTGCTGCAACCAAGGAAACATACTCCTTTTCTGGCTGAAAGGTTTGTGCCTCCAAGAGGGTTCCAAGGTCGCAGATCGCAAAATACTCCAGACTAAGCGATCGGACGGAAGTAAGCTTGTTTTCGCATTCCTGCTTCAAATCAAAGAGTGCCAGTTCGCCGCGCCTGACCAAATCGAAACGTTCCCGCGCATGACTTAGCGTCTCAAAGAGAATGAGGGCCTCCTCTTTTCCTTTTGACGAGAGCCGAACATTGCGGGAGCTCATTGCAAGGCCTTTGTCTTCGCGGATGATTGGACACATCTGGAGTTTGACAGGGATTTTTTCCTCCGCGATGAGGCGCTCGATAACCTTATATTGTTGCAAGTCTTTTTGACCGAACATCGCCAAATCGGGTTTCACCGCCTTAAACAATTTTCTTACGATCTGTAATACTCCGTCAAAATGCCCGGGTCTGCGTGCTGCCTCCCAGACTGCGCCGAGATTGCCCAGATCAAAAGGGATCGGCCTCTCGCCGCGGGGATACATTTCGTCCACTGCCGGCATAAAGACGATTTCGCAGCCTGCGGATTCCAGCAACTGAAGGTCGCGGTCGAGTGGACGTGGGTAGAGCTCCAGGTCTGTCGGATCATTGAACTGAGTGGGATTTACAAAAATACTGCAAACGACCAGATTTGCGTGCTCCAGTCCCGCCTTGATCAGCGAGATGTGACCGGCATGTAGCGCACCCATGGTGGGCACGAAAGCCACTTTTTCTCCCCGTTGCCGGCAGGAGCCCAACTGCTTTTCCAGCTCCGTTTTTGTATAGATAACCTTCATTGACGCCTCGTTTTGCCGGCAAAAATAGTTGAATTAATGGACATTCCCGACTTAACTCCCTTAAGAATTGCGTTTTCCATAAATTATCACTATCTTTGTGCGTCTGTTTTACTTCTTATTAAATTTTATAAAAATAAACTGGAGATGGCAAAAACGAAGATTTTGTTTATTACCCACGAGATGTCGCCTTTCCTCGAACTAAGTAAAATTTCAGAAATAACACGTCAACTACCTCAGGCAATGCAGGAAAAAGGATACGAAATCCGCATTTTGATGCCTAGATTTGGTAGTATTAATGAGCGACGTAATCGTCTTCATGAAGTGATAAGGTTGTCTGGGATGAATATAGTGGTTGACAATAACGACAACCCCTTGATTATTAAAGTGGCTTCAATTCCTTCTGCGCGAATGCAGGTGTATTTCCTTGACAATGAGGAGTACTTTCAGCGCAAGCAGGTTTTTGCGAATGATAAAGGTAAGTTTTTCGCTGACAACAGTGAGCGATCAGTTTTTTTCTGTAAGGGAGCCTTGGAAACCGTCAAAAAGCTTGGTTGGTCGCCAGATGTTGTACATTGCCATGGCTGGATGAGTGCGTTGATTCCTGCTTATGTGAAAACTGCTTACAGAAACGACCCGACTTTCAAAGGAACCAAGGTTGTGTACTCCCTATATAAGGAAGAATTCGAGGGCTCTCTGGGAGAGGATTTCGGCAGAATTGCGCTCACTGGTGACATGACTGCTGAAGATATGAAGGGTTATGGTGCAGGTGAATATGCGAGTTTGTACGAAGGTGCTTTTGCCTATACGGACGCGTTAGTGACTAGCGGCGAGGAATTGGATGTGGAACTGTTAAATATTGTTAAAAACTGTGATATTCCAGTTTTTGACATGGAAAACGACGTAGATTTCGAAAATTATTGCAACCTTTACGACCAGTTTTCAAGTGAAGAACTTGAAGAAACGTTGGAAGCATAATGAATGATAAAAATTCTTTTTCTTTGAGAATGAAATTTAGACATAAAGACTTATTAACCCTGTTGATAAGTCTTTTTATTTTGGGATTGGGAGGCTGTAAGAATCCATCAGGGGTGGGGCTTGAAGTCCCGCCGGGAGAGGAGATTTCAGGATTCTTTACGGATACAGTCTCTGTGCACGGCTACACGGTACGTGACGACAGCACTCAGTCTACAGGATTCAATCAGGCCGTTTTCGGCTATATCAAGCATCCCGTGTTGGGAACAACGATCGCTGATTTGGCTTTAGAAATCGGGATGCCAGCACGGCTACCCCGTATTGCACCGGATGCAGTGATCGATTCGGTGATTCTTGTACTGCCCTACGGCCTGGACTTTTTTGGCGACACGCTTAATTCTACTTTTGCGCTTCAGGTCAGACCGTTGAATGAGATTTTTGCATACAACACGTTTTCGACGAAATCCTGGAAGGTCAGAGACATAGAACTAGGCCGTGTTCAGCTGAATCGGTATGCGCACAAAGCCAGCGACAGTTTATTGGTGGTGAGGTATATCAACGAAATGGATTCTATGGTCAAAGTTGGTCCTCAGCTCCGAATTCCCCTTGATAAGGATTACTTTAGAAACTTGTTCTCTAGCGAATTGGATTCCAGTTTGTGGGCGAGTCCCTCTAGTTTCCGCAACCATGTCAAGGGACTTTATCTATCGGTCGATACCAACCTTTCTCAGGGAATGGGCCGATTGGCCAGTTTTGTTGCAGTGGACAATGTATCAGGAATTGAACTGCGCTACAGGCAGCCGTCTTTGACTGTCGACGATGATGAAGATAAGATCGACACGATCCGGACATTTTTCCCTATAAATTCTTATAATCCAAACTCCGGTGGCAACTTGGGTTTTGCCAGCAGTGTACAAAATGTTTATTCGACAGAAGTGCAAGCCCAATTGGACAATCCTGATGGCGATGCCGATCGTTTGTTTTTACATGCTCCCGTGGGATTGAGAGGCAAAATCAGCTTTCCTTTTATCGAAGAACTGAAGAATCAAAATATATTGATCAACAAAGCTGAACTCGTTCTGTACGTGGATGACTCTGCTCTTCAAGCGTTTGGTGCCCCCGCGCCACGCCTTACACTATATAGAGAAGACATTGCCGGGCGCCGCCAAAACATTCCGGACGGAGACGCTGTAAACTCCTTCGGCGTGCCAAATGATCCTCGAAGTATGAATTTCGTCAACTTTGGTGGCTGGTACCATCGGGTGAACAAGCGGTATGTATTTCACCTGACATCGTATATACAAGATGTCCTTTTGGGCAAAATCAATGGAAATGAACTCTTCATTGCACCCGTATCTCCCTCGTTGCCTTATGTTCCGGTTCAGCCGGCACTGAATGCAGGTGGTACGACAGTTCTGCATGGAAGTGGTTCGTCTACTTATAAGATGAAGCTCAATATTTATTATACCGAGACTGGACAGCTATAAGCGCTTTTCATTAAATTTTTTTATTTAGTCCACACGAGAAAATAAATCTTTTTTGTAGATTTGTCCCTTCGGGTTCGCCTTGGACCCGTTACATCTACTAGAAAGAAAATACATGTGTGGAATCGTTGGGTACATTGGTCACCGACAGGCCTGGCCAATTGTCTTAAAGGGTCTTAAACGTTTAGAATACCGTGGCTACGACAGCGCGGGAATCGCAGTTTTTGACAAAAATATCGAAACGTATAAAAAAGCAGGAAAGGTGGCTGCCCTGGAGAATCTCGTAAACGGCGAGGCACCCGGCGGCTGCATGGCGATCGGGCATACCCGATGGGCTACCCACGGCGAACCTAATGACGTCAACGCGCACCCTCACAACTCTTATAGTGGGCGGCTTACCCTTGTGCATAACGGGATTATTGAAAATTATTCGGCTCTCAAACTTGAATTGGAGCATATTGGTCACCATATGCAGAGCGATACAGATACGGAGGTGCTCGCTCATTTCATAGAGCACATCATGGAACAGGAGCAAGCAGATCTTTTGGAGGGCGTGAGACTTGCGCTTGGACAGGTGGTGGGTGCCTATGCAATTGCGGTGATGGATCGTGATCAACCCAATCAGCTTGTTGTTGCGAGGAAAGGCAGTCCCCTCGTTATCGGAATAGGAGAGAATGAGCATTTCATTGCCTCCGATGCTTCGCCGATCGTCGAATTCACCAGAAGTGTCACTTACCTTGGTGATGAGGAAATTGCGCTTTTGACGGCAGATGAAATCGTGGTGAAAACCATTCAGAACAAAGGGAAAACGCCGTTTATTCAATTTCTGGAAATGCGGCTCGACCAGTTGGAAAAGGCCGGTTACGACTACTATATGTTAAAGGAGATTCACGAACAGGCACGCTCTGTGAGGGATTGTCTGAGAGGGCGAATCGATACGGTCGGGGGAAAAGTCCAGCTGGGTGGGTTGAAAGCTCATGAGGATCAGTTGAAAAACACGTCCCGTATTATCATGATTGGCTGCGGAACCTCCTGGCACGCTGCTTTGGTTGGGGCCTACCTCATCGAAGAATACGCACGCGTTCCAGTTTCCGTCGAATATGCTTCTGAATTTCGTTACAGGAATCCTATCATTTTCAAGGACGATATTGTGATCGCCATTTCCCAATCGGGCGAAACAGCGGACACGTTGGCCGCTCTTGAGCTGGCAAAAAGCCGCGGAGCGACTATATTAGGGATATGCAATGTAGTGGGATCTTCTATTCCAAGGATGACTGATGCAGGTGTGTATACCCATGCTGGTCCTGAAATCGGTGTAGCATCGACCAAAGCGTTCACAGCTCAAGTCACGGTATTGACTTTGCTCAGTTTGTATATGGCACAGCTGAAGGGCCAAATTCAGGACGAGCGCTTGAATGAGTTGTTGGCGGCCTTGGACAATATTCCCCATCAAATCGAGGAAGTTCTCGCTTCGGACAGCGCAGCACTTTACATTGCCCAAGAAATACAGCACCGAGATCATGCGCTGTTTCTGGGGCGCGGCCTGGGATTTCCCGTTGCGTTGGAAGGTGCCCTAAAGCTCAAGGAGATTTCCTATATACATGCCGAAGGCTATCCTGCAGCGGAGATGAAGCATGGGCCGATTGCGCTTATCGATGAAAACATGCCAGTGATCGTGATCGCGACTCAACATTCGTCCTATGAGAAAGTAATTAGCAACATTCAGGAAGTCAAAGCCCGCAAAGGCAGAATAATCGCGATTGTGACCCAAGGCGACGAACGAGTCAAAAAGCTGGCCGATTTTACCATTGAAATCCCTGTTGCGGAGGAGATTTTCCTCCCCTTGTTGGCGACCATCCCCCTACAGTTTTTGGCCTATCACACAGCACTATTGCGCGGATGTAACGTAGATCAGCCCAGAAATCTGGCCAAATCGGTGACTGTTGAATAGAAATGTAAACTAGTTCCGCAGGCGCAAAGGTCTGTCGCCGCGCCTTACCTCCGGTACCGTCCGGCCCTGTCCCTGCGTTCCGGTTGCGGTCGTCACCGTTCTAAATCCTACAGTTGCGCTGGATTCGTCTTGCTGCATGTGTCTCCGTGTCGCTGGTTGCAACCAGAATGCCTGATCATTCCACGAGCCTCCTTTAAAGACACGTGATTTGTTGTTTACCAGGGTAGTCACACCAAACAACGGATGCTCGTCACTGTAAGCGACACCGACGGACATGTCCGCCTGATCCTGAGCGGTGGAGTCATTCTGCGCACTCTGAAATTGTTCCCAGGTTGGCTTCTTAGTGAAACTGCGAAAATCGTGTTGAATTTCCAGGAAACCCTCGTTTCTCATGGGATTGAAATCATTTACGTCTTCGTGGGAAAGGGGGTGATAAATGTCATCTACCCACTCATTGACATTGCCCGCCATATCATAAAGGAAGAAGTCATTGGGCCAATAACTTTTGACCGGCGCTGTAACAACGTGGCCGTCATTTCTATAACCGGTGATCCCAGTATATTGCCCGGCCGTCGTTTTGAAATTGGCCATGAGCATTCCCTGCGACTGCTTGCCACTTTGAGCTCTCACGCCCATTCCGTTCCAGGGATATATTTTACCCTGATCGATCATTTCGAAATCCCTGTTAATATTTTGACCAGTCAATGAAATTGCCGCATATTCCCATTCAGCCTCAGTCGCTAACCGGAAAGGCTGGGTAATAGCACCTGCGTTTGCAGAGCCATCCGCCTGTCGGAAATCCATCATTGCTTCAGAACGCCATTCGCAGTAAGCAACCGCCTGTTCCCAACTAACCCCTACAACCGGATAATCTTGAAAACCTTCGTGTTCCAGGTATAGATCGACAAATGGCTCGTTATACGTCAACGGATTGAGCCACACCTCCGAGTTGGGAGTGGCATAATAAATCCGCTGCTCATCACCTGGGAATTTTTCCCGCAGATCGTCAAGATATTCCATCCAGTCACCATTGGTGATTTCGTGTTCATCCATCCAAAAAGACGTGACTGTAACGTTTTTTCGACTGATATCGTGCGTATAGCTAATGTCCTGTCCTTGTAAATTGCCCATCACAAATGTACCTCCTTCTATGAACACACGTGCCGGCCCCGGACCTTCTGTGTCTAAGGTAGGTTTTGCGGCGCGTGAGAACAGACTGATACGTTGGAAACCGGCCAACACAACCAGGGCTGCACAGCAGAAAAATATAAGTATTGAGGGTAAAAAGAGCTTTCTCATGGAAAAATTGCCGTATATTCGGTCAAATATAGGAATATTCTGTAAGTTTGGCAAGAGATTTTATAGGAATGAAAATTAAGGTAGGATTTGGTTTTGATGTTCACCAACTAAAAGAAGGACATCCCTTTGTGTTGGGAGGCGTGACTTTGGATCATCATTCAGGAACATTCGGGCACTCAGACGCCGATGTATTGGTCCATGCGATTTGTGATGCCATCTTAGGTGCCGCAAACTTGGAAGATATCGGGTATCACTTTCCTAACACAGATCCGAAGTGGAAGGATATTAGTAGTTTAGTTCTTCTCGAGGAGTGTGTCCGCTTGCTTGGAGAGAAGAAGTATATTCTGGGGAATATAGATGCCATGTTATCGATTGAAGCACCTAAGATCAAGCCCTATATTCCTGAAATGAAGAAACACATTGCGCTAGCAGCAGGCCTGACTCCTGAAGACGTCTCTATCAAGGCAACAACCAATGAGCAGATGGGCTTTATCGGCAGGGAAGAAGGAGTGGTCGCTTACGCGGTCTGCCTAATCGAAAAACAATCCTAGAGTCTTTATAGTCACGGATTGTTGACCCACGTAATCGTCAGGCTCTCTCTGAAAGCAAATTTGATTAGATGCCTGTCGATCACCCCTTGGATTTTTTCAACAGTCTCCAAATCAGGCGCATCGATTTCGAACACCAGTTGTTGAGGTGTGGCGTTCATTTCGCAGACACCCTTGGGAAAAATAGCTTTACCGCTGTTTTCACTATAAGACGTTTCGATTTTATGCCTGAAATGACGGCACAATTTCCCGATATAATTACTTCCTTGTTCTGTATCTATGATTGCTTTTGATATCATGCTAAATTCTTTTTCATATAAAAATGCCTGATAACCAGGATCAAACTGATTCCGGTGAGCAAGCCTCCAAACATAAATGGCATTCCGGGGAAATAAGCCCAAGTGTTTTCAGCCGTAAAGTAGGCGAAAAGCCAGGTCATCGCAGGCGGGCCGATGATTGCAGTCAAGCTAATGATCCCGGTGAGTCCGCCCTGGATCTGTCCCTGCTCTGATGCTGGGATTTGGTTGGATATGATGCCCTGTATGGACGGACCGCCTATGCTCGCAAATACATAGGGGACGCTGGCCGCGAGCAATATCCAGGGTTGATACGCCAAACCCATCAAAGGGAGGGCAATCGTATAAAGACCCATAGCAATGATCACGCTCCTTTCGGCGCCGAACTTCGGAATGATCACTCTCAGTAGACCGGCTTGAACAATGGCCAATAACAATCCAATGAAACCCAAGGACAGGCCCACCATTCTCTCCGCCCAGCCGTACCTTTCCATCGTGTAATAGGACCAGGTGCTCTGAACGGCGTGTGCAGCAATATTAACAAAAAATATGCACAAAACCAAGGATCCGATCTGCGGAAAGCGGCGTATGTGACGGAACGATCCGATTGGGTTGGCTTGCCTCCAGCTGAAGGGCCGGCGTTTCTCAGCAGGAAGGGATTCGGGAACAATGAGCCAGCCGTAGATGAAATTGAGGAGACTCAGTGCTCCCGCAGCAAAAAACGGGATTCGGGGGCCGTAATGTCCAAGCAAGCCTCCAAGGACTGGTCCCAAAATAAATCCAAGACCGAAGGCTGCACCCAGCAAACCAAAATTCTGGGCGCGCTTCTCTGGGGGACTGACATCAGCGATGTAGGCTGCTGCCACCGTGTGGCTGGCTCCAGTCACTCCCGCAACCAATCTCCCAATGAAAAGCCACAAAATCGAAGGAGCAAGTCCCATGAGCACATAATTAATGCAAAATCCCAGGAGGGAGACCAGGAGAACAGGTCTGCGGCCGAAGCGGTCACTGAGATTACCCAGAACTGACGCGAAGAAAAACTGAGTGAACGCATACGCAAACATCAGCCAACCTCCGTAGGTCGAAGCCTCACTTAGGGTTCCTCCTATCAACTCGAGAATCAGGGTTGGAAGTACAGGTATAATGATACCTAAGCCTATCACGTCGATCACCACCGTGATAAAAATGAATAACAACGCGGGTTGACGAGCTTTCGACATCATCGGGCAAAGGTAAGGATTTGTTTTACAAAATGTCTTTTGTAATTATGCAGTTACGGGTAAGGGATAATGCGCGGAATTGCCCATATTTGAGGATTGACTTTTTATAAATTTATGCTATCACCTTATGAATAAGAATTACTTAACGTCCATTTTGTCACTTGGATTCCTGTTGGTTTCCACGGGAGCAATAATGGCTCAAGACAATCTTAGGTATCAGAAACCGCCCCAGTCTATTCTGGAGCTGGTGGACGCACCGACGACGCCATCAGTTTCAATTACCAGAAGCGGAAATACTGCGCTCCTTTACGAAAGGCCGGATTTCCCGACTATCAACGATGTTTCCCAGCCTGTATTAGGTCTGGCTGGTCTTCGTTTAAATCCGGCAAACACCTCCTCGGCGGTGGCCAGCGGCACGACTTCTATCACTGTCAGGGACTTGACCACAGGACAGGATTATAAAATTACCGGATTGCCTGCCGAACCGCGGATTGGCAATACCTCTCTGAATCCGGATGAGACGATGCTTGCGTTCAGCAACAGCACAGATCAAGGGGTTGAGCTTTGGATCGCAGATCTGAGCACTTATTCGGCTCGGAAACTGACCGATCAGTATCTCAATGCAGCATATGGCAGCACTTTTTCGTGGACTCCTGACGGTTCGCGGATTTTGGCTAGCTTTATTCCATCAGGCAGAGGCGAAGTACAGAGCCAGAACATGGTGCCGACCGGCCCGATAGTCCAGGAAAATTTAGGTAAGGCTGCACCTTCGCGGACCTACCAAAATTTACTTCAAAATCCTTACGATGAATGGCTGTTCGATTATTTCCTTACTTCGCAGCTCGCGTATATAGGTTTGGACGGCCAAATCGCCAAGCTCGGCCAGCCTGCCATCTATCGCTCGTTTAGCTTTTCACCAGATGGTTCTCATCTTTTGGTACAAAGAGTTCAAAAACCTTATTCATACCTGGTGCCTGTCCAGTCCTTTCCTTATGATGTCGTGATTTGGGACGCTCAGGGAAATGAAATCAAAAAGGTTCACCAATACCCTCTAAACGAAGCGGCAAATTTCACCCGTGATGGCGTTTCTGAAGGGCCCCGATCGTATAGCTGGCGCCCAGACCAACCAGCCACGCTATATTGGGTGCAGGCTTTGGACGGTGGAGATCCCAAAAAGGAGGTTGATCAACGCGATGGAGTTTACCAATTGGCAGCACCTTTCAGTGGACAACCATCCCTGTTGGTCAGCACCGGATACCGTTACGGCGGAATCACATGGACAGATAGGGATGTTGCTATCCTTAACGAGCGCTGGAGCACGACCCGTACAGAAAAAATGACGCTATTCAACACCCAGAGCGGTGAAAAGCTGCAGGTCATCTCTGAGCGATCCACAGACGATTCCTATGGCGCTCCAGGCCGTTTCGTCACGACTACAAACGATTATAATCGCAGTATCTTACTGGCGGATAAAGGCAGGCAATTGACCGTATTTACTATTTCGAATGGACCTTCGCCTGAGGGCGATAGGCCGTTTCTAATGAAATGGAATCTGATTTCCGGTAAACAGGACACGTTGTTTAAATCCAAGGCACCCTACTATGAGTCGCCTGTGTTTTTCAACAATACGGGTACTTTAATAATTTCCCGTGAATCTATAGACGAGCCAGCAAATTACTTTAGTGTTCAGCTGAGAAATGGCCGCGAAACTCAAATCACCAACTTTCCTCATCCATACCCATCGCTCAAGGGCGTTACAAAGCAGCAGGTTTCCTACCAGCGTGCTGATGGTCTGAATTTGACTGGAACCTTATATTTGCCAGAAGGCTATAAGGTAGAGGACGGTCCGCTTCCAATGCTTATGTGGGCTTACCCGCGTGAATTTGAGAGTATTGAGGCTGCTAGTCAGATCCGAGGTTCATTGTATCGTTTTACACGTTTATCATGGGGTTCGCCGGTGTATTGGGTTACTCGGGGTTATGCAGTTCTTGACAATGCGGACATGCCAATAGTTGGGGGAGACGATCGAGAGCCTAACGACACATTTGTGGAACAGTTGGAAGAAAACGCTAAAGCGGCGATTGATCATCTTGCTGCTCAGGGGATTATTGATCCTAACCGTGTCGGAGTCGGTGGGCATTCCTACGGGGCATTTATGACGGCAAACTTGCTTGCACATACGGACCTGTTTGCTGCTGGCCTAGCACGTAGTGGAGCATACAACCGAACTTTCACGCCGTTTGGGTTCCAAAATGAGCGCAGAACTTACTGGGAAGCGCAAGACGTTTATACGCGTATGTCACCGTTCTCTTATGCGCATAAAATAAATGAACCTATTTTGTTGATTCACGGAATGGACGATGAAAACTCAGGAACATTCCCGATACAGTCGGAAAGGCTGTACAATGCGATCAAAGGACACGGCGGAACTGCCCGTCTGGTGTTTCTGCCTAAAGAGTTCCATGGCTATAGAGCCAAAGAATCGATTTTGCATACACTTTGGGAAATGGACACTTGGCTTGAAACCTACGTCAAGAACAAAAAGGACTAATAAGGACGGATTTATCCTTAGAATTGAAGCCCAGGCTCCCCTTGTGAGGAACCTGGGTTTTTTATTTCAGAATGGATTTGAGATCCGCCGGCGAATAATTCACCGACTTGAGTGTCTTCCTGTCTTCTGTACGGAAGACCAGATAATGGCCGTCAGCTTGTTCATAATGACAATCGACACCTTTCGCTTGGTAGTGAGCGACTGTTTTCTCTGCTTCTTCCAGCGTCTTACAAGCCTTGCTCATGTTTGAGCGTTGGACTTCTTCGAATAGCTCGCTGAATTTGTCCGCTAAACCAAACTCGAGAACTGCCCCAGACAACACATATTGTATGTCACAGAGGGCGTCTGCCACTTCTACGAGGTCCTTATTTTCAATGGCTTCTTCCAGTTCTTTCAATTCCTCCGCGATCAGTGCGACCCTCAATTTACAACGCTGTTCCGCGGGAATCTGTGGTTCAGGGAGTATGGGATGCTTAAACGTTTTGTGGAATTCCGCTACTGCGGTCAAAGTCTTTGGATCGGTCATTTCACTTTAGTATTTTATTAAATGTTTCAGTTGGATAATCTCCTTCTCATCCAGATATCTCCAGCGACCCCGCGGAAGGTCTTTTTTGGTTAGGTTGGCGTAGATGACGCGATCCAGTTTCACGACGTCGTACCCCAGAGATTCAAATATACGCCTAACGATCCGGTTTTTACCACTATGTATTTGGATCCCAACTTCGCGTTTGGAAGCACCCTGAACGTAACTGACGTCGTCTGGTTTTATCAAGCCATCTTCTAGCTCCAGACCAAATTGTATTTTGTTGAAATCCCCCTGAGTCAGGTTTTTATCCAATTCTACATGGTAAATTTTGCTCACTTTATTTCTGGGATGGGCTAGTTTTTCAGCTAGGTAACCGTCATTTGTCAGAAGCAATAATCCTGTGGTGTTTCGGTCCAGTCGGCCGATGGGGTAGATGCGTTCCCGTGTTGCTTTTGCCACCAATTCCATCACAGTCTTGCGTTCTTGCGGATCGTCAGTTGTGGTAAGGTAATCTTTGGGCTTATTCAACAGGATGTACATCATTTTTTCCCTTTTCAGGCGCTCATTGTTATAGCGAATTTCGTCTTTCGCGGGATCGACCTTGGTGCCCAACTCGGTGACGACATTGCCATTGACGGAGATAACGCCGGCTGAAATTAGCTCGTCTGCTTTCCGTCTTGAGCAAATTCCTGCATTGGCTACGTACCTGTTCAGACGGATCAATCCGTCGTCTTGCACTTGCTCAGAAGCGGGATTTCGCTTGGACATGGTTCTCGGTTTTTTTGAGAGTCCTTTGAAATCACCGCGATCTTCGTTTCTTCCGAAGGAAGGTTTGCGATCGCTAAATGGTTTACGATCTCCATATGGTTT
>CAYNZH010000013.1:32471-45915 GCA_964401685.1 uncultured Sphingobacteriaceae bacterium
TCTTTGCGATCCTCGTTTCTTCCGAAGGAAGGTTTGCGGTCACCAAAGGGTTTGCGATCTGAAGATTCTTTGTAACTGCTTCCTTCGCCTGAGCGGCGAGAAGAAGATCCATGACGTTTTGAGGCAGAAGGGCTGGATTTGTCGTCGCGACTGTTCCGTTTTTTATTAAAGGGCATTCTTATTCCAATTTTAAATATTCTGCAAAGATAGGGAATTTTACGGAATATCACGGACATCATTTTGACTCGCCACCTTCCCTCAAATATAAGTTAAAATTTGTTAAAAAGGCAAACAAAAACCATAAGAATTTGTTCCCTCGATTAATTGTTTATATATTTGTCCCCGATTTGGATCAAGGAGCACAGTTTAGACTTTGATTTTGGGGACTCTCGAGAACTTGAAATAGACTAAATTACTCCAGAAAGGTACTGAATGATAAAAAAGCAAATTCTGTGTTGCAGTGCGTTTTTTTCACTTCTGATCGTTGCAAAATTAGCAAAATATGATCATGCAGAAGCTGAACAAAGCACCAAACAGCAACAGGTTCATTTTGTTTCTACAGCTGAAACGAATGAAGACGAAGGGGTAAAGTCCGAAAGGTTGGCATCCCTTCATTTTGCCCAGGTCTACTTACCCCATGACCGGCAAGTATTAAACAAAATGACACGCTATTTAGATGATTATTCTCATCAGAATAGTGCATCCCGTAAACTTTATGAGAAAGCGTTGAAATTCCTTCCAGAAGTGGAGCGAATTTTGGTTTCTATGGGAATTCCTGAGGATTTCAAGTACATTCCACTCATTGAAAGTGGATTGACGAAAAATACCACGTCTATAAAGGGCGCTTCGGGGTATTGGCAGTTCATTCCAGCAACAGCCCGTGCGTATGGTTTGCGCGTGGATGCTGAGGTGGATGAGAGGCAGGATTTGGTCAAATCGACCCGTGCTGCAGCAAAATACCTGAAAGCGCTGTATAGGGAGTTCGAAGACTGGACTTTAGTTGCTGCTGCATACAATATTGGCGATGGCAACTTGCGGCGTGCAATAGCTCGGCAGGGCCAGGATGACTACTTCAGGCTTAAACTGAACAGAGAAACAGGAAGTTATATCTATAAGTTGATTGCGGCGAAGGAAATGATCGAGCAACCTGAAATGTACGGTTATGCTGCGAAGAAAGCCAAGAACGTCAGCAAGCCGGAACCCACCTTATACGCTTGGGAATCCTCGTCCTTTACCGAGAACTTACTTTAGAAACTGCTGAAAACCTAACGGAGGTCCACCACTTCCATCTCTGGAAACGCTTGTTTATCAAAGATAAATATCCTTTCCTGTAGATTGGGATTTGGCTTCAAGGACTTTATCGTATAATTGAACTGTGCCCCGTTTTTATCAACGATCGTGACATCAGAAACTAAGTTGCTGGTTTTGTTGATCCGCAATTTGATCCGCGAATAGGGCTGACGAGGGTTCTCAGGCGTGAGTTCTAACGTGGTTAAGGTGTGATTTCCCGATTTTTCGTCAGGCATCACTTTGGCCGAATAACCCTTTTGAAAAAACGAAAATAGATTTGATGGCGTGATGGCGCCTGCGTGTTCTGCCACATCAGTCACTTGGACCTCCTTTTCATTAACCAGGACAAGCCACTGGGTTTTTCCATCACTGATATATTCCTGGGACGGCATTTTGATCCTGTATCTATCTTGTTTCTGATCCAGCACCATGGTCCCCGATTCCTTATGGTTCTGACTATTCTGGTTTCTCTTATAATTAAAGTCAAAAGCTACTTCCAGCGCCGAATATTTCGCATAGGCAGTGTTTACATTGCGCAGGATACTTTGGGCATTGCCGTTTTGCTGTGCAATTCCAGCCAGTGGGCCGAGCACCAGCAATCCCAGGATTAATATATTTGTCAAACTTCTTTTTCTCATCATGATCACGTTAAATTGCCTTTTCTATTTAGACTAAAAAGGGAGCAAAAGGTTCAACAAGCGTTTACTTTAAAGTGTTCAAATACTGTTCCAAAGCGTATTCGTCGGGGTAAAGAACTTCCCTTGCTTTACTGCCTTCGAAGGGGCCGACGATGCCCGCCGCTTCTAGCTGGTCAATGATACGGCCCGCGCGGTTGTAGCCAAGTTTCATTCGGCGCTGAATGAGAGAGGTCGAGCCCTGTTGGTGCTGTACAATCAGCCGTGCGGCCTCCTCAAAGAGCGGGTCTCTGTTGTTGGAATCAAAGGTTTCCTGTCCCCCGGATTCCGCGTCTTCGACCTCTGGCAGCAAAAGTGCGGAGGGATAACCACGCTGGTTTCCAATATAATCTGAAATTGCGTCGACTTCAGGAGTGTCAACGAAAGCACATTGAATGCGGATGAGGTCGCTGCCGGTCGCAAGCAGCATATCGCCCCGGCCTATAAGCTGATCAGCGCCACCTGAGTCCAGGATAGTTCTTGAGTCCACCTTGGAAAGTACCCTGAAGGCGAGTCTGGCCGGGAAATTTGCCTTGATCGTCCCCGTAATAATATTCACCGAAGGACGTTGGGTTGCGATCACCAAATGTATACCAACCGCTCTTGCCAATTGCGCGAGTCTCGCGATGGGATTTTCGATTTCCTTGCCCGCAGTCATCATAAGGTCGGCAAATTCATCTATGATCAAGACGATAAAGGGCAGGAACCGGTGTCCTTCTTCTGGATTCAGTCGGCGTGCGACAAATTTTACGTTATATTCTTTGAGGTTCCTGACCTGTGCATTTTTGAGCAAATCATAGCGCAGATCCATTTCAATACAGAGGGAATTGAGCGTGTTAATCACTTTTTTGGTATCGGTGATAATTGCTTCTTCCTCGTTTGGCAACTTGGCCAGGAAATGACGCTCGATTTTTTTGAAAAGAGAAAGTTCGACTTTTTTAGGATCGACAAGCACGAATTTTAGTTCTGCCGGGTGTTTTTTGTATAAAAGTGATGTCAGAATGGCGTTGATTCCCACGGATTTTCCCTGGCCCGTAGCACCTGCAACCAACAAGTGTGGCATCTTTGCTAAATCCGCAATGTACACCTCATTGGAAATTGTCTTTCCGAGGGCAATAGGCAGATCCATGGTCGTATGCTGAAATTTCTCAGTTGCCAGAACAGATCGCATGGAAACCATCTCAGGATGACTGTTAGGTACCTCAATGCCGATTGTGCCCTTTCCGGGCATAGGAGCGATGATCCGGATTCCCAGCGCAGCAAGTGACAGTGCGATGTCGTCCTCCAGATTCTTGATTCTGGAGATACGGACTCCAGGTTTGGGGATGATCTCATATAGGGTTACCGTCGGTCCTATTGTTGCCTTTATTTTAGCGATCTCTATATTATAGTTGCCCAACGTTTCGACAATTCGGTCCTTGTTGGCTTCGAGTTCTTGATTATTAATTGTAATTTTCCCTGAACCATAATCAGTAAGCAAATCCAATCCCGGGTATTTATAGCCGGATAGATCCAACTTGGGGTCGTATTCCCCGAATTCCTGGACAAGCTTGTTAGCGGTAATGGATTTTTCTTCGATCGCTGTTTCAATGGAGAGCGTAGGATTTGCTGCCAAGGGCGCCGCCGGAGTTTCGTCGACTTCGTCCTGCAGCTGACTGTCTCCTTCACGTTCAGCTTCACCTGTGACTTCCATAATCAAACTAGGATCGTCTTCACGCCGGGGAACATTAGTGGCTTGAGTTTTTTCCTGTTTGGCTAAATTGAATTCCACAGGTTCCAATTCATAGTCTGCATCGGCCAATATTTCAGGAGTGTCCTCCTTTTTAGTGCGGTTGACGGCTTTTTGCTCCAAGTCAAGTTCTTCAGCAGTAGGTTTCTTTCTTCGAATTTTGAAATCTATATTGTAAATAATAATAAGCGCAGCACAGAGGGTAAACAATAGCAATCCTCCGACGCCTGGAACACCAATTTGAGCTTCCAGCAATCGATTTGTCCAAAAACCAAATTCGCCCTCTAAAAAATGAGGAACCTCGCTTATGAAACTATGAATAAATCCCAGGCTTATGGACAGAAAAAGTACGGAGAATACAGTATAACCAATTATTTTCCAGGTAGAGAAAAACTTCACCTTGAAAAGCAGACGATAGCCAATCAAAAAAAGAAAGCCTATAAAAAGGAAGGAAGCGACTCCAAATCCTTTGTAAATCAACTGGTTTGCAAGCAAGGCTCCGAGCTTTCCCATCCAGTTCTGCACGACAATGTGATCCCCACCCAGAGTTGAGATCTCGCTTCGACTCATAAAGATCGTATTCCAACCACCGTTCGCCAGGGAGACGTAGCTTTGATCTTCCTGCCAGGTAAATAAGTACGAAGTAAAGGCAATCAGGAAGAACACAGACAGCAACAACAGGAAGAGCCCAGTGATTTTGATGGTTTTCTCTGCGACAACACTGAAATTTAAGGATTTTCCGCCGGATTTTGCTCCTCTCGCCCTTAAATTCTGCGTCCTACGCCCTCCGGTATTCGGGACTTTGCTGTTTTTTCTAAATGTGTTTCCCTTTTCTGGCATCAATGATGTGGCATTTATTTTCACAAATTTAGTTAAATTTTATTGAATGGTGTAGCGTTTTGCAGTCTGGTACCGTTTATGCTTTACAAAAAGGTATTTACATAAATGTTACGGAGATGAATATGAATAAAAGCGTGTGGATCCTATTGTTGCTGGCCGGTGTACTTAGCCTTGGATCGTGTTTGAAAGATGAGGAGCAGACACCGTTCGCAGGTGCGGCGTTGACGCTCAATGCAGTACCTGGATCAGAAGGCTTGTTGGTCGCACTAGACAATAATCAACTGAATCGTCCTGCTTATGGGGAGTTTTTCCGTTTTGGAGAAATCATGCCGTACCGCAATGTGTTTGCGGGGAAAAGATTAGTAAGAATATTTGCCTTGGATGACGCCATGGGGCAGAATCCTTATTATACCGGAGAGGTCAACTTTGATCCAGAAAAGTTTTATACCATGGTGGTAGCGGGAGCAGACGCGGATAGTCTGGAAGTTTTCGTTATCCCTGATGAGTTCGAGGAGCCTGAACAGAATGAAGCCCTAATTCGTTTTATTCACTTAAGTCCGGATGCACCCCAATTGGATCTCGGCATTGAAGGTGAAACGGCTTTAGTTGCCAGCGCCAAAGGGTTTAAACAGTATACTTCCTTTGCGCCGGTGAATTCAGGGGAACCGATTTCTTTTTACATTAAGGAAAGTGGTTCTGATGTAGTAAGCTATGAATTTTCTTTGAATCCTGCGGCAGGACGCCTTTATACCATTTGGGCAAAAGGAATGGCTGCTGATTTGGAGCACGGTGTGATCCAGCACTAAAAGCAAATAATTGCAAGGGTTAGTTTGATTGTTGTTTCCATTGTGAGACGCGTATCGCCTCGGAGTATCCGGGGCGATTTTTTTTATATTTATCAAGGCATCAAACGGGAATATTTCTGACGGATGTTGAAAAATTTATTTCTATGTTATAAAAATTAACCATACATTTGTTTTTGTATGGTTTTGATTAATATTTTTAGAAATCCACGGTTTGTCTTATCACGGGTATTGGCTTGTTCCCTGATGGTCTATGCCCTATGGGCATGTGGGAAATCTGCAAACGGCGTGCACGCTAAGAATGAGGAAAAAGCACACAACTTAGGTTTCAGCGCCGAACCAGTAGAGGTGGAGGTCGTTGAGGTGGAAATTAGACCTTTTGCCTTGGAATTGCTTGCAAATGGCCGAGTATACGCTGCGCGAAAAGCAAGGTTGGTTTTTGAAACTGACGGGAAGATTCAGCCTTTTGCGTTGTATGAGGGCCAGTCCGTACAGGAAGGTCAGGTGCTTGCGACCCTTGATCCTGGACTATATTTATCTCAGCGGGAACGGGCGCTTCTCGACTTAAGCTTAGCGCGATTAGACTTTGAAGATCATCTGCTTCGACTGGGATATCATTTAGCTGACTCTGCCAGTATGGATCTGGAGATGAAGCACAATCTTTACCTTCGGACGGGGATGTATTCTGCGGAACTTGCTTACAAAAATGCGCTACTGAACCTGGAAAACATTGCACTTCGTGCTCCGTTTTCTGGAACGATCGCTAACCTGATGGCAAGCGCTCATAATTCTGCTTTTTCATATGAATTTTTTTGTGAACTGGTCGACCTGACATCTCTGGAGGTTGCGTTCAAAGTACTCGGACACGAATTATCCTATCTTCGGGACAGCGATTTGATTACAATATCGGCATTTGGCGAGGAGAGCCCTGAGTTTGAAGGTAGGATAATCGCGATAAATCCTGTTGTGGATGCTCACGGTCTTGTAGCCGTAACAGCAAAAGTTTTAGAACAAACAACGGAATCGCCCATGCTAATGAATGGAAGCGCCGTTCAGGTCCGGGTGAAAAAGATGACCGAGCCACTGCTACAAGTCCCAAAAGAAGCTGTGTTGGAGCGACAAGGTCGAAGGGTGGTTTTTACGGTCGACAACGAACATTCCCAATGGAATTACGTGGATATTCTTCATGAGAACCAAAGTCATTACGCACTGAAATCCGGCCTGAAAGAAGGCGATCGGGTGATAGTTCGGGGACATTTCAATCTTTCACATGAGCACCCTGTCCGGGTGAAGTAAAGGCGGAGGTTGTAATGAGATTTTCCGCATTTAGCACGCTAATAGTTTTTGTAATATTCTCCGGGATCGGACTGGTTTTGATCCCACAGTTAAACATACAATGGTTGCCGGACACGCAACTGACCTCGGTCACTATCGAAACATACATGCCGGAATCGCATCCATTAGCCATGGAAAGTTTAGTTACCGCACCTTTAGAGGGAGCGATCGCGAGATTACCGGGGATAACGCAAATACGCTCGACTTCAGACTACGGTTCTTCCCGTATTTTCGTTTCAATAGATAGGTGGGTAGATCCCATCTCATTTCGTTTGGAAGTGGCTTCGGTCATCCGTCGATGGCATCCTCTTCTGCCATCCGGTGCCACTTTCCCGACTATTGCCCTCGATGAGCCTACTAGAGAGAGCCCCCAGCTGCCGATCTTATCCTATTCTATTTATGGGGTGGGCGATGTGAGGGAGATTGCACAGTTTGCAGATAAAGAAATAAGAGCGCGCTTTCACGATATCCAAGGAATACAACGGATAGATATACAAAAGCCATCTGAATCGCAATGGATAGTTAATTTAGACGCTTTCTTGCAGTCAAAACTGAATCTTTCTGCGGAAGATGTTAGACTGGAGCTGTCTACTTATCTGAATCGCAAGGGCATTGGAAGGGTAGATTTTGAGAATCAATCCATCCCCTTGTATGTTCAAATTGACGATAGTAAGGTTCAAGATCTTCTGAATTACCCTCTGGCAAAAAGAGACGGTCGAATCATTTTAGTAGGTGATATTGCCTCTATTCGTAGGCATGACTCCGCGCCGAATAGTATTTATCGGATCAACGGACAGCAATTACTACAGGTGGAGTTCTATCCAGGAAAAAATGTGAATATGCTCGAAGTATCGCGGCAGGTGCGAAATAGAATGGAGCCCGGGAGCTGGTTGCCGGAAAACATGGGCATTACGCTTCAATACGACGAGGCTGACAGGTTGAGGGAGGAGCTGAAAAATATTTATTGGCGAACGATTTTGTCGGTCGGGCTACTGCTTTTTTTTGTTGTCGTGATCACCAGGCAGTTTCGCTATCTTTTGATCGTGGTCTTTGCGTTGTCGGCCAACCTGCTGCTTTCCTTCATACTTTACGTCGCATTCAAAGTTCCCATCCATGTATATTCCCTGGCTGGCATCACCATTTCTTTGGGGTTGATCGTTGATAATGTTATCGTCGTTGCGGAAGAAATCCGCAATACAGGTCGGAATAGGGTATTTGCTGCGATTCTGGCATCGACAGCAACTGCATCTGTCGCCTTATCAATAATCTTCTTCCTTGATGAATCGACCCGTGCCAATCTTCACGATTTCGCGTGGGCGATTGTCTTAAATCTGTTAATATCTCTGCCCATTGCCTATTCTCTGATTCCAGCTTTAATTGAAAAAATACCTTTGGAGAAAAGGAGAGACCGCACTGTCTTTCGACGTAGGCGTTTTTTGGCAACTTTTTCGCACTTTTACCTGCGGCAGTTGACTTTTATGCTTAAGTTCAGGCGATGGTTTATGGCATGCTCGCTCCTGCTAGTGGTGTCCCCATTCGTCTTTTTTGCTCACCTTTTTGGTAAACCCTCTCCGCTGGCTCCATTTCAGAAAAACAATGGCGCCACCCAACTACAAATACATGTTTCTATGCCGGCGGGATCGACTATGACGCAAATGGACGATGTTGTCGGACAATTTGAGGACTACATTGACAGGTATGGTCAGGATATATTTCTGTTTTCCAGTCGGATTTTTAGTGGAACAGAGGCATTTATTTCAGTCGAATTTTTAAAAAGGCACGATCCCATTTCACCCTTTAGGTTAAAGCGGGGATTAGAACAGAAAGCGTCGCTTGTTGGTTCTGCTGATTTTGACATCCATGGGGTAGGACCAGGTTTTAGTAACGCGCTAAATTTATATAATTTCGATTCATCCATAGGATTGAAAGGATTCAATTATCCACAATTGGCGCAAATTGCGGAGAGAATCAGGGATTCACTTTTGATAAATCCCCGCGTGCAAGCTGTATATATTGGCCCTGATCCATTGTGGATGCGAAGAAATACTTTCGAGCATGTTCTTAATTTACATGAAAAGGGTTCACTAATCGCTTCAAGCGTGTCGCCAATACAAGTTCAGGAACGCGTTTTTGGTCAGAGCAGTTCGAAACTGCCAATTGGAGCCACTGAGGAAAATGAACCTGTTTTTTTGCGCACTTCCAACCAGGACGCGCTACCGCTTTGGAGGTTGAAGCATCAGCCTTTGACTATAGATGACTCGAGTTTTGTCCGCTTGTCAGCACTTACCAGTGTGGGACGCCAGCCGGTTGGTGATCGAATTGTAAGGAATAACCAAAACTACGTGCTGTTTGTTAGCTATCGATATTTAGGGAGTCATCTCCTCAACACGATGTTGCAACAGCACATTCAGACAACGTCCCGGCCATGGATGCCAATCGGCTTCGATTTTCACGAACAAAAAAAACTAGGGCCGTCAGAAGACCTTGACGTTGAATTACTTTGGCTATTGCCTCTCGTCTTACTTTTGGTTTACATGGTGTGTGCAGTTTTACTGGAATCCCTGACCAAAGCACTCGCTGTGTTGACGATGATACCCTTTTCATTTCTCGGCGTGTTTTTCATGTTTTATTTCTTGGGCCTGAGTTTCGATGTTGGCGGCTATGCTTCATTATTGCTGCTTTGTGGCTTGACAAGTAACACCGCACTTTATATTATAAATGATTTCAATTATCTTAATAAAGAAAAAAAGCAGGTCCTCAGGATATATATCAAGGCATTTCACGCCAAGGCTATGCCGATTCTGATAACGACAGCTGCGGCGGTTTTAAGTCTCATTCCCTTCATGATTGCGGGCCAGGAGAAGGGATTCTGGTTTACACTATCTGCAGGAACCATAGGCGGGCTACTTTTTTCATTGGCAGGAGTATACGGGTTGTTGCCGGTGGTGTTATTGAAGAATCCCGTTACTGAATCGAAAAGGAGGGTGAAATGATCAGGTTTTTGATTCAACGTCCGATTGCTGTTACTGTAAGCTTTTTTGCTTTTTTGTTGATGGGTCTCACTTCCTACTTCAATTTGCCGGTTTCCCTACTGCCAAACGTACCTGTTCCAGAAATTATCGTGCGATTGGACACGCGTCCTTTGCCTGCACGCGAGGCTGAGGTACAAATGGTTGAGCCCTTGCGTCAGCAACTGATACAATTGTCCGGGCTCAGCGATTTAGAAAGTGTTGTATCGGATGATTATGGGTCGATCCACCTTCGGTTTGAACACGGGACAAACATGAGTATGGCCTTCGTGGAGACAAACGAAAAAGTAGATTTCACAATGAATAGCCTACCTCGTGGCATGCCCAGACCAACTGTTAGCCGGTTGGACGTAAGCGATATTCCTATTTTCCGACTGGAGATTTACCAGAAAAGCGAGAATAGAAATCCAGATTCGTTTGCGGAACTAAGCACCTTCGTGCGCGAGGTTGTGCGCAGGAGGCTTGAACAGCTCCCACAAGTAGCCATGATAGATATTACAGGGGCTGCTTTTCCGGAGATCGCATTAAAACCCAAAGAAAATGTGATGCGTGCGCTTGGATTCGAACCCCAAATCCTGCAGCATGTTATTAAGGATAATGAGGTTGATGTCAGGCAGGTGCTGGTACAAGATGGTTATTATCGTTATCCATTAAAGATCACAGGCGGTTGGATCGATATTGATGCGATCAAGGCTTATCCAGTTCGGGCGCAGGATCGCTTGTTTACTCTGGCAGACATTGCTGAAGTAAGAGCCGACCTCTCCTCACCGTCTGGTGTTTATTTCAATAAGACAAGTCAGGCCATTACGGCGTCTATTATCAAACAGAGCGCCACCAGAATGAATGATTTTCAACAATCCGTGGGCGGAGTTATCGAAGAATTGCGCAAAAGCTACCCGAATCTTGCCTTTGAAGTAAGTCAGGATCAAACTGCACTATTGGATTTTGCTATGAACAATCTGAAGCAAGATCTGTTAGTTGGAGGCTTACTCGCATTTGTTTGCATGTGGATTTTCGTCCGAAAGCCGCAAATGGCCTGGTTGATAGGACTCACAATACCCATTTCCCTCCTCCTGAGCTTGCTTGGATTTTATATGCTTGGTATCTCCTTGAACATCATCTCCTTGGGAGGTTTGATCCTCGGACTGAGTATGACTATCGATAATTCCATTGTTGTTATGGACTCCATAAACCGGAAGAGAATATTTGGGGGGTCGGCAGAAGAAGCCGTGACCCGGGGTACTTTGGAAGTGATAAGACCCTTGATCACGTCTGTTTTGACGAATTGTTCAGTGTTTGTACCGCTAATTTTCCTTAGTGGATTCGCTGGAGCATTGTTTTTTGATCAGGCAATGTCCATTGTGCTAGGGGTTGTCTCATCGTTGATTGTCGCCATTTTCCTCATTCCACCGCTCTATCACTTATTCTGTAGATATCTGGTGCGTGTGACCGAAGTGAACACTTCTACTTCGTTGCTTATAAAACTTTACGACAGAGGACTTCTGTGGAGTTTTAAGCATCCGGGATCTATTATGCTTATGGTCCTGCTCCTATCGGGTAGCGGTATATTTTGGTATGCAAGTTTGGAAAAAAGCCGATTGCCTGATTTGACACGGAAGGATTTGGAAATTCGAATTGCATGGAACGAATCCATCACCTTAGAGGAGAATCAACATAGGATGCTCAAGCTCGCCGCACGCTTTTCAACGAATGCAAAGGTCTGGAATTCCTGGGTTGGGACACAGCAGTATCAACTAGATCTCTATCCTCAACAGGGCGTTCAAGAAAGTCTTATCTACGCAAATTTTTCTGAAGCCACATTGGTTAATCAATGTAGGGAGGAACTTGGAGCATGGTTACGTTTGGAATATCCTAGGGCTCTTGTAGAGTTTGAGCACGCAAAGAATGCAATGGAGCTAGTCTTTGGGCAACAAAGTCCGGACCTAGAATTGCAGCTAACGGCCGTGAATCAGCCGGTTGCTCCAAAAATTGAAGATTTGGAGCCATTTGTTTCTTCCCTAAATGAAATGCTTCCCGATGCAAAAATTGCCCCGCTCTATTTAGAAGAGGAAATTGTATTGTCTATAGACGCTAAAAACAGCCTGAGGTACGGATTCACGCCGACAGAAGTTTCCGATGCACTGGAAAATACTTTTAAAGAAAAGTCGATTGGTCATCTTTATGGTCAGGAGGTGTCAACGGCATTTGTCCAGAAACCAAAACAATTTGATACAATCGAAGAGGCGCTCCAGGCGACATTTCTAAGGAGTGACGAAGGAACTTATGCTTTAGGAACCTTTTTGTCCTCGTTCAGGCGTCAGGATTACCGCTCCATTCATGCCGGCCCGCAAGGCGCATATTATCCCGTGAAAATCGAGACCTCTACGCCCAAGCAGGATATGGCGAAAATCAATCATTTATTGCGGGAAAATAATCAAATCCAAGGGGTTATCTCGGGCGGCTATTTTGAATATCAGGATCTGATCAAAGAAATGTCCTTCATACTCATTGTGTCCGTATTATTGTTGTACTTTATTCTGGCGGCACAATTCGAATCCTTAGTTCAGCCGCTTTTTATTCTATTGGAGTTACCAATTGCAATATCAGGCTCCCTTTTGTTTCTCTATTTGGGCGGAAGCACGGTGAATATAATGTCCATGATAGGTGTAATTGTAATGAGCGGACTGGTTATCAACGATTCGATTTTAAAGCTAGATGCAATCAATCATTTGAGAGTGAAAGGCCTGACGCTTAAACAAGCAATCTTCGAAGGAGGGCATAAGCGCGTGAATTCCATTTTTATGATCACGATTACGAGTATTGGGGCTTTGGTTCCTACGCTTTTTATGGATGATATGGGTTCAGAGATGCAAAAACCTCTTGTATTAGCGCTGCTAGGAGGCATGTCAGTCGGCCTTCTCGTGAGTTTGTTTTTTATTCCGATTGTCTACTTGGCTGTATATAAACGTCATGAAAATTTAGAAGAGATATGACTAGGTGTGCTAAAACAATAATAGGGGTTCTGAGCTGTCTTATTCTGAGCAATTTCATTTGTGTGAACGGACAAATTCCGGCTGCGCAACCGGTAAAGCTCACACTGCAACACGCTATCGAACGTGCGCAAGAGCAATCCTTTGCCTACAAACTTGCGGTACATGATCTGCAAAGAAGTAACTTGATCTATTCGCTTCACCACACTTCCCTTTATCCGCGAGTGGTCTTGGACGGAATGATACCCAATTATAGAAGGGCAATCAGCAAAATTACGCTGCCCTCAGGTGATGATACCTTCGTGAGCCAGCATCAAGCTTTCAGTAGCCTTCAACTAAGTGTTAACCAGCGTGTCGCGTGGACGGGAGGGAGTTTTTCCCTGAATTCTTCTGTGGACAGGATTGATGTGTTCGGTGCGGAGGTGTATCACCGATTTGCGGGAAATCCTTTTTCCCTATCGTATTTTCAGGAAAATATCGGCTATAATGAAATTAAATGGGCTAAAAGATTGGAACCATTGCGTTTGGCCAAGGCTGATAAGAAATTTATCGTCGAGATGGAACAGATTGCGTTGACGACAGCTGATCATTATTTCGATGTTCTGAACACAGGAATGTCCCTGGAGTTGTCTGAGCTGACACAACATCAATCTAGATTCTTATACTCCGTCGCTGAGCAGCGATTTAAATTGTCGGCGGTTTCGCAGGGGGAACTCCTCCAATTGCGGCTACACATTTTGAAGGCAGAACAGCA
>CAYNZH010000013.1:46015-48376 GCA_964401685.1 uncultured Sphingobacteriaceae bacterium
ATTACTGCAAATATCGGGACTTCCGGTACATCCCGGCGCTTGGGCGAACTTTGGCATGGCATGGAAAATCAGCAGCAGGTCTTATTTGGGTTTTCTATTCCATTGGTGGACTGGAATTATTCGCGGATAAATCGGCAGCGCGCGGAAGCCAATCTAGCAATGATTGAGAGCCAGCATAGTCAACAGGAACTGAACATGGAGCATGAGCTCGCGCAACAAGTTGCTCGTTGGAATTTGCAGAAAAGGCAGTTGGAAGTTGCCCGGGAAAGTCAATCAGTAGCTGCACAGCATTACGAATTAGAGCTTCAACGTTTTTTGCTCGGTTTGATCAGCCTCAATGACCTCAATTCGGCCCAAAACGCGCGAGATCAAGCGTCTCATGCCTATCTTTCCTCTTTACGCACATATTGGCTGGTATACTTTTCTCTTAGGAAAATCACTCTTTACGACTTTTTCGAAGAGCGACCAATCCAATTTGTCCGGAAAATTTCTCGATAACGTCGATAAAAATCCCTACCTTTGTATCCCGTACATAAACGTGTTATATATTTGTCATGACTAAATACATTTTTGTTACGGGGGGAGTAACTTCATCCCTAGGTAAAGGCATCATTTCTGCCTCCCTGGCCAAGCTGCTTCAAGCTCGTGGCTATAAAGTAACTATTCAAAAATTTGATCCCTATATCAATATTGATCCCGGGACTCTGAATCCTTACGAGCATGGCGAATGTTATGTGACCGAAGATGGTGCTGAAACGGATCTTGACCTCGGCCACTACGAACGATTTCTGAATACAACTACTTCTCAGGCAAATAACGTTACAACAGGGCGCATCTATCAGGAAGTGATACGTCAGGAGAGAGCCGGAGCCTACCTGGGGAAGACCGTTCAGGTTGTTCCGCACATTACCGATGAAATAAAACGTAGAATGCGGCTCCTGGGTGAGAATGGGGATTTTGATATAGTAATCACCGAATTAGGAGGGACAGTCGGCGATATCGAGTCTTTACCTTTTATAGAGGCGGTGCGTCAGCTTCGCTGGGAATTAGGAAGTAATGATTCTCTGGTGATACACCTTACTTTAGTCCCATTTCTTGCAGCTGCGGGTGAACTGAAAACAAAGCCCACTCAGCACTCTGTCAAGACCCTTTTAGAATACGGTATTCAGCCAGACGTACTGGTTTGCCGAACAGAACACCACCTAAATACAGAAATCCGCAAAAAACTTGCATTGTTCTGCAACGTCAATGTCAATGCGGTTATAGAATCTATTGATGCTTCGTCCATATACGACGTGCCACTTTTAATGCAAAAAGAACAGCTCGACAAAATTGTGCTAAGTAAATTAAAGCTGTCGACCAAAGCCGAACCCGACCTGGCAAGTTGGAAGACTTTTTTGCAGAAATTGAAAAATCCCCTTCATGAAGTAAAAATTGCATTGGTTGGCAAGTACGTCGAACTGCCAGATGCTTACAAATCCATTATTGAAGCGTTTATACACGGCGGCGCGATGAATGAATGTAAGGTTCGCGTAGAATTTATCGCGGCGGAACTTTTAAACGAGGACAACATCGCTCGTAAATTGAAAGAAGTAAATGGGATTTTGGTTGCGCCGGGTTTTGGCGAAAGGGGATTAGACGGCAAATTGGAGGCTATACGTTATGCACGTGAACAACAAGTCCCGTTTTTCGGAATATGTCTGGGAATGCAGTGCGCAGTCGTAGAATTTGCAAGAAATGTGCTGGGTTTGAGAGGAGCGAATAGTCAGGAGATGGATGCCAAAACCAAACATCCGGTAATCCATCTGATGGAAAATCAAAAAAAAGTCAAAGATGTCGGCGGAAGCATGAGACTTGGAGCCTATCCCTGTGTACTGAAAAAAGGCTCAAAAGTAGCCTCCATTTACGGGAAGACAGAAATTACCGAGCGTCACCGTCACCGTTATGAATTCAACAACAAATACCTGAACCAATTCGAAGAGGCAGGAATGCTGGCATCCGGAAAAAATCCGGACAGCGACCTGGTGGAGATCATGGAGCTCAAAGATCACCGTTTTTTTGTTGCCGGACAATTTCACCCCGAATTAAAATCAACAGTTGACAATCCTCATCCACTTTTTGTTAGCTTTGTAGCGGCCGCTTTGGCACATCAAAAAAGTGGACAGGAGCAAAAGCGAAAATAACTTTTTAGCATATATATAAGAGAATGGACAGAAATACCTTAATGGGTTTAGTATTGATCTTCGTGATATTAGCGGGATCAGTTTTCTTAATGAAGCCATCAGACGAGGAAATCAAAAAAGAAAGAGAACGCCAAGCCCTGGCAAAACAGGATACCACCCAAATAGACACAACGACCCC
>CAYNZH010000013.1:48476-57004 GCA_964401685.1 uncultured Sphingobacteriaceae bacterium
GAGAACGCCAAGCCCTGGCAAAACAGGATACCACCCAAATAGACACAACGACCCCTGAGATCATCAACGAAACCGAAAGCGTGCAACTCGATTCGACGGCACTAGCCGGCCCGTTCGGAAGTGCAATCCAGGGAGAAGAACGCTTGATCACTTTGGAGAACGAATTGATTCGGGCCCAGATCAGCACCAAAGGCGGTAGGGTAAAGTCGGTAGAGCTCAAAGGTGAGACGACTTACGATGATCAGCCTCTTATACTGTTCGACGGCGATCATAATAAATTTGGTCTGTTCTTTTTCGCCGGTGGTCAGAACTTTATGACCAACGAGCTTTACTTCTCGACAGAGGCCAACAATATTACAGTAGCAGGAAGTGACTCGTCCAGCATCACGATGAGACTGAACTATTCTGAGGATCGCTATGTGGATTATATTTATTCTCTGCAAGGCGAATCTTACGAGCTCGGTTTTACCATCGTGACCAAAGGCATGCAAAACGTTATCCCTCCTACAGAAAACAAGATTTCCCTCCACTGGGAAACTGCACTTTTCCAGAAGGAAAAGGATATTTCCAGTGAAAGACAAAGATCCACGGCATATTTTAAACCAGTTGATAAATCGGTCGACAATCTCAAAACCAGCGCCGATGCAGAGGAGAATTTCGAAAGCAGCGTGCATTGGGTTTCCTTCAAGCAACACTTTTTTTCCAATGTTTTGATTTCCGATTTTGGCGGATTCCAGGGTGGGAAAGTCAATGTGTACACGAGCACCGATGATGAGGTTGTAAAGCTTTATGCAGCGCAACTGGATCTGCCATTCAGCCATCAGGATATCAACAGCTACCCGATGCATTTTTTCTTTGGTCCAAACAAGTTCAATGTTCTTAAGGCGCATGGACATGATCTGGAGAAGCAGATTGATATGGGCTGGGGTCCAATGAAATGGATCAACCGCTTTATTACGGTCCCCGTTTTTAACTTTTTAGACGGCTTCCATCTGAGCTACGGCATAGTCATCCTGATCCTGACCGTATTGCTTAAGCTGGTGCTTTCGCCCTTGACCTATAAATCATATGTTTCTATGGCCAAAATGCGGGTACTAAAACCCGAAATGGAGGTAATAAAAACCAAGGTTGGCGACGGAAATCCTACCCTGTTACAACAGGAATATATGAAGCTCTACAAGCAGGCCGGGGTCAATCCTCTGGGCGGCTGTATGCCTCTGCTCTTACAGATGCCATTTACCATCGCGTTCTTTTTCTTCTTTCCCAATCTGTTCGAACTGCGTGGAGAGAGCTTTTTATGGGTCAATGACTTGTCGACCTATGATTCACCTATTACTTTTTCACCACTTCCGATTATTGGCGTAGGACACTTGAGTCTAATGTGTATTTTGATGACGGTCACCACCTTGATTTCTACTTGGTACAACAATTCCATCTCGGGAGCTACAGGACAAATGAAATACATAGGTTATTTTATGCCGCTTATCTTTTTATTTGTACTAAATAGTTTCCCAGCCGGTTTGAACTATTACTATCTGTTGTCAACCATCATCACTTTTGGTCAGCAGGTGGTCATTCGCCAGATGATCAACGACGACAAAATTCTCGCAGTTATTGAAGCGAATAAAAAGAAACCAGAGGCAAATAAGAAATCGAAATTCCAGTCCAGAATGGAGGAATATATGCGTCAACAGCAGAATAAAGCAAAAAAATAATCATCCTGTTATGGCAGATATCACGATCACCCGAGAGCAATGGGAAGTACTGAAATTAAAATTCTTGCGCAAATACAATCATTTGTCCGACGAAGATCTGGCCTACGAACCCGGTCAAGAAGACCAATTGGTAGACAAGCTTGCGAAACGAGTCAATAGGAATCGAGAATACATCTTGTTCACCTTGAAAAAGGGGTTGGCGGATCTGGATAGCAATCGTCTGTGATGGAACTCCAGTCCTCGGACGAACGTTTCATGCGTCTTGCACTCCAGGAAGCTGAAAAAGCACTCGCTCAAAATGAGGTTCCCATAGGGGCAGTGATCGTGCATCAAGGGCGCATCATCGGCCGGGGACACAATCTGACCGAGCGCTTAAATGACGTTACTGCACATGCTGAGATGCAAGCTTTTACAGCTGCAGCAAACTTTATCGGAGGAAAATACTTACAAGGTTGTACCCTATACGTAACCATTGAACCCTGTGTGATGTGCGCGGGAGCAGCCTATTGGACGCAGATCAGCCGCATCGTATACGGCGCCCGTGATCCCAAGAGAGGGTTCAACAGCGTGTCAGCAAATTTATTGCATCCCAGGACGCAAACCGTGGAAGGCGTGCTTTCGGCAGAATGTGGCCAACTGATAAGTGATTTTTTTCGTTCTAAACGGCACAAATGACTAGAATTTGACAGAAAAACCAAACTTTTCAACAAAATTTTGGTTATATTTGAGATTGAGACAATAATATTTTTTCAACGAATACTAAAAATTTAAGAATATGGCATTTGAATTACCCGCGTTACCGTACGCATCTGACGCATTAGCACCTCATATCGACAAAGAAACCATGGAAATCCATCATGGCAAACACCATAAAGCCTATGTGGACAACCTGAATAAAGCGCTTGAAGGCGAGAGCGTAGAAGGTCTTTCTTTGGAGGATATCAATAAAAATATATCAAAATATAGTACCGCTGTTCGCAACAATGGTGGCGGGCACTATAACCACAGTTTGTTCTGGAGCATCTTATCTGCTCAAGGCGGAGGCAAACCTACCGGCGAGCTGGCCCAGGCTATCGACGATACTTTTGGATCCTTCGATGAGTTAAAAACCAAGCTTCAACAAGCCGGTGCGACACGATTTGGATCGGGCTGGGCGTGGCTTATTGTGGATTCGACTGGAAAATTAAAAGTGACGTCCACACCAAATCAAGACAATCCCTTGTTCGATATCGAGGGGATTGACAAGGGAACGCCAATTTTGGGAATTGACGTTTGGGAGCACGCCTATTATTTGAAGTATCAAAATAAGCGACCCGACTACCTCGAGGCTATTTTCAATGTTATTGATTGGAATGCTGTCGCTGACCGCTACGCTAAAGCAAAATAACATCATTTTAAATAAGTTCAGAGGGGCGGGTAATCGAGTTTATCCGCCTTTTTTCGTTTTATAAACCCCGATTGACTCAGATGATTGACTTTAAGATACCGACGGTAATGGATGCTCTTGTGCTCGAAGCGGCAGGGCAACCTTTGAAGCTTATGAAACGTCCTGTTCCTCAGGCAGAGCCTGGTATGGCGTTGATACTTTTGAAAGCAGCGGCTTTCAACAGGCGGGATTGGTGGATTTTCAAGGGACAGTATGCTGGCTTGAAATATCCCATCATTCTTGGATCCGACGGTGCAGGGGTTGTGGTCGCAGTTGGCTCTGACTCCGACAAGGATTATCTCGGCAAGGAAGTGCTTATCAATCCCGGTAATAACTGGCCCGAAGACTCGGAATTTCAGCCCGCAGGCTTTTCAATTCTTGGCCTGCCCGAAGACGGGACATTTGCAGAGTATGTTTCCGTACCTGTGAAAAATCTCTATGAAAAGCCTGAGGACTGGCGCTTTCAAGAAGCCGCTGCCCTGCCGCTCGCTGGGCTGACCGCTTACCGGGCGCTGTTTCGAAAAGGAATGTTAAAACCTGGGGAAAAGGTACTAATCAGCGGCGTCGGCGGCGGTGTGGCATCTATTGCGCTGCAAATGTCGCTCGCCATCGGGGCAGAAGTCTACGTGACCTCTGGGGATACAGCGAAAATACAGAAGGCAGTGGCGCAAGGAGCTAGCGGCGGTGTAAATTACAGGGACAAGGACTGGGCGGAGTCCCTAAAGGCCCACAGCGCCGGATTTGATTTGATAGTCGATAGTGCTCTAGGCGATGGTTTTGCCCATTTTATCGATCTGGCCAACCCGGGTGGGCGCATCGTGATCTATGGAGGAACCGCAGGGAATCTACCCCCCATGGATGGACGAAAAATATTCTGGAAGCAAATTCAGCTGAAAGGCACGACAATGGGCTCGTCCGCAGATTTCGAAAATATGCTTCGCTTTTGCCAGGATAAAGGACTCAGACCGCTGATAGACCAGGAACTCGGGTTCGCAGAGGCCGAGAAAGGCTTTGAAACAATGAACCTTTCCGGCCAATTTGGGAAAATCGTACTCAACTTTTGAATCGCTAGGAAAGAATCCTATCTTTCTTCGACTGGTACGTAGTCCCTTAGCGTATAACCCGTGTAAATCTGACGGGGACGGCCAATAGGCTCCTTGTTGCTTTTCATCTCTTTCCACTGAGCAATCCAACCCGGCAATCTCCCCAGCGCAAAGAGCACAGTAAACATGTCGGTCGGGAAGCCAAGCGCTCTATAAATGATCCCCGAATAAAAGTCCACATTCGGATACAATTTGCGATCGACAAAGTACTGATCCCTGAGTGCGGCTTCTTCCAATTCCTTGGCGATATCCAATACAGGATCATCCACGCCTAATTTCTCCAAAATCTCGTCGCAAGCCTTTTTGATAATCTTCGCACGGGGATCAAAGTTTTTGTAAACCCGGTGTCCGAAGCCCATCAATCTGAAGGGGTCGTTGCGGTCTTTCGCTTTTTCAATCCATTTGGCACTGTTACCGCCATCATTTTTGATTTTCTCCAACATTTCTATGACCGCCTGATTTGCACCACCGTGCAGAGGCCCCCACAATGCAGAAATTCCCGCAGAGATTGATGCATAAAGATTGGCGTTCGAAGAACCCACGATTCTCACCGTAGAAGTCGAGCAATTTTGCTCATGATCAGCGTGCAGAATCAATAACTTATGCATCGCATTGATCACTACAGGATCGATATTGACCTCCTCAGTCCGCTGTCCGAAGGTCATCTGGACAAAATTATGGACAAAATTCAGTTCATTTCTGGGGTAAATAATCGGATGCCCCAAAGATTTTTTATAAATCCAGGAAACGATAGTCGGCATTTTTGCCAATAATTTGATAATCGTGAGATTTTCCTCTTCCTCGCTGGGATTGGGATTCAGCGACTCAGGGTAAAATGCTGAAAGTGCACCGACCAAACATGATAATTGGCCCATGGGATGGGATTTCGACGGAAAACCATCGAAGAATTTTTTCATATCCTCATGGATCAAGGTGTGCTTGCTAATCAGCGTCCGGAATTTTTCTTCGGCAGCCACATCAGGCAACTCGCCGTATATCAATAAATAAGCGACTTCTAAAAAAGTAGATTTCTCTGCGAGCTGCTCTATAGGATACCCTCTGTATTGCAAAATACCTTTCTCGCCGTCCAGGAAAGTGATCGCACTTTGAGTGGCACCGGTGTTCTTAAAACCCGTGTCCAGTGTTATTACTCCAGTCTCCTCCCGCAACTTGCCGATATCGATCGCTTTTTCGTTTTCCGTACCTGTTATGACGGGCAGTTCAACCGTTTTTCCATCTACTGATATTGAAGCTAATTCTGACATAGTTTTCTTATTGTTGATTCGCAAAAATAATGAAATTTGATTGGATTTGAAAATGTATTTGCATGTTAAAACATTTCTACGTAATTTTACGAGGGATTCGTAATGCACTTGAGAAAATGAGAAAGTTAACAATTCAGGAAGAGGAGGCCATGCAACTGGTGTGGAAAAATAAGGGCGGATTTATCAAGGATCTGTTGGATAGCATGACCGGCCCAAAACTGCCCTATACGACGCTGGCTTCCACCATTAAAAAGCTCGAGCAAAATGGCTTTGTAAAGGCCGTAAAATATGCGAATGCATACAAATACGTGCCTTTGGTCGAGGAGGAAGAGTACAAAAAAACATTTATGAACGGCTTTGTCGATGACTATTTCAAAAGTTCCTACAAGGAATTGGTGAGTTTCTTTGCAAAGGAAGAGAAAATCAGTGCTGAAGAGCTGGATGAAATCCTTCAAATGATCAGAGAAGGGAAATCATGATAACCGTCCTATTATACCTGGTAAAAGCCAATATAGCGCTGCTACTCTTTTACGGAGTGTACAGGGTCGGCTTGTACAAATTGACTTTTTATAGGTTAAATCGCGTTTATCTCCTATTTTCTATTCTCTTTTCATTGACATTTCCCCTCTTTCATCTGCAGATTCCGCTTAAAGCGGATTTTGCCTTGGTTGGGGATATGAGCGCTTATGCCATGCCAGTATCGGCGCCTGCTGACAGCGGCGGGTTTCCATTTCTGGCAATTGTGATTTCGCTGCTCGCAGCCGGAGGATTTTATTTTGCGGCGAGAATGGTATTACGGCTGGCAAGTTTGTGGCAGGTTCACAGGCATTCTATCCCATCCCGATGGAATCACTTTAAATATAGATTTTTGGTTCAACCCATTCAGCCTTTTTCCTTTTGGAAGAACATTTATGTGCACACAGAATCTCAGACTGAAAGGGAGTTGTACGATATTTTCACTCATGAAAAGGTGCATACCGATGAGTTGCATACGCTCGATGTACTGCTCGCTGAACTGGCGTGCATACTCTGCTGGTTTAATCCTGCCACTTGGTTGCTCAAACGTGCTGTCAGAGATAATTTAGAATTTATCACCGACAAAAAGGTCATTGAGTCTGGAGTTGATAAGAAATCTTATCAGTACAGCTTACTGCAGGTCAGTAATCTGCTTCTCAAGCAAAATACTGGAAATGGATTCAATTTCAGCGACCTCAAACGAAGGATATCCATGATGAATAGTCAAAATTCGTCTCCTATGCATTTGGGGAAGTACTTCTTTATATTCCCACTTTGTGTGTTGCTCCTTATAACATTCGGATTTATGAGAACTGCAAGTACCGACGAACCTGACACCGTTTCTCAAATTTCTGATACTGCAGTTGTTGTAAGAGGCTACGCGATTGCACACACCGAAATTGAAAACACTTCTTCTACCAACCAATCCCAAAATACGCCTCATGCTAGGCGTCTTAGACCGCGCGCGCCGGTCCCTTCAACGAAGCTCATAAAAATGCCGGCGGCTGCAATCAACGGTCAGTATCTGGATATTGATGCGGCTGAGCAAAGCGTAAGGCAACTGACTGAAAGGGTGTCCACCCCGAAAAAAACCGTTACCCTACGCGGAAGAGCTGCCTCAGGTGGTACTGCATATCTAGTGGTTGACGGTGTGCAATCCAACGATCTGGACATTCCTACCAGCGAGATCGAAAGTATTCAGGTCTATAAGGGTGAGAAGGCTATCGAAAAATACGGACAGGGCGCTCAACACGGTGTTGTTGAAATCACCACTAAAGGATACTTGAGACTCGGTCATCCCTTTGCCAAGTAGCTGTCTCGAAATTTTATTCCGTTGATTATTAGCGATTTTCTGATTTTTTAGGCTTAAGTCAAAAATTTCCCTTAGGTTTACACCTTTATTTGAAAACAAATAATTACATGGCCGTGGATTATATGTTATTTATTGTCGGTGTTCTGCTTATCTTAGCGGTTGCCGATCTCATCGTGGGCGTAAGTAACGATGCTGTCAACTTTTTGAATTCGGCGTTGGGTTCAAAAGTGACGACCTACCGTAATATTATCCTGATCGCTGCATTAGGAATTATGGCGGGGTCGTTTTTCTCAAGTGGAATGATGGAAATCGCGCGGAAAGGTATTTTCCAGCCACAATTCTTTACTTTTGACAAGGTCATGTGGATATTCCTTGCCGTCATGTTGGCGGATATCATCCTGTTTGACATCTTCAACGGCCTGGGACTTCCTACTTCGACAACGGTATCTATTGTGTTTGAGCTTTTGGGTGCAGCGATGATCGTAGGCTTTCTTTTCGCTGCAGAAAAAGGCGAAGCGATAGGCGAAGTCATGAAATACATCAACGTCAGTAGTACGTTTACCATAATCTCGGGTATATTTCTTTCAATTATAGTGGCGTTTACCGCCGGGGTGATCGTACAGTACTTTATCCGGTCGGCCTTTACATTTCAATACGAAAAACGCCTCAAGAGCTTGGGCGCGCTGTTTTCCGGCGCTGGCATCACGGTGATTATTTATTTCCTGCTCATCAAAGGTCTGAAAGGGACAACCTTGATGGAGGAACCCTGGATAGAAACGCTGAACAATAACATCCAGATGATAATGATCTTGATGTTTGTCTCCTTTTCTCTTCTGCTATTTGTACTTCAGCGCTGGTTGAAAATAAATCCCTTGAAAATTGTCGTCCTTGCCGGAACTTTTTCTTTGGCAATGGCCTTCGCAGGAAACGACCTAGTCAACTTTATAGGAGTTCCCATTTCAGGATTGATGGCCTATCAGAACTGGCTGGCTTCGGGTGTCCCTGCAAATGAGCTGTATCAGACCTATCTAGCCACTAGCGATATAGTCGTGCCCAACTATATGCTGCTTTTGTCAGGTCTAATTATGGCACTGACTATATGGATGAGTGCCAAAGCAAAAAAGGTAACCGAAACGGAGATCAACCTGGTCAGGCAGGACGAGGAGGGGAGTGATGACCGCTTCAAGCCTA
>CAYNZH010000014.1:0-4007 GCA_964401685.1 uncultured Sphingobacteriaceae bacterium
ACGCAACATCAGCAAAGATTGTAAAAAAAAGGTCATCTCCCCGAAGAAAGATGACCTCCTAAAACCTAAAAGTATAATGAAATTAACAATATTCGTTGAACGCAGCGACCAGGTTGTCAGCAATCATATGTGCTGGGCGCCCTTCGATCTGGTGGCGCTCGATCATATGGACAAGCTTGCCATCTTTGAATAGGGCCATCGCAGGTGATGACGGAGGATAGGGCAAGGTGTATTCGCGTACTTTGTCGACGGCGTCTTTTTCCATGCCCGCAAAGACAGTAACGATTTTATTAGGATGCTTGTCGTTTTGAACGGCGGCTTTTGCGGCTGGTCTTGCATTCGCGGCGGCGCAACCGCACACTGAGTTGACAACGACGAAGACGGTGCCCTCTTGTTTGATGGCCTGATCGACTTCTTCGGGCGTTTTCAATTCTTCAAAACCTACAGTGGTCAATTCCTTGCGCATTGGTTCTACTAGGTATTCGGGGTACATGATTTCCTTTCTTTTTGTTTACGATTAAAAATTATTTACAAATATACTATATCCTGCTCTATGCGTCAACCCTGGATTATGGATTGAATGTCAGAATATAGGCTCTGCGAAGGTGCTTGTTGGAAATAAACGCTAAATGTGGTAATTTTGTATCATAATTGGTGAACACAGTATAAAAATCGAACGATATGCCATCATTGGACACAAAATATATCCCGTATAAGGTCAAAGACATTTCCTTAGCTGAATGGGGGCGAAAAGAGATTGCATTGGCTGAAGCCGAAATGCCGGGTCTGATGGCTCTGCGAGAAGAGTTCGGTGCGAGCAAGCCTCTTGCCGGAAGCAGGATTGCAGGTTGCCTGCACATGACCATCCAAACGGCGGTGCTGATCGAAACGCTGGTCGAGCTCGGGGCTGAAGTGACTTGGTCTTCCTGCAATATTTTTTCTACGCAGGATCATGCTGCGGCGGCGATTGCAGCCAAGGGTATTTCGGTGTATGCCTGGAAAGGCCTTACTGAGGAAGAATTTGACTGGTGTATCGAACAGACTCTGTTTTTTGGCGAAGAGCGCAAGCCTCTGACCTTGATTCTGGACGATGGTGGTGATCTTACCAATATGGTTCTGGACCGGTTCCCGGAACTGGTTCCTGGGATCAAGGGCCTGTCGGAGGAGACAACTACTGGCGTGCATCGCTTGTATGAGCGGATGAAGAACGGAACCTTGACTATGCCGGCGATCAATGTCAACGACTCGGTGACGAAGTCCAAGTTTGACAACAAATACGGTTGCCGCGAATCATTGGTGGACGGGATCAGACGGGCAACGGATTTGATGCTGGCAGGCAAGGTGGCTGCGGTCGCAGGGTATGGAGACGTGGGCAAGGGGTCGGCTGAGTCCCTAAGAAACGCGGGGGTCCGTGTGATCATCTCGGAAATCGATCCTATATGTGCTTTGCAAGCTGCTATGGAGGGATTTGAGGTCAAAAAATTTGCCAATGCAGTTTCAGAGGCGGACATCATCGTGACAGCAACCGGCAACCGGGACATCGTGCGCGGCGAGCATTTCGAAAAAATGAAGGACAAAGCGGTGGTATGCAATATCGGGCATTTTGACAATGAAATCGATGTTGCCTGGCTCAACAAGAATTATGGCGACACGAAAGTCGAAATCAAACCGCAGGTAGACAAATATACAATTGGTGATAAGGATATTATTCTCCTGGCCGAAGGCAGACTGGTCAATCTGGGCTGCGCAACAGGACATCCTTCTTTTGTGATGAGTGCGTCATTTACCAATCAGGTGCTGGCACAACTGGAACTCTGGACCAATAGGGACGCCTACGAAAACAAGGTATATACCCTGCCCAAGCGTCTGGACGAAAAGGTGGCGAGATTGCATCTGGCCAAAATCAACGTGGAGCTGGATGTGCTGGACCCGCATCAGGCCGAATATATCGCGGTCCCGGTCGACGGACCATATAAGTCTGAACAATATCGCTACTAGTCGTCGCGCCCTTTGTCAGGACGTCTCCCGATGACCATTTTGATGGTGGTGTAAATACTGATGCAGACGCCGATCAACGCTAAAATCGCAGTCCAAATAGGCTGTGAACTGCCCGTGGACTGGTCCAGATAATGTCCGGCAAAGGTAAAAGCGCCGATTATGGCGATCATCTGGAAGCCTATGCCTGAGTAAACGGCATAATTACCCCATCTTCCGCGACCTTGCTTTTCTTCAGGTACTTTCATGTTTTTTGGATTTTACGCCGGGTAAAGATAAGGATTCCGAATTTATTTGTAATTTAGAATTTATTTGGCTCATAATATGAGGGCGAATAGTAAATTTGTAAGCTTTAAAGAATAAAAACAAATTTTGGCTGGTGTGAGAGTTAGATTTCTGTTATTGAGCGTCTTCAGCATGGTGCTCCTTTCGTGCGCATCCAAGAAAGTGCAGGAGAGGCCGAGGTACGATGTGATGGACAATCTCACTTCCAAATATAACATTCTCTATCACGGGAAAAAGCTCATCCGGGAGACCGAGGAGGCTGACCGGCAAAGTTATGTGATGGATTTTGGGGATCACTTGCCTATTTTCATTGAACCTCTAGCTCCCAGTACTTCTCAACAGGTTCTCCTGGACTCGGTAATTGGCAAAGCAAATCGCATTATCAATGATAAAAGCGAGGGAAAACATGTCAGGGATGCTTACTTTTTACTGGGCCGGGCCAACTATCTAAAGGGAAACTATTTTCTTGCGGCCGAATACTTCGATTACTTGGCGACGGCTTTCGGACAGGATGCAAAATACCGACAGCTCGGACTGCTTTGGCAGGCTCGTGCACTCGGTCAGCTGGGAAATTTGTCCCAATCCGGCAGATTACTGGATTCTGTTTTCAAGGATCTGGGATCGTATAAAAAGATTCAGGGGCTTGCTTTTGCTGTGCGAGCCGATCACCAGCGGATGATTGGAAATCTAGGCCAGGCAGCATCCATGCTGGACGAGGCTGTCTCTCTCCGAGGAAACAAAAAAGATAAGCACAGGTGGCGCTTTATTGTCGCGCAATACGTACAGGATCTGGGCTACAACGAGGAAGCGGTCCGGCGTTTCAAAAGGGTTGCTCGGGCCAATGTTCCCTACGAATTGAGTTTTGAGGCGCAGTTGAGAGCTGCTTTCCTTGCCGCGGATCCTACCCAGGGTCAGGACCGGATCAGGGCTTTCCGACGCATGCTCAGGGACGGTAAAAACAAGGATTTCAAAGACCAGATTGAATACCATCTGGCGCGGCACTACCTCGATATGGGTCTGGAGGAAGAGGGTTTGAGGCATTTTGCCAAATCCCTGGGTCATGCCACTCAAAACCGTCTACAAACCGCTAAAACCTACCTTGCACTCGGGGATTTTCACCTGAATCGGCGAAATTTCGAGGACGCCAAATTGTATTTTGACAGTGCAGCGATGTTTCTGCCCGCTAACTTTATCGATAGGGATGGAACCCGCAAACGGCTGGCACATGTGGGTGAGCTCATTCAAAATTTTCAGACAATCGCACGGCAAGACACACTCCTATTTCTCGCCTCCCTCAACGAAGCAGACCGGCAATCTCTGGTCGATAGTTTTATACGGAGGGATTATCAGCTGTTGGTGGAAAAACAACAAAACGCACCTTCTGCACCCAAAAGACGAGCGGCGACTGAGACTGCGATTTCACCCTTTGAGCGGGTGGACGCCTTCTCTGACAGTGAAGCGTACGCAGACAATCGCTTTTACTTCAACAACCCGGATGCATTGGGAATGGGGATGGCCGGTTTTAAACGAAAATGGGGCACGCGGGCACTCACGGATAATTGGCGCTTTTCCGCTGACGCGGAGATGACTCTCTCGGACGGCAACGCTCAAACGTCGGAACCCCGTATGCAGGAGAAATTGGCATCCCAAAACCCGGTCACACTACCAGAATTGGACGTTTTTGCTGAGCAATACCGTGAAAATCTGCTCGCGGATCTTCCCCTCGG
>CAYNZH010000014.1:4107-31519 GCA_964401685.1 uncultured Sphingobacteriaceae bacterium
GAGTTTCCTGAATCGCCCTTTGCCCGAATACTGGAAAATCCTCGGTATTTTGAGGAGTTGGAAGCTGAAAAAGGCCAACTGAATGTGACTTACGAGCGAGTTTATCAGCTATACGCCAATGCCGAGTTTGAGGAGGTGATCGCAGAGGTTGACCGTGTACTGCATCACTATGAGGGATCGCAATCAAGCGTGTTGCCTCAACTTGCTTATCTGAAATCACTAGCTATAGGGAAAACCGCGGATTTGTCGAGCTTTGTCGGCGCACTTGAAGCTATAAAAGGGCAATTCCCGATGGACGAGCTCATTACTCCGCTGGTCGTTCAGCATTTGCGCTACATAGATGAACATTCGATAGATTTCCAGGAAAGAGAATTTGCGCTCGTGGGTCTGGATTCCAGTAAAAATGCATTTTTCGACGAACCGCGACTGACGCCTTGGCCAGCGCTGCTTATCAGAAGTCGAAATCTCCCTGAAAGAGAACGCTCGACCTCGCAGCATAGCTTGTCTGAGGCCGCAGGACTCGTGTCCTCTGGCGTGATCTCGAGCGCGCAACAGATCAGCGAAAGGCAAATTTCCTCATCAGTGGCGGTTGAAGAGGCACCCACGTCCCAACCGACGGAGGGGGCATTTGCTGAAGAGGATACGTACTACTTTGTCATCCATGTGCTTCACCCCTCGGTCAACCTCGCGCCATCGCGCTTCGGAATAGGACAATTCAATAGGACACGACACGCAGCGGCAGGGCTTTCGCACCAACTAAAAGTCATAGAAGACGAAAGTCAGCTCATATACATAGGTCCGTTCAATCGCTTTTCGAGCGTCAAAGCCTATGAAAAGGAAATCTTGCCCCTGTTGGCAGACGTGATGAAAATCCCGGCTGACTATTACCAGTCTTTTGCTATCACAGAATCACAATTTGGCACGTTATCTGATTTTGATAGTATCGATAAATACGTTATATTCTATCAACAGCAGCCCTAAAGACACTATATCTTTCATAAAACAATGAAACGACAGAAAAAAAACGAGAATAAACTGACCCAGGCGGACATTAAGAGGTACACGAAAAACCTGTGGCTATTGTTGATTGTGGCCATGGCGGCCGGCTTTCTCTTCATCTTCAGCGTGAGACTCGGGCTTTTTGGTCCCCTGCCTACATTTCAGGACCTGGAAAACCCCAAAAGCAATCTGGCGACGGAAGTTGTATCGGCGGACGGGATAGTCTTGGGCACCTATTTCGTACAAAACCGGTCCAATGTCCGCTACGAGGAACTCTCGCCAAACCTGATTCATGCACTGGTGTCAACCGAAGATAAACGTTTCTACAGGCATTCGGGAATAGACTTTCGCCGGACTTTCTCTATCATATTTTACAATTTGGTGGGGAAAAAGCAGGGTGCCAGTACCATCACTCAGCAGCTGGCCTTGAATCTCTTTTCAGAAGGGCGGGCGCGCAGCACCGGTAAGCGTATCATTCAGAAATTTCAGGAATGGGTGACCGCTGTCCGTCTGGAACGCAACTACACGAAAGAAGAAATCATCACGATGTATTTCAACACCGTGGATTTTGGTGCGTATAACACTTTTGGCATTAAATCAGCGGCAAGGACCTACTTTAATACGACTCCAGACCAGCTCACCGCTGAGCAGGCAGCACTTCTGGTCGGAATGCTTAAAGGACCAGGAATGTACTCTCCGGTAAACTATCCCGAAAGAGCAATAGCGCGGAGGAATACCGTGCTCAACAACATGCGCCGTGAAGGGTTTATCTCTAGAGATGCGTATGAAGCGCACCGTGAAGAACCCCTGGGCCTGAAACTGAGGATCGCCACCTACGGCGAAGGATTGGCCCCGTATTTCAGAGCAGTTTTGAAGCAAGATGTCAACAATATACTGAGAGAACGCTCCATCACCAAGGCTGATGGCAGTGCTTATGACCTGGACAGGGATGGCTTGCGCATCTACACCACCCTTGATTCTCGCATGCAAAAACATGCGGAAGACGCTCAGAAAGAGTGGATGAAAACGGTACAGGCGTCGTTTGACCGGCAATGGAGAAATCGGGATGCATTTACAGGAGATAAAAAGAGGCTGCTGGAAACAGGAATGAAGAGATCCGACCGCTACCGCGAACTGAAAAGAGATGGCAAAACGGAAGCGGAGATTTTGGAAAACTTTGATGTACCTGTCCCGATGAGCATCTTTACCTGGGAGGGAAATGTCGATACGGTGATGTCACCGATGGACTCGATCCGATACAATAAACTGATCTTGAGAAATGCCATGATGTCCATGGAGCCTCAGACGGGATACGTGCGCGCCTGGGTCGGGGGCATCAACTTTGAACACTATAAATACGATCAGGTCAAGATGGGGACCCGCCAGGTCGGATCCACAGCTAAGCCCTTTACCTACGCAGTCGCCGTGGACAACGGGTACTACTCGCCCTGCCACCAGATTCCAAACGTGCCGATCGTGATAAACGAAGGTACGGCCAGCGAATGGATCCCCCGAGGGGAAAACAAAATAGGAACCAGAGTGACTATACGCCAGGCGATGGCCAACTCTCAAAACTACGCGACAGCGTATATGATCAACGAGGTCGGTGCCAGGCCGGTTGCCGAGCTGACCAAAAAAATGGGTATCACTTCGCCGGTTCCTGAATATCCCTCTATCGCGCTCGGTGCGTATGAAGCCTCGGTGTATGACATGGTAGGAGCGTATTCTGCCTTTGTAAATCACGGCGTCTGGACAGAACCTGTATATATTTTACGGATTGAAGATAAAAACGGCACGCCGATCTACGAGCACGCACCCAAGGTAGTAAAAGTGCTGAATAGTGAAAGTGCGTATATTATGGTCGATATGCTACAGGCGGTCGTCAATAACGGTACAGCAGGTCGTCTACGCTGGGCGTATGGGCTGGACAAGCCTCTTGGCGGCAAAACAGGTACGACCAATGACAATGCCGATGCATGGTTTATAGGTGTGACCCCGCATCTGGTGAGCGGCGTATGGACTGGGGCCGAAGACCGGGGGATAAGTTTCGATTCTATGGCCGAAGGCCAGGGTGCACGTGCCGCCCTGCCTGTTTTTGGTTTATTTATGCAAAAGGTCTACGCCGATCCTGCCCTGGCGCACTATGGAGAAGGCAATTTTGAACTGCCTGAAGGCGGCCTCACCCGCGAGCTGGACTGCAGCAAATACCAGCAGTTTGTAGAACCGGAGGAACCCCGGCTCATAGACCGACTTGGTTTCTAGAAAAAATGAGTAAATTTGATTACAGGGAAGCGTTAGCAAAAATACCGCACAAACCAGGGGTCTACCAATACTGGGACGAGGCCGGGAAGTTGCTGTATATAGGCAAGGCCAAGGATCTCAAAAACCGGGTTGGATCGTATTTTCTCAATGAAAACCAGCTCAACGCCAAAACGCGAGTTCTGGTGAGAAAGATTCGTGCGATCACCTTTACCCTGGTGGACACCGAAATCGATGCCTGGCTACTGGAAAACAGTCTGATCAAGAAACACCAGCCTCGGTATAACGTGCTGCTCAAGGATGACAAAACCTACCCTTGGATTGTCATCAAAAATGAGCGTTTCCCGAGGATTTTCCCGACGCGCAAGGTCATCAAAGACGGATCGAAGTATTTTGGCCCCTACGCCTCGGTCAGCATGATGCATGCCATCATGGACACGATCCGCGAAATCTATCCACTTCGTACCTGTAACCTTGCACTCACACCTGAGAACATACAAAGTGGCAAATTCAGGGTCTGTCTGGAGTATCAAATCGGCAACTGCAAAGGGCCGTGCGAGGGCTATGAAAATGAAGCCGAATACGAAAAGAAACTGGACGAGATCCGGGATATACTTAACGGCAAAATCAGCGGTGTCATCCGGCGAATCAAGGGGCAGATGGAAGAAGAGGTGGTCAAAATGAATTTTGAAGCTGCACAAGAGCTGAAAAATAAACTAGATCTCCTGTCGAAATACCAGAGCAAATCTACCGTGGTGAGCACGTCTATCACCAATCTGGATGTGTTCAATATTGCGTCCGAAGGCTCCTATGCCTTTGTTAATTTCTTGAAAATTATGAACGGAACAATCATTCAGACGCAAACCATTGAGCTCAAAAAACGCCTGGACGAAAGCGACGAAGAACTTTTGACCCTGGCCATCCCCGCCATTCGGGACAAATTTAACAGCACCTCCCGGGAGATCGTCGTTCCTTTCCTCATAGATATTGACTCTGATGAGCTAAAATTTACTGTTCCAAAAGCGGGCGAAAAAAAGCAGCTTCTCGATTTATCGTTTAAAAACGTCTTCTATTTCAAAAAAGAACGCCTGAATCAATATGAAAAGCTCAACCCTGAAGTGCGGACGGAGCGTCTGCTCCAGAAGATGAAGGAAGATCTACGCCTGAATACGCTGCCAAAACATATTGAATGCTTTGACAACTCAAATTTCCAAGGAACGAATCCGGTTTCGGCGATGGTTGTCTTTAGGGATGCAAAACCCGCAAAAAAAGAGTACAGGCACTACAATGTAAAGACCGTGCAGGGGCCAGACGACTATGCCACGATGGAGGAAGTCGTCTACAGGCGGTATAAACGGGTACTTGACGAGGCGAAGTCCCTGCCTCAGCTTATCATTATCGACGGCGGAAAAGGACAGCTGTCCGCAGCGATGAAGAGCCTGCGACTGCTGGGCATAGAAAACCAGGTCACTGTCATCGGCATTGCAAAGCGTCTCGAAGAGCTGTTTTATCCCGGCGATCCCTACCCTCTTTATCTGGACAAAAAATCAGAGACGTTGAAAATCATTCAGCAACTGCGAGATGAAGCACACCGGTTTGGCATTACCTTTCACCGAAACCAGCGCAGTCGCAAAACATTCCGGACCGAGCTGGAGGATGTCCCAGGAATTGGAAAGCGGACGGCCGAAAAACTCCTTCTCAACTTCAAATCTGTGAAAAAAATCCGGGAAGCCAAAGACTCCGAACTCCAGGAAATCCTGAACACCAGGCAACTCGACGCCATCCGAACGCATTTTTCCACTCGCAGTTAAGTTTAACCGGCCAGCACTTCTGCCTCGAGATCCACTTCTATCCTCAGATTGTCCACGATATGCTTCTGCCGATCTGGTGTGTTCTTACCCATGTAATACTCTAGTAAATGGATGATTTTCTGATCTTTGGACAGGATGACCGGGTCCAGACGCATATCTTTTCCTATAAATAGACCAAATTCGTCTGGGGAGATCTCGCCTAATCCCTTGAATCGCGTGATTTCAGGTTTACTCCCGAGCTGATGTACCGCACGCTGACGTTCCTCATCACTGTAGCAGTAAATAGTCTGTTTTTTGTTTCTGACCCTGAAAAGTGGTGTTTGCAATATAGAAACGTGCCCAGCCTTGACCAAATCTGGGAAAAACTGCAGGAAAAAAGTCATGAGTAACAGGCGAATGTGCATTCCGTCGACATCTGCATCGGTCGCAATAACGACGTGATTGTAGCGCAGACCTTCGATTCCGTCCTCGATATTCAGGGCATGTTGCAAGAGGTTGAACTCTTCGTTTTCATAGACGACTTTTTTGGTCAAGCCAAACGAATTGAGCGGCTTGCCTTTGAGGCTAAAGACCGCTTGGGTCTGCACATCTCGGGATTTGGTGATGGAGCCACTGGCCGAGTCGCCCTCCGTGATAAAGAGCGTTGTCTCTGCCGCTCTTTCGTGTCGCATATCGTAGTGTATCTTGCAGTCTCGCAGTTTGCGGTTGTGAACCGAGGCCTTTTTCGCGCGTTCGTTTGCGAGCTTCTTTATCCCGGCAATATCCTTGCGTTCGCGCTCCGATTGCTGAATCCTTTTGAGCAACGCGTCGGCCGTATCGGGGTTTTTGTGCAGGAAATCATCCAGCGCTTTTTTTACGAAATCATTGACAAAAGTCCGTACAGTCGGGCCTTCAGGACCGACCTGTTGGGATCCTAGTTTGGTTTTGGTCTGGGATTCGAACACCGGCTCCTGCACCTTGATGGCAAAAGCGGCGATGATAGAAGCCCTGATGTCCGCGGCTTCAAAATCCTTTTTATAGAATTCCCTCACCGTTTTGACGACTGCCTCCCGAAAAGCCACTTGGTGGGTACCTCCCTGTGTTGTGTGCTGACCGTTGACAAAGGAATAGTATTCTTCGCCATATTGCTGCCCATGAGTCATCGCAATCTCTATATCATCGCCTTTCAGGTGAATGATAGGATATCGCATACCTTCATTGTCCACATTTCTCTCCAAGAGATCCTTCAACCCATTCTCGGAGAAATACTTTTTCCCATTGAACTGAATGGTCAGGCCGGTGTTGAGAAACACATAATTCCAGATCATGTTCTCAATAAATTCCAGCCTGTACCGATAATTGTGAAAAATGCTCTCATCCGGCTGAAAAACAACGGCAGTTCCATTGCGCTGGGTCGTAGTTTTCTTCTCATCAGAGATCAATTCGCCCTTGCTGAACTGGGCAATCCTGGTCTCCCCTGCCCTATAAGACTGTACGGTAAACGCGATTGAGAGCGCGTTCACTGCTTTGGTCCCCACGCCGTTCAATCCTACAGACTTCTGAAAGGCCTTACTGTCGTATTTACCGCCTGTATTGATTTTGGAAACAACGTCGACGACCGACCCAATGGGGATGCCCCGGCCATAATCACGAACTGAAACTTTCTGCTCATTGACGGTGACCTCTATGCTGCGTCCGGCTCCCATGACAAACTCGTCTATGGAATTGTCCAGCACTTCTTTTAAGAGGACATAAATGCCATCGTCATAAGAAGATCCGTCGCCCAGTTTGCCAATGTACATCCCGGGTCTCAGGCGGATATGCTCTTTCCAATCCAGGGACCGGATACTCTCTTCTGTATAATTATTACTCATGTTTATCGTTTGTAATCAGTTTGCTCAGGCCTCCCCGATCAAAAGGTCCAAGCCACGTCTGATGCGTTCCAGCGTCTCATCGCGGCCCAGTGTCGCTGCAATATCAAACACATGGGGGCCAAACTTGCCTCCTACGAGCATGATCCTTAGGGGCAGCATCAGTTCTCCGACTTTCATTCCCGCAACCTCGATGGCCATTTTAAAATAGTGTTCGAGTTCCGCACTGCTCCAGGGCTCATAATTTTGCCAGTTTTGGAGTAGTTCGGTGAAAAAACCTGTCTTTTCAGGTGTCCACTTTGCTTTTATGGCATCTAAATCGTAGGTTTCTGGCCTTTCGAAGAAGAATGAGGCCTGTGACCAAAAATCACTGAGCAATATAAGTCTTTCTTTGACCAAATCCAAGACTTTTTGTAGATAGTGATCATCCAATGGGATCTGACTGTGCTGCAAAACTTCCGTTTTGATCAGCGGCAGCAGCTGCGCAGCCGAATGCCTCTTTATCCATTCCTGATTGTACCACTTCGCTTTCTCGAAATCAAATTTTGCGCCTGAATTATTGACACGGTCTAGCGTAAACTTTTCTACCAGCTCGTCAATGGAGAAGATTTCCTGCTCTGTTCCTTCGTTCCAACCCAACATGGCCAGCAGATTGACAAATGCCTCGGGCAGAAAACCGAGTTCACGATAGCCGCGGGTGAGATCTCCGGAGGACGGATCGGTCCAGTTCATCGCGTAGACCGGAAAGCCCAGGCGATCGCCGTCTCTTTTGCTGAGCTTGCCGTTTCCATCGGGTCTCAAGATCAATGGGAGGTGCACCCAGGCAGGCATAACATCTCCCCACCCTAAATATTCCCACAACAAAACATGGACGGGCGCAGAAGGCAACCATTCTTCACCACGTATCACGTGGGAGATTTTCATCAGAAAATCATCCACAACCACAGCGAGATGATAGGTGGGCATACCATCGGCCTTGAGCAGCACTTTGTCGTCGATCTGAGCCGTTTCAAATAGTACATGACCGCGGATCAAGTCTTGCAGGCCGACCTGACTATCCGCAGGCATCTTTATGCGAACAACATGAGGCACTCCTGACTGGAGCAAACTGCGGGTTTCTGAGGCATCCAAGCTCAACGAGTTGCGCAGGGACATCCTATTGGAATGGCTATACCGGAAATTGGGATCGGATTTCCTATGTGCATCAAGCTCCTCGGTGGTGTCAAAAGCGTAGTACGCCTTTCCTTCACTGACGAGTTGCTCGGCATATTTTGCATAATCGGCCTTGCGCTCACTCTGGCGATAAGGACCAAAATCTCCGCCGTGAAGCGGACTTTCGTCAGGCTCTATCCCACACCATTTGAGGCACTCTTGGATATATGCCTCTGCGCCGGGCACGAAGCGAGTCTGATCCGTGTCCTCTATCCGGAGAATAAATTTTCCATTCTGGCCTTTTGCAAATAAATAATTGAATAAAGCCGTTCTTACGCCCCCTAAATGCAGTCCACCCGTGGGGCTGGGTGCAAATCTTACTCTGATCGTTGTGTCCATGCTCATGGTACAAATATAAAAAATCCAAAAGCTAGCTGGGCATTTAAACTGAAATATGTATTTTGCCCTAAAATGAATAGTCATCCTTATCCATATAACCAACAGCGTTGGAAATTTATGTTGCTGATTTTCGCGGTGATCATCGCCGCGGCATCGCTACTTTACACCAATTATCTGGTGAGGAACCTGTCCAAAAGCGAGCGGACAAAAGCCGAAGTCTGGGCGATGAGTACTCGGACGATGATGACCATGCCTGACGTCAACGACGAATTTATTTCATTTATTTACGCAGTGCGGGACAGTTTGGTGCTGCCCGCTATCATCACGGACGAGCAGGATAGCATCATCCATTGGCGAAACCTCGATGCAGGAAAAACCAACCTCATCCAGGAAGAACTGCTGACAAAAGACACGGACAAACCCCTAAAATACGACCCAGCCTATTTCGAGCGACAGCTGGCAAGCATGAAAAAAAACCATGCGCCCATACAGATCGAGCTCTGGAACGGTGAACAATGGTATGTGTATTACAAGGATTCGGTCTTGCTAAATCGTCTGAGAATTTTCCCTTATATCCAACTGAGCCTGATCGCTATCTTCCTGGCAATCGCCTACACGGTGTTCAATTCGATAAGAAAATCCGAGCAAAACCTAGTTTGGGTAGGTCTGGCCAAGGAGGCTGCCCACCAGTTGGGAACGCCGATCTCCTCGCTGATGGCCTGGCTGGAGCTACTAAAACCAAAAGTTGAAGAAGGTCAGGGTGCGCTCCTGAGGGAAATGGAAAACGACGTGATGCGGCTGGAAAGAGTCGCCGACAGATTTTCAAAGATAGGATCAGCTCCTGTACTCCATAGCCATTTGGTATATAAGGTCGTGGTCGAATTTGTAAATTATTTTAAAATCCGAACTAGTGACAAAATAGTATTTAATGTATCCGGAGACACCCGGGTGACCGCTATGCTCAATGTACCGCTTTTTGATTGGGTCCTGGAAAACCTTTTGAAAAACGCGGCCAATGCCATTGAATCTGCCGGCCGCATAGATATCGTGATCACGGAAAACATTGCAAAGGACGAGATCTATATCGACATTAAAGATACGGGAAAAGGCATTCCCCGTGCAAAATACGATACGGTCTTCCAGGCGGGATTCACCACCCGGAAAAGAGGATGGGGTCTTGGCCTGACCCTGACCAAAAGAATGGTCGACTATCATCAGGGCCAAATTTTTGTAAAAGAATCGGAAGTCGACAAAGGTACCACTTTCCGTATCGTTTTGCCCAGCTATTCTACTTACGAGCCGGCCGAGCTCACCTAATCCTGCCACCATGATTTGGAACGTAAAAACCACTCCAGAAGAACTAAACAACAGATTTGATGTAAATATCGCCACTGTACTTGGGATCAAATTTACCGCAATCGGGGACGATAGCCTGAGTGCGACGATGCCCGTAGACCACCGAACCATGCAGCCTCACGGGATACTTCACGGTGGAGCATCGGTCGTCCTAGCTGAAACCGTAGGTAGTATAGCGTCCAATTTGTTGATAGACCGGGAGCAGTTTCTCGGGGTAGGCCAGGAGATAAATGCCAACCATCTCCGCCCGGTGAGTGAAGGTTATGTCACGGCTGTGTGCAAACCAGTTCATATAGGCCAAAGAACTCACGTCTGGGATATACGCATCAGCGATCAAAATGGCAAACTCAACTGTATCAGTCGACTGACCGTCGCAATAGTACCAAAACGTTAAATTTCGTTAATTAATTTGCGGACGCAAAAATTTTGCATTCTTTTACTGAAAATTCGTAACATTTCGCAAAGACCGACGTCTTATATGTACGAGTTTAACTGACTTGAATGACACCTTTAACGAAAAACACATGAAAAAGGGCTTCTTTTTGCTTTTTGCTGTCTTGGCGGCTGCGATCAATCTGCATGGACAGGAACAGGGACATACGCTCAAAGGGTATGTTACCGACAACTCCAGTGATCTAAAATTACATCGGGCGATCGCGATGGTGCTGCACGCCCAAGACTCTATCATGTTGGATTTTGCGCGAACTGAAAAAGACGGAACATTCTCCCTGACCGGAATTCCTGACGGTGATTATATCTTACTGGTTACTTTCCCGGATTATGCAGATTATGTGGAACAGTTTTCACTCAGTGGATCTGAAAGCGAGAAAGACTTCGGAAACATCGACCTGACCCTGAGAGCCACGCTACTCGAAGCTGTGCTCATACAGGGTGTCCGGCCAGTCACCATCAAGGGGGACACGACGGAGTTTGATGCTCGGGCGTACAATATTGAACCCAACTCAAAAGTAGAGGATCTTCTCAAGCAATTCCCCGGAATACAGATTGATGCTCAGGGAAACATCACGGCCCAGGGTGAAACCGTGAGCAAGGTTCTGGTCGATGGTGAGGAGTTTTTTGGGGACGACCCGACCTTGGTCACGCGCAATATTCGGGGCGACATGGTGTCCAAAGTGCAATTATTCGATAAAAAAAGCGACCAGGCTGAGTTTACCGGGGTCGATGATGGGATAAAAACCAAAACGCTCAATATTGTCCTGCAGGAGGATAAAAAGTCCGGCTACTTTGGAAAAGTGGATGCGGGTGCGGGAACTAATGATATGTACGAAGGACAGCTTATGTTCAACCGTTTCAATGGATCTCAAAAAGTAGCCGCCTATGGAACCATCGGAAATACAGGCAAAACTGGACTGAGCTTTGGTGACTCCCAGAGACTGGGCACAACCGGAGGCAGTGTTTCCTTTATGGACGGTGGTGGGATTATGATCTCGATTTCCGGCGGGCCGGGTGACAGCCCACTGGAGTCGTTCGATGGCAGATACAGTGGCCGCGGCATACCCGGTGTATTGTCGGGCGGAGTCCACTACAGCGATAAATGGGCAGATAACAAACATGGTTTGAACGCGAGCTACAAAATCGGGGACATAGGTGTCAAAGGCACGGGCAACACGCAAAGTCAGAATATACTCCCTTCTGGGACAATAAACTCCAATTCGGACGAACGCTTTGACAACTACAACTTCCGGCAGGCAGGAGGGGCAGTTTACGATCTTCAGTTTGATCCGGGATCGACACTCAAAATCACCTTGGATGGGACGCTGAGCCGGGCGACCACCCAGTCGGAATATAACTCGACCTCTACGGGGCAAAATGGCAATCCGCTGAACTCGAGTTTGCGCAGCATCGATAACGAGACCGATGGGCAGACGGTTGCTGCGACCGCATTGTGGCGCAAAAAACTCAAGAAAGAAGGTCGCACGCTGTCCTGGAACCTCAACACAAATTATAATGATAACAGAGCCAGCGGATTTCTCTATACTGAAAATGAATTTTTCAACCCTACAGGGTCGCTCGACAGTACAGCGATCATCGACCAGTACAAACTGGATCAGTCCACTGCCGTTGCCGCCGGATCGAACATCACCTATACGGAACCTTTCTCTACAGCCCTATCACTGGTGCTGAACTACAGGACTGGTATCAACAACAGCAATTCGCACCGCCAGTCCTTCAATCAGACGGCGGATCAGCAATACGGTGCGCTGGACAGCCTTTACAGTAGCAACTATAAGCTCAATCAGCTTACAAACGAAGTTGGTGCTGTGTTCAACTACCGAAAAGACAAAAACACGATCAACTTTGGAACGCGGGTCACTGGTGTAAATTTTGATCAGTTTGACAGCTATTCCAACGAGTCTTTTGACAGAAAATTCATCAATTGGTATCCTCAGGCATCCTGGCAGCATAATTATACGCAGCAGGGCTCGATACGTATCAATTACAATGGCCGCAGCTCGCAGCCTAGCATAAGCCAGATACAGCCTGTACGGGTAAATACCGATCCACTGAACATCGTTCTGGGCAATCCCGATCTCACGCCGTCGTTTACCAACAGCTTTTCTGCGAACTTCAATTCATTTAAGATGCTGAGGGGCGAGTCATTCTTTGCCTCCGTTAGTTACTCGACCACTCACAATCCTATTGTGCAGAACACCACAACCGATGAGGTCGGAAGGAGTATCTATATTTCTAGCAATCTTCCCAATGAAATCAATACGACAATGTTCGGTTTTATGAATTATAGCCGCACCCTGAAAAGCCTGAATTTGAATGTAGGAGTAAACGCGAACATCAACGGCAGCAGCAGTCATAGCATGATCAATGGCGAACTGAACAAAATGCGCTCGAGCAACTACTCGGGCGGTATCAATGCGAGTCGAAATGTCCAGGGTAAGTATGATTTCAGGGTCAACTTTGGCCCTTCCTACAATGAAGGTCAGGCTTCTCTATTGCCGTCTCAAAACAACAACGGCTGGGGGATGAACGGTTCTTATTCATTCAATGTGAGGCTTCCGGCGAAATTCTCTATAGGATCTACGGGCAGCTACACGTATACGGGTCCCACCCAGACCTTTGACGAAAAGTTTGAGCGTTTTACCATCGATGCAAATATCCAAAAGAAATTCCTTCAGGATGAGAGTCTTGTTCTTCGCCTGAGCGGTCAGGATCTGCTCGGACAGAATACAGGATTTAACCGCTCGGCCCGTGCAAACTTTATTACGCAAACTAGCCACACCACGATCACAAGATTCTTTATGCTTTCGGTGATTTGGGATTTCAACAGAATGGGCGGTGGACAGTAATTTTTATATTAATTGAAATAAAAGACGACAACGATGACTGCAACAACAAATAAGGCAAAAATATTCAGGACGATTATGTTTATCGGCGGCCTTCTACTCAGTTTTCCTGCTCTTTTGAGCGCACAGTACGCACATTTCACCGAAAGAGGCGTGATTACCTACGAAAAAAGTGTCAACATGTTTGCGAAAATGCAAAGGCAGTTTGGCGATGCTTCGGGCTTTGCTGCGCAAGCTCTGGAGAACTACAAAAAAACACAGCCTCAGTTCAGAACCTATGAAAATCAGTTGTTCTTTGACGGAACAGGGAAAACCCTGTATAAGCCTTCAGGAAAGACGCAGCAGGCCGCAGGTGCTGCGATGGCCTTTTTCGGAGGCGACCCTAGCATTGACATGGGCAACATCATATTCACCGATCTGAATTCGAAGCTGAGCACGAGCCAAAAAAACCTGTACGAGGAAACTTTCCTCGTGACGGACAGTCCTCACGAAATCAAATGGAAAATCACTGATGAACGACGGGAAATCGCTGGCTATAATTGCCGCCGGGCCAATGCAATTGTGATGGACTCTATCTATGTCGTCGCTTTCTATACCGATCAGATCCCCGTTTCGGGCGGTCCCGAATCCTTTACAGGGCTACCTGGCATGATCCTCGGCCTGGCATTACCTCATGAAAACATCACCTGGTTTGCAACGAAAATAGAAGACAGACCTGTCATGGCTCGCGATGTGGCGCCGCCGACAAAAGGCAAACCTGTAGATAAACAGGGATTGAGAAGCTATCTCGAGGGTGCCTTCAAATCCTGGGGGATCAGAGCAGACGAAATATACAAAGCGGTGCTCCTATAAGGGAGCATTCCCCTTTTTGGCGTAAATCCCTATTCGTCCTCAAACTTCCAGCGGACGAAAGCTTCGATGGCCTCATACTCAGCCATACCAAGCTCGTCATAAAGACGCGCTGTCTCTCTGGTACGCTCCTCTGCCCTGACCCAGAACTCCCGGGCATCATCTCCCGGGAAAACCGGCACGTCTTTCTGGGACTGATGCTTGAAAATCGCGTGACGCTTGCGAATGACTTCCTTGGGTGACAAGGGCACAGCCATCTCAATTTCGTGGATTGCAAACTCGTGCCACGCACCCCTATACAACCACAGCCAACAGTCGTGTGCCCACTGTTCCGTTTTCCTCAAGCGGACAATCGCCTCATGTATAATGTCGAAACAAATCTGATGCGTCCCATGGGGATCCGAAAAATCCCCGGCAGCAAAAACCTGATGTGGTTTTATTTCCTGCAAAAGAGCGACGGTCAACCGCACATCCTCCTCATAGTCGTACTCGGGAGTCTGGCGCGCATTGTCATAGAAAGGCAAATTCTGAAAGTAAATCCTATGATCCGGCAAGCCCGCAAATCTCGCCCCTGCGATGGCCTCGCCTTTACGAATCAGGCCCTTTACAATCTTTAGTTCAGGAGTATCTGTTTGGTTGGGTTGTTTTTCGGCAATAAACGCTTTTGCGTCTTCATATACTTTGCGCAACTTGCTGGTATCCAAGTCCAGGCTTTTGGCAAAATCGGTCGCAAACTCCATAAACCTCAGTGCATCGTCATCCCAAACGGCCGAATTTCCGGAACTCTGATAAGCGACATGCACTTCGTGGCCCTGATCGGCCAAGCGGATAAAGGTACCCCCCATGGAAATTACGTCATCATCTGGATGGGGAGAAAAGATGATGCTACGCTTTTTTGCAGGGTCTCTCCTCTCAGGCCTCTGGCTGTCATCAGCATCTGGTTTGCCTCCCGGCCAGCCTGTAATCGTATGCTGGAGTTGATTGAAGATATTGATATTAATATCGTAAACGGGCCCTTTCTCCGTTGCGAGTTGTGCCATCCCATTGTTGTTGTAGTCGTCTTCTGTCAATTTCAGGACGGGCTTTTTCAGTTCCTGAGACAACCAAACAACTGCTTTTTTTATCGTTTTATCGTCCCATGCACAATCCTTGACTAGCCAGGGCGTGTCAAAACGGGTCAAAAGTGAAGCCGCATCTTCGTCGAGTATAAACTCGACCTTGTCGGACAATTGCAAGTAGGTTGCGGGCACCTCACCGGAAATTTCGCCTTCAACGGCCTTTTTTACAATTTCGGCCTTTTTGCGATTCCAAGCCATGATGATGATTTCCCGGGCTTTGAATATCGTGCCAATGCCCATAGTGATAGCCTTGGTCGGAACATTTTCCTTTCCACCAAAATCACGGGAGGCATCGCCGCGGGTGAGATCATCCAGAGTCACCAGACGCGTACCCGAATTGGGTGCAGACCCTGGCTCATTGAAACCTATGTGTCCTGTACGTCCTATCCCCAGTAATTGCAGATCAATCCCTCCCAGGGAAGTGATTTTCTGCTCAAAATCCATACAATAATCATGGATATCTTCTTCTTTCAGGGTTCCGTCAGGAATGTGAATGTTTTCTTCGGGAATATCTATGAAATCAAATAAGTTCCGGCGCATAAAAGACACATAACTCTGTGCCGAATCGGGATTCATCGGATAATATTCATCCAGGTTGAAGGTGACAACATTTTGAAAACTGAGGCCTTCCTCCCTATGCATCCGCACAAGTTCTGCGTAAATTTTTACCGGAGTGGCACCCGTAGCAAGCCCTAAAACTGCCTTTTCACCCTTCTCTTGTCTCGTTCTAATCAATTTTGCAATTCGGTTTGCCACCGCCTTAGATGCTACCAACTGATTGGGGTAAACGCTTACCGGTAGTTTTTCAAACCGCGTTTCCTCCAATAAATTTAATCTTGCCATTCAAAGAATCCTATTAAAAGTAAGTAGCAAATATAACGCTTTCGTTGCTAAATATGAAAAATAAATAAAGTTGCTACCGTACTCAACCCTAATTATATTTTAACAAAAATAAATCGTAGCTTTGCATGTTGAAATGAACACCCTTTAGACTGTCATTAATGAGAGAAATACAATTCAGAGAAGCACTTCGTGAAGCGATGACCGAAGAAATGCGCAAAGACGAAAAAGTTTTTTTAATGGGCGAAGAAGTCGCTGAGTATAATGGCGCGTACAAAGTCAGCCAAGGCATGCTGGATGAATTTGGGCCCCAACGTGTTATAGACACCCCCATCTCAGAGCTGGGTTTTGCCGGAATTGGTGTAGGCGCGGCGATGAACGGCTTGAAGCCCATCATCGAATTTATGACTTTCAACTTTTCACTGGTCGCGATCGATCAAGTGATAAACTCTGCGGCAAAAATGAACTCTATGAGTGGCGGACAGTTCCCTATACCTATGGTATTCAGGGGCCCGACTGGAAATGCCGGTCAGCTCGCTGCCCAGCACTCTCAGAATTTCGAAAACTGGTATGCGAATACGCCTGGATTGAAAGTCGTCGTTCCGTCAAATCCCTACGATGCGAAAGGCCTTTTGAAGCAGTCAATAATAGATCCGGATCCAGTGATTTTTATGGAATCCGAAGTGATGTACGGTGATAAAGGAAATGTCCCGGAGGAAGAATACTATTTGGAACTCGGTAAAGCACATACTATACAAGAAGGTAAGGACGTGACCATCGTGTCATTTGGAAAAATGATCCCAAGGGTAGTAATTCCCGCTTTGGCAGAATTGGAAAAAGAGGGTGTTCAAGCAGAATTGATCGACCTTCGCTCGGTCAGGCCTATTGACTATGCAGCGATCATCGCTTCGGTCAAAAAGACCAACCGTCTGGTGATCGTGGAAGAAGCCTGGCCTCTGGCATCAATCTCCTCAGAGATTGCCTACAAAATCCAGAAAGAAGCCTTCGACTATCTCGATGCACCGATTGCCCGTATCACTTCAGCAGACGTACCTTTACCTTATGCTCCCAACCTCATTCAGGCGGCACTTCCGAGCGTAGAAAAGGTAGTCAAAGCGGCAAAAGAGGCCATGTATATCAAAAAATAACGCTTATTTTAGGTATTTATCGTAAAAATCCAGGTCTAAAATAAATATTTCGTATTTTATTTCAGGAATTCATTTTAAACCTCTACTTTTGCATCCCCAAGCCGAAAGATGCTTAATGGTTGAAAAATAAATAATTACAAAACGTATCATAATATGACTAAGGCAGAAATTATAGCGGAAATCTCTAACAAAACAGGATTAGAGAAAGTTGATGTGCAAGAAACCGTAGAGGCTTTCTTCAAAGTTGTTAAAAACGCCATGATCGAAGGCGAAAACGTTTACGTGAGAGGTTTTGGTAGCTTCGTGGTCAAGAAGAGAGCAGAGAAAACTGCAAGAAATATCTCTAAAAACACCGCTATTATTATTCCAGCGCACTACGTGCCCAGCTTCAAGCCTGCAAAAGCTTTTGTGGAAAAAGTAAAAACCGGAAACAAAGTAAAGTAAGCAATTTCCATGGCTGAGGTCGTATGTTGAAAAGGAACCAAATAATCGCAATCGTAGGAGTCGTCATTTTGATGGTGGTCCTATTGAGTCGGCCGATTACGGTACTAAGAAACACACAGGACGAAGCCGCCGGAACGGAATTAAACCCTGCGGATGGGATCACTTACGATTCTGAGTCACAACGGGCTAAAATCGGACTGAATGCCTCTCTGATCCAAGAAATCGAGCGATTGGAGGAGAAAAGAAGCCCGAATCTGAGCAAGGAGGAACAACTGGATCTTCTGAAGAATCTTGCGGCCAAGTGGGACGATGTAGACAAATCATCCCCTCTTGGCTTTTTGTTTCAGGAAATGGCGACGTTAGAACCTCGTTTTGAACACTGGTTTCAAGCGGGCGAACATTATCGCGCTGCCTATACCAATCTTCAGGATGAAACTATAGCTTCAGTCCTGAAACAAAGGGCCATCCTCGCTTACGAACAATCCCTGGAACTCGAACCTGAAAATCTCGAGGCAAAAACGGGGTTGGGAAGCGCCTACGTCAGTGGCAGCGCCAGCCCTATGGTCGGGATTGCTTTACTGCAAGAGGTTGTGGAAAAAGAGCCGCAGCACCTGAGCGCCAACAAAGCGCTGGGGTTGTTCTCCATGCAGTCGCGGCAGTTTGACAGGGCAATAACGCGATTCCAAACAGTGGTTTCTATCGAGCCAGACGCGGAATCCTATTTTTACCTGGCCACAAGTTACGAAAATATTGGGTTGAAAAACGAAGCGATCCAAGCTTTTACCGAAAGTAAAAGACTAGCTGCCGATCCAACCCTAAACCAATTCATCGACAAGAAAATCGAAGAATTGAGTCAATAATCATTATCAAAGTATTCATTTAAAAAAAATTAAGCTATGCCAAGCGGAAAAAAACGTAAAAGACACAAAATGGCTACTCACAAACGTAAGAAGCGTTTAAGAAAGAACAGGCACAAGAAGAAATAAGCTGCTGTTCTGGTGACCGAGGCCGAGTGCATTCGGCGCTTTGGGTGCAGGGTATATTAAATTGAGCGCGGCTTCGTCCCAATCTAACTCAACCTTGTATATTGATCCTGAGCGCTGAGACACACGATTTTCGGCAATTTAAACGTCTTTTTATGGTTTAAAAAGGGCAGAGACTGTTAATATCAATTCTTTCTCTGCTTCTAAAATAAGGTAGCTGTTGGTAAAGGAATTAATTATCGATTCAACCCCGGACAAAGGGGTGACTATTGCTTTACTTCAGGACAAACAACTTGTAGAGCTCAATAAAGAGCAAGCAAACAACAATTACGCAGTCGGAGATATTTACCTGGGCAGGATAAAAAAGATCATGCCAGGATTGAATGCTGCCTTCGTCGATGTTGGTTATTCTAAAGATGCTTTTTTGCATTACCTAGATTTAGGTCCTCAGGTTCAGTCTCTAATAAAGCTGACCAAGCTCGTAAAGAACGGCAGTTACAAGGAAAAACTGCTCAATAGTTTAGTATTAGAAAAGGACATCAACAAAGCCGGTAAAATTTCCGAGGTTCTGACTCGGAATATGGTTATACCGGTTCAAATTGCGAAGGAACCCATCTCTACAAAGGGTCCTCGCCTGAGTTCTGATTTGTCGATTGCAGGACGATTCGTCGTCCTTGTACCGTTTTCAAGCACAGTCTCAATCTCCAAAAGGATCAAAGGCAGTGCGGAACGCAATCGCTTAAAAAAGATTGTAGAAGGGATCAAGCCCAAAAACTTTGGTGTCATCATCCGTACTGTTTCCGAAGGCAAGGGCGTGGAGGAACTGCAGAAGGATTTGCTTGATCTCATATCCAAGTGGGAACTATTTACTAAAAGACTGCGAAACATCGAAGCGCCCAAGAAGATACTGGGTGAGATGGATCGGACGTCGACCATTCTGAGAGATCTGCTCACGGATGAATTCTCCAGCATCACTGTAAATGATTCGCTCATCTACGAGGAAACGAAATCCTACATACAGAGCATCTCCCCGGATCTGGAAAAAATCGTCAAACTCTACAAGCATAAAGAACCCATTTTCGAACACTTCGGTGTGGAACGGCAGATAAAAGCTGCTTTTGGAAAAACCGTGAATTTGCACGGGGGCGCTTATTTGGTCATAGAGCACACCGAAGCACTGCACGTGATCGATGTCAATAGCGGAAACAGAACCGCTAACAAGGAAAATCAGGAAGAAAACGCGCTGCAAGTCAATATGGAAGCAGCCAAGGAAATTGCGAGACAATTGCGGTTGCGCGACATGGGCGGGATAGTCGTCATCGACTTTATCGACATGCACAAGGCGACAAATCGCAAGGAACTACACTCCTTCCTAAAGCAATGCATGGCGAGCGATCGCGCGCGCCACACCATACTGCCACCGAGTAAATTTGGCCTGGTACAGATCACCAGACAGAGGGTCAGGCCCGAGATGACTATAGTGACCAGCGAAAAGTGCCATGCCTGCGAAGGAACAGGGCAAATCCGGTCCAGCATCGTGCTGATGGACGATATAGAGAACAATCTGAGCTTTATATTCCACGAACAGAACGAGAAGGACATTACGTTATGTGTGCATCCGTACATTTACACCTTTTTGAAATCGGGATGGATATCGAAACGAATGAAGTGGTACTTCAAATTCAAGCACTGGATAAAACTGAAGCCTGTTGCATCCTATCACATGACAGAATTCCATTTTTATAATGGCAAAGATGTAGAAATCAAGCTTTAGGAACGATAAACGCAAATAATAGGAAATCGATCTGTGAGGAACTTACTGAACCCCGCAGGTCGATTTTTTCTTTGTGGGATGTTGATATCCTTTAGAATAAGGAATCGTCGTCCTGATTTTCCTTGAAATTGACCTCTTCCTCGCCGTCACTGCTTTCTGAATCAGCATCCCTTTCAAAATCGCTCTTGCGGCCGAGCATGGTGAAATTATCGGCCACAATCTCAGTGGTATAGCGACGAATCCCTTCTTTGTCTTCATAATTTCTGGTTCGCAGCTTCCCTTCGATGTAGACCAGTTTGCCTTTCTTCAAATACTTGGCTGCGATGTCGGCCAAGCCTCTCCATATCACAATATTATGCCACTCCGTCTGCTCCATTCTCTTGCCGTCTTTACTATAATTTTCCGTCGTTGCCAAAGGAAAACTAGCAACGGTAACATTGCCCTCCAAATACCTGACCTGCGGGTCTTTACCCAGGTGTCCTACTAAAATGACTTTATTGACGCTAGACATAAGAAAAAGGTTTTATAACGTTAGTATCCCCAAATATTTCTCTAAAAAGGCTGAGATGAGTCTGGGTTTTGCTAATTTATTCAATTTTTCGACTTCTACCAAATTCCAGCCCAAGTTTTTTCCACAAAAATGCTGGGACGCGTCGATCAAAACCAACTGAGCATGAATGCGCTGGTGGCTAAGCAAATGTTTTACAACAGGTCCTGCTAGCTGGAAACCGGCATCCGCACCAAAGTAAAGCTTGGCCAGCTCCAGGATTTTACCATCGAAATCCTCAGCCTTGAAGTCTGCCTCAGTCATCTCAACCAGAGGCAATTGATAAAGGTTGGCCCAAATATCGCGGGTGTCGCGCTTATGGACCAGCACTTGGTCTCCCTCTCTATATAGAAAATAAACGAAAAAACGGTTCTTTACGGGTTTTGCCTTTAGCTTGACCGGAAGTTTTCCGACTATGTCTTGGGCAAAAGCAACACATTCGGAGCGGAGCACGCACTGCTCGCAGCAGGGGTTTCTGGGTACACATTGCAACGCGCCAAACTCCATTATGGCCTGATTGTGCAGTCCTGGAAACTCTCGGTCCAATAAGCGGTCGGCAGCTCGTTGGAATTCTTTGGCCCCGGCCGAAGAATTGATCGGTGTATCTATCCCCAGGTATCTGGATATCACCCGAAAGACATTGCCGTCCACGACCGCCCTGGGTTCGGCTGCCGCGAAAGAAGCGACAGCACCAGCTGTATACGGTCCTACCCCTTTCAGGGCTTTTAAACGTTGGTAATCGCGTGGGAAAACACCTCCATGATCTGTCATCACGGATTTGGCAGCTGAATGCATGTTCCGGGCGCGGGAATAATAGCCTAACCCTTCCCATAGTTTCAAAATTTCATCCTCGGAAGCCTCCGCGAGGGAGGCCACATCAGGGAAACGATCGACAAATGCGTGAAAATACGGAAGACCCTGCTCCACCCGGGTTTGTTGCAAAATCACTTCAGACAGCCAAATGATATAGGGATCGCGGGTATCTCGCCAAGGCAAATCACGTTTATGATCATGGTACCATCGGATGATCTCCTTTGAAAAATACATATACAAACATCTAAAAAAATGGGCAGATTTCCCAGCGTGAGAAGAAAAGATTGAAACTGTCAAACTGTCACGCTTTTGGTTTTTTATTACTAACTTTGTAACTTAAATAGTTGAAGCATGTTTGAAGTTCCTACAAATACAAAATTGCACGAGGAGTCTAAGCAGGGGGAAGCATTGACTTTGCCCGATGAAGGCAAGGGCGGTGCAGGCAGGAAGTTGTATATAGAGAGTTACGGTTGCCAAATGAATTTTTCAGACAGTGAGATCGTAGCATCTATTCTGGCCGACGATGGTTTCCAAACGACTCCGGATTATAATAGTGCGGATGTGGTTTTCATCAACACCTGTTCTATTCGCGAAAATGCGGAAACCAGGGTACGCAACCGCTTGAAGGAATTTGCAACCGCCAAGGCAAGAAAACCAGAAATGGTGATCGGGGTGCTGGGTTGCATGGCGGAGCGCTTGAAAACGAAGTTTCTGGAGGAAGAAAAGCTGGTCGACGTGGTGGTCGGTCCGGACGCATACCGGGATTTGCCCAATCTCATCGCCCAGGTCGATGATGGGAACCGCGCGATCAATGTGCTTTTATCCCGGGAGGAAACCTATGCGGACATCAGCCCTATGAGGCTCAACTCAAATGGAATTACAGCGTTTATATCGATCATGAGGGGCTGTGACAACATGTGTTCATTTTGCGTGGTCCCCTTCACCAGGGGTCGAGAGAGAAGTCGTGATCCGCGCTCTATAGTCAATGAAGCTCAGCAATTGTCCGATCAGGGATACAAGGAAGTCACCTTGCTGGGGCAAAATGTGGATTCGTATAAGTATTCGGACGGTGAGAATGGCGATAAGGTGGTCAACTTCGCCCAACTGCTAGCCTTGGTCGCGGAGGTCAATCCTGCGTTGAGAGTACGGTTTTCCACCTCTCATCCCAAGGATATTACCGACGAAGTGCTGCACACGATGGCTCGCTACGACAATATCTGCAAATACATACATTTGCCTGTCCAATCAGGAAATTCCAGAGTTCTTGAGTTGATGAACCGCACCTACGATCGCGCCTGGTATATGGAAAGGGTCGAGGCCATCCGCAGGATATTGCCCGGTTGCGGGATTTCTACGGACGTCATCACTGGATTTTGTTCCGAAACTGAAGAGGAGCATCAGGATACGCTGAGTATGATGGATTTCGTCCAATATGACTATGCGTATATGTTTGCCTACTCCGAAAGACCGGGTACATTGGCCGCGAAAAGATACCAGGACGACGTTCCCGAAGAGGTCAAGAAGCGGCGCTTGCAAGAAGTCGTTGCAAAGCAACGCGAACACAGCCATCTGAGACTGAAAGCGCAGGTCGGCAAAGTGCACCGGGTACTGATTGAGAGCTTCTCCAAGAAATCCGACATGGACTATTCAGGTCGGAACGACCAGAATGCAATGGTTGTCTTCCCTATAGATCCTAGATACAAGATTGGGGACTATGTCAATGTCCTGGGTGAAACCTGCACTTCGGCAACGTTGATTGGCCGTATAATTGATTAGATTTGATTAGACAAGAGAGGTAAATGGATATTCAAGACGTCAAAAACAGATTCGGGATCATCGGAGGCTCTCCCTTGCTCAATCGCGCAATCGACGTAGCTATACAAGTGGCTCCTACAGATATTTCGGTGCTTATCACGGGTGAAAGTGGGAGCGGAAAGGAAGTGTTTTCCCACATCATACATCAGCTGAGCGCCAGAAAGCACGGGCCTTTTATTGCGGTCAACTGCGGGGCTATTCCCGAAGGAACGATAGATTCAGAACTGTTTGGCCATGAAAAAGGATCCTTTACCGGAGCACATGAAGCCCGAAAAGGCTATTTCGAAGTTGTCAATGACGGAACTATCTTTTTGGATGAGGTCGGCGAACTGCCGTTTGGCACGCAAGCACGTCTATTGAGGGTTTTAGAAACGGGTGAATACATTAAAGTGGGATCTTCGAAGGTGCAAAAAACCAACGTCAGGGTGGTGGCCGCCACAAATGTTGATGTTTATGATGCGGTCCAAAAAGGTAAATTTCGTGAAGACCTGTATTATAGGCTAAATACTGTACCACTACGGATTCCGTCTTTGCGTGAAAGAAAAGAAGATATTTACCTGCTGTTTCGCAAATTTATCGCGGATTTTACGGATAAATACCGGAGTCCAAATATTCAGCTCACTGAAGATGCACAACAGTTGCTTGCGAGCTATTCCTGGCCAGGAAATGTGCGACAACTAAAAAATGTCGCAGAACAAATTGCGGTGCTGGAAAAAGAACGCGTTGTGAATGCCAGCAGACTACGACATTATTTGCCGGCAGGCGAAAGATCTTCGCTGCCCGTGCCCATCGGGAAAAACAGCGGACAGGAGGATTTTTCTGAAAGAGACCTGCTTTACAAGGTGCTTTTTGATATGAAAAAGGATATGGTCGAGTTGAAAAAACTGGTGGTGGAGATCATTCAGAACGGCATTTCAAATCACGTTTTCAACGAACATTCCCCCTATATCGATCAGCTTTATAAGGAAGTGGATGAGTTCCCGGCTGAGAGTCCCCGACAGGTGCCCCCAACGCTGACAATCCACCAGCCTAACGCCTCGAGAAATGATGAGATTCATCTTTCTACCCAGGATGCCGAGGAAGTCGAAGAATCCCTATCTCTGGTAGATAAGGAATCGGACCTGATCAAAAAGGCGCTGAAAAAGCATAAGGGAAAACGCAAGGCAGCTGCGCAAGAGCTGGGCATATCGGAAAGGACACTTTATAGAAAGATCAAGGATTTAAACTTATGAAATCGTACCTCCATAAAGTAATAATCTTTGTCTTCGCAATGTTTATGCTGGGTTGGACACATAGTTGCGGAGTCTCCTATAGCTTTTCGGGAGGTTCTATCCCGACGGATATGCGTACGGTGACGGTCCTGACCTTTGACAATACTGCACCAATTGTGCTCAACACGCTGAGCCAAACCCTGACGGAAGGCCTAAAATCCAGGATAAGGTCTCAATCGAGGCTGAGTCAGGTAAGCAGCGACGGCGATGGTATTTTTGAAGGCACCATCACCGGCTATACCATAGGACCGGCCGCGGTAGAAGCAGGGACCGACAGAGCTGCCCTCACTCGACTATCCATCACAGTACGGGTAAGTTATACCAACACCGTGCAGCCGGAGGACAATTTTGAGCAAGCATTTACCCGGCACAAGGATTTTTCGACGGCGACTCAGCCCATTCAGGCTCAGGAGGAAACTATTGCCAAAGAAATCGTGGATATGCTGACTGAGGATATTTTTAATCGTGCTTTCGCAAATTGGTAGGAATTTTTTTAATCTGAAAATAATTGGACAATAAGAAGGAATTATTCAATCAAATGCTCAGGAATCCAGCTGAAATGGATGCTGAAGACTACGCAAAACTGATTGCCTGGTTTCCCTATGCGCAGGCGCTGAGGATGGCTTCCTCGCACAATCCAGGCATCAAAGATCCTGCTGCCAGACGCTACTTGCGGGGAACCAATGTTGTCCCCTTTTTGCCCAATCCTATAAATCCAGCTGAATCCGCCTCACGCACGGAGGAGAATCGTCCGGATGAGGAACATGTTTCCCTCTACCACGATGAACATCTCCCGTATAGCTTCCTTTGGTGGTTGAACAAAACGAGGATGGAATACGCGCATACCTATCGACCCTATGCGCCAGGGGTGCGAGAGAATGTTCGAATTTCTGATGGAGTATTGGATCAGCAAATCAAGGAAAATATCTTTCACCTCCAGGAGCCAGAACAAAAACTGAGTGATAATCAGGAAACAACGCCGCTGAAATTTGCCGTACCCAAGAACACGGACCACATCATTGAGCGATTTATCAGGGAGGAACCTAAAATCTCCCCTCCCGAACCGGAAAAAATCACCCTGGAAAACAAAGCCAGGAAAAGTTCGGACGATAGGTTGACGGTTGTTACTGAAACATTAGCAAACATTTACGTCGAACAGGGCCACTTTCACAAAGCGATTGAAGCTTTTGAGAAATTAAGTTTGAAATTTCCCGAAAAAAGTGTTTACTTTGCCGCTCGGATTGCTGAACTAAGAAACAAAATAATATAATATAATCATGCTTACATTTTTAATCGTACTAATCATACTTGCCAGCGTGTTGTTGGGATTCTTTGTGTTGATTCAAAATCCAAAAGGCGGTGGATTGGTATCGGGCTTTGCAGGAGGCACCAATATTATGGGCGTCAAGCGTACCGGTGATTTTCTGGAAAAATCCACTTGGGTTCTGATCATTGTGATCATTGCCTGCTCTCTTATGGTAAATATTCTGCCTGCACAGACAGGGTCTACCGGCAGCAGTGGCCGCGCCGGCGATATAGAAGCAGCACCTATGTCTACGCCTTTACAGGATTTTCAGCAGGAAAGCCCATCCAGTATGGAAACTCCAGCCGTCACTCCGGAGACATCCAGCCAAGACACAAGCCAGTAAGAACATTTTAAAACGTTTTCAAAGCGATCAAGTGGAGACTGAACTTCACTTGATCGCTTTTTTTATGCCCCACTCCCCCGCCGCTGTCAAAAAATGTCAGCAAACCCTGTCAGTATGACATCATTTGCCGATTGGCACAGTTGATGATATCTATAAGGCGTAGTAATAATTTTATCATTAACATCAATAAATTACATATTTCTATGGCATTAAGTATTAAACCTATTGGAGACAGGGTTGTCGTTGAACCAGCTCCTGCTGAAGAAAAAACTGCATCAGGTATCTACATTCCTGACACGGCAAAAGAAAAACCACAAAGTGGAAAAGTCGTTGCAGTCGGATCCGGCAAAGTCGATGAACCAATGACTGTAAAAGTAGGCGATCAGGTTTTATATGGCAAATATTCGGGTACTGAGATCACCTACGAAGGTCAGGAATATTTGATCATGAGAGAATCGGATATCTATGCCGTTTTGTAATATTATTCGGATTGCAGAGCAAAATTCAATTAACAAAAAAAGAAATTACTATAAATAATTATGGCAAAACAAGTTAAATATAATGTTGAAGCCCGTGACGCCCTGAAAAAAGGGGTAGACACGTTGGCGAACGTCGTGAAAGTAACTTTGGGTCCTAAGGGACGTAATGTGATCATAGAAAAGAAATTCGGTTCTCCGGCGATCACCAAGGATGGTGTTTCCGTCGCAAAAGAGATCGAACTAAAAGATGCGCTGGAAAACATGGGTGCGCAGATGGTCAAAGAAGTTGCTTCTAAAACAGCCGATCAGGCTGGTGACGGAACGACTACCGCAACGGTTCTGGCGCAGGCAATCATCGCTCCAGGTATCAAATCGGTCGCGGCAGGCGCAAATCCTATGGACCTCAAAAGAGGTATAGACAAAGCGGTTAGCGCGGTAGTGACGAGCCTGAAATCCCAATCTCAATCGGTTGGCGATGACAACAATAAGATCAAGCAGGTTGCAACTATTTCGGCGAACAACGACGAGGTGATCGG
>CAYNZH010000014.1:31619-49295 GCA_964401685.1 uncultured Sphingobacteriaceae bacterium
ATCAGCCAGATCAAAGCCCAAATGGAGTCTACGACCTCAGATTACGATCGTGAGAAGTTGCAAGAGCGTTTGGCCAAGTTGTCAGGCGGTGTTGCCGTACTTTATGTGGGTGCAGCTACCGAGGTTGAGATGAAAGAGAAGAAAGACCGTGTGGACGATGCGTTGCATGCTACGCGTGCTGCGGTGGAAGAAGGAATCGTTGCGGGAGGTGGTGTTGCATTTATCCGTGCTACCCAAGCCTTGACCGACCTAAAAGGTGTAAACGAGGACGAAAACATCGGTATTGATATCATCAAGCGCGCGATCGAAGAGCCGCTTCGCCAGATCTGCAACAACGCAGGTATCGAGGGTGCGATTGTCGTACAGAAGGTAAAAGAAGGCAGTGACGACTTTGGTTATAATGCACGCACAGACGTCTACGAGAACTTGATCGGTGCTGGAGTCATCGATCCTACCAAAGTATCTCGTGTAGCTCTGGAAAATGCAGCTTCGATTGCATCTATGCTATTGACCACAGAAGCAGTCCTTGCGGACGAGCCTGAGGAAAATGGCGGTGCAGCTGCCGGCGCAGGTATGCCTCCAATGGGAGGCGGCATGGGCGGCATGATGTAATCATCCCGTTTTGCAAAAATATAAGAAAAAGCCCGGTTCGCAATTGCGAATCGGGCTTTTTTTTCATAACGACTTCCTAGCGCAAAATTTCGTTCAATAATTATTAATCCTTAAAGATATTAACCCTGGCAAGATACCTGATGCTCCCTTCGGAATGGGTGCCGTTTATAACCATAATTCTACCATTGTCGGTTTTATCTATGTATACATCCAAGGAATAACGTAAGGGCTTATCATCCCTGCAACGAGCGTTCCATTTGCTTTCATAAGTGTCACCAGGGAGAACCATTGTGTAAGTTACGCATGATGAATTCGGGTTCGGTACTCTCAAACAATCCACTTTTAAAAAAATGGTTTGCGCCATCTATGGGATTCAACTTAGAATTTCGATCACACGAAAGGGTATACCATAGGGGCATATACTTATCTTGACCGCGAACTTTTATTTTGTTTCTTCTGGCCAGATTCGCTAATCTATGATAGTCAGATTCGTGTTTCAGCTTGACATAGAAAATATTTGAAACACCCATGGATGCTCCATCTCTTGAAAGGAGACCGGGCATCACTAGTTGAACTCCGGGAACATCTTCGATTTTCCTTTTCGCTTTCCGACGTTCGTCCTTAGATAATGGTTTGCTGAATTTAACCTCAGCATAGTAAAATCTTTCATCCCCGAAGGTCCGAGTCCCTCTATCTTCAAGTGCAGATTTTTCGTCATTTTTCAATAATTGATGAAGATTTCCGAGACTTTGTTCACCTGACAGCGACACATAAAGAACAGTTGGGTCTGTGTCTAAATAAATCTTTTCTCCATTATAATAATAGTAAACTTCAGACTCCCAAATTGAGATATCTTCTTTTTCACAAGCCAACATCAAAAGGCATGAGCAGAAGAATAGAAACACCAAACTTTTTTTCATAACCGTACTTTTTGCTAAGGTAGGAATTTCTTTTTATTTTTTCCATCTCAACCTCAGGCTATTACTGACTACACTTACAGAACTCAAGGCCATTGCCGCGCCTGCAATCATGGGATTGAGCAGGAATCCATTGATGGGATAGAGGATCCCGGCTGCAATCGGAATTCCGATAAGGTTGTAGATAAATGCCCAGAATAGATTCTGCTTGATGGTGATCACGGTCTGTTTTGAGAGTCTGATGGCTTGAGGAATCTTAGAAAGGTCTGAAGAGATAATAGTCATCTTTGCAACGTCCATTGCGATGTCCGAGCCCTTGCCCATTGCGATGCTCACGTCTGCGGTGGCAAGTGCTGTACTGTCGTTGATCCCGTCACCCACCATGGCTACCACCTTGCCTTGCTGTTGCAATTTCAGGACAAAGTCCGCTTTTTGCTGTGGGAGGACCTCAGCTTTGAAATGATTGAGCCCGGTCTCCTCTGCTATGGCGTGGGCTGTGGCGTGGTTGTCGCCTGTGAGCATATAAAGATCAATGCCCATGGCCTGCATCTCCTTGATTGCTTGAACAGATGTTTCCTTGATTTTGTCGGAGACGGCTAGTACCGCGAGCGCTTGAGTGCTGTCTGAAAACCAAATAACGGTGTTTGATAGCTTGCTCCATGCGTCGGCTTGCTCCTGCAGTTCGGGGGCAATTTTGATGTTATTTTCTGCCAGAAGTTTTCTGTTGCCAACGTAGTACGTTTCTTCATTATGATCGGCTTTGGCACCTTTGCCCGTGATGCTGTTAAAGTTGGAAATTGCAGTGCTGTCTACCCCTTCCAAGGATTTGACTACCGCTTCTGCCAAAGGATGTTCGGACTGCTTCTCTATGCTCAAAAGAATGTCTTTTGCCGCATCGTCATTGTTCAGCCACGCGATACCTGTTACCTGCGGTCTGCCTTCGGTAATGGTGCCGGTTTTGTCCAAAATGATCGCATTCACTTTTTGGGCCAATTCCAGGCTTTCAGCATCTTTAATCAAAATACCTTTTTCCGCACCTTTACCCACTCCGACCATGATGGCCGTCGGTGTTGCCAGCCCTAAAGCACATGGGCAGGCGATGACCAGAACCGTGATTGCGGCCAGCAGTCCCTGCACAACACCGTTTTCTCCGCCTAGCATCATCCATACTAGAAAAGTCAACACAGCGATAATGATGACCACAGGTACAAATATACCTGCGATCTTATCTACCAGCTTCTGAACGGGTGCCTTGCTCCCCTGTGCTTGCTGTACCGTTTTGATGATCTGCGCAAGCATGGTTTCTTTGCCGACCTTAACTGCTTTGAACTGGAAACTTCCTTTTTGGTTGATGGTTCCGGCAAATACTTTTTCGTTTTCTTTCTTCAGTACAGGTAAAGGTTCTCCGCTCAACATACTCTCGTCTACATAGGAGTCGCCCGAAATGACCAGGCCGTCCACGGCTATTTTGTCGCCAGGCTTGACCAGGATGACATCACCAATGTTTATATCCTCGATAGGGACTGCCTTTTCTGTGCCGTCTTCCTGTACGATGATAACGGTCTTAGGTTGCAACCCCATAAGCTTTTTGATGGCAGATGAAGTATTGCCCTTGGCCTTTTCTTCCAGCAACCTTCCCAAAAGTATAAACGCAATGATAACGGCTGCAGCCTCGAAATAAACATGTGCCTCCAGTCCCCTCCGCGTCCAAAACTCGGCGAACAGCATATTGAACACACTAAATACATAGGCAATTCCCGTACTCAATGCGACTAGCGTATCCATGTTTGCCGATCGATGTTTGGCCTGTTTCCAGGCATTGACAAAGAAATCCCGGCCCAACCACAGCACAACGGGAGTAGAAAACACCCACATTATCGGGTCGGCATAGGGCATATTCATGAAGAACATGCCGATCACTACGACGGGCAGAGACAGAATAATCGCCCACACGGTTCGGGTCTTGAGCTTTTTGAATCTCTTCTCGTGGATCGCATCCAGGGTTTCCTGCTGCTTTTCTTCCTCTTCAATCAATAAATCATAGCCCACTGACTGAACGGCGTTCTGCAATTTTTCTGCGCTGGTTATATCCGAGAGGTATTCTACCGTTAGATTTCCCGTTGCGAAGTTTACGGAAGCATGTACAACGCCTTCTTGATGCTGCACAATGCTTTGGGCGCTGCTTGCACAGGATGCGCAGGTCATGCCCAAAACGGGGAGCGTCTGCGTTACCGTATTTTTATCTTTTGATGCCATATTTTCATAACCCTCCTTATTCTACAAAGATGGCCATAATTAAATGAGGTATTATTGTGGAATTTTGGAAATACTTTGTAAGATTTACTTATACCTCGTCAAGGGGCTTTCTTCGGTCATGGCGTATCCGCTTAAAATGACTGGGAGAGAGTCCGGTGACTTTTTTGAACTGATTGCTCAGATAGGCTACGCTTGAATAATTCAGTCGGAATGCAATTTCACTCAAAGACAGCTCATCATAAACCAGCAGTTCTTTTACTTTTTCTATTTTTTGGGAAATAAAATATTTTTCAATCGTCGTTCCTTCCACCACCGAAAATAAGTTGGACAAATAGCTGTAATCGTGGTTCAACTTACTGTTTAACAAATCTGAGAGATTGGTCCTTAGGTCGTTATCTTGATGATGCACCAGATCGATAATAATATTCTTTATTTGTTCGATAATCCTGCTCTTCTTATCGTCAATGAGCTCAAAACCCAAGGGGTTTAGGGCATAATTAAGTTGGTTTCTCTGATCGGGTGTAAGTTCGCTTTCGAGTGTTACCTTACCTAGAGCTACGTTCTTCGCTTCTAAACCAAGTTTTTTCAACTCGTTCTCGACTGCCATGATGCAGCGGTTGCAAACCATATTCTTTATAAAAAGCACCGCCATAAAATTATATCTACACCATGAAAAAGGATTCAAGATCGCTCAGCGTGACGTCGGCCGTCTGTACATCCTGGACGATCAGGCCCTTGTCGAGTATGATGACCCGGTCGGATACCTCTACAGTATGGGATAGATCGTGACTGGAAATCAAAATCGTCCGGTCACGTGACTCGCGCAAGCGAGAGACTATCCGCTTGAGTCTCATTTGCGTACTGGGGTCCAGGTTGGCAAAGGGCTCATCCCAAATGATCACCGCTGGATCGCCGACCAAGGATGCGACTATCCCGACTTTCTTTTGATTTCCCTTGGAAAGGTCGCGCAAAAACTTGCCGCGGCCCAAGATTTCCCCATTGAAAAAATCGTCGTACTCCGTGAGCATAGCATCGACTGTGGCCTTGTTGACCCCGCGGAGGTCGCCGATGAAGTAGAAATATTCTTCCGGGGTGAGATAACCAATCAAAAAGCTTTCGTCAATAAAGGAGGCAGTGAAATTTTTCCAATCCTCGCTTTGATCGGCACGAATGTTCTGATTGGTGACGAAGCCAGCGGAGGGCTGGATCAAGTCTAGAATGATACTAAAGAAAGTGGTTTTCCCCGCGCCATTATTGCCCAGCAAACCCACGCATTCGCCAGGGCTTATTGTCAGTGCGGGAATGTTGAGAACTTGCGTCGTATCGTAGTATTTTACTAATTTTTGTACTTCTAGCATCTTATAGCGTGTTTACGTTCAATCTTTTTGTTTAAAGCCCTCGATCATACCATATTTACGGGTTTGGTACGCCCGGACGACGACAGGCATGATCGCATTCTTGAGTAATATTCCACACAGACCTATGACTCCGATAACGATCGTGGCTGTTCCCTGGTCAAAAATCGTTGACACCAGAGCCCAAATGAGAATGGGGATCAAATACAAGGGGATCCCTACCAACCACTGTGCGGCGCCAACTCCCTGATAGTTGAAAAACTGCCCCTTATCCAAGTCTATGCGCTTCTTGTTCATCGATCCAAAATAGAGTATCACCGGAACATTCACCCCCACATTATAGATGGCACAAGCGACATTTAGCGCAAGGATATGCCAGCCAAAATACACGTAGGGCACTGTCAGGACGGTAAGAATGAGTACCGAAATATACATCAATATTATTTTTGACTCTAAATAGAGGCGCATTGGGATATTTTGAGACATCAGCAAAGAATAATAGCCACTATCCCAGGCAGGGATAAATTGCCCGAAACTGATCAGGAAAACCCCAGTAGTAAAGATTCCGACAAAGGCCAATAGGGACGAGCCTTCGTAGCTGTCATTGGTATAGAAAATCAGCCCATAGAACAAAAAAATCAGCGACATACTGAGTGTAGCTTTCGCTCGCTTGTTTCTCCACAAAAGTCTCATATCCAATTGCAGAAAAGGGTTGACCGCGCCAAATCTTTTCATCCAGGACAGATCGGTTCCCTCTTTCAGCCCCTTGCTATCATTCTTTAGCGCGTGGTCCAAGTAAAGATCTTGTATAAGCGTCTTGAAATTGCTTCTGTATACTATAATCGATAACACCAGTGGAATCAGGGCCAAATAGGGATGCAACAGAATCTGATCGAAGGCTTGCCCAAAATAAATGGAAATGTAAAAAACACCAAAATATTCCAGGAGCGCCAAGACGAGGCATATCGCAATAAAGGGGAGCAATGCCTTGAGCTCCTCGGCAAAACGCTTTTGAACGATGAAATTGAGAAAATTGATGGTCAAGGTCATGGACAATACGGCGACGACCCAGGCAGTGAGCTGAATTGCACTAAAATCGCCCGAGCGAAAGCATACAATCGCAAAGGGAATAAACACCAGGGGGGCCAGCAGATTGTAAAATGAAAATACGCTTTTCCCAAGCAGATAATGGATCAAGGTGGATTTTTTGATCTGCTGAACTAAAAAAGGCTTGACATGTACCACCGAAAGCGTTTGCAAAAGAAAGCGCATAACCAACTCGGATAGCAGCCAAAGCAGCAAATATCTATTGACAAAAGCCATAGGCTCCTCACCGGGAAATAATTCGACAATTATGGCATACAACTGTGTTCCTATAAAAAGAAAGGTCAGCGCAAAATATAGTGCCAAAAAACCGGTCAAAAGCTTTAGTGCAATCCCCTTTCCCACACTAGCGGAACGGAAAAATGACTTCCACTCAAGAATTAGAAATCGTATAGTCATACGCAAAGTTAACAATACCACTGATTTATAAAATGAAAATTTGTAGATTTGGACGTATTATAAAGATAAAAGATGAAAATAAAACAACTTTTCCTCGCTGGCGCCTGGGCATTTTTTGCGATATCTTGCTCAATGGAAGTACGCGCACAGTCAATTTATGATTATGTCGAGGCATTCAATCCGATTTTTTACCAGAATAATGGCAACGAATACCGCTCTGCAAGTGGCAAGCCTGGGCCGAAGTACTGGCAAAATAGCGTAGACTATAAAATCCAAGCCCATCTGAACGACCAAACCGACAGAATCACGGCCACGGTGACTATGGAATATACAAACAATAGTCCCGATGAGCTCGAGTTTATCTGGTTGCAACTGGATCAAAATATGTTTTCCCAAGACGGTCGCGGCCAGCAGATATTGCCGCTGACGCGTAGTCGCTATGGTGATCATGAATCGGATTTTGACGGGGGCTATACGATACAATCCATCAGCGATGGACGTGGAAATCCTGTCGAGCATCTGATCAGCGACACCAGGATGCAGGTGTTTCTGCCCCAGCCTCTAACTGCAGACGGCGGAAAAACCACGCTCAGCATTTCCTACTCGTATATCGTTCCCAGGCACGGAGCCGACCGGACATCGGTCATGGATACAAAGCATGGTAAAATTTATGCGATCGCGCAGTGGTTTCCGCGCGTAGCTGTGTACGATGATATTTTGGGCTGGAACACCCATCCCTATACGGGTCCTGGCGAATTTTACCTGGAGTTCGGTGACTATGAAGTCGAAATTACAGCTCCTTCAAATCATATCGTTGTTCTGGGGGGTGAGTTGCTCAATGAAGAAGAAGTTTATACGCCTGAACAGCTAAAACGCCTAAAAATGGCTAGGAGTAGCGATGAGACTGTGATGATCCGCAACCCGGAAGAAGTCACGGATGCCCGCTCCAGACCCACCAACAAAAAGGAACTGACCTGGCGCTTTCGCCTTGAAAATGCACACGACGTAGCCTGGGCTTCCTCGCCGGCCTTTATATTGGACGGGGCACGCATCAATTTGGAAAGTGGAAAGAAAGCGTTAGCACTCTCGGCCTATCCTATTGAAAGCTACGGCGACAACGGTTGGGAGCGTTCCACCGAGTACACCAAGGCATCGGTCGAATTTTACTCCAACAAATGGATGGAATACCCGTATCCCGTGGCAATCAATGTCGCCAGCAATCTTGGTGGCATGGAATATCCGGCACTGGCTTTCTGCGGATACCAAGCCAAAGGCGCGAGCCTGTGGGGGGTGACCGATCATGAGTTTGGCCACATTTGGTTTCCGATGATTGTCGGAAGCAACGAGCGCTTACATGCCTGGATGGACGAGGGCTTCAATACTTACATGAACTCCGAGTCGACTAAAGCTTTTAATAATGGGGAATATTACAGACCCATGGGCGATGCCAACAGACTCGCGCAGATCTACACAAGACCTGAGCTAGAGCCCGTGATGACAAGTCCAATGAATATGGCAGAACGCAACATGGGTGTCCTTGTCTATTACAAGCCTGGATACGCCCTGACGCTCCTGAGAGAAGAAATCCTGGGTCCTGAACGTTTTGACCGTGCTCTGAGGACATATATGGAATATTGGGCGTACAAGCATCCTACACCGGATGATTTCTTCAGAACAATAGAAAACGTGGCCGGAGAAAATCTCAGCTGGTTTTGGCGAGGTTGGTTTCAAAACAATTGGAGACTGGACCAGGCGATCGCGGAAGTGAGCTACAAAAACGACGATCCCGCTCAAGGTGTGATCGTCACTGTGGATAATCTCGAAAAACTGCCTATGCCCCTGGTCGTGGACATTACTACCAAGGGGGGAAAAGTGCACAGAGTGCGTTTGCCGGTTGAAATATGGGAGCGCAACAAAACCTTTGCATTCACCTACCCGACCACGGAAGAAGTGACTGTAGTCCAGATCGACCCGGATAAAATATTTCCAGATCACAATCCGGACAACAATCGCTGGGAAGCCGCCAAGGCCAAATAAGGCTGTGGCGGCCATTGCTTTAGGGGAGCTGCAAGCAGAGTTCCATCAATGAATGTGCTGCAGCCCTGCCTTTTTGCAAGATAAACGGACGAGGAACTTCGTCGCCGACCTCATAAATCAGTGATTCGGCCTGATATTTCTCATAAAAGTAATTGTAGGAGAAACGTGGAGCTGAGGTCCCATCGTAGGATTTACTAACATTTGCCGTATACCCAGGCATACGCGCTTCGATGCCTTTGATCCAGCGACCCAACATATCCGTCGTGTGTTTTCGGGGAAGATGCGGATAAACCGTGTAATAAACATCTCTAAAAGTTGTGTGGAAATCGATCGCAAAAAGAACTTTGTCCTGAGATTTGATATTCGCATTGAGATAATCTCTCACAGCGCGGGTTTCAGGCTGATTGAAATGAAACCAGTCCCGATTTAGGTCGACGCCAGCCAGATTGTGCCTCCAATGCCCTTCCTCTACCCCATCAGGATTGACAACGGGGAAGAAATACACGCGGTATTCGGAAAGAAAAGCTTTGTTTAGGGACGTCTGTTCTGCGAGTCCATCCACAAAGCCCTTCATCCCATAATGGCCTGAAATCTCAGGTGGATGCTGGCGACCCATCACAATGATGACTTTCTCACTCTTGGGGTTGCCGAATTTTAAAACAGGTATATCCCGGCCGCCCCTGCTCTTGCCTGCCACCTCGCGTACTGCATTGGTTTTGCTAGCAATTGTATCTGCCCATCTGTTGACGTCTTCAACCGCGTAAATTTCCTGGCCTGCCACCCAGGTCGTTCCTGGGTCGACGCTAAGGCTAAACTGGTAGGAATTGGTGGAGGTGTCTACTTTGGGTATATCTAGAGTATCGATTGAAATCCATCTTTTGCCATCCTTGGAGATTTTCGGAATATAACGATGGCGGGCATCAGGCGGATAAGTGAGCAAAATCGTTATGTTTTTCGCTTCCTTTGCATGGACTTTAAATGCATACCAAGCGCTAGGATTGATCGGCGTGTTTTCAGCGGTCACATAGCAGCTGTAAGTAGAATCATTGATTTTCGCTACCCCGCTGAGGCGTCCAGCCGAAAAATCATTGGAAAAACTTATCGTCTCATCTACCTTAAACTCTCCCCGCCAATGTTTGACGATGGGTCTTGTGTCCGATAGAGAAGGGAAATCCTTCTGTCCTGTAGACTCTTGTCCGTAAACTGCGGTTGCAGTCAAGACAAAACACGCTACCAATCCCGGTGCCCACCAACTTTTTTTCAACATATTATGTGATTTAATGATTAAAATTTATTGTGATCAGTAATTTTCCTTTAAATTTTGCTTTACCTCGTCAAATTCTTTGGTCACTGCAGACTCTGGCTTTTTATCCACTAGTGAGACAATTACAATGGTGATAAAGGATAAGGTAAATCCGGGTATCATTGCGTACCAATCTTTCATGGAATGGTCCAGATAGATCCAAAGCAACACGGTCAGACCGCCCACCAGCATCCCGGCAATACTGCCATTTCTAGTAGTGCGACGCCACATCAGCGAAAGCAAAATCAAGGGGCCAAATGCCGAGCCGAAGCCGGCCCATGCATGTCCGACCAGGTCTAGAATAGTGTCTTGAGGGTTCAACGAGAGAATTAATGCGATGAGCGCGACTACGATGACCGACAAACGGCTCACGACCATGAGTTCCTTGGTCGATGCATTTCGCCGCAAAAAGCCCCTATAAAAATCCTCCGTCATCGATGAAGAGGTCACGAGCAATTGCGAAGAAATGGTACTCATGACCGCAGCAAGAATTGCTGACAGGAGAAATCCTCCAATTAATGGGTGAAACAGGGTCTGGGAAAAAAAGATAAAAATCGTTTCCGGGTCGCTAATGCTTTGGCCACGGTCTACCATGTAGGCGATTCCGAACAGCCCCACCAGCATGGCACCGCACATGGTAAAAACCATCCAACTAATGCCGATATGTCTGGCGGATTTTAGTTGTTTGACCTTTTCGATCGCCATGAAGCGAACCAAAATATGGGGCTGGCCAAAATAGCCGAGTCCCCAGGCCAAAAGCGATATAATGCCCACGGCGGTAGTTCCTTCGAAAAGGCTGAGTAGGTTTGGATCCCTGGACTGAATCAATTCTATGGAATTACCGATCCCGTCGACCTGAAAGAGCACAACAATGGGGACGATGATCAATGCCAACACCATGATAGTCCCCTGAACAAAGTCGGTGAGGCTCACAGCGAGAAATCCACCCAAAAAGGTATAGAACACGACAACCGAACTCGTGAGCAGCAAGCCCCAATTGTAGGATAGATCGAAGGCCGACTCAAAAAGCCGTCCGCCGGAAACCATGCCTGCCGATGTATAAAGCGTGAAAAAAACCAGAATGATTATGGCAGAAATAAACCGCAGCAGCCGGGAATTGTCCTTGAAACGCTGCTCGAAAAAATCAGGGATAGTGATCGCGTTGTTCGCTTTTTCCGTATACACACGCAAACGGGGCGCGACCAGCACATAATTGAAAAACGCGCCTAAAGTCAACCCGATCGCGATCCAGCTGGAGGAGATTCCGCTGGCATACATCGCACCCGGAACACCCATCAGCAACCAGCCACTCATGTCCGATGCGCCTACCGATAGAGCGGTCACAGCAGCACCAAGCTTTCGCCCCCCGAGCAAAAACTCATTGACATTACTCGTGGATTTTTTGTACGAATAATAGCCGATCGCCATCATCAGGAGAAAATAGAGGCCGATCGCGACCGCTTGATATATGTCCATATCTTGTTGTTTATATATGAGTCAGAGTGCGAATATAATTAATGTCTGTGTTTATTTGCAATTTATTTAAGATATTAGCGGATTCAAACTAATTGAACAACAACACGGCTATGGCTATCTACAGATTTAGGGCCTCATTTGAGGATTATGACGAAGTATACAGGGAAGTGGATGTGTTGTCCAAACATACTTTCCTGGATTTACACCGAGCGATCCACCAAGCTACGGGGTATGATCCGGAACATTCTTCTTCTTTTTATCTCAGCAATGATCAGTGGAAAAAAGGGGAGGAAATTGCATATCTCCCAACGGAAAGAAAGCAGGCGCAGCAGGTCAAGCTGATGGAGGACTCCAAGCTGAGCAAATTTGTCAATGATCCCCATCAAAAGTTTTATTATACCTATAATTTTGACAAGCCTTTCGATTTCCATGTGCAGCTAATAAAAATTCTGAAGGAAGAAGAGGGCAAATCCTATCCCGCGTTGTTCAAATCTGTGGGACAAGCACCTCGTGCTGCGGGGGTTCCTTTGCTCCCTGGCGAAGAGAAAAGTGACAAAAAAGACGAAAACGAGTATGATTTTCTCAATGAGACGACCTACGGGATAGACGATGCTGAGGATTTTGATCTGATGGACGACGAAGAGGATCAAGGCGGAGCCTCAGAGGACACAAGCGAAGAGGGCTTTGGCGACGAATACGAATAAAAAACTCGTCGTTCTGGTCGGGCCTACAGCGGTAGGCAAAACCTCGGCGGCCATCGCCCTAGCCAAAAAGCTGAATACGGTGATCGTCTCAGCGGATTCCCGGCAATGCTACAAGCAAATGTCTATCGGAACGGCCAAGCCCTCGCCCACTGAACTCGGGGAAATCCCTCATTTTTTTATTGATTCCCATGAAATCACAGAAGAATTCTCCGCGGGAGACTTCGAACGGCAGGGGCTTGCGCTTTTGAAGGAAAAATTTGTGGATCACGACACTATTATTCTGACAGGTGGATCAGGTCTGTTTGTGCGGGCGCTCTGTGAGGGTCTTGATGCACTGCCCAAGCCCGCCGCCGGCATCCGGGAGAAGTGGAATCATATTTTTACGACAGAAGGTATTGAATCCTTGCAAAAGGCATTGAAAAATGCGGATCCAGCCTATTTCGAACGTGTGGATATTCACAACCCCCAACGACTGGTGCGCGCGCTGGAAGTGTTCGAGAGTACGGGGCAGCCTTTTTCTGCTTTCAGAAAAAACGCCTTGTCAAGCCGCCCGTTCCGGGTGGTTAAAATCGGACTGGAGAGGGAAAGAAGTGAGCTTTACGAGCGCATAAATCTGCGCGTAGACCAAATGATCGACGACGGCCTGGAAGAAGAGGCCCGCTCACTGTTGGCTTTTAGAGAACATGGTGCGCTCAAAACCGTCGGCTATACAGAAATGTTCGACTATATAGACGGTAAGATTTCCCTCCCGCAAGCGATTGAAAAAATCAAGCAGAATACCAGGAGGTATGCGAAACGTCAGATGACCTGGTTCAAAAAAGACCAGGACACCCTTTGGGTGCATCCCTCCCGGGAAGAGGAAATTCTGAAAATCAGTCTACAATAAAATTCCAGCCAAATTCGTCGGCGATCCTGCCATAACGTAGATCATTGAGATAGGCGACGACCTTGGTTTCAAACTCCCGCTGTGATGGATCAGGCAAAGTATAAAGCTCATTTTCATAGCCTATGGCCGCGATCGAAGTAAGTGTAGCAGCAGTTCCCGCGGCAAAAGCTTCGGTCACAGCGCCGCTGTTTATCCCCTCTATCAGCTCCTGGACCGACACCCTGCGTTGTTCAGTTTTATAGCCCCAGTGATCCGCAATTTCCATGATGCTTCGTCGGGTAACCCCATGCAGGATAGTTTCTGAGGAGGGCGTAATAATCGTGTCTCCGATGCGAAACAACAAATTGGCTGTCCCCGCTTCTTCCACATACTTATGTTCTTTGGCGTCCGTCCAAACCAATTGGTCGAATCCCTGTTCCATAGCCAATTTCGTAGGCAAAAGGGAAAGCGCGTAGTTCCCAGCATTTTTGGAAAATCCGACGCCACCTTCGGCTGCACGTGTATACTTAGTTTCTACTTTCAGCTTCAATGCTTTGCTATAATACGAACCCACAGGACCGGTAATGATCGCAAATCGATAGGAGTCGGAAGGGTGAACGCCTAATGCTGCTTCGGTCGCAAACATAAAGGGGCGAATGTATAGGGAGCTCCCACTCTGGGACGGAACCCAATCCCGATCCAAATCTATCAATTGTTTCATGCCGTCCATGAAAATCTCTCGCGGCACGGAGGGCATAACCAGCCTTTCAGCAGAAATATTGAAGCGCTCGTGATTCCGGTCGGGACGGAAAATACTCACCCGGCCGTCCTCAAATTTATAGGCCTTGATGCCCTCGAAAATAGCCTGGCCATAATGAATCGCTGAAGTGGCGGGATCTATCTTGAAATCCTGGTAAGGGAGGATCTGAGGCGCGCCCCATTTTCCGTCCTTATAATCAGCGACCAGCATATGATCAGAAAGAATCTGACCAAACTTGAGTTGATTGAAATCGACTTGACTGAGCCGTGATTGTGTCGTTTTTTGAACCTCGATATTGGATTTTACGTCCGTATTCATAATGTTTAATGGTTAAAAATTATCATTCAATAGGGTAGACTCTTGCAAGTTACAAAAAATATCCGACGCAGTCATACCAAACAAAGGAGTTTCCGATTCCCGGCTGGCGAGGACAATCTCCACGTCGCCTGCGAGAGCCCTGAACATTGTTTGCACCATCACAGGATCGTTGTTGTCGCGGGAAAGATGGCTCAAAAACAATAGTCTCAGATGAGGAGAGCGGTGTCGTTCAAACAACTCAAGGGCTTCTTCGTTGGAGAGATGCCCCAATCCACCTCTGATTCTGTTCTTTAAAAAATAAGGATATCTCCCGCTAAGAAGCATTTGTGGATCATAATTTGTCTCCAAAAAAGCCGCATGACACTGAGAAAAGTGGTGGATCACCGACTCACAAACACGACCTATGTCCGTAAATACACCGACTTTCACTCCTTCCTCTTCAATAACAAAACTCAAAGGCGCAATGGCGTCGTGATATTTGAAAAAAGCAGATACCTTCATAGTGCCAACATAAATTTGGCTTTCGGGATGAAGTTCTTGCAACAGGCGGTCAGGAATGGCCAGTTTACAAACACTTTTCGTCTTACCATGAATGAACACGGGGATCTGATACTTATTCGCAAGGGTCGCTAAACCCCGAATATGATCACTATGCTCGTGGGAAATCAAAATAGCTTTCACTTTTTCCAGAGAAAGTTCGAGTCTACTCATACGCTTTTCTAGCTCACGGCATGAGATACCTGCGTCGACCAGAATAGCGTCGCTCTGGTTTCCAATATAATAACAATTACCGTTGCTGCCAGAGGCAATTGAAGCAATCTCTAATCCCATGCTTGCAAAATACAAAAAAAATTATTATATTACCTAGATATGCGGCAAATCGTTCTCTTCGATGGTCTCTGCAACTTGTGCAATGGTTGGATTCGCTTTATTATCCGCTGGGATAAAAGGGAAAGGTTTTTCTTTGCGTCCAGCCAATCTGCCCTGGGCCAACGGACTTCGAGTGGGGAATCGATGGTTTACCTCAGAGGAGAGAAAAAGCTCATCAAGTCAGACGCTGCCCTCTATATACTCTGGGATCTGGGCGGTGCATGGAGGATTTCGGGTGTTCTACTTCTGATTCCCAGGTTTTTGCGGGACATCGTGTACAACCTTACTGCGAAAAACCGCTATAAGTGGTTCGGAAAAAGAGACAGCTGTATGATTCCCGAGCCAGCTCTTGCGAAAAGATTTTTGAGCTAAAAATAGGCGCCTGCCTGCACAAATCCTACCGCCTCGCTAACGATCGCCCCCGGCGGCCCGGAAGCGCTTGTAAACCCGTACGGCCATCATAAGTACGATGGAAAACACCAGAATCCCCAGTACTCCGAAAATCCAGCTTAGCGCACTTTTTAGCACCACGACAAATACAATCGCAAAAAGCAGGATGGTGGCCACCTCATTCCAAATTCTCAGTCTCTGTGAGGACCATTGGTTTAATTCATCCCGCAATCGAAACAGAATTCTTTGACACACAAAATGATAGACTACCAAAGCCAGGACAAAGGCAAGCTTCACGTGCATCCAGCCTGCGGTGAGCAGGGCGGGGACTTCGTAAAGCATGACCAAACCAGCAAGCACGGTCAAATACATGGAAGGCGTGGTGATTGCCCACCACAGCCTTTTTTCCATGATTGTAAATTGCCTGTGTAAGATCTGATATTCCTGATCGCTTTTCTGCTTTGCTTCGCTGTGGTAGACGAAGAGCCGGACTATATAAAACAAGCCGGCCATCCAGCAGATGACGAAAATTATATGTATCGCTTTGGCGTACAGGTAGATCATAACGTTTTAGCTGTTCGCGTGTGCTTAGTACCTAAACTCTTTGATCACTTCGACTGCATATTTGACATTGTCAAATGGCATGTCCGGCATGATTCCGTGTCCGAGATTGAATATATATCCATCTTCTCCACGCATGCGCTCGAAAAGTTCATGGATCTTACGTTTTATCACCGGCTTATCCGCGTACATAACGAAAGGATCCAGATTGCCTTGTACCGCCATCCCCTGGGGAAGAGATTTTTTCACATTCAAAAGATCAGCATTCCAGTCTACAGAAACCACGTCCGGTCCAGCCTCAGCCATAATCGGCGCGAAAACAGAACTCCCTTTTCCAAAGGAAATTATCGGCACGTCCTTGCGATTCAGCTTGGAAATGATTTGCTTGATATAATGGTGGGAAAAGATCTTGTAGTCATTCCAGGACAGAGCCATCGCCCAGCTGTCAAAGATTTGCAAGGCATTGACCCCCGCTTCAATCTGCATATTCAGGTACTCCACGGTGACATCAGCGATTTTGCCCAAAATCAAGTGGGCAAGCTCTGGCTCGTTGTTCAGCATGAGTTTTGTCCTTTTAAAATCCTTTGAAGAGCCGCCCTCAACCAGGTAGCTCAAAACTGTAAATGGAGCCCCTGCAAAGCCGATCAAAGGGATGCGCTGATCCAAGCGCTGCTGGGTCTCGCGAATCGCCGCGCCTACATATTGAAGGTCTTCGAGCACATCAGTACGCAAGGCTTCAGCATCTGCCCATGTCCGAACAGGATTGGCAAAACGTGGCCCGACGCCCTGTTCGAAACTCAATTGCCCGCCCATTGCTTCGCCGGTCACCAGAATGTCCGAGAACAAGATTGCCGCATCGATATCGAGCAAATCAACGGGCAACATGGTTACATCCGCAGCGATTTCCGGCGTTTTGCACATCTCCAAGAACGAATACCGGTTTTTGATTTCCCAATATTCTTTCATAAATCTACCGGCCTGCCTCATCATCCAGACTGGGGGGCGCTCAGTGGGCTGCGAAAACGCAGCACGAATCAATAAATCGTTTTTCAATTTTCTATTCACTTTCTTGTTGGTAATTCGTTTTCTATTTTTTGTACAATATGCTTGATGCGGGACGAGGTTTTTAAATCTTTTATCAGATCCAAATAGGCTTGTACCCGCTCATATTCTTTTTTTCTTAAATTCAGGTTGGCAAGATTGACCAAAATGATGGCCTTGTCATTGGGCCGCCGAAAAGGCAAACGGGATGCGATTTGGAAATGCATTTCAGCACTTTCATAATCTTCCCGCTGTAAAGCAAGATTGGCGCGCATAAATTCATAGTAATTTCGCCGCCCTTTTCTCAGGTATTCTGGCTGTTTGATATCATCCAGTAACCGCTCTGTTTTGGCGTAATCCTGATTCTGAAAGGCTTGAGTCGCCAGGAACACCGTGCCTTCTCGATAATGGCTCCAGATCAAATAGCCTATCCCCCCGGTGACCATCGCCACTATTTCGTACTGCACGCGATAAGCGGCAAACAGGAGAATTACGAGTGCAAATCCTATCACGACCCAACGTATGTTTGAAACCATCATATCGTGTCGCCTATTGGTTATCAGTAAATTTATAACCCACGCCCCTGATCGAATGGAAATAAATCGGATGTTTCTGATCGGGTTCAAAGTATTTCCTGAAAGTCAGAATAAAATTGTCGATCGTCCGCGTAGAAGGGTACACATCATAATTCCACACCGTTTCCAATAT